>WRIY01000014.1 GCA_009782515.1 Eubacteriaceae bacterium
GCGGCAATGGCGGCGGGGCAACACCTGTACCCATGCCGAACACAGAAGTTAAGCCCGCCAGCGCCGAAAGTACTTGCCTGGCGACGGGCCGGGAGGATAGGGCGCTGCGGGGGCTTTTTTTTTTGTGTTTTTTTGCTTGTTTCAGCGCATACTTCATAGGGGTGGATTATGCGAAGGCGATTACTGGCCAGTCTATTCATGGTGTTTGCATTCTTTGCGGGCAATATTTCTGCCTTGGTGCGATGCTCAACAGCATACAATGAAACCGAGCTTATGAATCTGGCAGGGCAATATAAAAAAACTATTATGGATTTCTATCCAAGAGGCACTATTTATGATCGAAACGGCATTAGGCTAACTAACAGGCAAGACGAAGGCTATCGCTTTATAGATGCCCCTTCTTGCGCCCGGGCGCCTGTGGCAAGCACAGTTCTTGGCAGTGTAACTGAATACGAAAGCAGCGAAGGCGGCGGATCAATAGCGCTCGGCAGCAGCGGCATTCAGAGAGCTTATGACTCGCTTTTAAATGGAGGCTCGAAAATAACAGTGCTTGCTCCTGTTGATGCGAAAGGCAATATCTTGTCCAAAAATGGCATCCAAGTTGCCTCAGACCATATAAATGAAGGCTGCATAATCAACCTTACGCTTGATTATGCGCTACAGAGGGAGTTTGAGGAAGCAATGAAGCAATATGCAGGGGAAATCGAGTGCAGCGGCATTTCAGTAATACTCTCTGAAGCGAAAAGCGGCAGAATCCTTGTCATGGCTTCATATGGCGATGAGATGAACAAGACCGTTTTGTCATACCAGCCTGGCAGCATTATGAAAATAGTTGCAGCAGCAGCGATGCTGGAGTCGGATGATATTGATCTTAATGAAGAGTATGAATGCACAGCAAGCGTAACTGCAAACAACAGCCAGCATTACTGCTCAGGCAGGACTGCGCATGGAGCCATTGGCCTGAGCGAAGCCTTTGCGCAATCATGCAATTGCTATTTTTATGAAGCAGCAAAAAAAATAGAGTACATTAGCGAAGATGGAATTACAAGAAGCCCTATTGCAGATATGGCGCGCAGATGGGGCTTTTCAGAGTTCGGCGAGCCATCTGCCGATTTTGAGCTTAGCTACAGCAGCCATTATAGCTTTGTAAGCTCTATAGTATACAACGATGAGGATCTGTTTAACACAACCCTCGGGCAAGGCCGAACACAAGCATCCACCTACCTGATTAATAAAATCGTTGCTGCAATTGCCAGCGGCGGAACGGCAATAAGCCCTTATCTGGTGGAAAGCATCATCGATCCTGCTGGCAATTCAGTTGAAATTGCGCCAAAAGAGAACTTTTCCCTTGGGCTCGCTGAGCAAAGCGTGGAAAAGCTTCAAGAAATGATGAGGCTTGCAGCTACAAGCGGCACTGCGTCGCTTAATTCTCTTGCAAAGCATGGCGGGCTCTCCGGCAAAACAGGCACAGCGCAAAATGCTGCTTCGAGTGATCATGCCTGGCTTACCGGCTACTTTCCATATAAGCATCCGCAGTACGCAATGACAGTATTAATAGAAGAAGGCGGCAGCTCAAGCAATGCTGTAACGCTTTATAACCGGCTTTGCGATCTTCTCTTCGAAATATACCCTCAGGGCGAATAGCTTGGGGTTGCCGGCAAAAAGCGGCAATTGAAATGCATATGCCAAAAAAAGGCCGGCGGCGCCAGGCTAAAGCGTTGATAAAATGCGCACTTGGCATTCGCTTCAGCAAGCTTATATGCGCGGCACAGCAGTAAAGACCAGCATGGTATCTGTATAGACTGCCATGCCATTGTCGTCTTCGGGCACGCTCGTGCCCCTTTGGTAGGAGTACTTTGCGCTCTCTGCGTTCCCGAGCAGGAGCTTTATCTTTATCTCAGTGGCGTCTTTGCTGCTTTCAAGTATATTGATAATTGCTTCAGAGATTTTTAAAAATTCGCCCAGGTTTACGGTTTTAGTCAAAACGCGTATGCCATCGCCAGATGCCTTTGTATATATGTAGACACTCAGCTCTCCATTGGTTGATACATACACCTGTTTGTAGCCGCCATTGTCCTTTAGTTTCTGGTCAACTTCAAACTCGCTCAGCCCGAATGAGTTTTCGCCAAGCTCTGATTTTAGCGCTTCTGAAAATTCGTCTAAACTCATGCCAAAACCGCTGAAAGCGCTCTTAGCGCTGCACCCGCATATCAAAAGGGCTAAGGCAGCAATAGCAGCCGCATAGCGCTTATATTTATACATAATTCCCCTCTTCGAAATGCTTTGGATTTGTGGGTTGCCCAAAATGCAGCCTGCCGGCGCAAGCTATTGCCCGTACCAGGCGCTGGGCATATATATTTGCTTTACAGGGCCTTAATGCGCCTAAAAATGCTTTCATTGCATGGCGCTTTGCATCTAATTAATAGCATATGCCCTGCATGATAGCAAACAGTATTTATTGTGAAAATTATATGAATTTTCGTAAAATGCGAAGCCAAAGCAGCTTTAAAAAGCAATGCATTCCCTCAGCGCCCGGCCGCTTTATGCACTATGCGAGCCTGGCGGGGCCCTGCCAGCGCCAGTTTTAGTAACTGCCATAGGCGAATAGAATACTATAGGAAGGCATGGGCTCGATGCACATTTTTTTCTCATGGGGAGGCATTAATGCTGCTGAGGAATTCATGATCTGTTATCTTGAAAAATCACACAATGATACAAATATTATTCATTGCTAATTTACGCCATGCTTTGTAATAACATGGGAACAAAGGGATTTCAACCGAAAATATCGTAAAGCAAAAAGTTTTTATAGGAGATAATATAACTTTTTGTTGATAGATGATAGTGGTAGAATAAATTATTCCTATATTTTTTGGAGGTCTTTTTTAATGGCAAAAAAGTATGTTTATAGCTTCGAAGAGGCAGATGGGCTAGGCAAGGACTTGCTGGGAGGCAAAGGGGCAGGCCTTGCTGAAATGACAGGCATCGGCCTTCCAGTTCCACCAGGATTTACAGTTACAACCGAAGCTTGCACACTTTATTACGAGAGTGGCCAAAGCATTTCAGAAGATTTAAAAGAACAGATTTTTGCTGCTTTGCTCGAGTTGGAGGAGAAAACGGGCAAAGAATTCGGCGGGGGTGATAACCCGCTACTCGTCTCAGTTCGCTCAGGTGCCAAATTCTCCATGCCTGGGATGATGGACACGATTCTGAACTTGGGCCTTAACCCGACCTCAGTGGCGGCGATAGCTAGCAAAACAAACAACCCAAGATTCGCTTATGACAGCTATCGACGGTTTATAATGATGTTTTCCGACATAGCAATCGGTTTAGATAAAGAGCTCTTCGACAGAGAGCTGGATGAAAGAAAGCAGCTTAAGGGAGTAGAGGACGATATTGATCTCGACGCTGAAGACATGATCTTCCTAAGCGAAAAGTACACACAGATCTACCTTGCCGAAACCGGCGAGCAATTCCCTGACGATCCAAACGAACAGCTAATGGTTGCAGTCAATGCGATCTTTGGCTCCTGGAACAACCAGAGGGCTATATCATACAGAAGGCTCAACAACATATCAAACGATCTTGGCACTGCCGTAAATATACAGTCTATGGTGTATGGCAATATGGGCTCTACATCAGGCACGGGAGTTGCGTTTACAAGGAATCCTGCAACAGGCGAAAAAGAAGTCTTCGGCGAATACCTAATCAACGCGCAAGGCGAGGATGTTGTTGCAGGAATCAGGACTCCGTATCCAATCGAAAGGCTTTCACAGGATTTGCCGGATATCTATAGCCAATTCTTGAATTGCGCCAATATACTCGAAAATAAGTATAAAGACGTGCAAGACATAGAATTTACAATAGAAGACGGCAAACTTTTCTTTTTGCAGACAAGAACAGGAAAGCGCACAGCGCAGGCTGCTTTAAAAATAGCTGTTGATCTTGTAAATGAGGGAATCATCGATTCTGATGAAGCTGTCATGCGAGTCGATGCCGCTTCCCTTGATCAGCTTTTGTACCCCCAATTTGCGCCTGAAGCCCTGAGCGTAACGGCTCCTGCAGCAACAGGGCTTCCAGCCTCCCCCGGAGCGGTTTCAGGAAAGGCGTACTTTTCAGCAGAGGATGCAGTCATCCATGCACAGGCAGGAGAGGATGTCATACTTGTGCGCAGGGAAACCTCCCCTGAAGACATAGAGGGCATGCATGCTGCAAAAGGCTTCTTAACAGCCAGGGGCGGCATGACATCGCACGCAGCTGTTGTCGCCCGCGGCATGGGAAAAACATGCATCGCCGGGTGCGTTGATGTAGTTGTCAACGAAACTGAGAAATTTTTCACTGTCGGAGGCACGGTAGTTAGAGAAGGCGATGAAATATCCCTAAACGGCACCACAGGAAATTTATATATTGGGAAGCTGCCGACAGTGCCGGCCAGCATGACAGGCGACTTTGGCATTATTATGAAATGGGCAGATGAGAAGCGCAGAATGAAGATTCGCGCCAACGCAGACACTCCTGAAGACGCGAAGGCAGCTATAGGCTTCGGGGCTGAAGGCATAGGCCTGTGCCGCACTGAGCATATGTTCTTTGACTCAGAGCGCATCTACCAGTTCCGCAAAATGATATGCTCTGAGACATTAGAGCAAAGGGAGCAGGCCCTTGCAATGATCCTTCCTATGCAGCGCGAAGATTTTATCGGCATATTCAAGGAAATGAACGGGCTGCCTGTTACAATACGGCTGCTTGATCCGCCTCTGCATGAATTCCTGCCGCATAGCGACGAAGATATCAAAGCAATAGCAAGTGAGCTGGATATGCCTATTGACAAGCTTCATGCAATAATTGACGGCCTTGCCGAGTTCAACCCAATGCTGGGGCACAGAGGCTGCCGCCTTACCGTTACATACCCTGAAATAGGCATAATGCAGACAAGGGCCATAATTGAGGCTGCTGTCGAATCGCAAAAGGCTGGCATTCCGGCATCTGTTGAAATAATGATACCGCTGCCCGGCTCAAGCATAGAATATGAATACTGCGCAAAAATAATACGAGAAACCGCTGATGAGATCCTCAGGCTGGAAAATATAGATATTGACTACATGGTAGGAACGATGATCGAGATTCCAAGGGCAGCGCTAACAAGCTATGACATAGCGCAAACCGCTGAATTCTTTTCCTTTGGCACCAATGACCTGACCCAAATGGCTATGGGGTTCTCAAGGGATGATGCAGGCAAGTTCATTCGGGACTACCTGGACAAAAAAATCCTAGAAGCTGATCCATTTCAAACCATTGATCAAGCAGGCGTTGGGCTTCTGGTGCAAAAGTCTGTAGAAGATGGGCGGCGGGCGCGGCCAAACCTGAAGATTGGCGTTTGCGGGGAACATGGCGGAGACCCGGCTTCAATTGAGTTCTTTCATGAATGCGGCCTGGACTATGTCTCTTGCTCGCCTTTCCGCGTTCCGATAGCAAGGCTGTCTGCAGCCCAGGCTACGGTTCAAAGCGAGCGCCAGCTAAGCATGTCGCACAAAAACCAGCTTTAGGCCGGCACGTTTGCATACGTATATAGGGCAGCATGCCAGCTGCCCTTTTCCTTTGCCAGTGCTATTTCATGGCAGCTTAGACGTTTAATGGAATAGCACAATGATTATTGCAAAGTATACGAAATATATTTAAAATAATCCTAGAATAATCTAGAATTAACACATAAAAAATTGCCTGAAGGGAGGCATTCGGCCATAATCCATACATTTGAAATTCGCTTTGAAGTGCTAAGCAATGATGTCCCACAGCCACATTGGAGTTTTTCGCTGTACCGCGAGCTTGAGAAGCGCCTTTCATTTAACATGGCTGGATTGCTCGGGGAGGAGATGGCAATGTCAATGTCCCAGTACATTGAGCCATTGCGCACCGGTGAGATTTTATGGCATGTAAGCTGCTGGGACAGCGAGCTGGCATACAGCATTGCAAGAATCATTCATTCGATGTCCTCTATAGTTGTATATGACAAAGACAAGCAGATACAAATACGCCTGGCAAGGTATACCTCAAAAGAGCTGACTGATGACGGATTGGCTTCGGAGTTTCTGCTTGCAACAGATGCAGTCCGCCTTATGGGCGTTAGGGTTATTACCCCGGCGCTGCATAAAAGCGAAGGCAAATATTTGCTGTTTCCCTCTATTGACCTCATATACTACAGCATCCTTGGAAGGTGCCAAATTTTTAACGATCGCTTCTCTTTGCGCGATCCATCGCTAATAAACGAGATAATTAAACAGACCCGAATATGGCAGTATGAGCTGCGAACAGTGCCCTATGAAATAAATGGATCCAATGTCGTCGGGTATCGGGGCGCATTTCAGGTTCACTTTGACGGCGATGACGAAGTAGCCCGATTAAGCGGGCTTATCCTCTCGCTTGCAAAATATACCGGTATTGGGCTAAAAACGCCTGAAGGAATGGGCGCATGCAATATAGTTTTCTAAGATCTATTTTGCGAAAATATTACAAAGTTATATATTTTTAGACTTAATACCACCTGATACCAGTTACATTCCTGTTACATAATTATAATTTATAATTGTAAACTTTCAGTCTTTACTATTTTATGGCAAAGCTTATAAATATTAGACGTTTTGAGATATCGCCCTTAAACAAGCTGTTTTAGCCATTATTTCAAAATTTATCCTTATTCTTTTCATTTACTGAAAACAATCCCTCTGAAATTGCTTCGTAAAAATATATAAATTTTTACTATTTTATTATACAGATAATTCACAAACAAAAATTATTATGTAACCGATTTATTGCTATTATCTACTCATGTGTAAAAAAACTAAAAGAATTAAATGCTTATTCGTTAACTTTAGCTCTTAATGTAAAGAAAATATAAAAGCAGCTCCTAAGATATTGATTTTTGAAATTTGAAAAGTATAATATGAAATGCAAGGAGAATATATTTATGGATAAAATGAACAAAACGCGGCAGCTAATCTTGGATGTGTCTAAACAGATTTTCTTAGACAAAGGCTACTCTGCAACAACATTTCAAATGATAGCAGATGAAGCAAATATATCTAAAACATCCATCAATTACTATTATGCGCGCAAGCAGGACATCTCAAACGAAATTCTATCAAACTACATTAAGAAGTGCCGGGAGTTTATAATCGAAAACGGCAATTTTGATGATTTAATGGCTTTTTTGCTGATGGTTATCATTTTCTACAAAGCTATATTGGCAAGCCAAAACAGCAGGGATTTCTATCTGGACCTCATCAGGAGAAACAATGCTTACTCAAGCCCGCATGCAGACTTCCAAAGCTTCTATTTATCGATTATTTATAACTTGAACCTGGATATTTCGCCAGACGAGCTCGCTCTGAAAAAAATATCAATTTATGGCGCAACAAATGAGTTGGCGCTTAATTTTTTAACAGAGCAGCTGGTCCTTGAAGAAGACCAGTTCATTTCGACAATTCTGCAGTGCACGCTGTCAATACTTAAGTCTTCTGAAGTATTAATTGCGCCCTCTATTGCTTCGTCTTTAGAGATTTATGAGAATTTTGATAAGGAGAAACTGCCTGTGTTTTAAGGCCCAGGCTGGACAGTCATGAGAAAAATAAATAAAACGCAGGCTAAGATAATATCTGCGTCTAAAGAGGAATATGCGATTAACGGCTATTCATCAACATCGTTTCAAGCTATTGCTGAGAGGAGCGGCACCTCAAAAAGCCTCATAAACTATTACTTTCCTAAAAAACAGGATATTCTTATCACTGCGCTTGGCATCCATATTGAAGAAATCGCTGACTATGTTGCCAGCCTCAAAAGATATGACTCCCTTATGAGATACTTTCTGGTAAGGGCGATATACTACGAGAGCTATATGGCAGACGAGCTGTGGATGGCATTTGATTCAGATATACAAGAGCGCACAGAAAAGGAGATCAGCACATATAAAAATTACTTCTTCCTTTTCGAAGACATTGCCGCTGAGTTCCCGATTAACCTCACTAAAGACGAGCTGTTTGTTAAGTCAATAGCTATATACGGCCTTTCTAGGCAGCTTGTTTCAAGCTACCAGAGGGAAGAGCTAAAAGTGTCGTTTAGGCAAGTTATTGAGCAAATGCTTTGGGATACGGCAAATGTTCTTCAGCTTAACAACTATACAGTCCATAACTATATAAAAAGGCTATGGGAAGATTATGACAGCCTTGAGCGAAAGCAATTCCTATTTTTCCCCAACCAGCAGCCGGAGGTTCCTATAGCATAATATATTAAAATATAAGGCGGAGAGGAGACTCTCCGCCTTAGTGCAAGCATGCATTATTACAAGTGAACCAGGCGCGTTTGCCAATTTGCCATCAGGAAAACATCAGCTCGCAGCGCCAATAAAAAAAGCGTGCGGCTAAACACGCTTTCAATAGATTCTATATTTAGATTTCTTCGTGGACAGTAAGGTTAGCCGGCTTAATGGCTTCAACATTTTCAACGCTCTCATCTGTTAGCAGTGAAGTAGCAAGCCCGTCTTCATCTGTTTTGAGCTTTGCGAATATCTCGTCATATTCAGCCTGGCTGAAGCTGTTAAATTTCGAAGTTGCCATTGGAAGCCCAACACCATCAGACTCAGCGCCAAGATGCACGCTCTCACCACCCGGGAAGCTTCCTTCGTAGTAAGCCTTAATTCCTTCATATACAGATATTGTTATGTTCTTCATTGCTGATGTAATAACTGTATCAGATTCATTAGACTGATCAACATCAACGCCAATTACAGCCGAATTGGAATTCTCTGCAGCGCGCATTATTGAGTTGCCAATCGAGCCGCCGCAAGCAAAGATAACTTCCACTCCACTGCTGTACCATGATGCCGCTTTTGCCTGTATTTCAGGGGAAGCGCTAAACACTCCGGTGTAGTGGTAGACGATGTCAACATCGCTAATGCCCAGCTCAGCTGCCGCATAGTCAGCCCCCTGGACAAATCCGTACCCAAACCGAACAACGGCCGGCACTGCCATTCCGCCCATGAAGCCAAGCTTTCTATAGCCGTCTTTTACAGCGGCATATCCGGCAAGGAATCCAGCCTGCTCTTCTTTAAAGAAGACAGAGTAGGTGTTTGGCCCAATTGTAAAGTCCATATCGCCCCCATCGTAGGTAGCGTTTGTATCCCAATCTGTCACATTGTTGGGCGCTCCGTCGATAAGAATGAAGTAAGTCTCCGGGAATTGCGACTGGGATTTGTGTATAGCGTTTTCGAACAGGAACCCAGGCGTAACGACAACCTTTGAGCCAGCCTCAATAGCTGTTTCGATCTGATCATTGTAGCTTGACATTGACTGATCCAGTGGCTGGAAGTATTGGTAAGTCTTTGACGTTTCTTCTGCATACTTTTTCAAGCCTTCCCAAGCGCCTTGGTTAAAAGATCTGTCGTCGATTGTGCCAATATCAGTGACTAGGCCGAGTTCATATGTGTTGCCCTGAGGCGTTGTGGTTCCACCGCCTCCTCCGCATCCGGCGAAGCTTATAACTAATGCCAGAGTTAGCAAGCCAGCAAGAAATTTTTTCATTTCCCCTCCATAATTTAAGCCGATTTTTTTTGGCTATTTACTTAATTTTAGCTTAATTGTCCAAGCAATTCAATATCAATGCATGATTCGGGATTTTCTAAAAAGAAGTGTTTAGGGCACTGGCTTTCTGTTAACATAGCAATAATGGAAAGGCGGAGTTTTAATGAATGGCATAGGCGTTTTCACATGGTTCGGATACGTGCTGAGTATGGCTCAGAAGCTTGAGCTTATCAAGAACGCAGGGTTTAGCTCAATAATGGGATGGTTCGGGCCTGAGTATAGCGAGCTTGATGGAGACTATATGAAGCTTGCTGAAATTGCGTCCGGCTACAGCCTAAGCGTTGAGAACTGCCACTTGCCGTACTTTGAGACTGACAGTTTGTGGCTGGACAGCCTGGACGGGATGGATGTTTTCAGCCAAAGGCTCGAGGATATAAAGAAAGCCAGCTCGTGTGGCATTAATTGCCTGGTGTTTCACCCTTTCGGAACTGTATATCCCAAAGAAGGCGGCATCGAGGCGCTGTTCTCTGATCGCTTAATGAGGCTTGGCGACGCAGCAGACAAGCATGAAGTCAGGCTGGCTGTCGAGAACCTTTTTGACAACGATACTTTTACACGGCTGCTTGACAGGGCAGGCCACAGATATGTCGGATTATGCTTTGATTCAGGCCATAACAATGTCGCAGAGCCAAACCAGGAGCTGTCCCTTATTAAAAAATATGCCGGCCGGCTATTCGCCTTGCACATGCACGACAACAACGCTCTTGCTGATGAGCATTTGCTGCCTTTTGAGGGCACCATAGATTGGCTGCGGCTGTCACAGCTTATCGATAATTCTGTTTATAGCGGCTCTTTTACATGTGAGGCGGCTTATCCGGTGCAGCTGGGGCAAGAAGGCGATATTATTGAGCCGGATGCTGCAGCAAGCGATTATCTGGCCGGCATGGCTGAGGCATGCCATAAGGCACTCAGTCTGTAAACATTTTTTGGCAATTGCCTGTCGCAAGGGTGAGCTATTAAGAATGGCGCAACATCGCAAATTGTTGTAAAATAAAATCACGGGCAGCATTATTGCCGTAAAAATATGCTGCATTATGCAATATATTTATAAAACTGCAGGAGGGCAGTATGTTCTCTCACCTTCATGTTCATTCGCAATATTCGCTTTTAGACGGCTTTTCCGATTTAAAAGGCCTTGTAAAGAGGGCTAAAGAGCTAGGCATGGATTCTATCGCCCTGACAGATCATGGCGTAATGTTCGGGGTAATAGATTTTTACCGTGAATGCATAAACAACGGTGTAAAGCCGATACTGGGCTGTGAAATATATACTTCAGAGCGAAGCATGCTCCAAAGAGACTCAAAGCTGGACTGGAATAATTACCATCTCGTCCTTTTAGCTGAAAACAATATAGGCTACCAAAATCTAGTAAAAATAGTGTCAGCAGCCTATACTGACGGCTTCTACCGAAAGCCCAGGGCTGATTTTGGCTTGCTTAGAGAGCATTCTGAGGGCATTATATGCCTTACCGGGTGCATATCAGGGCGAATTCCCCAATCACTGATTGCCGGCGACTATAAAAAGGCAAAAGGCGAGCTGGAGGAACTTATAGATATTTTTGGCAAAGACAATGTTTTCGTGGAAATACAGGACCACCAGCTCGACGAAGAGAAGCTGATTGCAGAAAATCTTATCAGGCTTGCAGATGAAACCGGCCTTGGGCTGGTTGCAACAAATGACTCGCACTACACAAACAAAGGCGACAGTGCATACCATGAGGTTCTGCTTTGCATACAGACAGCAACAACGCTTGACGATCCAAAGCGCCTGCAATTCAACAACGATTCGTATTACCTGAAAAGCGAAGAGGAAATGGCTGAGCTCTTTTCGCATGTGCCGCAAGCTATTGAAAATACGGCAAAGATAGCCGCAAGGTGCGATGTTAGCATAACGTTTAATGAGTACCATCTGCCAAAATACCAGCTGCCTGAAGGCGAAAGCGCCAAGGGCTACCTTAAAAGCCTTTGCTTTGAGGGCTTGTCCAGAAAATACGCCGAAGCCACAGATGAATTAAAGCAGCGCCTCGAGTATGAGCTTTCAGTTATTGACGGCATGGGCTTCAACGATTACTTTTTAATAGTCTGGGACTTTATAAAGTATGCAAAAGACAACGATATATCAGTCGGCCCTGGCAGGGGAAGCGCTGCAGGAAGCCTTGCATCCTACTGCCTTGATATAACGCAGATAGATCCCATCCAGTACAGCCTTATATTCGAGCGTTTTTTGAATAGCTCAAGAATTACGATGCCTGATATTGACATCGATTTCTGCTATGAAAACCGCCATCGGGTTATCGAGTATGTAAGGGAAAAATATGGCGAAAAAAACGTCGCCCAGATAATAACTTTTGGCACGCTAGGGGCAAAAAATGCTGTTCGCGATGTAGGCCGCAGCTTAGGGATGAGCTACAGCGATTGTGATCGGGTAGCCAAAGAGATACCTACAAGGCTTGGGACAACCATTGATTCAGCTCTGGAAGAGAGCACGCCGCTAAAAGCCATGGTGGATTCTGACCCGCAGATAAAAAAGCTTATAGAATTCTCAAGGGCTCTGGAGGGGACTCCAAGGCATGCCTCAACGCACGCAGCAGGCATTGTTATTACTGACAGCCCAATTGATGATTATGTCCCGCTATATGTTAACGACGGCAACATTGCCACTCAATTCCCGATGACGCTTATAGAAGAGCTCGGGCTTCTTAAGATGGACTTTTTAGGCCTGAGAACGCTAACAGTCATCGAGGACACTGTAGATATCGCCAAGCGCTCAAAAAACGAGGCTGTATCGGTTAAAGTCGAGGATCTGGATTTTGCAGACGAAAATGTCTACAAGCTTATCTCACGAGGGGACACGCTTGGCGTATTCCAGCTTGAATCACAAGGAATGAGGGGCTTTATGCAGGCGCTTAAGCCGGATACGTTTGAAGACATTATAGCCGGCATTTCCTTGTACAGGCCGGGGCCAATGCAATATATTGATACATATATAGAAAACAAAAAAAATCCATCCCAGATTAGATATTTATGCCCCGAGCTCGAGCCGATACTGGGCGTTACATATGGCGTCATGGTATACCAGGAACAAGTTATGCAGATAGTGCGCGATCTTGCCGGCTTTTCAATGGGCGACTCGGATAATATCCGAAGAGTGATGTCCAAGAAAAAAGGTGAAGCGATGGAGGCTGAGCGCACCCGGTTTGTGCATGGTGACAAAGAAGCCGGGATTGCAGGCTGCGTTGCAAATGGCATAAGCGAAAGCGCTGCCAACAGCATATTCAACCAAATGGCTGACTTCGCAAGCTATGCGTTTAATAAGTCGCACGCTGCTGCATATGCAGTAATCAGTTACCAGACAGCATACCTCAAAGCGCTGTACCCGACTGAATTCATGGCAGCGCTGCTGTCGAGCGTTATAGGCGATGACAGCAAGATATCCAAGTATATACACCATCTCAGGGACATGGGCATAGAAATAGCCGCCCCTGGCATTAATGAATCCTATACAAGCTTTACAGTTGCATCGAACAAAATCCGCTATGGCCTGCTTGCTGTAAAAGGCCTCGGCGAAAGCGCTGTTGATGAAATACTTCAGGCAAGGCAGCAGGGCCCATTTGTAAGCTTTATGGACTTTATAAAAAGGCTTGGCTACAAGAGCTTAAACAAAAGAGGCGTAGAAAGCCTTATAAAGAGCGGGGCATTCGACTGCTTTGGAAATACCCGCAGGCAGTTGATGATTGGTTTTTCCGAAGCAATAGACACAGAAGTCCGCCAGAGAAAAAGCAATGCCCAAGGCCAAATGAGCCTGTTTGACTTAATGGGCGAGGCCGATGCTGCAAGCAGCATTGAAAGCTATAGCCTGCCCCAAAACATTGAAGAGTTCAGCCAAAGCCAGCTCCTGCTGTTTGAAAAGGAGTCCTTAGGCATATACATGTCAGGCCACCCCCTATCTGAATATTCCGAAGCAATGGAAAAATGCACGACTTCTGTTGAACTCGCAACTATAGGCGAAGAAGGGCATGGCCATGAATATAACAAACGCAAGGTTTTGTGCGCTGGCATAATCACAGCCTCAAAGCCTTACAAAACAAAAAATGGCACTCTTATGGCTTTTCTTAGCATAGAAGATCTGTATGGGGTTTATGAAGCCTCAGTCAACCCTGCATCCTATGAAAAGTATTCGCACCTTTTAAAAAATGATGCGCAGGTAATCATTAAAGGCGAAATTTCTATACGCGACGAGAAGCCTATATCTATTTCTGCATCAGACATTGCAGAGCTTAGTGATGAAGGCGAGGTTAAAAAGTTTCTCGAAGGGGCAGAAAAGCTAAAAATTGCCATAAAGGCCTCTAAGCAAGAGCCAGAGCTTCAAGCCAAAGAATCAGGCGATGGGCAACCGCCTGTTGCCACTCAAGCAGAAGCAGGCGAAAGCGCGCCGCTAAGCAGCCCCCCACAGAAAGCTGCAGATGCGAGAATCCCACAAAGCGCTTACATCCAGGTTGAGCTCAATGAAAACACTGTTGGGTTTCTGCCGGCCCTCTCGGAAGCGCTGAAAGCTAATGCAGGCGATATTCGCGTAGTGCTGCATGAGAGTGTTTCCGGCAAGAAAATGCTGCTTGACAAAGCGCTGTGGGTTTCTGATGAAGCAGAAATAATAAAAAAGCTTGAACAGGCAACGGGCATGGCATGCATTTCCCTTGTGGGAGCATAGCATCGGCATCTTGCATGCCCCTTTGTGAGTGCAGGATGCAGATATTGGTTTATGGCGTGGGAAAAATGCTTAATCGGGAATAAACAGGATATTGCAAATGCCTTGGCTTTGTGCCTGGTGCCAAGCTCAGGCGCTATAATGGTTAGCAAACGCCAATAAAAATGGTGCAGGTGAATAAAATGAAAAAAGCTTTTGCCTCCCTGTTATGCTTTGCCATAGCCATTAATACAGCTTCATGCAGTTTGGGCTTGGCAAAAAATAACGGTTTATCTGAAACTGCCAGCTTGGAAGAAATAGTCGGCGTTCAGTATGTTCGAACGAATGGCTACCAAGGCTGGATGGTGTACCCTTATATAATCTGTTTCACGTCACAAGAGGATCTTAGCAAATACTATAGCGCTTTTTCAGGCATATTCTACTTGGAAAAATATACTGATATGTATAATAGCATGGATGATGGATGGCTAAGTGCCATAGAAAAATATAATAGCGAGTGGTTTGAAAGCAATATTCTCTTAATGGTTCTCAAAGCGGAAGGCAGCGGATCTATATCCCACGAAGTAAAAGGCATAGTAAGCTATGGCGGTGTGAATCTGCTCTCTGTTGACAGAATATTGCCCACAGGCGGCACTAGTGACATGGCATTATGGCATATCATGGTTGAGCTAAAGAATACATCCGCAATAGAAGGAATTATGATAGATGGAAGGGCGATCCCACGCAAACAGCCTGTAACAGTTGATGCAATGATCAAGCTGCTTAACGAATTCTTCACAAGATCAGCTATTGAGAATTTGGCGCCTGAAGAGATAGCGCTAGTTATCGGCATTGGCAGCCCGATAATAGAGCGCTTAGGCTACGCCGATCTCAAAACACGGGAAATAGACTATTTTTATGGTCCCTTTGATTCCAGCAGAGATGGCCAAACTCCAATATGGCGTGTTTTGTTTCACACTACAGAAGACGGAAAATTTGGCCCGCTAGCAATATACCTGGATAGTGACGGGCACGCTTTTGCTAGAGATATCCGCTAGCAGACAAAAGGCATACAATGCCGAAGAAAGCCATTGCCAGCTTTGCTTTATAACAAACACCAGGAAGCACATCAAAATGAAAAAGGCGCTTATGCTCTTTATATGCATTATGCTTACTGTATGTGCGCCATCTTGCGCTAAAGAAGGCTTAATAAGCGAGGGCAAAATACTTGGGGTGCAATATATACGCACAGACGGATATGCAGCGAAGTAAAAACTAAAGATTTGGACTTTTACTATATAAATTTCAACACACCGGATGATACAGATCATATTTGGCGCGTAGCTTTTAAGACATCTGATGATGAAGCAATCGTGTATTATCTTGGAAATCGGGGAGTGCCATTTGCCAGAGAGCGCCGCACGCAGCAGTAAAGCCCAAGCGCCTCAGGCAAAGCATATTGCCGGCAACAGCGCAGCGGCCACAGCTTAAGGGCAGTATAGGGAGCAGCAGGAAACCGGGCGCCGGCGTTCAGTGGCTAGGGCGGCCTGCTTATATAAATGAACATTTTTAGCCATGTGAGTCTATTTGTGTCGAAGAGCATCATATTTTGGAAATATTAGTATATAATTAATAAAAATAATGAAATCTTTGATATTCGCTTAAGTGAAGCTATAATATTTATTATTATGAGCTTAAGCGCTTAGCATTTTTAGGCGCAAAAAGCCAAATGACAAGCTAAATGCGAGAGCATTGGCACCAATATATAGAAGAGGGGCGCGCATTCTTCACCCGCCGCTGCAAAGCGGGAGTTTCTGCGCGATCAGATGAATGAGAAGCGCCAGATAAGCATCAGTATTCTGGATACTGACTATCAAATTCTAACAGATGACAGTGAGAGCCGCGTTAATGAAATTGCCGGCTTTGTTGACAAAAAAATTCGCCAAACGAAAGCAGCAGCACCGCATATGACTAACTTAAGCGCAGCAATACTGGCGGCGCTGAATTTAAGCGAAGAGCTATTTAAGGCTAAGGACGAAGCTGTGCTTCTTAGGGAGAGGGAAGACGATTTGCAGGCACTGTTTTCGTATAAGGACAAGCTGAAGACTGTTATGCAGCAGCTATCTGAAAATGACTCTCTTGCAGCAGGCCAGCAGCAAAAGATAGACAAGCTTCAAACCGAAAACAACGAGCTGATCATAATGCTCAACGAGTACAAAGAAAAGTACAATTCTGTTCGTGCAGAAAATGAAATCAACAAGCGATCTGTGTCTGAGCTTGAAAACAAGCTTCTCGAAAACCAGATAGAGCTTGTAAAAGCAAGGAAAACGCTGCTTGATTTCGGAGACTAGATAGCCAATGCGCCACTGCCATCGCGCAAAAAGCGCAATTGCGCTTGCTGCGGCATGGCTGCCGGGTTTTTGCTGCGAAATTATTCAATCGAACTAAAGCGCCATTATCGGCGCCTTTATTTATGCCTTTCTTCTGCTAAATCTTTCACAACGCCTAGAATATTGCCTAATGCCGCCCTATTGGGCTAAAATAGCCTTATAATAAGATGAAGAAAATAAGTTTAGAGAATGCGCTTATAGATCGGGGCCTTTGTGAAAGCGCCTCGCAGTCACGCTCATTTATAATGGCTGGCCAGGTGCTTGTAAATGGGGCTAAGCAGGACAAAGCAGGATTTTTAGTTTCAGCCTCTGACAGCATTGAAGTTAAGCCTCTGGGCTTAAAGTATGCAAGCAGGGGAGGCTATAAGCTTGAAAAGGCCCTTAATTCTTTCAATATCAGTGCTAAAGGCAAGCATGCCCTTGATGTAGGCTCTTCTACAGGCGGCTTTACAGACTGCCTTTTGCAGGCAGGGGCAGCAAAGGTTTATGCAATTGATGTCGGATATGGGCTGCTGGCCTATAAACTGAGGAGCGATGAGCGGGTAGCCATATTTGAAAGGGAAAACTTTCGCCATTTCGCTTTCGATCGGATAGGCGTAAAGTGTGAAATAGCTGTTATGGACGTGTCCTTTATATCTGCTGTAGCGCTTGCGGCAAACTTTCGTGAATTCATCGCTGATGGCGGAGACGCTGTAGTGCTTATAAAGCCGCAATTCGAAGCAAAAAAGAATGATGTAGGGGCAAATGGCATTGTACGGAGCGCATCAACCCATATTTCAGCGCTTACCAGGGTTTCTGATGGCTTTTTTCGGAATGGCCTATACCTGGCTAACATTGATTATTCGCCTATAAAAGGCAGCAAAGGCAATATTGAGTTTCTGGCGCACTTTCGAAAAGACAAAAAAAGCGCACTGCTTGAGGGAAGCGCGATAGATGCAATAGCAGCAGCTGTAGGGCAAGCGCATGAGGTTTTGACTTGAAAAAAATAGTGGTATACGCAAACCACCAAAAAGATCCTGAGTATGAATTCCTCTCAAAGGTTGTCAGCCTGGCTGAAAAACATGGGATAAGCAGCTGTGTATTTGGAGCAGAGTCGCTCCCAGAGCGTTTTGTGAAAGCTGACAGCTCACAGCTAAAGGAATGCTTTGCTGCAATAGCCTTAGGGGGGGACGGCACCATGCTGAATGCCATCTCTGCGTTTTCCGGCTATAACCTTGCCTTTATCGGAATAAACCTTGGCACGCTCGGGTTTCTGGCTGATGTAGCAAGAGAAGACATGGCCCAGCGCCTTGAGATGCTGTTTGCAGGGCAGTACTATATTGAAGACAGAATGATGGCGCAGGTATCAGAAGGAAACCGCATTTTAGGCGATGTTTTGAACGAGGCTATGATAAAGCACAAGCTTGGCGAGGGCACAGGGGATTTCAAATGCTGGTCTGGCAATGCGCTTATCGGAAACTATTCTGCTGACGGGGTCCTGGTGGCAGCCCCAACAGGCTCTACTGCTTATTCCCTTTCAGCAGGGGGCCCAATTGTCAACCCCGCCTGCGATATGCTGATTATCCAGCCGATTGCGCCTCATTCCTTAAACAGCAGAAGCATCATCGCTTCTGTCTCTGAGGTAATCCATCTTGAGTTTAATCCCCAAACGACACATGTTTTCCTTGATGGAGAGTCGCATACCGCTAATTCAGGGCGTTTGACAGTAAAAGCAAGCCCGAACAGGGCTCGCTTTATTAAGTTTGATGATTATGATTTTTATGGCTTGCTCTTCAAAAAAATCAAGGAAACGAATTATTTTAGGGGGGGGCTTACATGAAATTTGAGAGGCAATCGAAAATACTCAGCCTGATAAAAGCAAATGCTATTGAAACACAATCTGAATTGGCAAGGATATTGTGCGAAAACGGCATGGATGTAACCCAAGCAACTGTATCGCGCGATATACGCGAGCTTAAGCTGGTGAAAATCCTTGACAGAGAAACTGGTTTATACAAATATTCCCAGCAAGAAGAGTCCTCGTCGTACGATCTGCGCATAGTCAACATCTTTAAGGAAGCAGTGGTAAGCATCGACACAGCCTCAATATTTATATGCATCCATACGCTTACCGGGATGGCTAATGCTGCAGCCGTTGCTATCGATTCAATGAAAAACAAAGACATTATCGGCTGCGTAGCAGGCGACGACACTATCTTCGTCATGGTTAGAAGAGAAGAGCAAGCCATTGCGCTGGCTGATCTATTTCGCAGAATACTCACAGAAACAGACAGCACGCCTCTGCTTAAGGGTTAGAAGGCGCTATAAGCATATACTCCAGATCAAAGCGCAATAAAACAATGAAAGGGGAAGCTGCCAGAGCCTCTCTAGGCAGCAGCCAGCTATGCTTGAGTCTTTATATATAAAAGATTATGCAATAATCGATGAGCTAAGCTTAGACTTTTCTGATGGCCTTAACATCCTTACAGGAGAGACAGGCGCCGGCAAGTCAATACTTATCGGGGCCCTTTCATTCGTTCTCGGCGCCAGGGCAAGCGTAGGCAATATTCGCGATGGCGCTATAAAGATGCAAGTTGAGGCTGTTTTTAGCCTCACACAGCCAAGCCAGGCTTATGATATGCTGGAGGGCATGGGCATCGAAGCAGACGAAAGCAAAGCAATTTTGCGCAGGGAGCTCACCTCATCTTCAAAGAGCACTGCCCGGGTTAACGGCTTTATGATTACATCAGCTGCCCTAAAGCAGCTCTCCGTAGCGCTTTTAGACATATGCGGCCAAAACGAAAGCCACTCCCTTCTTGATCCCAAAGAGCACCTGCGTTTCCTGGATGGATACTGCTCTGATGAAATTTCGCCTATTAAGCCGCAGCTCGCAGCTTCTTATGCGAGAATATCAGAAAAGGCAAAAAAGCTAAGGCAGCTGCAGTCAGAAGACAGCCTTTCAAAAGAGAGAATTAAGTATGCCCAGGAAGCCCTGAATGAAATTGAGCCTATGGCTCTTGTTCCGGGAGAGTATGAGCGGCTGGAAAAGAGGCTTATTGCGCTTTCCAACAGCCAAAAAATTTTTGAAGCTGTTGACACTGCTCTAGCCGGCATTTACTTTTCGGAATCAAGCGCGCTGACGCTGGTATCGCGCGCGCTAAGCGAAATCGAGAAAGCGGCAGAATATGATGAGGGCCTGGCCGACACTGCAAAGCTGCTGGAAAGCATACAGATCGATGTCAGCGAGGCTTCGCTTACTCTAAGGGACTTTCTGGCAAGCCAGAACAGCGATCCAAGAGAGCTTGAGTTCGTCCAAAACCGCCTTAGCAGGATTCGCTCGTTTATGCTTAAATATGCTGAAACCGTTGAGGGAATAATCGAATATGCAGATGAATGCAGGGCAATAATAAGCCAATCCGTTAACATGCCAAGCCTAATAAAGGAATGCAAAGCCGAGCTTGAAGCTGAGAGGCAGCAGTACTATGATCTCGCTAAGCAAGCCAGCGGCGTGCGAAAAGCGGCATCAGAGAGGCTCGCCGGCGAAATAGCAGGCTCTCTGGGAGAGCTGGGAATGCCAAATGCTGTTTTCAGCGTCGATTTGGACGCTTCGCCCCCATCGCCAAATGGCATGGACGGAGCATCCTTTTCCTTTTCGGCTAACGCAGGCTCTGAGCCGAGGCCATTAGCCAAGGTTGCTTCAGGCGGAGAGCTCTCCCGAATATTGCTGGCCATAAAGAATGCCTATGCAGATGAGCAGGGCCCGGACAGCCTTGTATTCGATGAAATTGATACAGGAATAAGCGGCAGGGCTGCGCAGCTGGTTGCAGAGAAAATGGCAAGGCTGTCAAGAAAGCGCCAAGTGCTTGCAGTGACGCACCTGACTCAAATAGCTGCAATGGCAGACAAGCACATGCTTATACAGAAGAGAGAGCATGATGGAGCTTCGTACACAAAGATTATTGAGCTGTCAGCCGGGGATCGGGCATCAGAGCTTGCCAGAATGGCAAGCGGCGCCAAGCTCACGCAGACTTCTCTTGACCATGCATCTGAAGTGCTGCAAATGGCTGATGATTATAAGCAAAGCCTGTGCTAGAAGCCAAGGCTTTGCAATTAAGCAAGTGAAAGGGGCAAAGCGGCAATGGAAAGAATAACTAGCTTTTCAATAGATCACACCCGCCTTAAGCCCGGCCTGTATGTGAGCAGGCTGGACAGCTTCGGCGGCGTGGAGGCTACTACATTTGATCTCAGGCTGAAAACGCCTAATGGCGGAGAATACCTCACAACAGCAGCAAGCCATACATTTGAGCACCTCGGCGCGACGTTTCTGAGGAATGATCCGGAATTTAAAACAAAAACAATATACTTCGGCCCTATGGGGTGCAGAACAGGCTTTTATGCTGTGTTCTTTGGGATATACGACAGCGAAGGCATGTCGCAGCTGTTTGTCGATATGTGCAGCTTTATCGAAAGCTTTGAAGGCGAAGTTCCCGGAACAAAAGAAGCTGAGTGCGGCAACTGCGCAGATCATGACCTCATCAAGGCCAAAGCTGAAGCCTCAGCATACAAAAGCGTCCTGGAAAGCCTGTCTGAAGAAACCTCCCAATACCCGGTATAAGCTAATGCCAATAAGCATCTTTGATATCGCAGGCCCTGTTATGGTTGGCCCCTCCTCATCGCATACGCTTGGCGCTGCCAAGCTTGGCGCTTTTGTGCGGCAATTTTCAGCTGCCTCACTATCATCCTGCCAAGTAGTGCTATATGGCTCTTTCGCGCAAACATATAAAGGGCACCGAACAGATATAGCCATAGTTGGCGGGCTAATCGGCATTCCATATGACGATGAGCGGCTGCGCAACAGCTTCGAGATTGCGCGCGAGATGGGCTTTAGCTGCGAGATATCTGCTTCAGAGAGCACGCTTTACTCAGGCAATGTCGCCGCATTTAACATTGCCACTCCCGATGGCAAAAGCTATAGCATTTACGGCGAGTCTATTGGAGGGGGCCGGATAAATATTTTCAAAATTAACAGCATGTCTGTTGATATAGATGGCGAGTACCCGACCCTGATAACAGTGCACAAAGATGCTCCCGGCATACTGGCGAAAATAACGCAAATAATAGCGTCAGAAAATATAAACATTGCGTTTTTAAAGCTGTTTAGGGAAGAAAAGCACGAGAGCGCAATCCTTGTTGCCCAGACTGACGAGGCATTGCCGCCTGAAGCAATACAGCGAATAGCCGGATTTGATCTGGTTTTAGAGGCAATGTTTATTGCCCCGTTATAGTGCACTCGAGGTATAGAGGTATATATAAATGAGGTTTAGGAAAGCCAGCAGCATTCTTGAATATGCCAGCAGGGAGGGAGTGCGCCTCAGTGGCGCCATGGCAAGATATGAGAGCGAAAACTCTTCGATGCCAATACAAAGCGTATACCTGAAAATGGGCGAGATCTGGGCTGCGATGAATAACAGCACCAGCGCTGCTTTTGAAAGCCCGGAGCGCATCGAGCTAATGATAACTGAAAATGATTCGCTCAAGCTGGCCAAGGGGGGCCGCAGCTTTTTTGGCCAGCCGTATTACAAAGCAATGCAGTATGCTTTGTCATCATCAGCGCTAAACGCCTCAATGGGCAAAGTCGCCGCATGCCCGACAGGCGGCTCATGCGGCATAGTGCCCGGCTGCATTCGCTCAGCCCAGGAAGCCATAGGCCTTGATGGGGAAAGCGCAATAGAAGGGCTGCTTGCATCTTGCGCTGTCGGCCTTATTGTATATGAAAATGCTACTGTGTCAGGCGCGCTGGGGGGATGCCAGGCGGAAGTTGGCACAGCTGCCGCTATGGCCTCAGCTGCCGTTTGCGAAATGCTTGGGGCAAGCCCAAGCGTCTGCTTTGAAGCTGCAAGCATAGCCCTAAAAAGCTTGATGGGGCTTATATGCGATCCTGTAGCTTCGCTTGTAGAGTCTCCCTGCTCGAAAAGGAATGCAACCGGTGCAGCATTGGCGCTCAGCTGTGCCGAAATGGCTATGGCAGGCATAACAAGCATTATTCCGTTTGACGAGGTTGTCGAGGCGATGGCTGCAGTAGGCAAGAAGCTGCCTGAAGAGCACCGGGAAACATCAGAAGGGGGAATTGCCAAAGCGCCAACAGCATTGCAGCTTGCCATGAAGGCTCTGGGCAGCCAACAGGATTAGAAATGGGAAGGCTAATAATTCATGTTCAGGCCGATTCGCTTGCGCATAAATACGGGGTAAAAGCAGGCATGCGCTTAAGCGCGCTAAACGGCAATGAGAACTTCGATATTATCGACTACCTGCAGGCATCTGCATGCCCGATTATAAGCTTGGGCTTCGAAAGCGGCCAGCAGATTGAAATAGAAAACAGCTTCGATGCGCCAATAGGCATCTCGTTTGAGAGCGCAACTGTTGACAATGTCATGAAATGCGCAAACAACTGCATCTTTTGCTTTATAAGCCAACTGCCGGAAGGCATGCGCGAGAGCCTTTATGTGCGTGATGATGACTACAGGCTGTCATTTCTCACAGGCAACTTTATTACGCTCACAAATGCTTCCAGGCAAACCCTTGATCGCATTGCAGAAAATATGCTGAGCCCGCTGTACATATCCGTGCATACGCTTGATCCCGGCCTGAGGGCTTACATGCTCGGAAACCGGAACGCCGGCGACATAGCCGGCATGCTTGAATACCTGGCGCAATGCAATATAATGCTAAACCTTCAGTTTGTGCTCTGCCCCGGCATTAATGACGGGCAAGCGCTTGCGAGCTCCTTTGAGAAGCTGCTGCCGATTATTGGCAGCATCGAAAGCGCAGCATGCGTTCCTGTCGGGCTGACAAAGCACAGGCAGGGCCTGGCCTCTCTTCGGGCATTTGCGCCGAGTGAAGCAAGAGATGCTATCAGCATTATTGATTCCTACAGAATGAAAGCCTACGAGCTTTGCGGGAGGCACGTTTTTAGCGCTGCGGATGAGTTCTACATAATCAGCGGCACTGAACTGCCCGGCGAAGCGTATTATGAGGGCTATCCACAGTATGAAAACGGGGTCGGCATAGCCCGAAGCTTTATAGATGAAGCAAAGCAAGCCGCTGCAAAGCTGGCCAGGCTAAGGGGCAGAGGAAAAGCGAGTGCGGCGCTTGTTACAGGCACGCTTGCCTATCCAATCATTAAAGAGGCATGCGCTCTAATCTCTTCCAAAGCGAAAGGAATCGAGCTCGAGGCGATTGCTGCCGAGAACCGCTTTTTTGGCTCTTCTATAACAGTCTCCGGCTTATTGGCAGGATCTGATATAGCAAGCGCCATTAGCGTTTCAAAAAAGGCCGATGTTATCGTGCCGTCAAGCGCGCTTTCAGATGAGGGGCTGTTTCTTGACGGGATGGGCATTGGGGAGCTTGGCAAAATAACAGGCAAAAGAATACATGTAAGTGATGCAAGCGGGGCAGAGCTTGTGCGCACAATAACTGCTTTGCGGCACTGAGCGCGAAATAGCAAAGCAAGAAAGCAGAAAATGAAGAAGAGTTATATCGCCCTTGTAGGGCGGCCCAATACAGGAAAATCAACATTGTTTAACCGGCTTGCAGGCCGAAGGATTTCGATAGTGGACGATACCCCCGGCGTTACCAGAGACAGGGTCATCGCAGAATCCAGCTGGCTTGATCGGCCTTACTATATAATTGACACAGGCGGCATTGAGCCGCACAGCACTGATCCTATCAGCATACAGATTAAGAAACAGGCGGCTGCCGCAATGGACATGGCTGATGCCATCATCTTGGTTGTTGACGGCAGGGAGGGCCCTACTGCAATCGATTATGAGATCGCTGATATGATTAGAAAGGGCGGCGGCAAGGCAATTGTAGCTGTCAACAAGCTGGACAGCTACAGCTTGCACCAGAATGCATATGACTTTTACTCCCTGTCTTTAGGCGATCCGATACCCGTGTCAGCAGAGCATGGATCAGGCATAGGCGATGTGCTGGACGCAGCATTCAGCCTTATCGGCGATGGCGGTGACGGCGGCGAACAGGAAGCCGGCGCAAAAAGGATAGCTGTCGTTGGCAAGCCCAACACCGGAAAGTCTACGCTTATAAACTGCATAAGCGGCGAAGAGCGCGCCATAGTCAGCGAAATGCCCGGCACCACCCGCGATTCCATTGACACCGAATTTGAGTACAACGGCGAGCGCTATATTCTTACCGATACAGCCGGGCTTAAAAAGCGATCGCAAACTACCGATGCGATAAGCTACTATGCTTCGGTAAGGGCAGCAAAAGCCATAGAGCTTAGCGACTTGTGCATATTCATGATCGATGCTACAGTAGGCGTGACAGAGCAGGATATGAAGATTGCCTCGCAGATACTGGATGCAAAGAAAGCTATTGTTATTGCCGTAAATAAATGGGATCTTATTGAAAAAGACTCAAAAACAATGGCTGAGATGGAAAAGGCAATAAAAAATGCCCTCTACTTCATAAGCTTTGCGCAGGTAGCTTTTATATCCGCCATTGACGGGGGCAGGGTAAGCAGGCTTATGGATGCTGTAGAAGCTGCTTTGGAGGAATACTACAAGCGCGTCTCGACAGGATTGATAAACGAGGTCATATCCATGGCCGTTTCAATGTCGCCAATGCCTACTAAAGGCGGAAGGCGGCTAAGCATTTATTATGCCTCACAGGTATCAGTCGCGCCTCCCAAAATGCTGCTGTTTGTAAATGACGAAACATTAATGACAAAGCAATACCAGCGCTACCTGGATGGCAGGATTCGCAGCGCTTTGGGATTTTACGGATCGCCAATCGACATACAGCTACGTGAGCGAAAAAGCTCCAGGAGCTAAAGGGGAGCACACATGCCATACGACGGCTTAACAGCCCATGCTATTGCGCTTGAAATGGATAGCGAGCTAAGGGGCAAAAAGATACAAAAGATTTTTCAGCCAGGCAAAAGCGACATCAGAATATACTACGGGCAAAAAAGGCATATATTGCTCTCTGCCAACCCTCAGACTGCCAGGGTTGCGCTCTCTGCCGAAAGCGATCAGAATCCGCAAGTTGCGCCCGGCTTTTGCATGGCGCTCAGAAAACACCTTTTAGGCGCAACAATAACCGGCATTGAGCAATCAAGCTTCGATCGGGTATTGGCAATACATATGGAATCGCTTTCCGCTGCGCTTGGCCTGGAGAAATACAGCTTAATAACTGAGATAATGGGCAAGCACTCCAATATTATCCTAGTAAGGGACAGCGATCGCAGCATTGTAGATGCTGTGAAGCGCGTGCCGGCAAAGATGAGCTCAGTAAGGCAAGTGCTTCCGGGGCTTGAATATAAGCTTCCACCGGTAAACAAGCTCTCGCCACTGGATTTTGACATAGGCGAAGCATGTGACAGAATGTCATTTTACTTTGGCATGAGCCGGGACAGGGCGCTTAGCGAAGTATTTATGGGCCTGTCAAGGCAGCTGGCCAGGACTGTGAGCGAGGGCGCTGGCCCGGCCATCAGCCCGGAAGAGTTTATGGCGCATGTGCAGTCATTTTTTGCGAATATTGATATAAAGCCGTATGTTTACTATGAAGGCGCGAATATAAAGGATTTCAGCGCTGTATTGTATACGCTTGGCAGCAGAGGCGAGAGGCGGGATTCAATAAGCGCTGCAGTGGAAGATCGCTTTATTTCAGCGGCTGCAAAAGCCCCGAGCCCGGCAAGCGTTTACAGCAATGAGTCAAAAAAGCTCAAAAGCTCGCTGGCGCGCGCGCAGGGCAAGCTTGCTGCCCGAATATCAGAGCTTGAGCAGGCCAAAGGCTCAGAATTGCTTGCGCAAAAGGCAAACTTGCTGCTTTCTTATCCGAATTGCGCTGTAAAGGGCGATAAGGCTGCCCTAGTGCCAAATATCTTCTCAGAAGAAATGGAAGATGTTGAGATAGAGCTTTCAGAGCAGCTGAGCGTTGCTGAAAACGCACAACGCTATTTTAAGCTCTACAGAAAAGCGAAAAATGCAAGCATTGTTCTGAGTGGCCTTATTGCTGAAGCAGAGGATGAAGCCTTCTTTCTTTCCTCGGCAATATACCACCTGTCTACAGCCCCCGATAGGCAGGCAGCGATTGAAATACTCGAGCTGGCTGCTGAAAAAGGCTACCTGGCAAAAAAGAAAAGCCAGCAAAAGAGCCGGCAGCCAAGCAATGCCTCGCCCATCGAGTACAAGGGCTCTTTAGGGGCAAGCATACTTGTTGGCAGAAACGATCGCCAAAATGACGCCCTGACAAACAGGTCGGCTTCCAAAGACGATATATGGCTGCATGCCAAAGGGATTGCCGGAAGCCATGTAGTCTTAAAAACAAAAAAAGGCGGCTACAATGATGAAGAGCTTTTGCAGGCAGCGAGTGCTGCGGCATGGCATTCAGCAGCCAGGGAGTCAGACAGCGTTGAAGTTGACTATACTTATGTTCGCAATGTAAAAAAGCCCAACGGTGCACCCGCGGGCAAAGTTATTTACACAAACCAAAGGACTCTTTATGTCAGCCCGGCGATTCCGGGCTAAAGATGCCGGGCCGCCGGGCCTATAGCCAGAAGACGAACAGCCCGCCCTTTTTGTTGTTTGAGATCCTGTCTATAATTCTTATCACTTTAAGCTTTGTTTCTTCATTGATGGTTGACAGCTTCAGGTTGATGTTGTCTGTAAGCATCTCTGAGAGCTTCCTGCCAAAGATCTCTGTTTCCCAGAGCTCTGCCTGCGAACCCTCGTATTGGCCCAGAATTCTGTTGTAGAATGACTCGCATTCCGACTCGCTGCCTATAATCGGCGCGATTTCTGAGAATATTTCAGTTGAGAGTATATGCAGCGCCGGTGCAGATGCCTTGATTTTAATGCCATACTTTCCGGACTCGCTAATCATCTCCGGCGCAGAAAGCTCCATATCATCAAAGCTTGGATAGACAATGCCATACCCGGATGAGTTTGCAGACGAAAGAGCGCTTGCAAAGCGCTCGTACTTGGTCTTCGCGCTGAGCAGGCCTGTAAGCAGGCTGAACAAGTCAGATTCGTTTCGAAGAGTAATGTCATTCTCATCGCTCATAATCTTGTAGAAAACATCGTTGTCGATTGAGACTTGGGCAGTAACAGTGCCATTTGAAAGATTAATCTCAGTAATGTCTGAGCTGAAGCTTGGCAAAGCGCTTGACTGAAGGCTTGCAGTGAGAGTGCTGATTCTGCTTGCTGACTCTGATGAGGCCTCTATAAAGCTTTCTATGCCTTCCATGAGCCAGTGCTCGCTTGGCAGGTTTGCTGCCCATTTTGGTATCTTATAGCAAATCTCCTTGACAGGGAACTCATAGAGCACTGTCGTGAGAATCGACTCGATATCCTGCACTGAAAGCTCCTGCACGTTAAGCGGCATTACAGGGGTTAAGTACTTGCCTTCGAGAGACTGCGCCAGCTCTTTTGCATCAGCAGCATGCGGCCTGGTAGTATTGAGCACAATGACAAAAGGCTTGTTAAGCTGCTTGAGCTCGTTAACAACCCTCTCTTCAGCTTCCTGGTAGCTCTCACGTGAGATGTCGGTGAAGCTGCCATCGGTAGTAACGATAATGCCTATCGTTGAGTGTTCGCTTATTACTTTTTTTGTGCCTATTTCAGCTGCCCGCTCAAATGGCATGGCAGACTCGCTCCATGGTGTTTGCACCATTCTTGCTGCCCCGTTTTCTTCAGCCCCCAAAGCGCCTGGCACGAGATAGCCCACACAGTCGATTAGGCGAAGCGCAACATCCGTCGTGTCTGCAAGCTTAACCCTTGCGGCTTCATTAGGCACAAACTTAGGCTCTGCTGTCATTATCGTGCGGCCAGAACCGCTTTGCGGGAGTTCGTCAATGGCGCGCTCTTTTTTGAAGCGGTTTTCAATATTCGGAATTACTAGCTGCTCCATAAATTTCTTGATGAATGTCGATTTCCCCGTCCTAACGGGGCCAACGATTCCCGCATATATTTCACCGTTTGTTCGTTCTTTTATATCGCTATATACATTGATCTGTTCCATTAATTAGCCTCCCCGCTCTTAGCTGTATATAACTATGCAAAATTCATGCGATTTATGAGCTTGCGCCACCACTTAATAAAAAAAATGTGGCAAGCTCTAAAGCAGCCTTTTGCTTGCGCAGACCCCTGGAAGCTGCAAATGAAATAAGCATTCAGCATAATTTCCGCCTCATGCGATCATCTGTTGCAATACTCAGCCGTTTCCTATATGATTTGCCTATAGCGCCTAAAAAGCGCAATAATCAATGCAGTGAAAGGCGCTAAATGTCTATTAAGGAAACTCTTGAAAAAAAAATTCTGCATAGTGTTGAAAAGCCAGCCCGCTATATTGGAAATGAATATGGCGCTGCCGAGCCAAAGGAAAAAGCCTCAATTCGCTTTGCCCTTGCTTTTCCTGATTTATATGAAGTAGGCATGAGCCATCTTGGCTTTAAAATCCTCTACCATGTTTTAAACAGCATGGAAGATGTCGCGTGCGAGCGGGTGTTTGCGCCTGCGCTTGACATGGCAGCAAAGATGAATGAGCACTCTGTGCCGCTGTATTCGCTTGAATCTTTCAGCCCGATAACAGAATTTAGCTTTTTTGGCTTTTCGCTGCAGTACGAGCTTTCAATAACGAATGTGCTGTATATGCTTGAGCTCTCAGGCGTGCCGGCATTCTCAAAAGATCGTGCCGAGAGCTGCCCAATCATTGTTGCCGGAGGCCCCTGCTGCGTCAATCCCGAGCCTATAAGGGAATTCTTTGATGTGATATTCATTGGCGAGTCAGAGGAATCGCTTCCGCTTTTTATTGAAACCTATAAAAGCTGCATAGCAAGCGGAGAGGGCAGGCAGGCCTTTTTGCAGAAAGCTGCCGGCATTGAAGGCGTTTTTGTGCCTTTATACTCGCAGAGCGCCAAGCGCGCTTACATCAAAGATTTTGCCAAGGCGCCTTTTCCGGCTCTGAGCCCGATATCAAATATCGAAGCTATCTTTGACAGGGCTATGCTTGAGATTATGCGGGGATGCGCGAGGGGATGCCGGTTTTGCCAGGCAGGCTACATATACAGGCCCCTAAGAATGAAGCCCTTGGAAACGCTTTTAGATCAGGGCCGGGAGATGCTTGCGCAAAGCGGCTATAATGAGATCTCGCTGTGCGGATTGTCCTCAACAGACTATCCGTATTGCGGCAGCCTGATACAGGCTTTTACTGAAGAAGGCAGAGTAAAAGCCTCGCTTCCATCGCTGCGCATAGATACCCCTGATCTGAAGCTTATTGAAAAGAGCGTTTCCAGCCTAACCTTCGCCCCCGAGGCGGGAAGCCAAAGAATGCGCGATGCAATCAATAAAAATCTATCAGAAGAGCAGATACTCAGCGTTGCGCAGCAGGCATACGAGATGGGCTGCAAGCGCCTGAAGCTTTACTTTATGGTTGGCCTGCCCGGAGAGTCAGATGAGGATGCCTATGCCATTGCGGATCTGGCCAACTTAATTCTTGCAAATTCCCAGAAGCCAAAGCTGCCTCATTCGCTTGCTCTGTCAGTGTCTGTTTCGTGCTTTGTGCCAAAGCCGCATACCCCATTTATGTTTAATGGCCAGCTAAGCCGTGAGGCGCTCTCCGAGCGCATTGCCGCTATAGCAAGGCGCCTGTATAAAAAAATAAAGCTTAGCTATAGCGATCCTGCATCTTCTGTAGTCGAAGCGGCTTTGTCAAGAGGCGGAAGCGAGGCTTGCGCTGCAATATACGAAGCCTATAAAGCCGGTGCAGTGTTTAGCAGCTGGAGCGAGCATTTCGATTATTCTCAATGGGAAGCTGCCTTTTTGAAGGCAGGCCTTAATTTGGAAGAATATGCCCAAAGAAGCTTTAGCTATGAAAGCGAGCTGCCATGGGGCTATATCGACATTGGAATTGACAAAGAGTTCTTTGTTTCAGAAGCCATAAAGGCGCGTGAGGGCATATGCACTCCCAGCTGCTTTGAGAGCTGCTCGGCATGCGGTATTTCAAGAGAGGGCAAATGCAGTTTTGAAGTATAGGCTTAGCTACCAAAAAAATGACAGCATGATCTATGTTTCGCACCTGGATCTGCAAAGGATCTTTCAGCGCTCATTTCGAAGGGCGCTTGTCCCTGTTGAGTACTCAACAGGCTTTTCCCCGCACCCCCGCTTTGTTTACAGCCCCCCTCTGCCGCTTTTCGTCAGCTCTGCATGCGAATTTCTTGACTTTGAATCAATAGAGGGAAAAGCGGATGACATTCAAAAAAAACTTGCCAATGCCCTTCCAAAGGGAATAGCCATAAACAGCCTGGCGCCGCTGGGCGAACATGAAAAAAGCTTGAAAGCCCTTTTGTACAGGGCTGAATTCCATATCATGCTTGAAGGCGCCGCAAATGCAAAAAATGATGATTTGAAGCTTTGCTATGAACTGGCTGAGATGCCCTTTGAAAAGATAGGCAAAAAGAAAAAGGCTGTTGTAACAAACCTTAAGCAAGGTGCAGGCAGCGTTCGTTTTGAAGCGGGCGCAGCTTGTGTGTCGGTTTACGCTGAGCTTGATGCTTCATTCGACAAGCTGGTCAGGCCCAGCGCTTTTGCTCAAACCCTTTGCGAGCAGCTGGAGCCGCTCAAGGGTGCTGCTGTCGCATCGATACGAAAAATCGGCTTAATTCAGGCACCCTAAGCTGCTTATTTAGCATTGCCGCATAGCTCCCGGCTTGGAGCAAAGAGAGACGGGCAGTGCGCACTATGCTTAGCGAATGAAATTTGTCCTTGCCTCAGGCGGCTCTGCAGGCAGCTGGATGCCGCTGTCTTTGCAGCATTTAATCAAATAGGCCATATTGTTGGCCAGAATTTTGAGAGTCCGAACGCCTTCCAGATCCTTATATACATCCTCAGGCGTAAAGCCGTGTATTCCATTCCAATAATTTGAAGAAACAACAGGCATTTGCGAAATCGTGAAGTATTTTATCAGCTGGTCAAAAGCTGCTGTTGAGCCTGACCTTCGGCAGCTCACAATGCCTGCCCCGAATTTCATCCGGTTCATGCCTGACCTGCAATAAAACAGCCTGTCAAAAAACGAAGTTGCGGCCCCTGTTGCGCTTGCAAAGTGCACGGCTGTGCCAAGAATTAGGCCATCAGCCTCATTTAGGGCTTCTGATACTGTATTCACCATATCCGTGTCGTTTGCGCACTTGCCGGCATTGCCAGGCTGCTTGCAGCTTGAGCAGGCGATGCATCCGCTTACAGGCTTGTTGCCTACTTGAAAAATATCAGAATCGACGCCATTTTCTGCCAGCTGGCTGCGAATAATGCTCAGGCCGGTATATGTGCAGCCGTTTGCGTGAGGGCTTCCGTTTACTAAAACAACATACATAGAATTACTCCCTTTTTGTTATACTGGCATTTTAGCATTCCGGGTGAATATATCGATGCAAAAGGCGCTTTAAGCTTTGCCGCCCGTCAGAAGGCGCGGTGTTTGCCCAGCCAGGGCTTAAGCGCAATAAGAGCCAAGTCGGCAACCTTTTTTGCATAGCTGCCGTGTCCCTTTTATTCTAGTATTGTGCATGGTATAATCAGTCGGGCCAAAGGGCCCACAGAGCGGATCGCAATAGCGCCGCTTGGCTCAAAAAAAATTTGAAATGTGCCTTAAAGCCAGTTTACAGGCACAGCTTTCTTAGCAATAGGCAAGTGTGCAGCTTGGCAGCTATACAGCCTGGCTGCATTGAAAGGAATTATTATGATAACAGCTGGTGATTTCAAAAAGGGCGTAACCTTCGAAATAGATGGCGATGTTTATATTGTCATCGACTTTCAGCATGTAAAGCCAGGCAAGGGGAGCGCGTTTGTCAGGGCGAAGATAAAGAATGTAATTTCCGGTGCTACTACAGAGCGCACCTTTAACCCTTCAGAAAAATTTCCAAAAGCCCATATTGAGACAAAGGAAATGCAATACCTTTACAGCGACGGGGATCTGTACTACTTCATGGACAATGAGACTTATGAAAATATACCGCTAAACAAGTCGGAAGTAGAAGACGCCATCTTATATATCAAGGAAAACATGAATGCCACAATCCGATTTTTCAAAGGGCAGGCTTTTAGCGTTGCAGCCCCTATTTTTGTTGAGCTGCAGATTGTAGATTGCGAGCCGGGAGTAAAAGGCAATACTGCTACCGGCGCGAGCAAAGCCGCCACAGTTGAAACCGGCGCAGTCATATATGTGCCTTTGTTTGTGGAAAAAGGCGATGTAATCAGAATTGACACCAGAACTGGCGAATATATGGAGCGTGCATAGCCTGCAATGAAGCGAAGCGAAGCCAGGGAAAAAGTTTTTAGGATCATTTTTCAGTATGAGTTTCATGACGACTTTGAAAGCATGCTGGCCCGCCTTCTCATAGAAGAGGCTCTTGCCGATGAACAAGGCCCAAAAGGCACTCAGGGCAAATACGCCTCAGCTGCTTTGGAAGGCATTTTAGGAAATCTATCTGAAATTGACGCGATTATTGAAGAGCACCTGAAAGGATGGAGCTTTGAGAGGCTGTCTAAGCATGTGAAGGCGCTGCTGAGGCTTGGCATATATGAGCTGTGCTATGACAGCGATATTCCAGACGTAACTGCAGTAGACGAAGCAGTCACTTTGTCGCATCAATACTGCGAGGAAAAAGAGGCAGTTTTCGTAAATGGCCTTCTCAACAATGTGCTAAAAAAGAAGAAATCGGCAAAGGGGCAAGGTGTAGATGGAAAGCCAGTCACTTAGCGTCACACAGCTTCTAAACTACCTTGCCAGCATATTTGCAAGAGATCCGATCTTGCAGGGAGTTACTGTCAGAGGCGAAATATCCAATCTGAAAACCCAGGCTTCAGGCCATATGTACTTCACACTAAAAGATGAAGAATCGCGCATATCCTGTGCGATGTTCAGATCAGATGCTTCACGGCTGCAGTTTAGCCCTAAAGACGGCGACAGCGTTGTCATTACAGGCAGGGTTTCTGTATATGAAAAGTTTGGCACGCTGCAAATAGTAGCCCGCGCTATGGCTCCTGCCGGCCTTGGCGAGCTTTATGAAAAGCTGGCAATGCTCTCTGAAGAGCTAAGGGTAGCCGGCTACTTTGACGAAGCAAGAAAAAAGCCCATTCCCCTATACCCTAAATCAATAGCCGTAGTAACATCGCCTACAGGCGCAGTTGTGCACGACATTGTCTCTATTGTTGGCAGGCGGGCGCCACACATAAGCATTATAGTGTGCCCGGTTGCTGTGCAGGGTGAGGCTGCAGCAGGCGAAATCGCATCCATGATAGCTTATGTTAACGATCACCTTGACTGCGATGCAATCATTCTTGCCCGGGGCGGAGGCTCTCTCGAAGAGCTTTGGGCATTTAACGAGCGGCCCGTAGCAGAGAGCATTTACCAATCCAGGCTTCCGGTAATCTCAGCGATTGGCCATGAATCAGACTTTACAATCAGCGACATGGCAGCTGATCTGAGGGCAGCCACGCCATCAGCAGCTGCTGAGATAATAGCGCTTGACAGCCTTTCAGCCTTGCTGGCCCTGGCTGACAAAAAGCTTGGCATGCAAAGAAGCTTTGCAAGGCTGCTAAACCAGATGGAAGGCAATCTGGAGCACTACAGATCGCTGCATGTTTTCAAAGACCCCCAGTTTTATACAGAAAAGAAGCAAATGGAGCTTGACTATGCAAAGGAAAGCCTGGCAGCGCCTATTCTGGCACAGGCAAGCGCATATAGCCTGCTGCTTGAGCGCGTGAAATCACAGCGCATTTATTCTGATGCCCATGTATATACAAAAAAGCAGCAGGATGAGCTGGACAATGCCAAAAACACCCTTGCCAAGCTGATGAATGCCGATGGCGCCAACCGCCAATTGGCTCTGTCCTCAGCTGCCAAGCTGCTTGAGAGCCTGTCATACGATAGTGTATTGAAGAGGGGCTATGCGCTGTTTTACAGCGAAGACGGCGTTGTTGAAGCCGATGATCTCAAAGAGGAAAGCGAGTACAGCGCATACAGCAACCTGAACGCATTTCGCATTAAGGTAACAAACAAGACATCGAGGAATTAATTTCATTGGACAATAATAAAAGTTTTGAAGACAAAATGAAGCGCGTTGACGAAATATCTGCTCTTATTTCAAATGGCAGCGCAGGCCTGAGGGAATCTGTCGCCCTGTTCGAAGAAGGCATGAAGCTTATAGATGAGCTTCAGCTCGAGCTAGATGGCACGAAAGCAAAAGTTCAGATGCTTATTGGGGCCAGCGATCCTCCTGTAACAGAAGATTTTGAGTGCTAAAATGGATTTTTTGCAGTCTCTTGCACAAAAAGGGAGTGATTTCGAGCGCTATCTTGAGCAATATAGATTTGTAGCGCAGCCTGCTATATTAAGCGATGCCATGAACTATGCCCTGTTTAGCCCTGGCAAGCGCTTTAGGCCTGTGCTTATGCTTGAATCTTGCGCTGCTCTCGGCGGAGACAGGGAGGATTGCATTCCTCTGGCTGTTGGCGTTGAGATGGTGCATAGCTATTCACTGGTGCATGACGATCTTCCATGCATGGACGATGATGATTTAAGAAGAGGCATGCCCACTTGCCATATTGCATTTGGCTATGCCAATGCAGTGCTGGCCGGCGACGGCCTTTTAAACGGGGCATATGAAGCTATGGCCGGCGCTTACTTTGAATCAAAAAACAAGAGCGCCTACATGAAGGCTTTTGCAGAAATTGCCCAAGCTTCAGGCAGCAAAGGCATGGTAGCCGGCCAGGCAGCAGACATGGCAGGCACGGCCGGGGGCGCCAGTGCACAGGCAGTAGAGTTTATTCACTCCTCCAAGACTGGCGCGCTTATAAAAGCGTGCGCTGCCGCAGGGGCAATAATGTCAGGCTCCGGTGAGGCCGGCTGCGAAATGCTGGCCAAATATGGCGGCATTGTCGGCTTAATGTATCAGATAGCAGACGACATCATTGATGCAACAGCCAGCGAAGCCGAAGCCGGGAAAAGAACCGGAAAAGACGCTGAAGCTGAAAAAATTACATACCCTTTAGTGTACGGCCTTGCAGGGGCAAAAGAGCAGCTCAGGAGCCTTTGCAGCGAGGCGGTTGCAGCAATAAGCCCGCTTGGAAGCCCCGGCAACTTTTTAAAAGAAACAGCGCTCTACCTGCTTGGCAGCGCAGATCGCATTGAGGAACCAATTTAGCGTGATTGGATTAGATCTCGAAAGGCAGCATTTATGCGCAAAAAGATTATAGCAGCAAATTGGAAAATGAATATGAGCGCTTCGCAGGCAGAGTTCCTGCTGGCAGCGCTTGTGCCGAAAATCTCAAATACAAGTGCAGAATGCCTCATACTGCCTCCTTTTACATCACTTTATGCAGTTAAAAAACTGCTTGCAGGCACAGGCATAGCGCTTGGCGCGCAGAATATGCACTATATGGACAATGGCCCTTTTACGGGCGAAATCAGCCCTTTAATGCTTAAGGAAGCAGGGGTGGAATATGTCTTGCTGGGGCACTCTGAGAGGCGGGCCCTGGGCGAGAGCGGCGAAATGATAAACCTGAAAGTGAAATCGGCGGTTAACCATGGCATCAAGCCGATTATATGCCTTGGAGAGCCGCAGGAAGTTCGTGAAAGCGGCACTGAGCTTGAATTCATCAGCAACCAGCTTGACGAAGAGCTTGGCGGCATTTGTTTATGCTCTGAAATGCTTATAGCCTATGAGCCTATCTGGGCGACAGGCACAGGCTGCCCGGCAGACAGCGCTGATGCCCAGAGGTGCGCCTCATTCATAAGAAGCTATCTAGCAATGAAAGACTCGCAGTGCGCACAGGAAATACGCATACTTTATGGAGGCAGCATAAACTCCAGCAATATTGCCTCTTTTTTATCGCAAAGCGATATCGATGGAGCGCTTGTGGGCGGAGCCAGCCTTAATGAAAGCTTTGAGCGCATAGCGCGCTATGATGAGGAATTTTAATGAAGAAGGCGATTCTTCTTATTATAGACGGCCTTGGAATACCGCAAGAAGGCGATATAAGCGCGCTGAGCAGAGACAGCGCCCCGTTTTTTTATTGGCTTAAGGATAACTACCCGGCATGCGCCCTTAAGTCTAGCGGTGAGTATGTCGGGTTGCCAAAAAGTCTGATGGGCAACAGCGAAGTCGGGCACTTAAACATTGGCGCCGGCAGAATTGTATACCAAAACCTTGGCAGAATCACAAAAGCAATTGAGGATGGCTCCTTTTTTGAAAACGAAAGCCTGATGGGAGCCATGGCCCATGCCAGGCGCAATAATTCCTCTCTTCATATCATGGGCCTTATTTCAGACGGCGGCGTGCACTCAATGGACAGCCACTGCCTTGCGCTTGTCAAAATGGCCAAAGAGCAGGAAGTTGAAAATGTCTATGTGCATGCTTTTCTGGATGGCCGCGACACCCCTCCCCAGTCAGGGCTTGGGTATATGCAAAAGCTGCTTGAAGGGATAGGCGATGACGCTTTGATAGCAAGCCTGTCAGGGCGATACTATGCAATGGACCGCGATATGCGATGGGCACGGGTAAAGAGCGCATACGAGTGCATAGCAGGGGAAGTAGGGGCGCCAAGCGCTGCTGACGCTTTGGCATATATTAAATCAAGCTACTCGCAAGGCATTACAGACGAATTTATACTGCCTACACAAATCCTTGACAGCAACGGGGCGCTGCACCCGTTAAAAAGCGGCGATTCTGTTGTGTTCTTCAACTTCAGGCCAGACCGGGCAAGAGAGCTTAGCCGTGCGATAATGGAAGATGAATTTGCCGGCTTTGATCGCAAAAAGCTTGAAAGCATATATTTTTCAACCTTTGTAGAGTATTCAGCCTCTTTCGGGTTTGCAAGCCCTGCATTCAGCGACGAAAAGCTTGCCAATGGCCTTGGCGAATACATCAGCGCGCTTGGGCTCTCCCAGCTTAGAATAGCTGAAACTGAAAAATACGCCCATGTCACATACTTCCTAAACGGAGGCGTCGAGCCCCCCTTTGAAAAGGAAGATCGCAAGCTTGTGCCATCACCGCAAGTTGATACATATGATCTAATGCCTGAAATGAGCGTCTATGAAGTAACCAGCGAGCTCGTGGAGGCGATAGGGACGGGAAAGTATGATCTTATTGTTGCAAACTTTGCCAACTGCGATATGGTTGGCCATACTGGCATAATTGCAGCCGCCACTCAGGCAGTAAGCCATGTTGACCGCTGCATCGAAGCAACAGTGAGGGCAGGCCAATTGAACTCATATGAAATTCTTGTAGCGGCTGATCATGGCAATTGTGAAAAAATGGTGCTGGCAGGCCAGCCGCATACAGCGCATACTACAAATGATGTTTATATGGTTGCTGCCTCAAACTCGGTTGCCTCTCTCTCAGATGGCAGGCTTTGCGATATAGCGCCTACAGTTCTGGCTATGATGGGCCTTAATGCCCCTGATGAAATGAATGGCATTAATCTTGCAAAATTTGGCTTATAATATCCATTTAATTGCATTTAATGCAATTCTAGAATTCGATATATTAACATAGATTAATATCTAACTTTATCTCAAATCTTTAATATTTAGTGCCTTCGTGCTAGAATATCAAATAACTAGGGCGAAGGCGATATTAAAAAAAGAGCGCAATAACGTTAAATTCTAAACATAAACTCGCCTTTGGCAAATTTCTGTCTTGATAAGCAGCCGAGATTGTACCGGCTAGCACAACTACTCACAGCTATGCAATGCGAACCTGATGCAATTCCCTGCAATCAATTGACTGATTATTTATATATTCAACTATTTATACATGAAAGGAAAAGCCAGCTCGCCTAAAGTGCGTTGGCTTTGGTGAAACCAATTAAATACAAATGCTTTGACGTAGAAGAGCCTGAATTGTACCGCAGCATATACCCGTATGAGTCCTTCCCCGTAGCAAGAATTGAAGGGGCGGACAGCTTTTTTAGCGATATATGGGTATCAGATACAACTTTAAGGGATGGCCAGCAGGCAATGCGCGCTTTTAGCGCTTTGCAATCGGTTCAAATCTACCAGTTTTTGCATGACATAGACAATGGCGAAGGCGCAATAAGGCAGTCTGAATTTTTTGTTTACTCTGAAAATGACAGAAACGCTTTGCTTAAGTGCCTCGAGCTGGGATATGAATTTCCTGAAGTTACTACTTGGATACGCGCAAGCAAAGACGACTTCAAGCTTATAAAGAGCCTGGGGGTAACAGAGACAGGCATGCTTATGTCATGCTCTGACTACCACATTTTTAAAAAGTTCAACTCGACAAGAAGCGAAACCATGCAAAATTTCCTTGATGTAGCTGAGCTTTGCCTAAAAGAGGGAATAAAGCCCAGATGCCATCTGGAGGACATAACAAGAGCTGACATGAACGGTTTTGTCATACCGCTTGTAAAAAACCTTAAAGATTTGTGCGAAAGCTACGGCGTTGACGTGAAAATCAGGGCATGCGATACCCTGGGCGTAGGTTTGCCTTTTGAGCAGGCGGAACTGCCGCGCAGCGTTCCCAAAATTGCCAGAATGCTCAGGGAAGAAGGCGGCCTTACAAACAAGCAGCTGGAATGGCATGGCCATAATGATTTCCATTTAGGCGTTGCCAATTCTTTTGCAGCATGGAGCAATGGCATGTCATCTGTTTCATCTACGCTGCTTGGCATTGGCGAGAGATGCGGCAATACCTCTTTGGAAGGCATGCTCGCAATCTATTGCCAGCTTAAAAATGAAAACAATCTGAAGCTTGAAATACTAAATGACGTTGCTGACTACTTTGCAAGCGAGCTTGGCTTTTACGTGCATGAGAAATACCCCATAATGGGCGCTGACTTTAACACTACCAAAGCAGGCATCCATGCAGACGGCTTGCTTAAGGATCCTGAGATATACAACTCGTTTGATACTAAAAAGCTTCTCAACAGGCCAATCGTTATAATGATAAACCAATCAAGCGGTTCATCCGGCATTGCCGGCTGGATTAATAATTACTATAAGCTGCAAGGCGAAAATGTAATTTCAAAGAGGGATCCGAAGATACAGCTTATCAAGGAGTGGGTTGATGAGCAGTATGCGAATGGCCGCACAGACATTATTACAAATGAAGAGCTAAAATCCCTGGCTGAAGAATACTTTCCCAGCTTTGCTGCTAAGGAGCCGCAAACAAAGAAAATGGCCCATACGGAACTATAGCAATAAGCAAAGAGGGAGAAGCAGCCCATATGAAGCTGACACTAACAGAAAAGATTATTCAAAGCCATATTGTTGAGGGAGAGCTAAAAGCCGGCCAGAGCATCTCAATTAGAATCGATCGCACGCTAACTCAAGACTCAACAGGCACAATGGCCTATCTTCAGTACGAAGCAATAAGCGGCGAGCCGGTAAAAACTGAGCTTTCAGTTGCATATATCGACCATAACATGATCCAGGACGGCCCTGAGAACATGGATGACCATATTTACATACAGTCAATAGCGGATAAAGCAGGCGTTATTTTTTCAAGGCCTGGTAATGGCATTTGCCACCGCTTAAACCTGGAGCGCTTTTCCGCCCCGGGCAAAACGCTGCTTGGATCTGACAGCCATACACCAACCTGCGGCGCAGTCGGCATGCTTGCCATAGGGGCTGGCGGCCTTGACGTTGCAGCAGCAATGGCAGGCTTCCCATATAGCATAACGATGCCGGAAGTTATTGGAGTCCGCCTTACAGGAAAGCTGGAAAACGGAGCAAGCGCGAAGGATGTGATACTAAAGCTGCTTTCAATACTTACTGTGAAAGGCGGCGTCGGCAAAGTAGTTGAATACTTTGGAGAAGGCGTAAAAGCGCTAAGCGTGTCTCAGAGGGCAACAATAGCCAACATGGGCGCTGAGCTTGGCGCAACAGCATCGATATTCCCGGCTGACAGCAGAACACAAATATTTTTTGCAGCCCAGGATCGCTTAGGCGATTTCGCTATGATGGCTGCTGATGAAGGGTGCGAATACAGCCAGGTTGTTGATATATGCCTAAGCGAGCTAAAGCCTCTGGCTGCATGCCCGCATATGCCGGATGTGGTTGTTGAAGTTGAGTCAATAGCCGGCACGAAAATTGATCAAGTATGCGTAGGAAGCTGCACTAACTCATCATTTGAGGATCTAAGCGCAGTCGCTGCCATACTTAAGGGCAAGAAAATCGCAGACAGCGTCAGCTTTACAGTAAGCCCCGGCTCAAGGCAAGTGCTGGAAATGCTAATACAAAGCGGCGCTTTGTCGGATCTTTTAGCTGCCGGAGCGAGATTGCTTGAATGCTCGTGCGGGCCCTGCATTGGAATGGGCCAGTCTCCAAATTCGAATGGGGCCAGCCTTCGCACATTCAACAGAAACTTTAAGGGAAGAAGCGGCACTGCTGATGCCGATGTGTATCTGGTAAGCCCTGAAACAGCTGCATACTCCGCTATTGCAGGCCATATAGCCCTGGCACAAGAAGGCATAATAGATGAAATACCTGAGCCAACGGCTTATCCAATCAATGACAACATGTTTGTAAAGCCTGCCCCCAGCATTTCAAAGCAGCCTATAAAGGGGCCAAACATTAAGCCGTTTCCTGTAGCAGAGCCTCCAGGCGAAAGCCTTGTTGCAATAGCTGCAACTAAGCTTGGCGATAACATAACAACTGATGACATTATGCCGTCAAATGCCAAGCTTCTTCCATACCGCTCGAATATCGAGTATCTTTCAGATTACTGCATGCAGCCGGTTGATCCGCATTTTGCGCAAAAGGCAAAGCAGAATCCGGCAAGCGCGATAATTGCAGGCGCAAATTACGGCCAAGGCTCAAGCAGGGAGCATGCAGCTCTTGCGCCGCTGTTCCTTGGCGTAAGGATAGTTGCCGCAAAGTCTTTTGCACGCATACATAAAGCGAACCTTATTAACAACGGCATATTGCCTTTAGTTTTGCCTGACGAGGGCGCATACGATTCGATAAGCGATGGCGACGAGCTTGAGATACACGACATCAGGAAGCAGATAGCCAATGAGCAGGTGATTGTCACTAACCGCACTAACGGCAAAAAAATAACGGCTCTGCTGGAAGCGAGCGATAAAGAGCGCGATATTCTTTTAGCAGGCGGATTTATAAATTATATAAAGGCCAATAGCCAAATTTCCCAGGGCAGCTAGAGCTGCCCTGCTCTTTTTTCGATGAAAGCTGCCAGCTCTTTTGCATCTTGTGTTGCCGAATTTAAATCAGCCCCTTCAACCATCACCCTAATTTTAGCCTCAGTCCCCGAAGCCCTGACGAGAACCTTGCCTTGGTTTTTATACTTGGCAGTTAATTTTTCGATAGCTATGCAAATTTCGCTGTCACCCATTGTTTTTTCTTTGCTTTTGTTGCTGACATTGGCATTGATCGTAACCTGGGGGTTAGGCTCATAGCCATCGACTAATTCTTTAGCGCTTTTTCCGGTTTCGCACATGATTTTTGCAAGGGCTGCGCCGTTGGCAATCCCATCCCCCGTTGAGGAGAAGGCCATGTTGATAATATGGCCGCTTTGCTCGCCTCCCAGCGCTATGCCGCTTGCGAGCATCTCTTCTAAGACATATCTGTCGCCAACGCCTGTTTCAACAACACTAATGCCGTTTTTTCTTAGAGATGAGGCCAGGCCTGAGTTTGACATAACTGTTATAGCTATTTTGCGCTCCGGCAGCATCCCTTTGCCTTTTAAATAATTAGCGAAAATATAAAGCAAGGCATCGCCGTCTAAAATTTCGCCTTCGCTTGTGCACGCTATCAGCCGATCAGCGTCGCCATCAAAAGCCAAGCCGAGATCAGAGCCTGTCTGCGATGTTATCTGCGCAATTGATTCAGGGTGGGTTGAGCCGCAGGCTGTGTTTATATTGTAGCCATCGGGCTCGCAGTGTGCGAGCAGCGCATGCGCATTAAGCGCTGCAAACAGATCAGCAGCTAGCGAGCTTGCTGCTCCATTAGCGCAGTCAACAGCGATTTTTAGGCCGTTTATAGCTTGCTTGCCTATGTACTGCGAAACCTTGTGTATGTAGTAATTCCTTCCGCTGCTGTCATGCGAGTAAACGCCAATAGGGCCGCCATTTGCATTTTCAGCGCCATTTATGTACTCTTCTTCAATTTGTGCCTCTATGGCATCTGCCAGCTTTATGCCCTTGCTGCTAAAAAGCTTTATCCCGTTGTCTTCATAAGGGTTATGGGAAGCGCTAATCATTATGCCGAAATCTGCTTTATGGCAGTCTATCAGAAACCCCATTGCCGGTGTTGGCATCACGCCGCATAAAACTGCATCAAGGCCGTTGCTCATCAGGCCTGATGCCAGGGCGCTCTCAAGCATATGCCCTGAAATGCGGGTATCGCGGGCTATAGCCACCCTGTGTGCGCTCGGATTTTGGCCGAGCACTCTGCTGGCGGCTTGTGCAAGCCTGTAAGCGAGCATGCCGGTGAGCTCTTCGTTAGCTTTGCCTCTCACGCCGTCTGTGCCAAATGTAATCTTCTCCATGCTGCTGGTTGCTCTCCTTTGCCTAAAAGCTTTATGCAAGCGCGCCTGCAATAGCATCTGCTGTAAGCGCGCCATCAATTGCGCTAGACATAATGCCGCCAGCATAGCCTGCGCCTTCGCCGATAGGATACAGCCCCCCTACATTTGAGCTTTCCCTGCTTGCTTCACGCAGAACCCTTATTGGCGATGATGTTCTCGTTTCAGGAGCGCTAAGCACGCCTTGTGAATAAAACGCAGCCTTTTTGCAGAATTCTGCAAGCCCGGCTTTTATTGCGCTTGAAATGAACTCCGGCAGTATGCCGTTTAAGTCGGTTGAGAAAGTGCCGGGAAGAGCGCTTGGCTTTGGGGAGCTTGTTGGCGCCAGTCCAATATACTCCCAAAGCGGCATTACCGGCACGCTGTAGGCGCCTGTGCCATAGCTGAAAGCTTTTTGCTCTATTTCTCTTTGAAGCTCAATTCCCCGCCAGGGATCATTGCCAAAGTCTTCAGTTCGGACTGATGCAACAACAGCTGCATTTGCGTTGGCAAGAGATCTCCTGGAATAGCTCATGCCGTTGATTGACAGGCTGTTCTGCTCACTGGAGGCATTTACGACGAGGCCACCGGGGCAATTGCAGAAAGTGTATACATTGCGCCCGTCAGCCCCTTTGTACGAAAATTGGTATTCGGCGCTCGGCAGAAGCGGGCTTTCACTGAATTTTGCGTAAATGTATTCATCAACGCTCTCCTGGTAATGCTCAACCCTTAGGCCTATGGCAAATGGCTTGGCTGCAGTTTGCACCCCTCTTTTTTTCAGCACTTCATACATATCCCTGGAGGCATTGCCGCAAGCAAGCACAATATACTCTGAGAGCAGCTCTGTTTCGTTGTTAATAACTACTCCTGCAACACGGGAATTGCTGATTATAATGTCTGTGGCCTTTGATGATGTTAAAATTGTAGCCCCACTGTACTCTAAGTGGGCTTTCAGGCTTTCTATTGCCTTGCGTATTCCGTCAGTGCCAAGATGCGGCTTTGCTTCATATATAATCTTTCTGTTCGAGCCAAACTCAACAAGCTTCTCAAGAACATATGCTCCGATATCCGACTTTGATCTGTTAGTAAGCTTTGCGTCAGAAAACATCCCGGCGCCGCCAAAGCCAAACGATACATTTGAGCTTTCATTAAGAGTTCCTGTTTTAAAGAATTCTGCAACATCCTGTGAACGCTCCTGCGGGCTCTTGCCTTGCTCAATGAGAATCGGCTTTATCCCATGCTCGATGAGCCTTAGCGCCGCGAAAAGGCCGCTGGGCCCGCAGCCAATGATTATTGGCCTTTTATCTGAACTGACAACTGCAATAGGTTCAGGTGCGCTTTCTTTGTGCCTTTTTACATGCTTTGATGAGATTTTGCCATCATAGCTAAATACGGCTGAGAATTCATAATAAATGCCTTTGCTTCGGCTAAAGCGGCTGTCAAGCGACTGTCTGAGAAGCCTGAAGCTTTTCACTTTATTTTCATCGAGCTTTAGATACCTGATTATCGCTTCCCTTGGCTTGGTTTTGTCCAGCTCTTCAAAAGGAATTCTGATTTTATCTGCTTTATATAGTATATTCATTGCCGCGCAGGAAACGCCCGCATAATAGTTACAGACCTGTTAAGCAGGCAATATTGCGCGCCTCTCGCTTATTTTAGCTTTCTGTTTTTTCAGCTTAGATTACTGTACATTATACAGCAATTTAGTATAGTTTCATGGCTTTCATACTAGATAGATTTTCAAGGCATGCTGAGATTCACCATGCAGCGTATAATAAAGCATAGCCAAGATATTTTTTGGCGCTGCAAGCCAGTTGCAGCTAATCTCAGCTTGTCCGCTTTCAAAAGCAAATGCAATTGGCTCCAAATTGCGAAATCCACATTCTAATGGGCAAAATCACTAAAGCCGGAGGCTGCTTGCTCAGCGCGGGCTTGCTTTTGATGGCAGCCAAAAGATATTGCATCGTCTAACTTATTATTCAAAATGAGGACTGTATTTACTGTTTGCTGCAAAACGCTATGCACACTTTCATTAATTCTGATTGCATCATATGCCGTTAACTCCCCTTGGCAATCCTCATGCAATGTTCCAAGCGCATATTGCAGCTTTTCTGCTTCTGCGTTAATAATATGCGCCAAAGCTATTTCTTCATACGCTATTGACATGAGAATGGAGGAAAGTGCAGAATCCAGAGTTAAGCCATTGCTTATCTCTGGAATTATTGGAATTGTCATTGTCAGCAGCCTTTCTATATGAACGATACACGAAAGCCTTAAAACCGCCTTCTTGGCCTATATGAATTGGAATAACCGGGACTGGTTTGCGTTTGGCGAACTGGTATACAGCTTATTGGCTGTGGCAAGCGCTTTGTCCTGCGATATGCAGGCTCGTTTGTTCCACTTTGGCATACCGGGCCAGTAGGGCATATCGGCCCAGTAGGGCATATTGGCCCGGTAGGGCATATCGGCCCTGTCGGGCATATCGGCCCAGTAGGGCATATTGGCCCGGTAGGGCATGTCGGCCCAGTAGGGCATGTCGGCCCTGTAGGGCATGTCGGCCCGGTTGGGCATGTCGGCCCTGTCGGGCATGTCGGTCCGGTTGGGCGTGTCGGGCCAGTGGGGCCTGTTGGCCCAGTCGGGCCAGTCGGGCCTGTTGGCCCAGTCGGGCCAGTCGGGCCGGTAGGCCCTGTGGGAATCGAAGGGCCATTTTCGCATGGATCTGTACATAAATCTGAGATGGCAGTAAGAGCTTTGTCCATCTTGCTTCTAAGCAGCATTTGATAGTTTGAAGCCGTTTCAAGCAAAGTTGTAACGCTTTTGTTTACAGATAATAGCTGGCACAAACCTGCTTCGTTGTCATAGCTCAACTCAATCGATTTGAGAAAATACTGCAGTTTCTCACCCTCAGCATTGAGAATGTGGCTTAATGCAAGCTCTTCCATTGCTATCGAAGCCAAAATCATATTTAACGCATTCTCTGATGTCATTTCCGGATTAATATCCGGCAATTTTGGCATTGACATTTTTCACCTTCCACTCAGATATATTATTCAAGTATTTCGTTTTCAGCCTTGCTACTGTTTGCTATAAAAGTTTCGAATTATATGAATCCTAAAAGTAAATTCGGGCTACTAAAGACAGTTCATTACATTAGATGCACTAGCTCATGAAAATGTGAAAACTTACTTCACAACTCAAGCTCCAGCAAAGCTTCCAAATTGAGGCATTTTTGCAGTAGAGTGCGCACGCTAAAAAAGCCAGCTGCACAATCTGCAACCGGCTTTTGCATATGGCATGAATCAGATTTTTTTGTTTGCCTTAGCTACTTGCTGCCCAGCATTTTAGTAAGGCTGGTTCTGGCTTCTCCGAGCATATAAAGCGATCCGGTAAATGCGTATATTACGCTCTCATTGCTGAGATCAATGTAATCAACAATATTTACGGTTTCGCCAATAGCCTTTACAGGCATGTCCGGATAGTTTTCATGAATGAAGGCAGCCATTGCAGTATCGATAACTGCTCTGTCATCATTCGGGGTCAAGGTATAGATCCTGTCTGCAATGCCTACCAGCATCTGCAGGGATTTGTCAAACTCTTTGTCGCTTAGCATGCCAAAGAATAAAGTCACTTTCCTGCCTTTGAAGTAATCCTCAACGTTCCTGACAAAAGATGCGATTCCTTCAGCATTGTGCCCTCCATCAATTACGATGATTGGGTTTTTGTTCATGATCTCAAAGCGGCCTGTGAAGCGGGTGCTTGCCAGTCCTTCTTTGATTGATTCACTAGTGATATGATAGCCTTTGCTTCTTAGTATTTCGCATGTATTAATGACGTTTAGGGTGTTAAACGATTGGTGCTGGCCAAGCAAAGGGACTATGAAATCTCCAAGATCAAAGTGCGAGCCTTCTTTCGAATAGTGCATAACCTGGCCATCGATTCCGTAAGACACAACCTTTATATCTGATGCATTGCATCTGTGAAGCTCAGCGCCAACGGAGTCAGCCTTTTCCTTGAACACTGCATACACGCTGTCAGATATTCCGCAGTAGATGCTGGCATCGCCGTTCTCCTTTATTATGCCAGCTTTTTCAGATGCAATCTGCTCAAGCGTATCGCCAAGATACTGCATATGATCAAAGCCGATAGTGCAAATAACTGACGCTTCGCTTGCCTTTATAATGTTGGTTGCATCAAGGCGGCCACCCATGCCCACTTCAAGAACGACAACATCGGTCTCCTGATCTACAAAGTACTGGAAAGCCATTGCTGTAATAATTTCAAATTGGCTGGGATAAGTAAGCCCGTTAGCGACCATTACTTCAATGGCAGCCTTTATCTTAGCCGCTACAGCAGTAAGATCGTCGCGGGGTATAGGCACATTATTGACCTGGATTCTCTCGCCAAATTCTTCTAGGTTTGGCGAGATATAAAGCCCTGTTTTATAGCCGGAATGCTTTAGGACATATGATAGCATTGTGGATGTTGAGCCTTTTCCATTCGTTCCTGCTACATGCACGATTTTAAGCTTGTCCTGTGGGTTTCCCAGCTGTTCACACAGATTGGTAATATTCTCAAGGTCGATTTTATTGCCAAACACATATGTATCGCTTACTAGCCGTAAAGCCTCTTCGTATTCCAAGTTGGTGATATCCTTTCTATTCAGCAAACAAACGCATGCTGTTTATCGCATTACAAGATACAGTGCTATTTCATCTTTTATTTACAATTCTTGCCTAAATAGCATCTTGCTATTCAAAAGCATTTGAAAGCATTCTAACCAACTAAAAAATTGATTTCAAGCTTTTTAGACAAAGTTGTATCAAGTTGCAAGCTATATAGATTAATTAAAGCAGAGTGTGGCCTTTAGCAGCCGGAGCCTTAGAAAATCCCTGTTCAAAGTGGACAATGCTGCCTTATTGCAATATACTTGGCTTAGTAGGGCAGAGTGCCCAAAAAACAGCCAAAACTGAGGAATCCATGAATATAACTGCTATTGCATGCGGCCTGCTTAAAGGCGACCTTATGGCTATCGTTGAAGAAGCAGCGCTAGCGCCAAATACAATATGGCTGGAGCCAGGCTTGCACAAAACCCCGGACAAGCTTCGAGGCGCGCTTCAGGATACAATCGACAGCCTCGACAGCTGCGATGAGATTATCCTTGGATATTCCCTTTGCGGCAATGCTCTGCTTGGATTGCGTGCATCGAGCGCGCGAATTCGGTATTTAGCTACTGACGACTGCATAAGCGCTGTTATGCATACCAATCCAAAATTAGGGGATCTGAGAAGAACTTCCTTGTTCACAAGCAAAAGCTGGCTATCAGAGTTGAACCCAGAAGAGGAAAGTATAAATAATGCATACGAGAAATATGGAAATAGAGCCGATCGAATTATAGCCCTCATGTATAAAAACTATAAAAGCGTTGTTTATATGCAGACAAGCAGCTATATCGAGGATGAATGGGCTGAAAAGGCTGAGTTGTTCGCTAAGCGCATAAACAAGGAGCTTATCTATGAGCCAGGAGACTATTCAGCATATGAAGCTCTCTTTAACAGGCAAGATCATGAGCTTGTCAAGGTGCTTGAAAAGGGTGAAACCATAACACTCAGAGATTTTTTTGAGCCAGCTTCAAGCAGTTAGCTCATGCCATATAAAAAACCGCCTCTCAGGCGGCATGCTGAAATAGCGTTATGATTTCTACTGTTCTTCCGTCTCTACGTACTTTATTAATCCCTCTCGATTGTAGGTGACACGATCACGGTTTTGGGCAGAGTTTGCTTTCACTTTGCTAACTATCATGTCTCCATTAGGCTCAACAGTTATATAGACTGCTGTGTCCGGCGCACTGCGCCCGACATACGATCCAGCCTCGTGATCCTGTATGAATTTCGCACGGGACGCAGCTGTATCAAGATTAATCTTAGAGCTGATCCTTTTCATTTGTAAGCCCCCCAGCTATTTATTATAAAACATTATACATTTTATACGGCAAAAAATGAATATGAACTATAAGAATTCTTCCCTATTGTGCAATAAATTGTTGTCATTTGCCTGTTTTGTGCAGTGAGGGGGGCATATCGTGGTTTGAAAGGCTAGATTATTGCGCCAGCACCTCCTTGGACGCCGCCAATGCTCGGGAGCATCTTGTACTGCTAACAGCTGAATTATTTAATCTGCCGGCTTTTATTTATGTGCATGATGATCGCTAAGAAAGGCGCTAATATACAGTCAATTTGGCACCCATTAAAGGCTAAATGAAACCCAGCCTATACTGCCCTCTGCAAGGGCTATCCCTAACTAAGGCGATAAGCCTGCTGTGGCGCAGTTTCAGCCTGCTGCATTGTTTGCTTATTTGGATGCCCGTGCGAAGCATGCCTTTCGGTGCTGATCATTAAGGCCCTTTTATCAGTTTTCGCTAACTCTGAAAATAACATCCATGCTTGCTGTTTGCTGCATATCTGAGGACACCACAGCCAGGGTTGTTAGCTAAGAGGCGACTTGATGCCGCTTGCGCAGGAAAACAACTTGGGATAGCATACTTGGAGAACTGCTGGCTTATTCTGATTGGCGAGAGCCAGGAATAGATCAAAAAGGAGGGGCAGCCATGCCCTCCCTTAACTGTTATACGAAATAAAAAACTCATTTTGCTAGCCCGAGCCATCTGAAATGCCGCTTTAATGCTTATACTATCTAACTAATATTCGGGATCTACTATTATTTCTATTTTATCGCTGAAATAATCCATGTAGCTCATAAACACGTCGTATACATATTCTGCAATAAACGGTAAATATTTCATTTCAATTTCCAAATTCGTGTCTATCCACTCTTTTATAGTAAACATTCCCCTGCATTGTCATATTGAATATCGATTAAAACGCTATGATAATCATCGCTGGAATGCTTAATTATTGTCGCGCCATCCTTTTCGGTCAGCCATTCGATACTTTCAAAAACTAAGCCATTTATCTCGTTCATGAATTCCATTCCTTCGTCTATTTCCACCTGCTCCACGTGGATTTGTTCGGCGAGCCCATCCTCGTTATTTGAATTCATAGATGAAAGCCCACGCCACTTGAAGCGGTTTTCTGCGCTTAAGCACATGAGCCTTTCTGTCATTCCAAAAAACTCATGCAGCTCATCAGGGCAGCTTCCCTTTTTATTGCATACAGTGCATGGCGTGTTATGTGTGATAAGCTCCATATCACGAATTGCAGCATCTCGCTCTTTAGTAAGCAGCTTAATGCGTTCATTTAGGTATGCAAATTCCTGCTCTTCATTATTTGCCATATTTGTCTCCTATAATGCTTGCAGCAACAGCCAACAGGCTCTCCCTGCTATTGTCAGCTTCTTCGTTAAGCACGAAACCAAGAAGCTCGTGCAATATCTTCCCTAATGCCTCTCCTTGCGGCATCCCCAGCTCAATCAGATCTTTCCCATTTACAGCCAAATCCCTTAGCGAAAAGCATTGATCCTGTCTGATGGTTTCATCAAGCAAAGGCTCAACAGCATCAAGCAGCGTGTGCTTCTTCTCTGTGTATTCCTTGGTGTAGGCTGCAGCATCAGCCCGCTGTACTGTTAGCAGCTGCCGAAAGCGATCTTCTCCAAGGCGGTTCAGCCATCGCTTAACGCTCTTTGTAGAAGCATCAATATCAGCATCATGGTGCAAAATCAGTTCTACAGCAGCAACAATTATTTCATTGCTGTACCTAAGCCGATGGAGGATCTCCTTAGACATATCAGCCCCTTGCGCTTCATGGCCGTAGAAATGGCCTATGCCGGATTCGTCTTCAGTGTAGGACAGCGGTTTTGCGATATCGTGCAGGAGCAGCGAAAGACGAATAGCATGATCCTTTGGAGCAGCTGCGACTGCCTTGGCTGTATGCGCCCAAACATCGAGATCATGCGCAGGGTTGTTTTGCCGAAATCCGATTAAGGCAGACAGCTCAGGAATAGGAACAGCCAGTATTGATGGGGCATAAGCAGTAAGCACGCGCTCAGCGCCGTCTCCAACAAGCAGCCTGCTTAACTCTGCTGACACCCGCTCTGCAGATATGTGCCTCAGCAGCTCCCTGCTTTCTGCCATTGCTGCAAGCGTCTTTTTATCAATGCTTAAATCAAACTCTGAGGCAAAGCGCAGAGCGCGCATGATGCGAAGAGCATCCTCATGGAATCTTTTGCCGGGATCTCCTACGCAGCGCACTGTTTTATTCTCAATGTCGAGTTCTCCTCCAAAGAGATCAACAAGGCCGGTTTTCGGATTGTATGCCATGGCGTTTATCGTGAAATCCCGCCTTGAAAGGTCTTCCTCCAGGGAAGCGCCAAAGACAGCCCTGTCTGGGTGGCGGCTGTCACTGTAGGCGCC
>WRIY01000015.1 GCA_009782515.1 Eubacteriaceae bacterium
AAGAATACATGCCTGATCTGGCTGGCATGCTTTGCGATATAGAAAGCCTGGACAAAAGGAAAGGCGCAAGGCGCTCTATGGCGTGCATATTGGCAAAAATCATCCTTGGCTTTGCCCTTAGGGGAGCTGGGACCGCAGCACAAACGAGTGCATGTATGAGCTTCTCCAGATAGGGCACATGCTTATACAGCTACTGGCTTGTCAGGAATCAGGGCAGATTACGGTGCTACAATTATCACGTTAGGCAATTGCACTGTTAGCGGGTTTGAGAAGCAGCTGGAAGTTATATATGGGGGTGTGATAGAAAGCAACTCTGCTTCTTTTACGCTTAGCAAGGGTATCAACACAACAGCGAAAGGGATAGTAGTAGGAGATCGCAGCAAGTTCATCGTAAATAAAGGGTCAACAATTACCCGAACCAGTGTTACAGATTCGATAAGCGCAAATGGCCTGTATCTAGACTATGGCAAATAAAAACGTGTAGAGACTTTGCTATCGCGATTTATTGCTACAACATACCAGCAGTGCCGCTGACATTCAGGACGCGCTTAAAGAGATTTTATTGAACAACGAGGATGTGCTCCAAGCAGAAATTGATGAGCATCTAGGTTTCGTAAAGCATGGCAACACTGGAAACGGCTGAAATGGCTACACTTTTTCTGAAAGCTGGATAACCAAACTCTGCTAATGCTAGACATGCACGCAATCCTTGGGCAAAATGCATTGCTGTATTGGCTAATGAAAAACAAGGCAGGAGTTTCGTACTCTGCCTTGTTTTATTTGTAGCCCTTGGCTTTAGCCTGTCGAAAGAGGGGCATGCCGCGAAGCAGCATGGCTGCCTTTCGACAAAAAACCACCCGCTATGCGGGTGAGAGTCAAAAAGTTATACAGTGGGGCCGCCTTTCATGGCATAATATGGAGTGTTGGGCCCATATTAAAATGAAAGGCGGCTAACGCTACGGCTAATAAAGCAAACAGCTTATCCCACACCAAATGGTTTTGTAAATACCATATAGTGTTTACGCCTAAGTATAGACGAAAAGCAATATATGGTCAATACCGCGAAAGTGTAGGCGAAATATTAAGGAAACTGTGTGATTACAAAGGAGTAAAGATTATCGAAGGGCATCTGATGCCGGACCATGTACATATGCTTGTAGAGATTCCGCCCAAGTATAGCGTATCGAGCTTCATGGGGTATCTGAAGGGAAAGAGCGCGTAATGATCTTTGACAAGCATGCGAATCTGAAGTATAAATTTGGCAACCGGCATTTTTGGGCTGAAGGGTATTATGTGAGTACAGTAGGGCTTAATGATGCGACGATAAGGAAATACATACAGGAACAGGAATCACACGATATTGCACTGGACAAGCTAAGCGTAAAGGAATATGAAGACCCGTTCGGCAACTAGCACGAGCCCCTTTAGGGGCAGCAGGCAATACAAAAGCCCCTTTTAGGGGCCGCCACGAGCCAGAGGCAGTCCGTCAGGGGCCCAATAATGCTGCTGGCTTTTTTTCAAGCAAACCACCGGGCCCCTGACAGCGCCTTGAGGCGCAGTCGGTATCACGGCCTTACAGGCCGCTCCCCGAACCACCCGTTTGACGGGTGGGAGGCGATATTCCTGGCTACGCAAAATATGCACTAGCTATTGGTTGTATCGCCGATATTTGCATACTCAGCTTCGTCATATGCAGCATCGTCCCAAAGCTCCATGTCATCGCTCTCGTCTTCATCTTCGTCTTCATCGTCATAAAACTCGTCTTCTTCAGGCTCATCAGCAAGCATTTCGATATTCGTGTAGCTTTTTATGCCGGTGCCTGCCGGAATCAGCTTTCCGATGATAATGTTCTCTTTTAGGCCAAGCAGCGGATCAACCTTGCCCTTTATGGCAGCATCAGTAAGAACCCTGGTGGTTTCCTGGAATGAAGCCGCAGACAGGAAGGAAGTAGTAGCCAGCGATGCCTTGGTAATGCCAAGCAGAACCCTTGTTGCGACAGCCGGCTTCATGCCGTTGCTTATTGCAATGGCGTTTGACTGCTCATATTCGAACCTGTCTACAAGAGATCCGGGAAGAAGCTCTGTGTCATTAGGCTCATCAACTTTAAATTTCCTGAGCATTTGGCGGATAATAAGCTCTATGTGCTTATCGCTTATATGAACGCCTTGGAGGCGGTACACCTTTTGCACTTCCTGAAGGATGTACCTTTGGACCCCGTCAATGCCCTTAATGGCAAGCAGGTCATTAGGGTTGATGGACCCTTTTGTCAGAGGGTCGCCCTCGTTTACATAATCGCCCTGCTTGATGATAAGCGATTCTCCGGCAGGGATTTCAACAGAGCGCGTTTCGCCTTCCTCATTTGCGATTTCAACAAGGTTGGCTCTCTTCTTGCCTTCAGATATTGATACAAGCCCGCTTATCTCAGCTATAGTGGCAACGCCTTTAGGCTTGCGAGCCTCGAAAAGCTCCTCAACCCTCGGCAAGCCTTGGGTGATGTCTTCTGCGCCGGCTACGCCGCCGGTATGGAAGGTGCGCATCGTAAGCTGGGTTCCAGGCTCGCCAATCGACTGTGCGGCTATTGTTCCGACAGCTTCGCCGATATTTACCGGCTGCATTGTTGTCAGATCCATTCCATAGCACTTCTGGCAAACGCCTATCGACGAATTGCAGTTAAACACTGTCCTTATGGACACTCTTTCGATGCCGGCTTTTTCTATTCTTTCAGCATCGCGCACAGAAATGATCTCGCCCTTTTCAGCGTATTGGGTGCCGTCAACCGGATCGAAGATATCTTCGCACGAATAGCGGCCGCGGATTCTCTCGGAGAGGCTTTCAATCTCGTCATCGCCGTTTTTGACTGACTCAACAATAAAGCCTTCTTCGCTGCCGCAGTCATGCTCGCGAATGATCTGATCCTGCGATACGTCAACTAGCCTTCTTGTCAGATAGCCTGATTCAGCTGTCCTCAGAGCAGTGTCAGCCAGGCCTTTTCTTGCGCCATGCGTAGAGATGAAGAACTCAAGCATGTCGAGGCCTTCGCGGAAGTTGGATCTGATAGGCAGCTCTATTATTTCGCCTGTTGGCGAAGCCATAAGCCCGCGCATGCCGGCAAGCTGGCGGATCTGGTTTTGGGATCCTCTGGCTCCGCTGTTTGCCATCATGTTTATCGGGTTCCTCGGGTCAAGGTTGTTCATAAGGGCTGCTGTAACATCGTTTGTGGCTTTGGTCCAAACCTCAATTGTCCTGCGCTTGCGCTCAGCATCCGTATACAGGCCCTTTGAGTACTGCTTGTATATCTTGTCAACTTCAATGTCGGCTTGCTGCAGTATCTCGGTCTTGCTGTCAGGAACCTGCATGTCTGCTATTCCAACAGTCACAGCTGATATTGTCGAATATTTGTAGCCGTTTCTCTTTATATCATCGAGCACCACAGAAGTCTTGGCTGCGCCATAATTAATGAAGCAGTTGTAGACGATCTTTGAGAGTGTCGATTTGTCAATTACTTCATCTATTTCAAGGGCGAATTGATCGTCCAAGGTATCCCTAGGAACAAACCCGAGCCCTTGCGGTATTATCTCGTTGAACAGGAAGCGCCCGACAGTGCTTTCAACAAGTTTATAATGCAGCTCGCCTTCCCATTCCCGCTCTATTCTGACCCTGATTCTTGCATGAAGGCCAATATCGCCATTAAAGTAAGCCATCTCCATTTCAGCAAGGTCAGCAAACACTTTTCCGGTGCCTACTGCATTGGTGTCTTCCAAGGTCATGAAGTAGCTTCCGAGAATCATATCCTGTGATGGCGAGCATACAGGGCTTCCGTCTTGGGGCTTGAGGATATTGTATGCAGCAAGCATAAGTATCCTTGCCTCAGACTGCGCTTCAACAGACAAAGGGACATGAACTGCCATTTGATCGCCGTCGAAGTCGGCATTATACGCAGTGCATACCAGCGGGTGAAGCTTTATTGCCCTTCCTTCGACAAGCACCGGCTCAAAAGCCTGTATGCCAAGCCTGTGCAGCGTTGGCGCTCTGTTGAGCAGAACAGGGTGGTCCTTTATAACATCGTCAAGCACGTCCCATACCTGGGAGGCCTGCTTTTCAACCATGCGCTTGGCGCTCTTAATGTTAAGCGCCAACTTGCGTTTAACAAGCTCCCTCATTACAAAAGGCTTGAACAGCTCAATAGCCATTTCCTTTGGCAAGCCGCACTGGTACATTTTAAGCTCAGGGCCTACGACTATAACGGATCTGCCTGAATAGTCGACCCTCTTGCCGAGCAAGTTCTGGCGAAATCGGCCCTGCTTGCCCTTAAGCATGTCAGAAAGGCTCCTAAGAGGGCGGTTTCCGGGACCGGTTACCGGCCTTCCCCTTCTGCCATTGTCAATGAGGGCGTCTACAGCTTCCTGCAGCATCCTCTTTTCATTTTGGATGATAATGTCAGGGGCGTTCAGGTCAAGCAGCTTTTGAAGCCTGTTGTTTCTGTTGATGACTCTCCTGTAAAGGTCATTGAGATCGCTTGTCGCAAAGCGCCCTCCGTCAAGCATAACCATTGGCCTTAGCTCAGGCGGTATTACAGGCACTGCCGATAGAATCATATATTCCGGCTTGTTGCCGGAAGAGCGGAAAGCCTCTACGATTTCTAGCTTTCTTATTGCTTTTATCTTTTTCTGCCCTGATCCGGTTCTCAGGATCTCCTTAAGCGACACAGCCTCTTCATCAAGGTCAACCTGCTTTAAAAGATCCAGTATTGCCTCTGCGCCTATCTTTGCGGTAAAGGCGCTTCCAAACTTCAGCTTGTTTTCTTTGTACTCGTTCTCTGTCAGAAGCTGTTTTGGCTCCAGCGGGGAATTGCCGGGATCTGTGACAATATATGCAGCGAAATAGATTACCCTTTCAAGATCCCTTGGAGAAATCTCAAGGATTATTCCAATGCGGCTTGGTATGCCTTTAAAGTACCAGATATGGGTTACAGGGGCAGCAAGCTCTATATGGCCCATGCGCTCGCGCCTGACTTTTGATCTGGTAACTTCAACGCCGCAGCGATCGCATATAACGCCTTTGTTCTTGACTTGCTTGTACTTTCCGCAATGGCACTCCCAATCCTTCATGGGCCCAAAGATCTTTTCGCAGAAAAGCCCATCTTTCTCCGGCTTGCTTGTTCTGTAGTTAATTGTCTCAGGCTTCTTCACTTCGCCGTAAGACCACTCGCGTATCTTGTCGGAGGAAGCCAGGCCTATCCTTATGGCTTTAAAATTATTAAGCTCGTTCATCAATGCCGCGCATAGCCGGCTTTCCTGCCGGCCAGGGAATGCGCGCCCCTCCTTTTGAATTGAATATAGCTCTGGTGCTAGAATTCATCCTCATTATTAATTAGATCGCTCTCATCGATTCCCAGGCCGCTAAAGTCTTGCTCGCCAAAGATGCTTTCATCGCCATCTTCTTCTTCGTCGAAAAGCGGAACGATGTCTTCGCTAAAAATGCTTTCGTCCTCTTCATCCTCTTCAAGGATTAGCCCGTCATCGCTTAAAGCGCTTAAATCCTCTTCAGGCTCATCCTCCAGGCCTTCCAATTCCGGCTCATCCTGAATGCCGGCCAGCAAGGAAAGATCGATGCTTTCCCCATCTTCTCCGGCATCATCGCCCTCATCATCGTCATCGAGCAGAAGATCAATGTCATCGTCGTCATCGTCCTCCAAGAGATCGATGTCAGCATCGTCATCATCAAGGAGGTCATCGCTGTCGTCGTCTTCCGGCCTTATAGAGCTGGCAATAGCATTGAGCAGGGCCTCTGTCCCCTGCGCTTCAGGCGGGGGCGGGGCTGCCTCTTCTGCAAAGTCGTCATCATACTCCATAGTTGCAATGTCATTGTCAACCTTTTGCATGATGTGGGTCGGGCTCAGATCCGAGTCATCTACGAGATCCACTATATCGCCGTTCTCGTTTAGCACGTTTATGTCAAGGCACAGTGACTGGAATTCCTTCATGAGCACTTTAAATGACTCTGGTATTCCAGGCTCAGGAATGTTTTCGCCTTTGATGATAGCCTCGTAAGCTTTTACCCTGCCTGTAATGTCATCGCTCTTTACAGTCAGGATTTCCTGAAGAACGTTTGAAGCGCCATATGCTTCAAGTGCCCAAACCTCCATCTCCCCAAAGCGCTGGCCGCCAAATTGGGCTTTGCCCCCGAGAGGCTGCTGCGTAACAAGGGAGTAAGGGCCTGTTGAGCGAGAGTGCATCTTGTCGTCAACAAGGTGGTGCAGCTTGAGCATATACATATATCCGACAGTTACAGGGTTGGCAAATTTTTCGCCGCTCCTGCCGTCATACAAATCGATTTTGCCGCTTGCGTCAAATCCTGCCTGCTCGAGCAGCTCCATAATGTCCTCTTCGTTTGCGCCGTCGAAAACAGGGGTGGCCACTTCCCACCCAAGAGCCCTGCAAGCAAGGCCGAGGTGCACTTCAAGCACCTGGCCGATATTCATTCGGGACGGGACGCCAAGCGGTGAGAGCACTATTTGAAGCGGCGTTCCGTCAGGCAAAAACGGCATATCCTCAACAGGAAGTATCCTTGAGATAACTCCTTTGTTTCCATGCCTGCCTGCCATCTTGTCGCCTACGGAGATTTTTCTTTTTACTGCAACATATACCCTTACAAGCTTGTTGACGCCGGGCTTGAGCTCATCGCCTGCTTCCCGCGTAAATACCTTTACGTCAACAACAATGCCGCTTTCACCGTGGGGGACTTTAAGGGAGGTGTCCCTTACTTCCCTCGCCTTTTCGCCGAATATTGCCCTGAGGAGCCTTTCTTCGGCAGAAAGCTCGCTTTCGCCTTTCGGGGTAACTTTTCCTACAAGGATATCGTCGCTTGTGACTTCAGCCCCGATTCTGATAATCCCCCTGCTGTCGAGGTTCTTTAGCGAATCCTCGCCAACATTGGGTATCTCCCGGGTCATTTCCTCAGGCCCGAGCTTAGTCTCCCGAGCCTCGGCTTCGAACTCTTCTATATGAATAGAGGTGTATACGTCATCGCGAACAAGCTCTTCGCTAATCAGGATGGCATCCTCAAAATTATAGCCTTCCCATGTCATAAACCCTACCAGGACATTTCTGCCCAGGGCCAAATCCCCATTGTCGGTTGATGGGCCGTCAGCTATAATATCGCCTTTTTTCACCTGCTGGCCCAGCGTTACAATTGAGCGCTGGTTTATGCATGTGCCCTGGTTGGAACGCTTGAACTTAAGCAGCCCGTAGCGCTGCCTCTCGGTCTTGTCGTAGTTGGCTACAACAATTTCTGTTGAAGTAACTTTTTCGACTATTCCGTCTTCCTCAGCTATAATGCATACGCCGGAGTCAAGCGCTGCCCTGTATTCTATGCCTGTGCCTACAACCGGCGCTTCAGGCTGCAGCAAGGGCACTGCCTGCCTTTGCATGTTGGCGCCCATCAGGGCGCGGTTGGCGTCGTCGTTTTCCAGGAAAGGTATAAGGGAGGTTGCAACAGATACAATCTGCCTCGGCGAAACGTCCATATAGTCTATCTCGCTTGCAGGCACTGTCACAAAGTCGCGGTTTTTGCCTGCCCTTCCGGTTATGCGGTCATTTAGGAAGTCGCCGCCATCGCTTAGGGGCTCATTGGCCTGCGCTATGGTGTAGCGGCCTTCCTCGTCGGCTGCAAGGAATTGCAGCTCTTTCGTAACCTTCCCGTCTACGACTTTCCTGTACGGGGTTTCAATAAAACCATATTTATTGACCTGGGAATAAGTCGACATAGATCCAATCAGGCCGATATTAGGACCTTCAGGCGTCTCTATCGGGCATATTCTGCCGTAATGGGAATGGTGAACGTCCCTGACATCAAAGCCCGCCCTCTCTCTTGACAGCCCGCCGGGGCCCAGGGCTGAAAGCCTTCTTTTGTGGGTCAGGTCGGTAAGGGGGTTAGTCTGGTCCATAAACTGCGAGAGCTGCGAAGAGCCAAAGAACTCTTTCAGGGATGCAGATACAGGCCGGATGTTAACAAGCATTGTCGGTGATATCTCTGTTGGATCGCTTGTCGCCATTCTTTCCCTGACAACCCTCTCAAGCCTTGAAAGGCCGATGCGAAACTGGTTTTGGAGCAGCTCGCCGACGCTTCTGAGGCGGCGGTTTCCGAGATGGTCTATATCGTCTATTTCGCCAACGCCGTAGTCAAGGCCGATGTTATAGTTTATTGAAGCAAATACATCATCAGCTGTTATCGTTCTGGGAAGAAGCTTTGTATTGGAATCAATAAAAGCTATTCTCATTTGCTGAGGAGTGTCCTCAGATTCAAGAATTTTCTTTAGCTCAGGAAGATAGAGCATTTCTGATGTGTCAATCCCTTCGGTGTCAAACGGCAAGCCGTAAACGTTTGGATCAACAGTGTTGTTTCCGATAACGTTGATGGTTTTGCCATCGTCAAGCTCAAGCCTGACTCTGTTTATGCCGGCGTTTTGCACTGCTTTGGCAGACTCTTCGGTAAAGGTTTCGCCCTTTTCGGCCAAAACTTCGCCGGTTAAGGGGCTTATTAAGGTCTCTGCGCTGGTGTGGCCGGCAATTCTGGTGGCTATTGAAAGCTTTTTGTTAAGCTTATAGCGGCCAACCAGCATTAAGTCATATCTTTTGGGATCAAAGAACATGGAGTTAAACAGCGGCCTTGCGCTGTCAGCAGAAGCCGGCTCGCCGGGCCTTAGCTTTTTGTATATCTCTGTGAGGCCGGTGTCCTCGTCGTATGCAGCGTCTTTGGCAAGTGTTGCCAGAAGCTTGTCTGTTTCGCCAAAGTAGTCAATGATCTCAGTGTTTGTCCCCAGCCCAAGGGATCTGGCAAGGACAGTTATCGGGATCTTTCTCGTTCTGTCCACCCTCACATACAGGATGTTGTTGCTGTCAGTCTCGAACTCAAGCCAGGCGCCTCTATTCGGTATGATCTGCGAGGAATAAAGGTCTTTGCCATGCTTGTCAGTCTCTCGCGAAAAATAGGCAGAAGGCGAGCGCACCAGCTGGCTGACAACCACTCTTTCGGCTCCGTTGATGATAAATGTGCCTCTGTTTGTCATTAACGGAAAGTCCGCCATGAAAATGCTAGACTCTTTGACTTCCCCAGTCTGCTTGTTGGTAAGGCGGATTTTAATTTTTAGCGATGCCGAATAATTAGCGTCACGCTCTTTGCATTCTTCGACAGAATACTTCGGCTCGCCTTCCATAGAGTAGTCAACAAATTCCAGGAAAAGGTTGCCCGAAAAGTCGCTTATCGGGTTAATGTCGTCAAACACCTCTCGCAAACCCCTGTTTAAAAACCAGTTGTAAGATGATTTTTGCAGCTCAATAAGGTATGGAAGAGGCATAACATCCTTTATCCTGGAGAAACTCATTCTCGTCCTATTTCCGATCCTTTCAGGATTTACCACGAGTAGCTTTTCTCCTTTGTAAACTCATAAACATGCCTTTGTGTTTGCTGGAAAGCAAAAGGCTTCCCCAAAGGGGCAAACCCCGGCTGTTGGACGGTTTGGCTTTAAAAAAGCCGAAATCTGTGCATAGACGGCTAGATTCAGGATATATATATACTAGCTGGCCATCAGGCGCATTGCAGCCAAGGCGCCGCTCTTTGCGGGAGCGCTGGCTGGTAATTGCTGCACAGAAAAAATGCACTTTACATTCAAGCCTGCGTTTGATAAACTCTTGATAATAAAGCGCCCCTCTTGTCAATTTTTTTATTAAAGGTTCTATTCATGTGAAAATAAATTATACGATTTTTTTTCAGTGAAGTCAACTCTTTTTTGAGCAGTTTTTACTCCGCCCTTTTTGCCTAACTTAACTAGGATAAATCATTAGTAGCGTGAAATTTGTAATATTGCGCATGCATTCCCTTAATTGGATAAGCTTATGCTATTTCAAATCAGCATAAAACGTTATCCATATATTCGGGCAACCTTTAGTGGTATTTTTTAGTGTACTGGTGTATTATAACACCAGTACACTAAAATTAAAGGAGCATTCGCAACAATGCAAAACATTTACATTTCTCCACAGCCTATAAGCGATAAAATTGCACAGGAAATCTGCTTTAGAATAGCAAGCGGCATCTACCAGAAGGGCGAAAAGCTGCCTTCTGTGCGCAGCATGGCTAAATCAGAGGGGGTAAGCCCTGACACTGTCAGCAGGGCATATGCCCAGCTTGAGCAGCTGTCGCTTGTCGAGGCAAAAGCGGGGCTGGGCACATTCATAACAGAAAATGAAGAATGGATACTGTATTTTCGCTATGGCCTGATAATGCAAAAGATAAGCGCTTTTAAAAATGATATGCAGGATCTGGGGATGAGCCTCAGCGATGCTGTTGCCTACTTGCTACAAGCTGAAAGCACTGATGAAAATGAAAATGGCCTGTTGAGAATCGAAACGATGCAGGAGGCCTTAGCTTTCCTTGAGAATTTTGAAAAGTATGCAAAGCCTGATGAGTTAGGCGGCTACAGCCTTACATTCGCCAATGAAGCTGATTACGCCCTGGAGAAGGCTTTTACAACGCTTAGGAAATCAGGCGGCAAGTATTTTTATAGCTCGCACGGGAAGACATGGCTACAGCTAAAGGCAAGTGAAATTCCAAAGATTGTAGCATTTGTAATGAAGCATGCTGAAGCGATATCAAAAGCGATAAATTGTTGCGAACAGGAAAAGCGCTAAAGCAGCCGAGCTGCATTAGAGAACTGGCTGGCAGCGCTGCAGAATTGCCGATCAGTACTACAGTTGTGAACAGTGTTTTTTCCGTATTTTAGGTTTTTTGTTCCAATGGTGCCACTGAAGAGCTTTCGAACATCCTGCTTGCTTACACGGCCAAATTTCGCCCCTTTTTAAAGGCCTCAAGGCTGGATCTTCCTGCGCTGCTCCTCTCAAAAAGCGCTTTGCTGTGCGTATTTGCCGATAATGCCGTTAAAAGCGCCATTGCTGCGCACGACAAAGTTACATGGCGGTGCCAGGCTGAATATGTTCGAACCTCGTAGTGATCAAGGCCGGCCAGCTCTTTGGCCTCTTCAAAGAAGGTTTGGCCAGTCCATTGCAGCTCCGCGATTTCGGCATATTTTCTAGAGTGTTGCCCTACGGAGCGAAACAACTAATTGCGGCGCTTCGCCGTATGCGCAGTCGGCAATGAACCGTCGGAAGGGGATGTCTGCGCGGATTGCGTCTTTGAGTATTTCCGTCCTCTTTTCGGCGCTCGGCGCCGTTTGCCCATTCTATGGGAATTTACAGCCTTCGGTTAATTAAGGCATGCCCCTTTGCGCGTATGAGAGGAAGGCTCCGGCCTGGCCTGCTGTGCCGGTATATTGGCGCTTGAGTCCGCATGATTTAGTGCTTTTTGATAAGCCGGTATCGCCGGTCACTATAGACCCGTCTTCGGAGCCTATTTTTTCAGCGATATAGCTTCTTGTTACGTCTCTGGCCATGTCTGCATCATCTGCTCAGAAATCCCTGAAATCTGTATGGGTCTTTGTAGCCGGCGGCCTCAGCGGAGCTGCCAGCTGTTCTTGCGCTCAGCAGGGCCAAGCAGGCCCCTTGTATCTTTCTTGCCATTTATAAAAGTCCTTGAGCCCTTCATGTTTGGCCTGATCCTTTTCATTAAGCCCTCGAATTCATTTTCTATATCTTGCTTTATATTCATAAAACCTTCTTATATAGCAATAGCATTAGAACACATAAAAGGGCATTCTTCGCAACTGTAGTAATTGAGGGGCTGGTACGCAGCATGTCATTATTACTATTGCTGACAGCGATGTGTGCGGCAGCCTAACCGCATCGGTGATAAACGCTGTTAATTATGGACCTGAAATTGCAGAGGAAACAAGGAAAGCCATTTGGAGGCGAAATGGCTTCAGGCCAAACCTTGCATAAAAAGATGCATAAAGGACAGGATTTTGCGCATAAAGGCAAGCAAGGGGCGGGATTGCCGCGCAATGAAAGCAAAAAGCGCTTTTGCGCGCTTTTTTTGAGTTCAGCCAGTTGGGCAGGGTGTTCGGTTATTATCAGGCTTTTATTTTCCTTGCACTCAGAAATGACTTGAAACACAAGCTCTACCGACTCCTTGTGCAGCGGCACGAACCCAACCTCATCGATGACAAGCAGGCCTATGCTCTTCAGCGAGGACATAAACCGCCCAAGCATCCCTGAGGCTTTCTTTTCAAAAACGTGTTGCCCAGCGCTGCCGCCGTAAAGAATTTCGCCCGCTTGCCGTTCTTGCAGGCCTTTATTGCCAGGGCTGTGGCCAGGTGCGTCTTGCCTGTCTTATGACAAGATGCACGTAAGACAGGCAAGAACCATTATTAATCAGAATCAGTATATCGAAAACAAAAAGATGCGCGATAACCGCTTTGTTGCTGTGTTATGCTATGATCAGCGGGGAGGGCAATTGGATGAAGTTTTTGCTTGAAATAAACGACGAAAAAATAAGGGATAACTTGGTAGCCGTTCTTAGGGCGCTGCCTTCTGTTACTTTAGTCGATTTTGAGGATGACCACTTTTACAGCCCAGAGAACCTGGAAGCTATAGACAGGTCGCTTCGGTAGATAGAGGAAGGCAAGACTGTCGAAAAAACCTTGGATGAGCTTAGGGCAATGGAAGAAGAGTGAAAGTTCCCTTTTCACAAGAAGCATTCGAAGACTATGCTTATTGGCAAAGCCAAGACAAGAAAACGCTAAAGCGTATCAACCGCTTGATTGACTCCATTTCAAGGGATCCAAATGCGCTAATAGGAAAAGCTGAAATTCTTAAAGGCGACAAGCAAGAAGCCAAGTTTGAGGTATCGCCCTGCAATTACAACTTACTTATAGTAAAATTTTGTTAATGTGAATCTGTATTCAATATATATCGGTCGAGGTCACGTTTTTTAAGTTTTCCCCGCTGTGGGCTTTTGCAGCCAGGGCCATCAGCGCAAGAAGCGACTGGCTTGCCATCCCAAGGGCAAGCGGCATTGCTGCCCGCCTAAGGGGCGCTGCGGCATTTGACGCAATTTCCGCTGCAATCAGGCAAACAGACAGCATCCGGCTAATTTTTTTCATGCGCTCCCGCTTGGCATCGCTTAGCGGGCTGTTTTCATGCTCTATGGGCGCGGGCCCACACAAGCAGGGTTGAGAGGCAGGCAAGCCCTATGCCGGCAAAAGGCGAAGCAAGGCTCTCTGAAGCCCAGAGCGTGGCCGCGAAGAGCGGAGCTCAATGTTTCCTGGCTGAATAAGCTCGCTTAGTGTATCCTTGTGAAGCATTGGCTTCATAATGCGCTCGGATGCAACATTTTTGCGCCATTTCGCGCCTTGAATCGCTAATTCCTTGTCAGGCTAAAGCATCATGTATTTTATTATTGCCGTTAAATAATAAATATATTATGCCGAAATGCCTGCACGTTTTCGGGTTAGCTTTTTTGTGGCACACCATCTGATGCTTCGACAGTTATGGCTTTAGCTTGGCTATCTGTACCCTGCACTTTCTGCTTGCGTAAGCTATGCCAACAGCAACAATCGTGTCGTATTCATTTACGCCCTCGGCATATCTTTTGCAGGCAATTTGGGCCATTGCCTCAGCAGCCTTTTTTTCAAGGCTTTCATTATTGCTTTTCGCTGAGAATTTCTCCTCTATTACAATAGCTGTGTTAAACTCTCTGCTTGTGCACAGAATGTCGCAATAGCCGTCCCCTGACTCCCTTTCGCTGCGGACTGTCCATGCCCCGCTGCAGGAAAGCAGAATCGCTGCAATATAATGGTACTGTCTTTCATATTCTATGCCAAAGCCGTCATGGACTACAACCCCATCCCTGACGCCCAGAACCTTCTTAAGCACATCGTTTATTGTTTCCTCTGCGCCTTGCGCATTGCCGCTAAGCAATGCGCTGTACAGTTTGGCAGCCTTGTCTTCGCTTATTGGAAATGATGACATAGCCCACTCGAGCACATCCATTCTCAGCGCGTCTTTGACTTCCTGGTTAGGCGCCCTTAGATCATAGAAATGGCCTCCGGTGTTGCGCGCCCATGTAAGGTAGCCTGCCATTAGCATCATCTCCCATACAGCGCTCCCTGAAGCGCTTGCTTCAAGGTTTCTATATGTTGCCGTGCCTGAAAGCATTTTGTTGACTGTTCCCCCTGAAATGAGGCTCTCGATTGTGGCCAGCGCTTCCCAACCATCCTGGCCAAGCATGTTTCGGATCAAGTCATTCGACGCTGTATTAACCCAGAACTGCCCGGGCTTTGTGTTTTTGTTCGTTAGCATGCCGCTGCACTGCCTTACAACAGACCAAGGGTTGTAAACTTCATACTCGCCCATCCTGTAGCCGTCATAGTGCTCTTTCATGTCAGGCATTCGGCTCTCAAAGCCATAGTAGCCAAGCATGGCGGCAACCTCGCCTTCAGTAAAGCCGAAGTGCGCGCTGTATTCTTCGTCTAGGCAGGAATACACTGAAATGTTATTTATGCCAGAGAATATGCTCTCTTTTGAGACGCGAAGCACGCCTGTAAGCACTGCAAATGAAACGTAAGGGTTGCTTTTCAGGGCTTGGCCAACCATTCCTCTGAAAAGGGCCGCCATTTCGCCATAGTATTCCATTTGGTAGGCTTGGCTGATAGGGGCATCATATTCGTCAATTAGCACTATTGCTTTCTTGCCATGGCGGCGGTACAGTGCCATTGTCATAAGCCAAAGGCTTCTTTGAATGTCAGTTTCATCTGAGCGCTTTTCTGACATTCTAAAAAACAACGCATTCTCGCTGTTGTCAAGCTCGCTGCACCCGTTTCCGATGCCAAGCCTCTTAGCTTCGTCGCTGATTATTAATGCAAGTTCATCAAGAGCTTTTGGAAAAGATCGGGCGTTTATATCCTTAAACGATAAAAAAATAACAGGGTGCCTGCTTTGGTGCTCTGTGCACAAACCAGCAAGCTCCGATACAGCTAGCCCATGAAAGAGCTCTTTTGGCGATCCTATCTCAAGAAAGGATTTTAGCATGCTCATGTTCAAAGACTTGCCAAACCTTCTCGGCCTTAATATGAGCTTTGTGTCGGCTGTGTTTTGCAGAATATCAGCTACAAACATAGATTTGTCGACAAAATAGCAGCCTTCATTTATTACAGTCGGAAAGTCATCTGTGTTTATTGGCAGTTTCTTCTTCATTATCAAGCCTCCACAGCTTTACTATAGCAGAATTTTTGCGGCTTTTGCAAAGCTGTGCTAATAACATTGCCAATACTGCCATGTTTTATATATGCTTGTGTTGCTCTTCCACCTTAAGGTAAATGGAACTCGCGAAAAAGCTTATTTTGCTTACAATATGGCCGATAAATGGGTTGTTGTCGAAAGCATCGCATCTTTGAACCACGGTGAGGCGGCTAAAATCAAGTGTTAACGCAATTTGCCAGATGATACCGTTGTGGGATCGAATAAATATGTGAAATTTTCATGCGCACGCCTTCCACCCAAATTTATGGCGATTGTAAGGCTGTAGCCGCCTAACTCATCAGGTTTTGTCCGTGCTGAATTAGGGCTCTTTGGGCTGGCAGCGCTGCAAAATTGCCGGTTCAAAACAGCAGAGCATGAATTCCATTGCTGCAATGATGGCTATATGCATATAAAACGCGGCTGTATCAAATTGCCTTTGGCAAAAAAATAAGCCATGCAATAGTGCTTTAATGCTGTCGCCTGCACGGTGCATAACTTCAGGCTCTTTGCTCAAAGCCTGCTCAAAGCCTGCCTGGCGTAGGCTTGATCCTGGGCAGCGCACTGGCTGGCTACCGGTATTTCAATTATTATTAAGCGCGCCCGGGGCCGGCAGAATGCCTCTTGGTGAAAGCCCGCACCGCGGATAGCATCCGGCTATTTTAGAATCGGTTCGTCGAATTGCATTCCGCTTTCAAGCAGCATGTTGGCGGCTGTTTCTAAAACATCAAAAATCCCGTATTTTCCATCAAGGCTTCCAAAGGCTGTTTCATCATCGACAATGTAGAGATCATCAAAAATAAAAGGGATTGCTGTGCTACCATTCAAATCAACTATGCCCCATTTCCCTTCAGAGCCTAAAACCATAAACTCCTTAGCTTTATTGCCGTGACAGTCATCGTAGATATAGCCGGAAACAATCTTATTATTGTATATAAGAGCGTATTTTTCGCCTAAATATGCATCATCAAATACACGTACATAGGACTGATGGCCTATCTGAACGTTGCTGCTGTCTATTAATTGAAAGGCATACAGTGTGTCCAAGCGCTCACCGCTAAAAAACTCGCTTCTTTTCATCATTTCGTATGAAGCTCCGTCTTCGGAGCATGCATAGAATCCGAAAAGCCCCCTTTGCTCGTCAAAATAATAATAATAGCTTACGCCTCCATGCCCGCCATGCATCTTGCTTGTAGGCTGCCCGGTTTTTTTATTTAATATATGGCCGTTAAAATGGTTGTTGTCGAACACATCGCATCTTTGGCAATAGATAAGGCTGGGATATTCCAGCGTTGGCGCAATTCGCCAAACGACGCCGTTCGCGTCAGTGAAAGGCTCTGGGCTTTCGGCAGATTCATCAGATTCTTCGCCAGCCCCATCGTGTATTATTTCCTTTTCAGTTGGAGAGCCGCCTACCCATACCACTCTGCTTTCATCAATTTTCTCAGTGGATGATGCCTGCTCAGTGTACAGCGCGTCTATCTCAAGTTGTGGAGCCGGATCAGCATCTGTGCCTTCCAGCTGAGCGCTTGATGCGCATGAGGCCAATGCGAACAGTAAAATAATAACCGTGCTGAATGCAAAATGTTTCATTTCGCCTCCATCATGAATTAGTACCAAAAATAGCCGTATACAGCAACAGATTGGCTACGCGCTGTAAATAAATTCTCATTCCAATTTTAGCATGATAATTGGAAATTTAGCCAATATTTTTCCATAAGTAGTGTAAACGGCGGCACCAAGGGCCAGGCACTCTGGCGCACTTGAAAACAGGCAGGCAAAAAAATATGAACGAATATCAGATTCATTAGCAGCCAAACGATCCGACCTATACGCAGCGCCAAAGCGTGAAAAAGGTCCGGTATCTCAACAAAATCCTCCCAGCGCGAAATATCAGGGATCTTGATGTCCAGCGGATCTACAATGGCTCCATTAATAGACTGGTGGTACTCATACTATATTTTGAATTGTCAGAGACAGCGGTATGCAGTATGAAACCCCTCCTGCTGAAGATGCGATGCCAAGGCCTCCCCACAAGCGCCCATAGATATATGAAGGCACAGACGATTTTCTGATTGCTGAGAGCGCTTCTTAACCCCAGGCATATAAGAACCCTCATGGGCGTTCTTGGCGCCGTCGCTAATAAGCACTGCCCTGCCGTCCTCAAGCCGGTACAAAGGGGCATATTCGCACACTGCCCGCCTCCAATACAAAAGGAGGGTTTGTGCGCTGAAGGCAGTTGATCGGAAAAATTTCTCAATAGAGCTGTAGCTGCCAAAGCTGAGTGTAAGGGCTCTAACAATTCCGGCCATGCCGCCCTTGTCAGGGCCGCACATAAAAGCTATCGCTATAACTGCAAACCAGCCGAATGTTTTTTCCCTTGAGAAGGCTGGCCTTAGGCTTTGAAGTATTTTGTCGGCTAATTTCATGGCTATCTACTCAGGCTGCTGAGTTGTGTGCTAAAATTATTTAGCAAGGGTTCCAGCTGCGCTAACCTTCATTTGTTATAACTAAGGATAGCATGCATAATGCTGGAATCTATGCAATTAATGGGACATCGTGTCGATTCTTCATAGTCTAACCAACAAACTCACGACTCTTCAGTGAAGTAGAAGGCTTATCTTTTCGGCAAATATCGCTAAAGACAGGATCAAGCTTTCGCACAGTGAAAAAATATGCGCAGAAAGGCGACTAGAGCCCAAAAGATGCGCAAGAACCCCCACAGCGAGACAGCCATCGTGGACAGCTGGCTGGAAAATGTCATGAAAGAGCCCCGCAAGCTGCGCCACACTGCAAAAAGGGTTTTTGATCGGCTGAGGCAAGAGCATGCTTTGGAAGGCAGCGAATCAACAGTGCGCAAGTATGTGCGCAAAGCAAAGGAAAGGATTTACGGCCAAGGCAAAGGGCACATACCGATGGCGTACTCTGCCGGGTGCGCCGAAGCCAGCTTTGGCAAGTTCAAGCACTATGGCGCATATGGCCAAAGCTGTTCAGGCTATGCCCTCACAGTGCCATTTCCCTACTCCAATGCAGCATTCATGCAGGTTTTCCCCTCAGAATGCCAGGAATGCCTTCTTGAAGAGCTTATGAGAGTATTCCTATCACCCTTATGGGCGCGTGGATTGAAACGACGTGCCAAAATTCATGGCGCTGTCAAGCCGCGCCCTCATGGGCGCGTGGATTGAAACTATACAATGCAAGCATGATATAATTAATTTAAAGGCAAAGCTTGCGCCTGCCCGGCAAATGGGCGAAAGCCGCTTGCTGCACGTAACTAAGGAGCGCTTAAGAATGAAAGCATTGGCAAAACTTTGGAAAGGCGCGCTGTTTCTTGCTTTGGCATCAGCTGCAGCACGATTGGCAGCATATATATTCCGGCCGGGCCTAATCGTGCGCTATGGCATTCTTATAGCCAATATTGCCAGCTCTGCTTTGAGCATTTCGGCAATAGCGCTCACTGTTATATGCATATTGTTGGCCATAGCAGACATCTCCTTTACAAGGAGGCAAGAAGCTGAAGAAAGCGAGCGCTTCATGAAGTCGATGCTGGCAAGCCAAAGCGAAAGCATTGATGAAAATGCTGTTGCCCAGCGTATAAAAGAGCAGATGGCAATGAATCCAAGCCTAAAGCCCCTGCTTGAGCAGGCAGCTTCCCAAATGGGATTTGTTGATGTTATGGCTGCTGATTTCAGCCGCATATTTGCAGGGGCAAAAGAAGCCTCGGGAGTTCATGAAACGATTCTTGATGAGCTTGAAAAAGACAGGTATTCAATTTTAGGAAACATTGACGATATCTTGCGCTGGGCCCCCTCGCCTTCGGTAGCCAGGCATTATGAGAGCCATGTCGGCAAGATGAAAGAGAGCCTCGCCAGAAATGAAGCCATTATGGCAAGGTACGAGGACATAAAGTACGCTGCGCTTGAGTATTTGGAAAACAAACGGGCCAGGCCCGACAGGGATATAGGGATCGATTCGTTGTATGAGGCAATAAAATCGCTGGCTGAGCATGAAAAGCCAAGCTCTTTTCCAGGAGGAACAGGAACATGACAAAGACTAAACGGTATATAGCATTTGCGCTTGCAATAGCGTCTCTGGCAGTTTCGTCCTGCCGGCTGGCCTCCGGCGAGCTGACCTATGATGAAGCCGCCGAGTCCCTGAAAGCGCTTCTCAAAAAAGTAGACTATTCGGATGAGTCTTCATACATAACAGCCAGCGATCCGCATGATGCTATAGTTGGCCGCCAGATGCCGGACATCAGCACCTATCCATTGACAGCCAAAGGCGATGGCAGCATCGATGTTGAGATCGCTTCTTCAACAGAAAAAGCTGTTGCCGACACGGACAGCGTAAAGACTGACAGCTGGCTTTTGCATATGGCTTTGGCTTTCAACGCGCAGATGCCAACCATTAATGGCCAAACTGTCAGCGTGTCTATCCGCCCTTTGGCTTCCGGAACAGCAACCGACTATATCCTCAGCGGGGAATATGTCCCGGAGGCATTCACGCCATCCAATGAGCTTTGGGCTGAGATGATAAAGAGCAAAGGCATCCCTATAGAAATGGCTGCAAAGCGCTTGTGCGGCAATACAGCAGGGCTGCTCATTAAGCCTGAGGCATATGAGATGATGCTGGAAAAATATACTGAAATAACAATGCAAACAGCGTTAAAGGCAGTTATTGCAGGGGATCTTTTGATGGGCTACACTAACCCTTATACCTCATCTACAGGCCTTAACAACCTCATCTGCATGCTTTATGCTATAGATCCGCAAAACCTTACAAGCGAAAAGGCTGCCAGCGAGCTGTCAGCCTTCCAGGCGCTGATACCGTCAACATCATATACAACAGCTGAGCTTATAAACAAAGCTGCAAATGGCACCCTTGACTGCCTGTCCATGGAATACCAGGCATATTCCTTCAAAAGTGAGTTTCGGGACTGGAAGTTCATTCCGTTTGGCGTTAGGCATGACTCCCCAATTTACACTATTGGCAATATCTCCGAAGAAAAAAGGCAGGCTTTAAGCCTTTTTATAGACTTTTGCCTGAGGCCGGAAAACCAGGCAGAAGCCAAAGCAAAGTATGGCTTCAACGAGTTTGACAGCTACAGCGCTGAAAGCATGCCTATTGACGGAGGTATGCTTATACAGGCCCAGTCGATATGGAAAAAGGCAAAAGATGCAGGCAGGCCGGTTATTGCAGTATTTATTGCTGATGAGTCGGGAAGCATGGAAGGCACACCCATAAAAGAGCTAAAAACATCCCTAAAGCATGCCAGCCAGTACATAAGCAGCACCAATTACATCGGCCTTGTCGGCTATTCATCTGATGTGCGCATTTACTTGCCTGTATCGCGCTTTGAGGCTGCCCAGAGAAACAAGTTTCTTAACGCTGTTGACTATCTTTCAGCTTCCGGCTCTACAGCTACTTACAATGCCATCCTTGTCGGGCTCGAAATGCTTGTTAATGCCAAGAAGGAAGTGCCAAACGCAAAGCTTATGATGTTCGTGCTAAGCGATGGGGATTCAACAAAAGGCAGCCGATACTATGCATTCGAAAAAGTTGAGCCTGTGATTAGGGGCCTTGGCATGCCTATCCATGCCCTTGGCTACAATGTATCCAACAACGAGCTGAAAGAGCTCGCTGCCATAAACGAAGCTTCCTATATCGGCACGAGCATGGATGACATTGTATACCAGCTCAAAAATATCTTTAACGCGCAAATGTAGCTTTGGCACCAGCCGGAAATTCACATTGAATTAATAGCAGAGAGTATGCCATATAAACATGCCATATGAAAAAGGGCAAGCCACCGGCAAAAGCAAACGGCAGGCTTATATGCCCATGCTCAAGAGACCTGTAAAACGTAGCAATTATAAATGCCAAGCACTTTCTTATGCCATGCGAAAGAGGCTGCTGAAATCTGCATAACAGATTTTAGCAGCCCCTTTTATGTTTTAAAGCCTATGTTTATTTCCTACTTTGACTTTAAGCCTGCTTTTATCGTTTGGCCTTCCTTGACATCGAAGAAGTTTCTGAGGTCAAGGCGGGTTCCATTCTTTCTTATCTCGAAGTGAAGGTGAGGGCCTGTGGTGCGGCCGGTATTGCCGGAGCGCGCTACCTGGTCGCCTTGCTTGACAGTGTCGCCAACTTTGCATGTGAAGCTGTCAAGATGCGCATATAATGTGGAGTAATTGTCAGAATGCTTTATCTGCACGCAATACCCGTAATCGCCATAATACTCTGCCATAGTTACAGTGCCGTTCTTTGATGCAACTATGCTTGATCCTACCGGCAGGGCAATGTCTATAGCGTTATAGTTCGCATGCGAGCCGCTCCTGCTTGCCGTAAACGACGAAATCTTGCCGCTTCCCGGGATTATGTAGTCTCCGGAGCCTGTCCCGTCATAGACAACAGGTATCGGTTTGGTGCCCCTGGCAATTACCTGGTTTACAGGATAGGTTGTTATATTTCTGGCTTTTACTTCCCTGCTTATTTCTTTGTTGTTGGCATACTTTATAACGGCCTCTACCTGCTCAATGCCGTTTACGCCATCTTGCACTACCTTTGTCTGGCCTTCAAGAAGAGAGGAGTCGTTTTTGTATTCCTTTGAGAACTTTATCTCTTCTTCATACTTAACCATCTTTACAGTGTTGAATGTGACCTTTGGCTTTGATGCGATGTCGCCAACCGCAAAATCGTCTTGCCTGAAGTTGAGTGCAGTCATCATGCCGCGATTGCCGCTGTCATTTGTATTGGCTATTCTGTCAACAAGAGTAGAGTTTCTTCTTGTATTGTTTGAGTCTTCAGGGTCCAGCAGGTACTCAATAGCCTCCTGAACGCTTGCCACGCTTGTCATTTCAACAGTTTTTGGCGAAACGGAAATGTCTTGAATGGGGTTTTGCTCTATTATCTCTGTGCTTATGAAATCTTCGTCATCTTCTGATCTTGCTGACAAATGCGAAACAGTGTCATTGGCTTCGGCGATGCTGGCAAGCCTTACTGCCTCAATGCCGTCTATTTCAATGACGCCGCCTTGTGCAAAGATCGGGATATTGCATTCGTAAATCTTTTTCAGGCAGCCATCTACGTCAAGAAGCTCAGAAGGCTTGTTGCCTATAAATGTAGAGATTTTGGTGATTGTCCGCTCATAGAATACAGAATCGTTTTGGTACCATTGCCTGAACTGGGCATCGGCTCTGCTGAGCGCTTCGTTGAATGTGGAAATATTCCTTACGTAGCCAATGTTGTATCCATTGAGGATAACTTCATAGCCGTAAACATAATTCACTATTCCAGCCATTGTAGTAGACATTACAATGAGCATTGCGCAAACAATGTAGAGCGCTTTGCTCTGCTTAACAGAGTCTATCATGTCCAGCAGCGAATAGTATATGTATAAGAATGTTGACTGAATTGAGAATGCGCCCTTTTGGACCTGGTATGCAGCCTTTGAGGCTATCTTCATAATAGGCCTTTTGTCTGCTACCGCTGCCGCTGTAGTCCCGATTTGGAGCGTTCCAGTCTTTTTATAGCTCATAGTCGCCTGGATTGCCTCTTTTTGGGCTTTCGTAATTTCTATCTTCTCTTCAGCTATGTGCTTTCTGTTTTGCCTTCGCTGGTACCGTGCAAACAGCTTTTGAAGCTGTGCTTCTTCGTTTCTTTGCAATTTAAACTTTAATTCCATTAGTAGCTCCGTTTCCAGCTAGATGTTACAATTAAGTTACAAAATCAGTGTAACACATGTATAAGCATAAAACAAACAGGACTAAGCAAAAATTAACGGAAAAAAGCCAAAGATTATGCATTATTGCCAATAATATTGCACCTTGCCATAATATCAATTAATTTTTTGCATGCCATTAAGCAATATTTGAGAGTGAATTAATCCTTTCCCAAGCATACACTTTATTACAAGAAAATACAATAACTATAAAAATTGCATGTGCTTCTCTCTGATGTGCATGATTGCTCGGCTCCTTGAGTTCCAGTATAATCCAAAATTCGATAAGATGCGCAACAAAAAACATCTTTTGGGCATTTTGCCTAAGCCAAGGCGGAGAATTGCATAGAGCTGAAAATTCTATGGAAATGCCGGCTTTTTTTTGTTCTAATAAATGAAAGGAGTTCACAGTATGCTAAACAGCGAAAAAATGGCAAGAAGCCTTATTGCCCCTCTGCCTGAGGATATAGCATCCCTCGTATACTCAGGGCAGTTCAGCCTTGCAGATGAAGTTATAGGCCTTCGCCTAAAGCGGGATATGCCTGAAGAGCTGAGGCTGCGCCTAATGATGGTTAAAGAAATGGAGCTAAGCTTGAGAAGGCGCTACATATATAGCTTTGCTGAGGCATTTGAAGCCATGAAGGCGGAAGTAGAGGATATAACAGAGGCAGAGCTGGACAGGCTGTGGAAGGAAGGGGCAATTGATTGGCGCTATATCGACGGCGAAATGCGCTTTATCGATAACTTCCCGAAAAATATTGTAGACACAAGGCCTGAGTACAGGGCGAGATCAAAGCGCGGCCCCAAAGCCGGCGAAGAGTTAAGAGACTATGCTATTGCCAAAATGATCAGGCAGGGCCAGGCTTCCTACAAAATAAAGATAAGACATAGCCTGTCTATCAAGCCGGAAGCGCAAAAGCCCGGCCAAATTGCCAGGGTGCACCTGCCACTGCCATTAGAAGAAGGTGGCGGGATGGCTTCAGGATTAAAAATCCTAAAACCTCGGCCAGGCAATGCTGCCTATTCGCCAGGGTATTACCCTGTGAGGACAGTATGCCTTACAGGAAACAGCACAGATGAATTCATTGCCGAGTACGAATACACAAGCACCGCCCGCTATATTGTTCCCGATCCTAATGAAGCCATGCTAAGCAGCCAGCCTTCATTTGAAACAGAGGAGATCCTGCCGCATGTCGTTTTCACGCCTTACATACGCTCTGTAGCGGGCTCACTTGCAGGCACCAGCCGAAACCCTGTAGAAATTGCCAAAAGAATCTACGATTTTGTAACAAAAAACATACAGTACTCATACATGCGCGATTACTTTGCTCTTGAGTCCATATGCGAGTATGCCCTTACGAGCCTCAAGGGAGACTGCGGCGTTCAGGCTCTGTTGTTTATATGCCTTTGCAGGGCGAACGGCATACCTGCCAGATGGCATTCAGGCCTTTGGGCATGCCCGGGCGCCATCGGCAGCCATGATTGGGCCCAGTATTATATAGCCCCGTATGGCTGGCTGTTTGCTGACTGCTCTTTTGGGGGATCTGCGTATAGGGAAGGCTCGCTTGAGCGCCATGAATTCTATTCATCTAATATTGAGCCGTTTAGGATGGCTTCAAACAGGGCTTTTCAATATCAATTCATCCCGGCCAAGAAGCACATGAGAATCGATCCGTATGACAGCCAGACCGGAGAAGCTGAGTATGAGGGCAGCCCGCTCAAGGCAGGCGAGCTTTCTATAAAGCTCGAAGTGGAGGCTACGGAGCTGTAAGCAAAGAATAAACCTTGAAAGGGGCAGCACTATTCATGAAGGAAAAATTCCGCCAGGCGGCAGCAAGCTATACAAATGATATTATCGAAGCGATAAAAAGGCTTGTTGCCATAAACAGCACGCGAAGCGAACCGCTGCAAGGCATGCCATTTGGGCAAGGCCCTGCAGATGCGCTTAGCGAAGCTCTAAAGATAGCAAGCGATTTGGGCTTTGAAAGCGTCAACATGGATAATTACTGCGGGTACGCCAAATTTGGCTCCGGCAGTGAAAAAATAGGGGTACTGGCCCACCTTGACATCGTGCCTATAGGCAAAGGATGGGAAAAAGATCCCCTTGCCTGTGAGATTGAAGACGGAAAAATATATGGCAGAGGCACCAGCGATGACAAAGGCCCTGCGATCATGGCGCTGTACGCTATGAAAATACTTAAAGACCTTGGAATTGAGCCGGCCAAGGAGATCAGGCTAATATTCGGGTGTGCAGAAGAAACAGGCATGGAATGCATGAAGCACTACCGCGAAGTGGAAGGGGACCATTTTTCATTTGGTTTTTCACCAGACTCCTCCTTCCCTGTCATATTTGGGGAAAAAGGGTCTTACCGCGCCATGGCTTCTGCCCCACTGCATAACAGCGGGGATGTCATTATTGCAGCCCTGGATGCAGGCGAGGCTTTCAACGTTGTCTGCCCTGAAGCTGAATGCTGCCTGGCAGGCCCTGAAAGCATGCTCGATCAAGTGGCCGGATCATACGAAGAGTTTGCTTTGGAAAAGAATTTTGAAAGCAAAGCTTCGATAGATAATAAAGGGAACTTGAAGCTTGTATTTACCGGCAAGTCTGCCCACGCATCAATGCCGGAGCTTGGGATCAGCGCTGTCGCGCTTATGTATGAGTTCTTGGAAGCAATTGTCAATGAGCCAATCATCAAGGCATTCAACAGCCTTGTAGGCTATAATAGCGACGGGTCAGGTTTTGGCGTTGCTGATTCAGATCAATATGGCGCACTAACCCTTGCTGTCGGCATGGCAAAAATAATAGAAGGCAGGTTGGGCTTTTCAATTGATATTCGCTATCCAATAACAAAAGAATTCTCAGACGAAAAGATAGCTGGCGCACTCAGCCAGTATGGAGCAGAGCTCTCAGAGCAATACCTTTCCGAGCCGCTTTATGCAGATCCCCAGTCTGGCTTTATTCAATCTCTGCTCAGTGCCTACGTTGAGCATACGCAGGATGCTGAAAACAAGCCTTTTACTATTGGAGGCGGGACATACTCCAGGCAGTTTTCCAATGTTGTTGCGTATGGAGCATCCTTCCCCGGCGATGAAAACCCTAACATCCACGCTCCAAACGAATTCCTGGCAATCAGCAATATTGATAAGGCAACGGCAATTTATGCGTCAGCGCTGCATAAGCTGCTGGCTTTATAAAGCCAGGCTGGCTGAGCGCTGCCTATTTCCTTCTTTTTTTCGAGGCCATGAATTTGGCCGGGGCAGCGCTTGCTATACTGCTGTGCCAGGATTCTAAAAACCTCCCTGCCGAAGCTTACGGATTCCTTTCGAATCAGGCGGCTTTCCAATCGTGCGGAGGCGAATAGGGGCATTCACAGTGAACGATAGTGCAGGGGCAAGAGGCGCCATACGCCAGCCTTGAGCCCCCTAGTTCAATTCTTTCTAACATTTCACTAAGGCATTCAGGCACCTTACAGATAAACTGCCTTCCCAGAGCTGTCAATTTGCCATTAAAGCCAGCACCAGCGCAGCAAGCATTCAATAAGCCTAATCCCTTGCATGGAAAACAAGCTATGCTCATTCACGGATGAAAGTTCTGTCTTTTTTGGCTGCTGTGGTGTGCTACAATTGTTTTGCAAGATCGGCAAAACATCTCTAACCAGCATTAATTGCATGATGCTGTTTCATGGAGCAGTTTAATGAATAAAACTATTTTTACAATCGACCAGCTGGCAGAAATAATAACTCCAATTGCCCGCAAATATGAACTAAATGCAGTGTACATTTTTGGTTCGTACGCAAGAGGCGAGGCAACGCCAGAATCTGATATTGACGTTCTTATTGATAAAGATGGCACCAAAACTAAAGGTTTGTACAAAACAATCGCTTTGCAAAATGATCTTGAGGAAGCTACCGGCAAGCACGTTGATTTAGTCACAGCTAATGCCCTTAAGCAAAGAATCACTCTTGAACGAATGCCTTGTTTTATAGCAACTTAAATAATGAAAAGGTTAAGATTTATGGATAGAGCAGATTTTTTTCGTATCCTCAGGATCAAGCAGCACTTTGAGAATTCTCAAACTGTTTAAGTTCAGCCAGCATAGATTTAGCGCCCTTCTTCCTTTGCCTTCCCGCTGATCCGCATAGCCGGCAGTGTTCACCTTCACCCTGGCCTGGGCTGTTTGGCGCTGCATGCCGATCAACTTCTTCGCTTTTAGCAATTGAAACCCGGCATCCTTTTCCAGCGCAATAAGCTTGTTTAGCCGCTCAAGGCTAACGCCAGATTTTCACGCTATTCCCTGCAAATTGAAATATCTGTGCATAGCCTTAGAAGAGCCAACGATTGAACAAAAATTGTATAAGCAAATGCTTATTTTTATGCGAAATGATAAAATAGCTTTATGCGGCCAGCAATGCAGCTGGCTGCAGCGACAAGAATAAAGCAGAACCAGCGAGGGGTGCATGAATTACAGAAAAGATCCCAAAAACGGAAATGAGCTTTCGATTCTCGGCTTTGGAGGCATGAGGCTGCCAAGCTCAGGGCTGGGCATTGACCAACAAAAAACGAACGCCCTTATTTCAAAAGCTATAAGCCTCGGCATTAATTATATTGACACAGCATACATTTATTCAGGCAGCGAAGCTGCCATAGGGGTTGCTTTAAAAGAGTGCAATGGCAGGGACAAGGTATATTTGGCAACAAAGCTGCCCCACCGCATGTGCAGAGACAAAGCCAGCTTTGGCTCATACTTTGAAAAATCCCTCACAAGGCTTCAAACAGGCTATATTGACTATTACTTAATCCACAATCTACAGGATCTAAAGTCATGGGAAAGGCTTGTTGGCCTTGGCATTCTGGACTGGATTAGCGAAAAGAAGAAAAACGGCCAAATTTCAAATATTGGCTTTTCATTTCATGGGCGCTATGAAGCCTTTATAGAGATCATAGACAGCTATAGCTGGGACTTTTGCCAGATACAATACAACTATATGAATGAAAATTACCAGGCAGGCAAAGCGGGCCTTCAGGCAGCTTCCTCAAAAGGCATGGCAGTTATGGTAATGGAGCCGCTTTTGGGCGGCAAGCTCGCTAACAGCCTGCCGAAGCAGGCACAGAAGGCATTTAGCTCATACAGTATTAGCATGAGCCCTGCAGAGTGGGCGTTTCGCTGGATATGGGACCAGGCAGAAGCTACAGTAACCCTCTCAGGCATGAACAGCCTGGCGCAGCTGGAGGAAAACACAAAAGCTGCATCAAAAGCCCATGCCGGCATGCTTACTGAAAAAGAGCGCTCGATATACAAAGAAGCCGTTGAGGCGGTAAGCGAATCATACAAAGTGCCTTGCACAGGCTGCGGCTACTGCATGCCATGCCCCAATGGCGTTAACATACCAGACTGCTTCTCATCGCTGAACACCTCATACAGCATAGGCTATATTGCAGGGCTGGCAGGCTACGTAACCGCTTTTAAGACGAACAATCCGCGCAACTGCAAAAAATGCGGTTTGTGCGAAAAAAGCTGCCCGCAGGCCATCCCTATCCAAGAAAGCCTAAAGCTTGTTGCCAGGCGAATGGAGCCGGCGCCGATAAGGCTGGCAATGAAAGCGGCAGGGTGGCTTAGGCTTACTTAGCTTTCTTTATAAACTTAACAGTTAAAAGTTCTCCAAGCTCTAATTGTTAAGCAGCCATCTTTTTCAAGCTCTTGCACTGCCTGCATTTTATATACCGCATTATTGGCAAATGGCTGAAGCCCTCAATGTCTGCAAGAATCCGCCTCTGCATATATTCTGCAATAGCGCCTTCTGATGGCCTCTTCCTGCTTGGCGTGCGCATCCAGCGAAGCTCATCGCTAGCCCAGTCCAGCCTTAATGATATTATCTGCTGCACGCCAAGCGCTATTGCTGAGATCTGTGCAAAAGCATTTGTTGCCTTAATCGCGCTTTTTATTGCCTGCCTCGCTTTCGGATCAGTGGTTTCCCCAATGCTTTTGTCTGTCTCCTTGTTCTTGCCATGCCTTTCAAGCTTGGGCATTTGCTTTGCCCAAAAGTGGCTGCTAAACGCAAAAGATGTTTGCTTGAGCGCCTTGAAGCCTTGCTCGATTTTGAAGCGGAGCCCGTACAGCTCGATGATCTCTTCGGCATCCATGCCAAGATCGGTGCATGCCAGAATCATCGGGCTGCCGCTTTCGGGCTTTAGCAGCACAAAGCGCAGCTTGGCCCACAGCCCATTGCCCCAAAGCAGATCTATGCTGTAATAATTAGCCCTTTGAAGCTTCCCATATACATATACAGTTGTCGCTGCAAACTCGCTGGCCTTTGTTTCGAACAGCTCTGCAAGCTTGGCTTTGCTGCCTTTTTTTCTTTGGCGGCCTGTTGGCTCGGCGTATGCGGCAGTGTTCATTTTTGCCCTCACAACAACATCGAGCCACTGTGCATGGCAGGCAGCCTCCCTTAGGCCCGCGACGCTCAAAAATGCCCTGTCAGCCACAAGGGCGCACTTTTGGCCTATGGCCATCGCGCAAGCTGCTGCATCCCTGTAAGCGAGAACAGCGCTGCTTAGCGCTGTTTCGCCAGCCTCATCGCCTCCCCAGGCCGCCATGCCTTTTTGGCCCGAGCGAAGCCGAATCGAAACGATTGGGCAGCATTGGGCAAAGCCATCCCCAATTAAAAGGCCAACTGCCCCGAACATTTGGCCAATGCCGATCTGTGCGCTTTTGCCGCCTGTCTTCAGGGCAATCTTTTGCGCCCCAGGCATCTTGCGCCCTTCCTTGGCGGCCTTAACACCGTCTGCGATAAGAACGGGCATGCCGTGCGCTTTGTATGCAAAGCGCCCAAGCATGCCTGCCCACTGCTGCGAGATCTTGCCTGCCTCCCATGAATGGGCATGAAAAAAGTGCATTAGGCACCCATACAGGGCAGGCTCTAGCATTAGGGCCCTGGCAATGCTTGTCGCGCCAAGGCTGTCGTGCCTGCACATAATCCCCACAGCACAAATGCAAAACCATTCGAACGCAGCTTTGCGGCTGAAGCAATTTCTAAATCCTAAGAGTATGCTGTTTGCTATGTCCCACATAAATGATCATCTGTCGCTTTATGCTTGCTAGTGCTATACTGTTTGTATATAGCTTTTGCGCATATTTGCTTCCTTTGTTATTTATTTCAATTTAAGGTTAGCCCATATTGCAGCCAAAAGCTATCATTATTTAGCTTAGATAGCAGATTTTTGTAGAACTTTGAACTCTTCAGCTATAAGCACAATTGCTTTTTTGCCATACCGGCGATGCAAAGCCTTAGACATAAGCCGAATACTGATTTTAACATCTGTTTCGTCTGCCTGCTTTGCAGACATTCTATCAAGGGCTGCATTTTCGTCATTGTCAAGCTCAATGCAGCCTTTGCCAATTCCAAGCCTTTTTGCCTCATCGCTAATTATTAGTGCGAGCTCATCAAGTGCTTTAGGAAAATTGCTTCCGGCTATGTCCTTGAAAGAGAAAAAAATAACAGGGTGCTGTGCCTGGTGGGCTTCACACAACTCCTTTTGATTCGCTATATCAAGCCCTTCAAACAGTTCTTTTGGAAAACCAATCTCAAGAAAGCTCTTAAGCATGCTCATGTTCAGGCTCTTCCCAAACCGCCTGGAGCGCAGAATGAGCTTTGACTCGCTCATGTTGCCCAAAACCTCAGCGATAAACATAGACTTATCTACAAAATAGTAGCCATTTATAACAGTTGGAAAGTCATCAGTGCTAATCGGCAAATTTTTTTTCATGCGACGCCTTCAAGATTAATATAGCCGAACCAATCTGCGTATCGAAACTTTTGTACGCTTTATTTCTAAACAGATGCTATTGCGTACTGCAATTAATTAACTTGGCACTTTCGCCTATTCTTGGTAAAATTAGTTATAATTCTACATTACTTTGATAGTTTTATAGATAGGATGAAACCAATTGGAAAAAAAGCAACAGGCAACTACAGCGCAAGCTTATAGATACAGCGATTTAAGCCATATAAGCCCAATGCCAGACTATATACATGGAATATACAAGCCAGCCGGCAAATTTACTCAGGAAAGCGCATCAAGGCTTGAAGGCAGCATACTTAAGCAATGCATAAATTTATTATCAAAAACAACGAATCCAAAAGTGTTCTTTGAGCGCTCTGAAGCAGCGTATGCATGCATGGCTACGCTGCTTATAGCAAAATCATTAAGATTTGAGACGATAGTTGACGCAGAGACAATCGATGGATGGATTGCAGGCATTGATGAGCGCCAAATATCATTTCTAAACAGATCATTCTCAGCTTCCAAGGCAAAAGAGGCTGATCTTAAGACAGCAAAAGCTAAAGCTAACGTTTGGGATAAGTATTTCGAATCATTGCTTGAGTACGAATATTTGCTCTCAGACAAGGCTACAGCCCACCTTAGATCGCTAAAGAAAAAAGCATTGCCAGCCAATGCAATTATAGCGCCTCAGAACTCTTCCGGTATGAAAGCGGCACCTAATGAACCACCAGCAACAAAAAGCGAACATGGCCTATATGCCAATGCTGCCCAAATGCTTGAGAGCAATCCAAGCTTATGCGTTGGCGACATTATATTGCTATGGTGGATCGAAGGAAAACCGGTTTCCGCTGCCCATCCACAGTATTTCGAGCAAACTTACAGCATAAATTCTATTCAACGCCTGGATTTCCTTGTTTCGAATTGGCTGGTTGGCGAGTCTACATATGCAGGCGCTGTGCCCTACAACAAAACCGAAGCATTAAGGGCAACCCTAAAAACGAAAGACATGAGCGCTACAGGCAATAAGGCTGAATTAGTTGAGCGAATATTACTAAATTTTAGTGAAAGCGAGCTGGCCCAAACACCAATTCAGACTGTTTACAGCCTGATGGGAGAAGGCAAAGATTTGCTTGCCAAGTACAAAAACATCATTTGGGGCCACCAAAATGACGATTATGAAAGAGTTCGCGCATTCTCTTTTGCGAACCAAATTGATATTGATCCGCTGCAATATGCTATCAATGCCTATAGCAGCGGCATAGACAAACGAAGCCTTTTTGCCAGCGCATACTGGCTTATGAAAGCTGAACGCTATGAAGATGCGCTAAAAAAAGCTGTTATGCTTTTTGCTTTGGAAGTGTCAGGCACTCTCGAGGGGCCAGGCCATTACTCAGCTTCTGCCGGCAGCATGCCAGACTCTGTTTTCAGCATAAAAGAGTGCTTGGCAAATCTTTCAGGCAATTCTGCTGATCCTAATGAGATTATTAAGCAAGCATGGACCGAAAGCCGAGTATTGCCAGGTTCATCTGCTATCGAGAACTACACTGATTTTAACAGCCTCATTTGGCTGGCTGTTGAAGATAGCACAGAAAGCTTCGATTCCCTAATGCTAAAATTACAAAGCCTGCCAGGCAAGCAGCAGCGCTCAAACCCGATAAATAATAAGGCTGCTTTTAACAGCCCAATCAAGAAAGCAGCAAGCTGGGTTAGCGCCAAATGGAAATCAAGCACAGCAAAACAGCGCATAGCTGCATCAGCTGCAGCTGCAATTCTCTTCTTCTCTGCGCTGCCAAAATCCGATAAGGCATCAAAAACAGAAGATACAGCAACACAAGCGCATATCCCTGAAAAAGCTATTGTCCATACTGAGCTTGAGCCAATGCCTGCTTCGCTTGCGAGCTTGGTCGATTTAAGCGATTGGGAGCGAAAGTCTTCGGGCATCTATTCGGTTATGCTTCCAAAATCATCGAACCTTAGAGAAGACAAAACCAATGAAACAGAAGCATTGTGGAACGTGCCAATGTTTGGCATCAATTCATTTGCGGTGCGCATCTATGAAAATAGCAAAGCTATCGATTACCTTGAATTTTGCATTGATGAATACGGCGCTGAGTATCTTGAAAATGAGAATGGCTACGCAATTGTAAGCTATAAAGACAAAGACGGCCTTAATTGGATAAATGCATTTACTGACAAGCAAGGCGGAGTTCTAGCTGTATTCTTCGCATTTGAAACGGGAGACAGCGCTATTGCCCAAGCGGCTGTCAGAGAAGCCATAACGTCAACAGCAATAAACAGCACAGACATATCACGCGCATTTCGCGCAAAAGAAGCAAGGCTTGAGCAAGAGGAAAAGGCTCAAGCGCAGCAAGAAAGAGAGCGCCAAGCAGTGCAGGCTGCCGAGCAGGAAGAAAGGGAGCGGCTTGCTGCTCAGGCTGCTGAACAGGAAGAAAGGCAGCAGCTTGCTGCTGCTCAGGCGCAATTGAATTCTGAGGCATCAGCGTCAAGCAGTCAGGCTACTAGAAGCCAGCCCGCTCCACAGCAGCCCGATACATCAGCACAGAGCTCATATACTGTATATATTACCAACACCGGAGCTAAATACCACTCTGGAGGCTGCCGTTATCTCAGCAACAGCAAGATCGGCATATTGCGCAATGATGCAATATCACAAGGCTACGAGCCATGCAGCGTGTGCAGCCCATAAAGCGCAAGCGCAATTGTTATTGACAATGCATGCATTTCATAATATAATGACAAAAATTGAATGATTCCAAACCGTTGACGCGGAGATAACGGCAAGTGTGCAGTCAAAGAGAGCAAGGGTAGCTGAGAGCCTTGCACAACGCAGCTCGTCAAATGGACCGCTGAGGGCGCAGCCAAAGGAATATCACATTTATTCTGAGTATTCTGCGACGTGACGCCTACGTGAGTGGCGAGGGATATGTTGGTATCCTGCAGGTATTAGCACAAGGTGGCATAGCGGATTTTACCCGTCCTTGACAGCAGTCAAGGGCGGTTTTTTTATCTCATATAATTAGCAAACCTGCAAGAAAGGCGAAATTATGATCAAACCTACACTGGAGGAAGCAAAAAAACACTCTCAGGGATGTACAGTAGTGCCCATCGCACTCGAAATACTCGCTGACCAAAAAACGCCAATCGAAATACTTCGAAATATTAGAAGCCAAAGCAACGAGTGGTTTCTGCTTGAAAGCGTCAATGGAAGCGATTCATGGGGGCGCTATACATTCCTTGGGTACAAGCCGCTCCTTTCAATATATGGCGATAGCGATGGCATACACAAAAGAAATGGAATAAACGAGAGCATTGTTGGTTCGGATGCGCTAATTGCGGTAAGAGAGGTTTTGTCAATGTACAAAAGCCCTCGATTCCCTTACCTGCCTCCTTTCACAGGCGGTTTTGTTGGCTACTTTGCATACGGCTTTGCTTCCAGGCTGGCCAGCTGGGAATTGCCGGCAGCGCAAGAAAGCTGCGAGTGCGATTTTCGCCTTCTCCTTTTTGATAAAGTAATTGCGTTTGACCATTTTAAGCAAAAGATATTCATTATAACAAACATTCCGACTGAGAATATTGATATTAGCTATGTAAAAGGCGTAACAGAGCTAAAAGACATTGAAAAAATGATACTCTCTCCGGCAAACAGCCAGGAAGATCCTTCGATATGCGGAAACATAAAAAAGCAGCCTACATATGAAGGATTTGCAGAAAAGGCGCTAAAAGCTAAAAAGGAAATGGAAAACAGCGGAATTTTGAGCGCGTCTCTGTCAAGCTGCACCGCGCTTGATTTCCATGGGTCATTGCTCAACACATACAGGCTGCTTAGAACAATTAATCCTTCCCCATATATGGCATACATGAAGCTAGGCGGCATGGAAATAGCGTGCTCATCGCCACAAACGCTTGTATCTGTGAGAAATGGGAAAGCATCATGCAGCGCTATCGCAGGCAGCTTCCCAAGCGATAGCGCACAGCAGCTAAAAATAAATGAGAATGAGCTTTTAAAGCATGATCTCTTTGTAGACATTGCATTAAGCGACATAGGCAAGATTAGCAGCTTCGGAACAGTAGAGATAAGCAGCTACCGTGAGGAAAACATTTCTGCTTATGCAAGCTGCCTGTCCTCAATGATCGCAGGCGAGCTTAAGGAAGGCTTTGACGCGCTGGACGCTATAGCAGCTGTATTGCCAGCGGCGCCTTACTCAGGCGTGCCGAGGCTTGAGGCATCAAGGCTAATGTGCGAGATTGAAGAAAGCAGCAGAAGCCTTTTAGGCGGCTGCCTTGGCTATATTGATTTTACAGGCAATATGGATATGTGCATTAGCACGAGAATTGCATCGCTGCGCGAGGATACCGTCTATGTGCAAGCTGCTTGCGCTTTTACAGCTGAGAGCGATTTATCGGGAGCATGGGCTGAGCTTAATGCTGAGAGCAAGGCTTTGCTTGAAGCATTGGCGCAAAGCGAGGAGGACTTATGGTTGTTATAGTAGATAATTCAAGCTGCTTTGCTTACAGCTTATACCAGTTAGTTGGGGAGGCTGAAGCCAATGTTGCTGTTGTAGGCGCTAATGAGGCAATAGGCTGCATAGACAGGCTTGAGCCTACGCATATATTCATTCCGCACAGCTCTGTAGAGCCAAGCATTGTAAGCGCTGAAATAGCCAAGCGCTACGAATCAAAAGCGAAAATACTCGGCATAGGCCTTGGCTGCCTTGCTGTGTGCCATGCATACGGCGCAAGCATTATAAGCGCCAAAGGCCCAACAAGCCAGCGGGCTGAAATTCACATTGCCAATGCAAGCCCAATCTTTAAGGGCCTTGCTCCGCTTATACAAGCTGGATTTTACCATACAAAGGAAATAGACAGGATTGCATTGCCAGAAGCTTTTCATGTTATTGCAGAAACAGCTTCAGGCAGCCTGATGGGCCTAAAGCACAAAGACTATCCAACCTTTGGCTTGATGTTTCAGCCAGAATCGATTTTAACGCCTAATGGGCGGCAAATTATCAGAAATTTTCTGGCGCTGGGAGATGAAAAATGATTGAAAAGGCGATTGCTGAAATACTTTCCGGCAATGATCTGAGCCCTGGCTCGACTAAGGAAGTAATGATGCAAATGATGGAAGGGAAAGCGACAGACTCACAAATGGGCGCTTTTCTTGCGGCAATGCGCTCCAAAGGCGAGACGATTGATGAAATAACTGCATGCGCTGAGGTATTAAGGGAAAAATGCACAAAGCTTCACCCTCCCTGCGATGTAATCGACATTGTTGGCACAGGAGGCGATGAGCTCTACAGCTTTAACATATCAACAGTGTCATCATTTATTGTGGCGTCAGGCGGGGTATCTGTTGCCAAGCATGGCAACAGGAGCGTATCGAGCAAATGCGGAAGCGCAGACGTGCTAGAGGAGCTGGGTGCCAATATTAGCCTCAGCGCTGCCCAAAGCGAAAAGGTGCTGATGGAAACAGGCATGTGCTTCATGCTCGCGCAAGTGTACCATTCAGCAATGAAGCATGTTGCGCATGTCAGAAAAGAGCTGGGCGTGCGCACGATATTCAATATAATCGGGCCGCTGGCGAATCCTGCAGGAGCTACAATGCAGCTGCTGGGCGTTTATGATGAAGCGCTTGTCGAGCCTCTGGCAAGAGTGCTCAGCAACCTGGGAGTGAAACGCGCCATGGTTGTGCACGGACATGACGGGCTTGATGAAATAACGCTTACATCATCTACAACTATATGCGAAGTTGATGGGGCAAACTTCAATAGCTACTTTGTCTCTCCGGAGCAATTCGGGCTCAGCAGGTGCAGCATTGATGATCTTAAGGGTGGCGGGCCGGAAGAAAATGCAAGCATTGCGCGAAGCGTATTGTCCGGAGAGAAAGGGCCCAAACGCGACTCAGTTGTGCTAAACTCTGCATTTTGCCTGTATATGGCAAACAGCGGAATAACAATGAGGGAAAGCGTGAAGGTTGCCCAGGAGCTAATAGACAGTGGCAAGGCGTACCAAAAGCTAGAAGAATTTATAAAAGCAACTAAGGAGGCTGCAGCAGCATGAGTATACTTAATGAAATCGTTGTGGCAACAAAAATGAGGGTTGAGCGGGAGAAGGCCCTGGGCTACCAAATGATGGGGCTTGCCAAACGCGGGCCATACAAGTTTGAAAAGGCGCTTAGAAGCGATGAAATGTCGTTTATATGCGAGGTTAAAAAAGCTTCGCCTTCTGCAGGGGTCATATCTGAGAGCTTTGACCATTTGCAAATAGCCAAAGAATACGAGGCTGCCGGAGCCACTGCAATTTCAGTGCTTACAGAGCCTGAGTATTTTCAGGGAAGCGACAGCTACCTTACTGATATAAGGCTTATGAGCAACCTGCCCTTGCTGCGCAAAGACTTTATTGTTGATGTTTTTCAAATAGAGCAGGCTTCATTGATCGGCGCTGATGCAATTTTGCTAATAGCAGCGATTCTGTCTGAAGCAGCGATGAAGTATTTTATTACAGCTGCTGATGCTTACGGGATCTCATGCCTTGTAGAGGCTCATGATGAACAGGAGATTAAAGAAGCCCTCAGGGCAGGCGCAAGAGTTATCGGCGTTAACAACCGCGATCTAAATACATTTGAGGTTGACATTGAAAATTCCATCCGCTTAAGAAAGCATGTGCCAAAAGGCATTCCTTTCGTATCCGAAAGCGGAATTAAGACATCTGAAGACATAAACAGGCTTCGCGATGCAGGGGTAAATGCAGTCTTAATCGGCGAAACACTGATGAAATCAGATGACAAAACAAAAGCCCTGAGAGAACTAAAAGGAATAGAAACTTGAGCAAAGCCAAGATATGCGGCCTATCTGCTGAAAGCGATATCATCGCTGCTAATGAAGCAATGCCAGACTATATCGGCTTTGTATTTGCAAAGAGCACGCGCCAGGTAAGCGCCGAAAAAGCTCGCGAGCTGAAAAGCGGCTTAGACAGGCGCATCACAGCAGTAGGCGTCTTTGTAAACGAAAGCATCAGCGCAATTGCGCAGCTTGTAGAGAGCGAAACTATCGATGCCATACAGCTTCATGGAACTGAGGGCGATGATTATATAAAGCGCTTGCGGAGCGTGTGCGATGCTGAGATTATTAGAGCTTACCCTGTCGCAAGCAATGTTGCAGGCATAAACACTTCAGCTGACTACTGCCTATTTGACACAGCAGCCCGCGGTGTTTATGGAGGGACAGGCATTGCATTTGACTGGGGCTTTCTCAAAAGCTATAAGGGGCCTGCCTATTTTCTTGCAGGTGGCCTTAACAGCGAAAATGTGGCCTTGGCGATAAAAACGCTCTCGCCTTTTTGTGTCGATGTCAGCAGCGGGGTCGAAAAAAACGGGGCAAAAGACAAAGAAATGATTTTACAATTTGTAGAGGCTGTAAGAAAGGCAGGATAATGGATACAACGAGATTTGGCCCATATGGCGGAAGGTATGTGCCTGAAACGCTAATGAGCGCTATTAATGAGCTAAGCGACGCATATAGCTACTATAAAGAAGACAGCCGGTTTCAAGCAGAGCTCTCCAGCCTGTTTAAAAACTATGCGGGCAGGCCTTCGCTGCTTTATTATGCAGCCAACCTTACCCGAAGCATCGGCGGCGCCAAAATATACCTAAAGCGCGAAGACATGAACCATACCGGCTCACATAAAATCAATAATGTCCTCGGCCAGGCGCTGCTTGCCAAACGCATGGGCAAAACGCGCCTCATAGCCGAAACAGGCGCCGGCCAGCATGGAGTAGCAACAGCAACAGCTGCTGCCCTATTTGAGATGGAATGCGAAATTTTCATGGGAAAGGAAGACGTAGAGCGACAGTCGCTTAATGTTTATCGAATGCGCCTTCTGGGCGCAAACGTTCATTCTGTTGAATCGGGGACGATGACGCTAAAAGACGCTGTAAATGAGACTATGAGGGAATGGTCAAAGAGAGTCTCCGACACCCATTACCTTCTGGGCTCTGTAATGGGGCCTCATCCATTCCCGACGATGGTTAGGGATTTTCAAAGCGTAATCGGGCGTGAAATAAAAGAGCAGATAGCTGAGGCTGAAGGCCGCCTGCCGGATGCTGTCGTGGCATGTGTTGGCGGAGGCTCAAATGCAATGGGCTCGTTTTATTGCTTCATAGAAGATCCCCAGGTTGCTTTGATAGGCTGTGAGGCAGCCGGGAAAGGCATTGGCACAGACAGCCATGCTGCAACCATTGCAAAAGGCTCTGTCGGAGTTTTTCATGGCATGAAATCACTGTTTTGCCAGGACGAATACGGCCAAATTATGCCTGTTTACTCTATTTCAGCAGGCCTTGACTACCCGGGCATTGGGCCTGAGCATGCATACTTATACGAAACAGGGCGGGCCAGCTACGTTTCGATCACTGACGATGAAGCAGTAGAGGCTTTTGAGGCGCTATCGCACAGCGAAGGCATTATCCCTGCAATTGAGTCTGCCCATGCGCTTAGCCATGCTGTTAAGCTGGCAAAGCAAATGGGCCAGGGCGCTCTCATAGTTGTTTGCCTTTCAGGCAGGGGCGACAAAGATGCTGCGCAAATAGCAAGATACAGAGGAGAGAGTTTGTATGAATAGGATATCTGACGCTTTTAGCGGCAAAAAGGCGTTTATTGCCTACCTTATGGCAGGTGACCCCAGCCTGGCGGCATCAGCGGAATACATACTCGCAGCCCAGGCTGCCGGAGCCAGCCTTATTGAAATAGGCATACCTTTTTCCGATCCGATTGCCGAGGGAGAAACTATACAGGCAGCAAGCGAGCGGGCGCTAAGCGCGGGTACCAGGCTTGATGGAATCTTTGATATGGTAGGCTCAATTTCAGGCAAAATGGATGTGCCAATAGTCTTCATGACTTACTATAACCCTGTTTTTGTTTATGGAATAGACAGGTTTTGCGCTACATGCTCTGAAATTGGCATATGCGGCCTTATAATACCGGACTTGCCATTTGAAGAGCAAGCTGAGGCAAAGCAAATCGCGCAAACATATGGAATTGATATAGTGTCGCTTATTGCCCCAACATCAAAAGAGCGCATAAAAGAGATTGCCGAAAATGCCCAGGGCTTTGTCTACCTTGTTTCCTCTATGGGCGTAACCGGCGCTCGAAGCCAAATATCTTCCGGACTTGAGAGTTTTGTCGATGAAATAAAAAAGCATACACAAGCCCCTGTTGCAGTTGGGTTTGGAATATCAAATGCAGCCCAGGTTGCTGAGTATGCGAAGTTTGCAGATGGAGTCATCGTAGGAAGCGCGATTGTTGACATTATTGCCAAAGGCAAGTTTGAAGCCAAGGAAAAGCTGCAAGAGTATATAAAAAGCATGTCTGAGCCTTTGCGACGTTAAATTGGGGAAAATATGCAGTTATGCTTTAGTATAGATAGATCGCTCGCCAACATGCAAATAGGACATACGAAAAAAGCAGCTGCATTGAATTTTGGGCTATCGCTATATTGATATACACATAAAACGAAAGCAGCTGCTGCAAGCCCGAGTCGCATGCAGCAGCTGCTATAATGAGCAGTCGTTATTCTGTAAGGCTGTTTTTTTGTTTTATGCTTGTGAGGCTTGGCGCTCCTGAAGCATTTTGAAGTTTGCTTCTGCGTATTCTTTGGCTTTGTCTTCTGATATTTGATAGAAGAACAGCATGATCACAAGATAAATAGAATAGATAGCCGCGCTTGTAAAGCCAGTCATTCTTATAAACTTGTTCGGATCAGCCATAACTTTGTTTACTGCATCGTAACCGCCGGCTTCGAGCAGCCATGAGAGTATTATTGATGAGAAAACGAAGCCGACTTTTATCGTAACGCCAAACATTGACATTGCAAAAGTCCTGTTGTCCTGGCCTGTCTGGAATAGCTGGTATTCAGCACAGTCTAGATAGAGCGTTGCGGCAACAGAGCCAATAAACATTGTCCCTACGCCTGCAATAGCCATAAAGAGTATGAACATGATAGCGCTCTCGCCGGCAAACAGCCCCAGGCATGCATATGACAGGGTGCATATTATGCCTGTCATGCGCCCTGCATTTCTCTTGCCAATCTTTTTAGATATTGGCGCAATTACGAATGATGCAACAAGCGAGGTGATTGCTGTTGTAAACATGTATGGAGTCATCATTGTTGGATTTTTAACCACGTAAGTGAATACATACATTGCCAGGCCTGCCAGTGTCATCAGCACCGTGCTTCGGGCAGTGTCGCCGATCATAAGTATAACAAGCTGCGGGTTCTTGAGAGTGTTGACAACCATCGTTGTTGTTTTTACGCTGCCGGTCCCTGAAGTCTTGAAGTTTGGATCATAGCTCTCATAATCTTTGGTTCCATAATACAATACGAGCTGTCCGGCTATGCCGATTGTTACAAAGATAAGCTGTGTAACAGTGTATCCATCAAGCTTTTCGATTTTGTCAAACATTTGAATGACAGTTAATGTCACAAGCGACGTTAACAGCCTGCCGATATTCTGGCCTTGCACAGTTTTAGATGATATCGACATGCGATCATCAACATTAGGGCCAGAAATCTTTGCCATCATACCGTTGTTTGAGATTTGCAAAAAGCTCATTGCGCCGCCATAAAGGATGTAGCCAATAACAATTTGGGCATACTTGGCCGCAACTGGCAGCGATGAATTAATGAAGAGCATTGTAGTTCCAATACTGCATATAAACGGGCCATATAGCAGCCACGATCGGTATTGGCCTTTGTTAAGCTGGGTTTGCTGCACTATGCCGCCTGATGCAACTCCCAGGATAAGGTCAGCCGTTCTTGCAACAAGCATTATTCCTGCCATCATGACAGCAGTAATGCCCATTCTCTCTGTCATATAGAAGTTTAGATAGGATCCGGCGATCGTATTGCCTATCATTTGGCATGTTGTAGATATTAGAAAATAATTTGGTATTTTTGGGTCTAAGCCTTTTTTTTCAGCAGCAATATCAGACATTATAATTCCTCCTTTGCCTAATAAATAGAGTTTTTGCTCTTGCCATTTAGCCTTACAGACAGGTAATTACAAACTTATCATATCCGAAAAAGCACAACTTTTAAATAGAAACTTGAATAAACTAAAATCATTTTGGCATTGGGGCGCAAACCAATAGGCTTGATGAGCGCAGCGTTCTTGCTCAACAAAAAAGCGCAGCCAAAAAGCCCCGACGGCGAATTCCGGCGTATGACAGCATTTGAGCCATTTCAGTGAAAACGCTAGCATATGGCCTATGCCTGCATGTTATGCAGGTGTGCTATTCTGTTGGCATAAAAATATGGCTTGAAAAATTAATATGAATGCTTAACATAGAGAGGTTTCAATAATGAAAAAAGTAGTAGTAGTTGGCGCAGGCATAGCAGGGCTGTCTGCTGCAATCTATGCCCAAAAAAGCGGCTACAGCGTTACTTTGTGCGAGATGCACAACCGTGTTGGCGGAATGTGCACCAGCTGGAGGAGAAAAGGGTATCTGTTTGAGGGCGCAGTGCATTGGCTCACAGGATCAAACCCCGACACGCAGGTAAACGAGGTATGGAAAGAGACAGCCGCTTTAGATGAGAGCGTTACAATATACCGAAATGATATCTTTCGCACAGTTGACTGGGAGGGCTCGTATTTAAGGCTTTACAGGGACATTGACCGAACCGCCGGCGAAATTGCAGAGTTCTCCCCTGCCGACGAAGAGGCTGCAATGCAGCTGGCAAATGATGTCAAGGCCCTTGGCGCAATAAAGCTTCAGGTATCTGACATTGCAGGCCTAAACACGAAAAATCCGCGCAGAATGTCTTGGGGCGAAAGCATAAAAATGCTTCCGGCGCTGCAAGTTGCAGCCAGGCTAAATACTATTACGTGCGAGCAATTTGCATATACGTTCAAGCACCCGGCAATAAGGCCGCTCTTTTCATTCATTCCCAAAAGCCACGCGGCCCTAGATTTAGCCTACACCCTCTCAACCCTGAACAGCGGCGATGGCGGCTATCCGGAAGGGGGCTCGCTTGCCATGGTTGACAGGATGGCTGCCTATTTTGAGGAGCTTGGCGGCACAATTATGCTTAATACCAAAATTGATGAGGTAATTATCAGCAATAGCGCTGCTGTTGGCGTAATGGCTGAAGAAGGGTTCTTTTTGGAAGCCGATTCAGTTATTGTTGCGCAAGAAACGATTTCGGCGCTAAAAGAGCTCTTCAGCCAAGAATTTTTTGACGGCTGGATCGCTGACTTGAACGAAAACACAAAGCCCAATGTCTGCACTTTCCTTAGCATTGGCATAAAGGCCAAATTGCCTGAAAGCCTGCCCGTATGGCAGCTTGCCGAACCTATACGCTACGCCGGCACTCAAATAGATGAGCTAAGCTTTACAAGCTACAGCAGATATGAGGGGTATGCGCCGAAAGGCGGCACTGCATTAACCGGCATACTGCTTGAAGATACATACGACAGCTGGAAACAGCTTAAAGCCCAAGGCCGGTATGAATCTGAAAAAGCTCACCTTGCCAATCAGCTGGAGCAGGCGTTTTATGCCAAGTACCCAAATTTAAAAGGCGCTATTGAAGTCATTGACATTGCCACTCCGCTGACATATGAGCGCTATACAGGCGCATACAGGGGATCTTGGATGAGCATGACATCGCCTGGAACAAGAATGCAGGCACATCCGGCATTTATTGATGGCATAAGCAGCCTGTACTTTGCTAGCCATAGAATGATGCCTCCCGGCGGCCTTCCGGCAGCACTCCTTTCAGGAAGAAAAGCCGCCCAAATGGTATGCAAGCACGATGGCGCTGAGTTCATCGCTAAATAATGCAATTATTGGCAATAGGCGAGACGAAAATAGAATGTTGACAATAAGCAGTAAAAATCATATAATAGTGCACGGTCATTTAAATAAAAAAACATGGTGGGCTTGGCTTAGTTGGTTAAAGCGTCGGATTGTGGTTCCGAAGATCGTGGGTTCAATTCCCACAGTCCACCCCATTAAGTACAGGGGTATCGCCAAGCGGTAAGGCAACGGACTCTGACTCCGTCACCGTAGGTTCGAATCCTTCTACCCCTGCCATTTTTTATTGAACGGCTCAGGGGTATAGCCAAGTTGGTAAGGCAACGGATTTTGATTCCGTCATTGCGTAGGTTCGAGTCCTGCTACCCCTGCCATTTTTTTTGCCCTTTTTTGGCATCTTGAGCATGCTTTGAGCGCTTAAAAGATATTAAGCGGCTTAACAAGGCGCATGCACGAGCCAGACAAGCTGCAAAAAAAGCAATATTAGCTTGTCACAGCTTGCATTCTTGCCTGTAAAAAATAATAATCCCTCTTTTCGTATCATATTATCAAATGATATGCTTGGAGGGCGCATTTGAAACGTTTAATTACTGATCATGTACGCTATAACAAGAAAATATATTTGTTCCTTCTCAGCCTTTTTTCACTGGGGGCTCTTTTGGGCTGCCTGTTTACCCGCTATATGAACCAGGCTGCGCAGCAAGCCCTGCTTAGCGATTTGACGTCCTTTTTTTCAAGCGCTATGCGCACACAGCAAGTGTTTAGCCGAAATGACTACTTCAAAATGAATTTAGTTTCGGAAATTAAGATGTATTTCATCTTATGGCTTAGCGGTTTGACATTTTTGGGGTTTGCAGCAGGGCCGATATATGCGTTTTCCCAAGGGTTTGTGCTGGGCTTTTCAAACTCGTTTCTTCTGATGCATTACCAAACCAGAGGGTTCTTTTATAGCATGCTCACAGTTATGCCTCAAAATCTAATAAAAATCCCGGCTCTTTTCTATGCCTGCGCCAGCTTGGCAGCTTATACACTCCAGCATTCAGGCAAAGGCAAAGTTGGCAGGAACGCATCCTCCAGCCTTCTCATTTCATATACAGCTGCTATCGCCTGCGCCCTGGCGATATCGATTATTGGCGTTTTTATTGAAAGCTTTATTTCGCCTTCTTTGATTTTTGTGTTTGCGCCTGAAATGCTGTAGCGCGTGCAGCGCTCATGCATATAAGATGGCGCAATAGTGCTATAATCGATAAAAAAGCTAGAGGGATTTATGGGAATAGTAGCCCTGATAGTTATAGACAGCGTTGGCATAGGGGAGCTGCCTGATGCACAATGTTACGGCGATGAGGGATCAAACACTCTTGGCAATATATATAAACTTACGCCGGGCTTTAGCCTTAACAACATGCAAAGGCTTGGCCTTGCGCATATAGACGGCGTCGATTATGCCCCAAAACAAGGCGAGCCTATAGGCGCTTATGGCAGGATGGCCCCGCTCTCAGAAGGAAAAGACTCAACAACAGGGCATTGGGAAATAGCAGGGCATATAGTTAACACCCCGTTTGCCACTTTTCCTGATGGTTTCGGCGATGAAATTATCAGCGAATTTATTGCTCAGACCGGTTACGGCGTTTTATGCAACAAGCCGTACAGCGGCACGGAAGTAATAAAAGATTTCGGAGAAGAGCACTTAAAAACAGGCAAGCTGATAGTCTACACTTCTGCTGACAGCGTTTTTCAAATTGCAGCAAACACATCCATAGTGCCGCTTGAGGAGCTGTACAGAGTTTGCCAAAAGGCAAGAGGCTTCCTGGATCAATACAATGTCAGCAGGGTAATAGCGAGGCCGTTTATTGGCGATAGCCCTGAGTCATTCACTCGAACTGCCGACAGAAAAGATTTTTCGATGCTGCCAAGCGAAAAAACACTGCTTGACTTTCTAGTTGAGTCAGGCAAAAGCGTGCTCTCAATAGGCAAGATATCCGAATTGTTTGCAGGAAGAGGCATAAGCACAAGCATACAATCTAAAAGCAATGCGCAAGGAATAGCCGAAACAATAAAGGCAATACACAGCAAAGAGCACGATTTAGCCTTTGTGAACCTTGTAGACTTTGACCAGCTGTACGGGCACCGCAACGATATAGCAGGCTATGCAAATGCGCTCATAGAGTTCGACAACAGCCTGCCGTCTATAATGAAACAGCTTGGCGATGATGATATCTTAATAATAACTGCAGATCACGGCAACGATCCTTCAACGCCATCTACAGACCACTCAAGGGAATATGTGCCACTGCTTGTATACAAAAACGGGATAAAAAGCGTGAACTTGGGCACTAGAGCCTCATTTGCTGACATAGCGGCAACTATTGCAGAATTCTGGGGGCTGGGCTTTAAGTCCAAAGGGCAAAGCTTTTTGGGCGAAATCATTTAATCGCTGCACCGATTTATTCTTGATACTATTTTAGCAAAAGCCTTCGTATATTTAATCGGAGGTTTTTATTATGAAAAAGAAACTCTGCATGCTCTTTTGCGCGATTGCAGTTATTCCAGCATTGTTAGCGCCGAGTGTTGCATACGGCGCTGAGCCTTTTAATAACCTTAGTGCGCGAAGCACAATTCTCATGGACGCAAAAACCGGCGAAGTCCTGGTCGATATCAACTCCCACGAAAAAAGAGAGCCAGCCAGCATAACCAAAATTATGACAATGCTGCTGACAATGGAGGCTATCAAGCGGGGCGAGCTTGATTACTCAGACAAAGTCACTATTGCCGAAGAAGCAGCAAAGACCGGCGGGACCCAGCTATTCCTGGAAACAGGCGAAGTCCGCACAGTCGAGGATCTCTTGTATGGCATGGCTGTTGAGAGCGCCAATGACGCTGCAAATGCAATTGCCATTCACCTTGGAGGCACGCTTAGCCAGTTCATCGCAATGATGAATGCCCGCGCTGCTGAGCTTGGCATGCATGATACAAGCTTTAACAGCGCATGCGGGCTGCATGAAGAAAACCACTATACATCCGCATATGATGTTGCCATATCCAGCAGGGAGCTTTTAAAGCATCCTGAAATCCTCAAATACACAAATACTTGGATGATCGATGTGGTAGTTGGCAGAAATGACAGCGTGAGAAGAACACTGGCTAACACTAACAAGCTGATAAGCCGTGTCGGCTATATTGACGGGCTAAAAACCGGCTACACGAGTGAGGCTGGCCATTGCATATCGGCTACAGGCCAAATTGGCGATCTTCGCCTTATATGCGTGCTTATGGGATCAAGAGATTCGGAAACGCGCTTTTCTGAAGCCCATTCAGTAATGGACTACGGCTTTGCTGCCTATACAGCCAGCTATCCGGTGGCAATCGGAGATATCATTTGCGAAGCGGATGTTTTTAATGCAGATGCCAGGCGTGTTGGCATTACTGTCGCTGAGGATGTATATGAGCTTCACATGAAGAGTGAGCAGCATGAATACACTGTGGAAACCCACCTTATTCCAAGCCGCCTGAAAGCGCCTCTGAAGAAAGGCGACACAGTAGGCACAGTAGATATATTAAAAAACGGCCATATAGTGGGCACTCTGGATGCCGTAATGGCACAGGATGTTAGAAAATGTTCATTTTTTGAGTACTTCAGAAGAATGTTCCCGGAGTTCTTCTAATCAGGCAGACTCTATCAATATCCTGTGATCCAGCAGCTTTATTTCTTTTATAATGCCGCGCACAGTTTTTTGCATGCCAAGAATGTCTTCAAGAAAAACCATGCCATCAGGCTGCGGAACTGCATAAATGACATTCTCCATAATAAGGGTCGATTCTCCGCCCTTAGATACAAGGTAAGCTGATGATTCGCACATAACATGCCTCCTTTACTATCGCAGTATACCACATATCGCATAGATACTGCTAACTAAGATATAATAGCAGTAAGCAAAGGAGGAGTGCATGAAGGACTATTTGAACGGAAAAATTAAGCAAGCGGCATCAAGCCTTGCCCAAACAAGCCTTTTGTACATGAAAAATTCATCGCTGCGCGGATACGGCATGAAAAACAAGGTAGCAGAGCTGATAGGCCACTTGCAGTGCGCCCTGTTTCCAATAATATATGAATCAGAGGACATAGATGAAAAATACATTGAAGCTTTAGTCCAAAACCGCCTTAACACTGCTTCGGTTTTGCTGCCTAAACTCCTCTCCCAGGCGCTGTCAGATTTATGCACAGAGGATAAGGGCAACGATTGCGATCTTTGCGCTGAAAATGCAGATGATATAACCCAGGCTTTTATTGAGAGCCTGCCTGGCGTAAGCGCCATGCTGTATTCAGATATCCAAGCTGCTTTTGATGGCGATCCTGCAGCGAAAAGCAAGGAAGAAATAATGCTAAGCTATCCGTGCTTTGAGGCTATAACAGTATACAGGCTTGCACATGAGCTTTGGGTTAGCGGCGTGCCTATCATCCCCCGCATGATGTCAGAGTGGGCCCACAGCCTTACGGGCATAGACATACATCCCGGAGCAAAAATCGGCAAGAGCTTCTTTATTGATCATGGCACTGGGGTTGTTATCGGAGAGACTACAGTTATTGGAAGCAATGTGAAGCTCTACCAGGGGGTTACCCTTGGGGCAAAATCATTTCTAACAGATGAAAAAGGCACCATACTTGCTATAAAACGCCATCCAAACATCGAAGACAATGTCATTATATACGCCCATGCAACTATACTTGGCGGCGACACAACTGTAGGCCATGACTCTATTATTGGCGGAAATGTATGGCTCACTGAATCAGTGCCTGCATACTCATATGTATACAATACAACCCCGCAGCCAATGGTAATAGGAAATAACAAAGCCTAAGTGCAAATACAGGCTACTTCATGAGCAGCTCGACTGCGCGCTTAAGCTCATCCAGGGCTTGCTTGTCCCCTGTTTGAACAGCGTCAACGATGCAGTTCTCAAGGTGGTCTTTGAGTATTATTTCGCATATGCCATTAATTGCTGAGCGCACAGCTGATAGCTGGATTAGCACCTCAGCGCAATCACGGCCGTCTTCGACCATTACCCGGACGCTTGAAAGGTGCCCTACAGCTTTGGATAGCCTGTTGAGCACATTTTTTTGCTGTGTGTGGCTGTGGCTGGCCTGGCCATGGCTGTGCTTGTGTTCATTATCGCCCATGATGCCTCCAAATTCTGTTAGTGCTGCTTAGTTATTGCTCTAAACGCATATAGCCTCATGTGGCTATTGCACATAATAAGTCTCTGGCCCTGTAGCTATCTTAATAAGGTCTATAAGCCAGCCGATTCCAAATAGGCCGCCTGTAAATATATACAAAATCCCCATGCCTATCTTTTCTTCGTAGAATTTATGGCCAAAAACAGTGCATACGAGCAGGGCCAGAGAAACCCATTTATTTTT
>WRIY01000016.1 GCA_009782515.1 Eubacteriaceae bacterium
TTTTGGTATCTGTGCGAATTATAGCCTAAATTAGCGAGTTGCGTTTGAATAGTTGCTGATCCGCCAGCACCTGGTGATCCAGTAAACCAAAACACTTCGGTTTCCCCGCTTGCAGCGCGCCAGAGGCGCTTGCATGAGCTTGTTAGATGAGCAAGGCATGAAAACTATTGAAAGATTGTGATAAAGAGCTTAGAACAGTGCGGAACAAGCGCAGTAAAGCTACGATGGGCACTTTCAAGTGCTTTCTCTTCTCTTTTTAATATAAGAAAAGGCTTCTACAACGCGAGGGCAGAATCCTTTTTTGCAGCATTAAAGAAAGAAAAGCTGTACCAAATAAACACTGCAAGCCTGTCGATGGAAACAGTAAAGAGCATAATCTGGCGCTATCTTGAGATCTATTACAACAAGAAGAGGGTATATACAACAAACGCAGGCTATCCGCCGTTAGTAATCAGAAGCATGCACTATGATTCAAAGCAGAGAGCGGCATAGCCAAACAAGGGAAGCCTAATTGCGTTGCAGACAGGCCCAAACACCCCCCAGGGCCATGGTGCAGCCCCTTGACAACACTGCTTTAATGAGATAGCTATGCTGTGCAGAAGGGCAGGCTTCGCTAAACGGCTCCTCCCTATCGCTGTCTTTTAGGCTATTTGCGATAGAGAGGAGCCAAGGAACCGCTTCCAATAATTTTGTGCGTATGGAATGACAACTGATCTTGGCAACTACAGCCTATGAAATTTTCCGGCGATATCATTGCTGCAGAGTCTGGCAGCCTTGAAGCCAATGATGAAAATGACAGCTTTGTTGCACTGCTGGTTCAAATGGCCAATATTCCAAATGGCGATGACGGCATATATGCTTCTACAGCATCCTATGTGCTGTCAAATATGCACTATGCTGTTGCTAGTCAGCACAGCGTTGACAGGCAGGGCTTATACAGCAAGCTGCCTTACGGCAACAGCTTCTTTTTGACAGGGAAGCAGACTTCAGTAACCCAGCTATCCGGGTTGGCATCATGGCCGGGGCTTACGTGGTAGATGCAAAACATAGCCCCATCGAAATCATAGTGGTTTTCCTCGACATAAATTGCAATCGCTTCGTTCGCGCCGGGCAGCTGATCATAGCTTCCTTTTACAACGCATGAAGCTACAAATACAGCTGGAATCTGCCTAAAGCGCACATTTTCGGTATCGATGTACTCTCCTGACACAGAAACCTGTATCTCAACGTCAACATCAGACTCTTTATACCCCTCGTCGTGGAAGACAGCAAGGCTAAGCGGCGGGTTGGCTATTTGCATGCCAAGGCCTTTCGTTTCATCGCCCATTTTCTCCCATAGCACAGACTCATCAGCGTATGAGGGAATAACCCCCCGAAGGCTGGCTACATGCCTTTCTGGTATCTCTTTGGCTGTAACAGCATGTTTCATAAAGTTTTCATCTCCTATGCGGCCTAAAGCGCTCTCAAGCAGCTGCAGGCGGCGCTCTGCTTGCTCAGCTTCCTGCTTCGCTTGGCTGTGCTGGATTTTTAAGTATTTCTTCAAGCTGTCGCTGTCGCTGTAAACACTGGTTATCTCTTTGATGGCCGAAAGGCTGAAACCCATGTCTCTAAGCGCCTGGATCCTGTTGGCCAATGACAGCTGCCCGGCGCTGTAAAACCTGTATGAGGTGTGCTTGTCTACACGCTCGGGCACGAGCAGCCCTATTTCATCGTAGTGGCGCAGCATGCGTATGCTAAGCCTTGACAGCTTTGAAAAATCCCCTATTTTCAACAATTGTTTTCTCCATATATATGAGAGTGGCTTGAGCTCAGCTTCATTGTAAAGCCTGACACTGTGGGAGAGTCAATACCATTTGCAATAATGTTTTCATAAAACCCCGCCTGCTCACACATCACAGGCAAGGCGCATATTTATATCATGAACTCGGGAGGCTAGCTTATGAATAGATACAGGATAAGTATTCCCTCAACTAAGCTTAACTACAAAACAGTTCTCGATTATGATCCTCAAAAACTAAAGGATAGAGCCAGGCGCGCGCGCCTGTCTGAGCCTTTAAGCATTTTTCTTGACGCGTATGAGCCAATAAAAAAAGAAGAAGAAATAAATGAGCCTGCCGGCAAGCCGGCAAAGGCCCAAAAAACCCCTGTCATAGCGGCCCTGCTGGGGCTGAATGGCGAGATCGCAGTTTTCAGCCTCGACACTTGGGAAAAGCGCTTAACTATTAAGCCCCCGTCCCAGAGCCTGTGCGCAATAGCGATCTCATCAGAGCGAAGCGAGATTTATGCCGCCAGCTGCATGGACAATGCGATATACTGCTGCAGCGCCCTTACCGGAGAGGCAGTAATGGAATTTGAGGCAGGAGGCAACCCGTCCTATCTTGCAGTTGACGAAGCCTCAGGCTTATTGCTCTCAGCTAACTCAGGCACTTGCGAGGTATGGGCCTACAGGCTGGGGGGATCAAAAGAGCCTGTAGCCAAGGCCCCTGCCGGCATAAACCCTCTGTCAGTGTCAATAGACGCAGCCAGAAGGGCAGCCCTTGTCGCAAACAGCCATTCTGACACAATCAGCGTTTTTGATCTTGAATCTTTGCTGGAAATAGATACAATAAAAGCTAATTCCTGCCCGATAAGCATAGCTACAAACAATGCCACATCAAAAAGCTATATATCGTGCTTTCACAAAAAAGCGCTGAGCGTATACGAAAAAGGATCCCCGCTATGGGACATACCGCTTGGATCAGAAACAGTGCAGGTATGCTGCGATCAAGGCCGAAGCATTATTTATGCCGCCGGCACCGGCAATACAGTATATGCGATAGATGGCTTCAGCGACAAAATCGTTGGCATGGCAAAGACCGATTATTCCATGCACTCGATTGCTTGCGAGCAAAGCAGCGGAAATGTATACATAGCTGACCATACAAACGGGTGCATTAAGGCATACTCCCAAAGGGGCCTTGAGCCGATTGGGCAGATTCCTCTAAACGCTCTGGCTACACAGCTAATAACAGCAACTGTAAGCGAGGTTTTGTAATGGAGCTATTTTTGCCTTCGATAAACATTGCTTTTGGCGGCCTGAACTCTGTTGTGTATGAAAGAGGCGCGCTTATTGTAGACGGGCGGGCAAGAGGCTTCTTTGGCGCTTTTCGGATAAGCGGCATTAAGCGCCTGGCTGTAGATATTGACGAGTATACCGACATTGAAACTGCTACATTGCTTCATAGTGTCCTGGCGCTTCAGTTGAAGGGCGAAAAAAGCCCAATATTTATTTCAAAACCTACGTTTTGCGCATTCTTTGGCTATGAAAATAACTGAACAAAACTTGAAATCGGTCTTATAAATTAGGGTTATCGCTATATTCGCCTATACTAAAACTATACCAACCCCAATTTGGTGCAAATGCCCTTAGAAAGAAATTCCTGCTATACTAGAAATGTAGACGAAAGAGTTTCTTGCAATGGCAAGAAGGGCGAGGCTTGCGGGCCATATGGCTTCGCTGGCCTTGCGCTATTAATTTTCGGACAAGCCAATCAGCAGCAAACGGCTTTGCACAAGAAGCGAAACTGCAAAATAGAAAAGGAAAATGCAGCTATATCCGCTGAATACCGGATATGCGCTGAGCATGTAACAATGATAGAAATTGATGGCATCTTGCTATGCCCATACTGTTTTTCAGAGCAAGAGGAAGACAGCCTTTACTGCAGTGAATGCGGCAGGGGAGGGGAGGCGGCAAAAGAGAACTCGCTGCCGCTGAACACTCTGCTTGTAAACCGATACATTACAGGCGACATTATTGCGCGCAACAGCTGCAGCATTCTTTATACAGCATACGACACACAGAAGAAGCGCAAGATCATAATGAACGAGTATTTCCCTGAAAGCCTTGCTTACCGCAGCAATGGCTCAGAGGGCATCACAGAGTTTGCCGGCGGCAAAGGCGCTGTCTTCAAGGAAGGCAGGGAAAGGTTTCACAAGGAAGCCAAATCGATAGCCGAGCTTAAAAACCAAGACGGAATACTCAGAATCCTGAGCGTTTTCTACCAGAACAATACGACTTATGCATGCATGCCCTTTATTGAGGGCATGAGCCTGTCTGAAGCCATAGGCATATATGGCGGGAAATTGCCTTGGAGAAGGGCTATGGACATAGCCATAGCTGTGCTTAACGCCCTTAGCGCCGCCCACAGCCTTGGAATTTTCCATAGCGACATAAGGCCTGATTATGTTTATATCGCCGCGAGCGGCGAAGTGAAGCTGCTGGGGTTTGGAACAGCTAGGCGCTTTGTTTCAGAGCATTCAGAGACGCTTGCTGCTGCGCTTAACGATCCGTTCTCCCCTCTGGAAGCGTTCACTAAATCATCCCCGCTTGATGAGGCTTCAGATATTTACTCCCTTGGAGCGCTGCTATACTATGCCCTGTCCGGCATTATACCGCCAGCTGCAATAACAAGGCTTGACTGGGACAAGCTTGAGCCCCTGGAAACGGCAACTGATCCTGAGTCAAGCTTGATGCCGGCGTATTTTGCAGATGCAGTATCCACTATGCTTTCAGTTGCAAAAGAGGAGCGCTACCAGTCAGCAAGCGAAGCTATGTCAGCCTTTAAGGCAGCCCAGGCTGTTGTTGCGCCCAAGCCAAAACCGCAGCCTATTCAGCTTGATCCGCCCCCCCCGCCCGTGGAAAGGGAGTCCCGGGTCGCAAAGCAGCCGCTAAAATATACGATCAAGCGCGACTTTACGCCGGCCAGAGAAGACAAGCCGGAGGCAGCAGCCGCGCCTGAGGCAAGCCCCAGATGGTCAGCCGGAATGCAGGATATTATATCAGAGCCGCCTGAAGGCGAAAGCGGTGAAGAAGAAAGCGAGCCTGAAAGCGCAAGGCAAAAAGCTATCGAAGCCGTTGAGGCATACAGGCCTGTTAAAGAGGAAAAGCCTAAGCCTTTAGAGCCGGTAAAAGGCAGGGCAGACACCTCGGAGCTCGAGGAGATCGATGAGATCGAGCCAGAGCTTGATACAGGCGATGAAGCCCGCAAAAGCCCCATGAGGTTTCTTTATCTCGGAGCAGGCATTTTCGTTCTGCTTGCCTCAATAGCCATATTTGCGCTTATGATGCCTTTTAACGTCACTGCCAAGCCATATACGGCAACGATAGGCGGCGTCACATGCAGGGGCGAGTATACGGGGGTTTGGAAAGCGTTTAAGCCCAACGGCGCCGGCATCTTTACCCTTACTGAAAACAATTCGCTGTATGAGGCTGAGACCTCCTACAATGGCAGCTTCATAGGCGGGCTGCTCACAGGCGAAGGGTTTATAAAATGCACTGATGGCTCAAGATATTCCGGCAATTTCTCAAAAGGCCTGCTTCAAGGCAAGGGCAGCGGCTTTTTCGATAATGGAAACACCTACTTCGGCGATTTCCTGAACGGGAAGTTCCATGGCATAGGCACCTATACATATGCTGACGGGCTCACATTCGAAGGGGATTTTTCTGACGGCAAGATGAGCGGGCAAGGCCTGTTTACATGGCCCAACGGCGACAGCTTCAACGGGGGCGTTGAGGACGGAAAGCGCACGGGGTATGGCGAATACAAGTACAACGATGGCTCACTGTTTAAAGGCGATTACAAAGACGATCTAATGGACGGGTATGGCGAATACTATGGCCCGGATGGAAAGCTTCTCTTAAAAGGGGAGTGGTCCAGAGGGCTATTCCTGGACTAATCTTGCAAATAATAAATATTTGCAAATGGAAGTAATTATGAATTGATCCAATTATGTGTATATATTCTCTATAATAAACGTTTGCAGACTCTGTTTTGCATAGCAATTCTTAGTTAGCTTTTAGGCTTATACTTTAATAAGTTGAAAATAAAGCTTTTTCATGCAATCATAACACTCTCGTGATAGAATTTTAGTATAAAAGCAGGAAGAAAGGCGCCTCTTAGCGATATGCAGCGCGCCTGCTGCTTGCTTATATCTAAAGGTAAGCGGAGTGATTGACTAGATGAGCAAGACAGAGAGTTTCAGCCGATATATAATACTTATCCTTATGCCTGCTCTAGCCCTGTTCGCTGCAGCATTGCCAATGCCTGCCGGGCTAAGCGCATGTTTCTTTTTGCTGGCCTTTAGCTTTGTGCCTTCGCTGGCTGCGCCGGCGCTTAAGAAAAAGCAGCCGCTTGAGCCGGATGGCGGCAAGGGCGATCTGGAATCTAAAATAGCGCCGCTCCTCATGGCAAGCTCTGATGTTGAATCGCTTGCGGAGAGCCTGGGCGCAGCTGTTGAGGATGTATGGCAGGCTCTTGACAGGCTTTCGAGCCGTATTGAGCAGCTCTCCGGCCAGGCTTCGCAATCAGTAGTTGCTTCTGTTGCCAGGGAGTACAGCTTGACAGAGCGGGAAACGATGATTCTTGAGGGGCTGGCGAATGGCAAGCAGAACCCTGAAATTGCATATGAGATGTTCATTTCTGAGTCTACGGTAAAGTTTCATGTTGGCAATGTGCTGCGCAAGCTCGGCCTTAAGAACAGAAGGCAGGTGTGCGAGATGCTTTCGCAATACACTGAAGATACAACAGCTTAAGAAAAAAACGGCTGGAGGCAGCATAGCAATAAACCTGCCATCGGCCGGTTTTTCGCTATAAAATGCTTATTATTAGAGTATTAGGATTTGTGCAATATAATTCTTGTATTGCATTATTCGACAGATTATTAATTGTTTTCTCTTTGCTATTAACGTTTTTTTTACACTTTAATCTATAAATGCTTGAATTAATCATGGCAATCATTTACAATGGCAATAGAAGATGGATTAGCGGAAAAACAATTGCACTAATCTATGAAGAGCACCCTAGGCAGCGGGTGTTTTTCTATTTTTATGGATTATTAGATATAGCGCTACATAGTTTTTGCAATAAAAACACCTTAAGCAAATGCTTCCAATTGCATTGCTATATATTTCTTGTAATGCTTTATATTTCGATTTGAAGTAAATTTGAACGAAATATCGCAATTGCGGGAACGGCGCCGCGGGCATGCGGGAGATAGAGCCGCTTTAGCATGAAATTACAGCAAGAATAAGCAGCCGCATTAAATTATTGCATAAACGCCAAAAGCCCAAGCTTCCAGCCGAATTGGCAGATTTCGGCCAAAGCATAATCAGCCTAATTGCATTATTGCTGCAAAAGGCCGTAGCTTAGGCCTCTTCGTTTGGCGCTTTCTCGCCTTCCTTGCAGTCTTGGCATACTCCAATAAATATGACATCGTGTTCATCTACCTGAACGCCGTACATGCCTTGCACTTTGTCGTTAATGCCTTCCAGATATTCGATATTGATGTCAAGTATGCCTCCACAATGCTTGCATGTGAAGTGATAGTGCTGCTCAGTCCTGGAATCATATCTTTCTAAACCATCAGCGAGCAATACCTGCCTTATTTCGCCTGCCTTTGCTAGTTGCCTTAGGTTGCGATAGATTGTCGTTTTGCTTATTGACGCATGCTCTTTGTGAATTTCAGCATATATCTCGTCAATTGATGGATGAATTCTTAACTTTTTTAGAGTGTCAAGAATGATTTGCCTTTGAACAGTATTGCGTTGTCTATCCACATGTAGTATTATCCTTATTGCAATTAATTATCAACAACAATCATAATCATATATGATTCATATTTAGTTGTCAACATAGATATATTCAAAATATTTTAAAGATACTAGCATTTTAGCTAAAAGTTGCAAATTCTCTTCAATCCCTGCAAACGATATTTAGAACAGAGGCCATATTGGCATAAATATGCATCGCCAATTCAGGGCGTGCGTTTTTAATGCTTTTCGGGCAGCATTAAATTATTAGTGCAATCATAACATAAAAATGAAACAATATGACGAAAATCGTTTGTAAAGGTAAATATATTCTATTCAAGGCTCATTTATCCAGGTTTTCATAAACATTTGGCGAAGTATTTAGTGCCAATGCATAAAGAGTTTGGCGCCTAAACGTCAGTTTCAGTTATTTCCATTTTTACCATCCATATTCTGCCTAATACCGGATCATCTCCCACGTATTTTTCCAAATTTCCTTTTAAAGGGAATACGCTTGCTTTGCTCATGCCAACCGCGCTAAGGCTGGCATTTTCTATCTTTATGTAGCCATCTTTGCACTTTAGCGCAAATAGTGTTGTTACGCTGCTCATTGCTGTATCAATATCCATTCTTCCAACTTTTTTAGGGGCTTTGCAGACATGGCAAGCTCACTTGCCCTTTCAAATCCATTTGCGATGCTGTCTTCGCGGCCGGATATGTAAAAGATCAATGCCGCATTAAGGCATGCTATGTCAATGCGCGCTTTGCTCCCTTCGCCTGACAAAAGCTGCTTCATGCGCTCAGCCTCAAGGCTGAGCTGGCCTGATGTGAGTATTTCCAGGGCATCAGCCCTCTTAATGCCAAAGCTTTCGGGGGTTATTTCATACTCAAAGATATCGCCGCTTTCTGTAAGCTCGCAAATATAGCTGCTTCCCATTGTGGAAGCTTCATCTATTGCAGCATTGGCCTCATCGCATACTCCGCAGACAACCAATGCGCGCTCAAAGCCTATATATGCCATGCTCATCGCTGTAGGGATAAGCTGGCTTACGCTGCTTACGCCTCTGACTGCCCTTTTGGGGAAGGCCGGGTTAGCAAGCGAAGCAGCGGTATTGAGCACAGTGCCAAATGAAATTTGGGAAAGCATCCTGCTAAGGCCGTTCGGGTGCACGAGGGGCGACATCCCGTTAAAGATTCCTATGCTGCATGTTTCAATGCTTTTTTTGACAATCTCAGGATGGCACTCGACGTTAACGCCTAACTCCTCGATAATGTCTATGCTTCCGCACTTGGATGTAATAGCCCTTGAGCCATGCCTTGCCATAGGCACGCTGTCTGAAGCTGCTATTACCGAAGCAGCTGTGCTGATATTGAATGTTTTGAGCGTATCCATTCCTGTGCCGGAATTTTCAATAATGGCCGTAGGGGCCTTGATGCTTACCTTGGCTGTGTCAAGCTCATAAATAGCCTGCCATGCGGCTGCGATTTCTTCGGCAGTTTCGCCCTTTGCAGCCAGAGCTGCCAGAAATGCCCCTTGCTGCATGCCTGACTGCCTGTTTTCAAGTATGTCGTGCGAGCACTCAAGCATTTCCTCTCTGCTGAGGCTTTCCCTGTTTATCAGCCGGCTAATGTATCTCCCAAATTCTCTTGAATCCATCTCATCCCCCTTGTATTTGCGGCATAAAGAACGTAAAGACATGTTTTTGGGGTTCCAAATCAGACAAAGCGCCGCTTAGGCCATCCCAGCCTATAACTTCATGCCCCGCCCCCCCGATCCCGCAATCCTTGCCGGCCAGCAGCTCAAGAGCCAAGCGCGTATCAGCAATGCTGCAGCCGTACGAGCCAACAACTGTCAGCTCCCTGTAATGGATAGCGTTCAAAACGCTGGCAGCGATAGGATCAGCGTCTGTAAGGCCGCTGAAAAAGCCAAGCCTGCCCCGCTTGGCCAAAACGCTTATCGCCGAGCTGAACGCGCCATTGCCCGGACAGCAGCATAAGCAGGCTCCCAAGCCTGCGCCATTTGTCCATTCGAGCAAATCGCCCTGCGTTCCCGGCCCGTATCCGATAGCCAGATCGCACAAAGCTTGAGCCGCTTGCCTGCGCTCAGCCATAGGCTCAACAATAGCGATTCGGCCGGCCCCAAAATGCCTGGCAAGCTGCGCGCTAAGCACCCCCAAAGGCCCGGCGCCATATATCGCTATATCGGCGCCTTTTATATCCAGGCGCTTGATGATGTTGATGCTGCAGGCAAGCGGCTCTGCAAGCGAGGCTGCCAAGCTGCCCAGGCCGTCAGGCACTTTTGTAAGCAGCGCGGCAGGCACTGCTACCTGCTCGCTGAAGCCCCCATCCAAATGAAAGCCGATTATCTGCATTTTGCTGCATAAATGATCATTTCCATTAATGCAGGTCTCACACGCCCCGCAAAATTCCCCCGGGTGCACTTGCACTCTGTCGCCGATGCCAAAGCCGGCTGCACTCTCGCCCAGGCTTGAAATGGAGCCAACAATTTCATGGCCCAGCACCCGTGGCAAAACCAGATCCTTTTGGCCGATAAGAAAGGCCTTCTTGTCAGTGCGGCAAACGCCGCAGACTTCAATATCAACTACAGCCTCGTAAGGCCGGGCTTGTAGCGCGGGGCCGTTTATAATCTCCAGCTTTCCATAATCCGTTAAAACAGCGCGTTTCATTTAGCATTCTCACTTTCTGTTATGAAAAAAAGCCCACACCAATAAAAGATGTGGACTTTCCAGATCCAACAACGAAAAACTTCAGCAGGCAGGTCTTCTGACTCAGTTCATCACAAGCTGCGCCTTCCCCTTATTCAGAGTGGCATTCCGGCAGCTTGCTCCCTTTCACAGCGCTGGGCGCGTCCGGGACTCTCACCCGATTCCATTCCCTTACAGGATGCCTGCGAGGCTATTTAATTGCTATAATTATGCATTAAGCCGGCGCGCTTGTCAAGAAAATGCACAAGCCCTGAAATTTTGATGCAATCGGACATGCTTTTGCTTCACGCTCAGCCTGGCTGCAAGAAGGCAATGCTGCAGCCGGCAGCGCCGGGTGCGCTTTTGCCAAGCAGGTGTTTTTTTGCTAAAAGTACCTGCGCACTTTTTGCATGTACCCAAGGTACTCCTCGCCGAATTTTTGAATGCACCAGCGCTCTTCAGAAAGAATTACCCAATGGGTTGAAATTGCATTTGCTACTGCAATAAACAGCAGAACTATCGAGCCTGTCAGAGCGCAGCAGCCGGCAAAACAGAAAAAGTACCCTAAATACATAGGGTTGCGTGAAAACCGATAAATCCCGCTCATGCTGATGCCGCTCGCAGAAGGATAGGCATAGCATACCGTTGAGAGCGCCAGCAGCGCGATTCCGGCTATATACAGCCCAAGCCCGATATACTCGCGCAGCAGATGGCTAAGAGATATGCGCTGCAAAGGGATCGTGCAAAAAAACGCTGTAGTTGAAATCTGGTGCACTGCAAGCGCTATAGCCTCCGCCGCGCCCTGTGCAGGCGCGTAGTGGCCAGCGCGGGTGTATGCCTCTTTGCTAAGCAGCCACAGCAGAGGAAAGCGCATAAGCAGTATAGGAACAGCAAGCGCAAAGCCACTGGGAAAAGCTGCCCGCTGCCCGCTGTAGCCAGCTGTCAGCGCTATAACAAACTTCATGCCTGTCATTCCGGCATCCAGCTTCCATACATCAGCCAGTCAGCCAATGGCTCGTCTGCCCGCTTCGGGTTTCTGTATAGAATCCACAGAAATATGAACCCCACCATAAAGATGGCAGCGCATGTCAATGAGCTGATCATGCCGAGCTCATTGCCTGTAATAAGCGCGCTTATGCCGCTGGGGTCACTTGAGAGCACCCCGGGCATTTTGCTTCCTTCCAGAGATATCCCGTATATAACCCTGCTGACGGTGTAAAATGCGCCGTTGAACCCCGCAGCAGACCATATGCTTCCTGTAATCCATGTAAGCTCAAAGCATATCAGGGAAAAGAAATAGTAGCTTATTGCTGCTAATATATCAAATTTTCTAAAGAATATTGTGAACGAGGAAAAGTCCACGCCTTCAGCCATTTTGTATATGCTGAAAGCAAAGCTGACAATCACAGCGCATGAAATCTTTCCGGCTTTCCTGCCTGTAAATGCCGCAACTCCCCTAAACAGCGTTTCCTCCCATATTGAGGCAAAGCACATTGTCAGGGCATACACGCAAAGGCCCGCATAGCGGCTAAGCGAGAACGGCGCTATTGTGACGTGAAACCCGTTAATAGCCACTAAGATTGACCATGCAGCTGTTGACATAATTGCACCGGTCCCGATGCCCAGGATAAAATGCCTAAGCCATGGATTCAATAAGGCTATGCCTGTCCTTTCCCTTCCTTGGCCTCTGTGCATGTATACGATCGCATACAGATAGGCAGCTGTGACAATAGAAGCAAGCACAGAGTCAACAATGGGCCAGAACGCCTTGCCTCTTATAGATATGCCTACCAGATAGTATGCGGCAGCTTTATATACAAGAATCGCCAAAAAGCCTCCGAGAACATAGGCAAAACTCTTTGCGATTGATATCAGTATGGTATTAAGCTGTTTCATATAAACGCCAGTCACCCCCCCCTGTAAAAAATGCTAGCTATATCATTGTACAATATACATTGTATAATAAAGCTGCCTTGTTTTGCAAAACTATATGCTCTTTAGCTGATAGCCAGCCTGTAAACATAGTCGCTGTAAGTTGCCTGGGCCTTCTCATGCTGCTTGCGCAGCGCCTGGATGCGGCTCTCAAGCTGCTCTATTTGCTTTTCGCTGTCAGAGAGCTTGCCGAGGAATTCTTTACCCTGTTCTGTCTCCCTGCCTGCAGCAACAATGTTTGATCTTATTCTCTCCTGGCTGGCGGTTTCGTCATCGCGGATTTGTATAGCGCGGTTTATGTCTTCAACAATGCTTTCAGCTTCCGAGAGCAGGCTTGCAGCTTTTTTCAATGCATCCAAAGCCTTCTTTGGCAGCCCTCTCTCAGAATACTCAGCCAGCTGGCTTGATTTTGCCGTGCCGAGGCTGAATGACTCAGATACCGTCACTTCCTCTTTGACAGCAAAGTTTTGCTCAGCCCTTGGCGCTACTGCAACAGCGAACCTGTATGCGCTTGCTGTCTTTTCATACGGGCTTGACGGGGCTATAAGCTTGGCGTTTGCCTGAAACAAATGCTCTATAACGATCCTTTTGGGCCTGCCTGCCTTGTTTCGAATAAGATAGCTTTTCTCATACTGCCTTGTTGTGTATATTCTTGCAACCCCTGATGCAATTGCAGCTGTGATCGAGGCGTTTCCTGCATTCTCCTGCCTGCTTACGATTGAAACAGACTGGTCTTCCCCATATGATATAAGCCTTTTGCCGTGCTCCGGGATGTATTCCAGCAGCGCGTCGCCTGCATACGCCTCGTCATCGTATACAACAACCGATCCGGCGGGCAGCGGCGTTGGCGAGCTGTTTTCAATTTCGAAGCACAGGGAAGGGTTGATTTCATCGCCTGTTCTGGTATCTGCCGGATAAACAGAAGCTTTGCTGCCTTTGATCTCCCCTGAAAACAAAGGAAACATGGAGCTGTCGCCTTTAGCCAGGCTTACAGGGCTGTTGACTGTAAACGCAAATTGCTCGCCGGCCTTTTTGGCTGTCGGGGCGTCATGCGAAAATCCAATGCCTGCACTGCGCCCTCTTGCGCTTGGCGCTGAAGATCTGCCAACAGCAAAGCCGTCCATTTCATTATCAGGGCTGGCCATAGGCATAAAGGCGTCTTCAAACACTCTGACAATGGCCGGATCATCCTTAACCTCTACTACCGGGCGCTGCGGCATTTTCCTCGAGTACAGGTCGATTATAAAAGATGAAGGCTTTCCGCTCAGAAGGGACAGCTCAATCCCGTTCCAGTCGCTGTTGCTGGCATTGTCAACAATAGCCCATGCCTGAAGCAGCTGTGAGCTCTCAGAAAGATCCAGCCTGTATGAAGCTTTCCATACAGGGCTGCCAATGACATAGCCAATGCTTGCCTGCCTTTCGGCATCTTGCTTTGCCGGCAGGGATATGCAAACAGGCTTGCTGCTGTTTTGCAGCTTGGCAGCAACCTTGTCGAGTTCGGCATTTAGCGCCTCGGCTATGGCCGGCTCTAAAAACCTCCATGCGCGTATCTCGCGCGCAAAGACAACCCTTATCTCCGGCGCGCTTTCCGCCTTGCTCTCGCTTTCAGCCCTGCTTAAGAAGCCAACCTCGCTGCCTCTTTGGCTGAATGCCGATTCAGCAGGCGAGTCAGCCAGCAAGAAAAGAATAAGCTCTGTGATCCTCTCGCCGGTTTGGGATGCGCTTGCCCTTTCCTCAACGCCAATAATCCTGCCCTTTAGGGTTTCCCTGGCGCTTACTTCAATTGCAGCGCCTCTGTATGCGTTCATCAGCTCAGCAAACCCCGTGCTCTCATTGCTTAAAAACCACTCCCTGCCAGTGCTTGGCTCTTCGTCGCCGCTGTATGCAATAACAGGCCCAACTGAGCTTGGATCAATGACGATCAGTGACTTTAATGCATCGTTCATGTCCTCGAGCTTAAAGCTGAAAATAGCCTTTGCATTGCCTACAGCTGTGCTTTCGTGCTCGTAGTACCCGACTCCTGATAAAAACAATGCGGCTTTCTTTAGTGGCATATCAAGTTGTTTATATGTATCATCCATTAGCGTGTGTTCTCTTTCTTAATTAATGCTTGCTGTTTATTGTACCACAATGTGAATGCATGGTTGCATTTGATGTTTATAAACTGCCGTGAAACGCCGCAGCTTCGACTGCATGCTTATTTATTAATAGGCAGAAGGGCCATGCATACCGCATGCCCCTTCTGCGCTTTTGGCCCGTAAGCCGGTTTTGCTGTCTACTTGCTGGCCTGCATATTATTGCGCCTTTTCTTAAGCATAACTGCTGTGAAAGCGCTTAGCGCCATGCCCATAACGGCGCTTGCGAAGCGTGTCGGATCCCCTGTATCCGGCGATATTTCAGCCACCAGGGTGTTTGTCACAACAGTCGGGCTTGTATTGGACTTGATATAGCCGTCAGCCACTTCAAGCTCATCAATGCGGTAAGCATATTTATGCTGGTCTTTAGGCGAATAAGCCTGCAGGCCGGTGATTGTATATGCCCATATATTGCTGTTTTGGTGCAATTGGGCTTTGAGCTCAACAAAGGCATACAGATCATTGTCCCGATAAAGCGCAAGCTTAACTTTGCCCGGGCGGCTTGCGTTGGCATCTGAGCCGTCTTTCCATACCTTTTGCACTTGCAGCTGCGTGCTTGACGGCTTAAGCGTGTTGACAACTGTAGTGCCATTTTTCTGTACTGACTTCGAGTAGCCTTTAGGGACATTTATTTCATCAACAGTGTATACATATAAATGCTGGTCTGTATCCGAATATTTGTCAAGGTTTGCGAACGTGTGCTCCCAAGTATTTTTGCCTTTGAACTTGGAAGCTTTCAGCTCTGCTGACATGAATGGAGCCCCGTCGCGAAGCAGCGCGAGCGTAATGCTGTTCGGGCGTGTCTTGTCTGCATTCGAATCATCAAGCCATACCTTCTTTGCTTCAATCGAAACGCTCCCTGTTTGCAGGGTGTTTGTGACAGTTTTGCCATCAGCGCTAAGGGCCTTTGAATACCCTGTTGGCACCTCCAGCTCGTCTATTTCATAGATATACTCATGCTGATCTGCAGCTGAGTACTTGTCAAGGCCGGCGAATGTATGCTCCCATATATCAAGGCCCTTAAAAGCGGATGCGTATACGACAGCCTGATCAAAGAGCTTTCCATCGCGCATCAGAACAAGGCAGACAGAAGCCGGGCGGCTTTTGTAGCTGTTTGATCTGTCAGCCCACACTTTTGTGGCCTTTATGTCTATGCTGCCTGTTTTCAGCGTATTGGTTATATCATCGCCTTTTTGGCTCACAGCGTAGCCTTCAGGGGCGTCCAGCTCTTTTACAGTGTAGATATATTTGTGCTGGTCCTCAGCAGAGTACATGCTAAGCTTGCCAAACGTGTAGCCCCAGTCATTGGCGCCCTGGTACTCAGATGCCAAAAGCTCTTTTGACTTTATCTGCACGCCGTCCTGAAGCAAGGCTATTTCAATCTTTGCTGGCCTTGTGAGGGAGCTGTTTGAGTTGTCAAGCCAGTGCTTGCTAACGCTTATGGATGTTTCCCCCGGCTTCAGCGTGTTTGTTATGGTGTTGCCATCCTGGCTCTTTTGGTAGCCCGGGGCTTCATCTGTTTCGCTGACAGTGTAAATATACATGTGCTGATCGGTTGCTGAGAATTTTTCGAGCCTGTCAAAGGTATACAGCCAGGAATTGCCGTCAGCGCCTGCGCTCGAAGCATCAAGCTCAACGCTCTTTAGCAGCTTGCCATCCTGCATAAGGCCGATAGACACTTTGTCCGGGCGCGTGCCGTATTCATTGGAGCTGTCCACCCAAACCTTCTCAACATCAACTGAGTGCACTCCGGGCAAAAGGGTGTTTGTGATAGTGCTGCCATTAACATCCTTTTTGTAGCCTGCAGCAACGTCCGGCTCATCTGCGGTGTAGATGAACATATGCTGATCAACAGGCGAGAATTTCGGCATATTGCCGGCAAACGTGTATTCCCAATCGTTCTTTGCCGGATCAATTGTTTGGGAATCAAGGTCAACGCTTCTATATAGAACGCCGTCCTGGTACAGGCTGATCTTTAGCGTTTGCGGCCGTGTGCCGTATTTATTGGAATCATCAGCCCATGACTTCTTAACAGAAAGCGTTGTTTCGCCTGCAAGAAGCGTATTTGTTATGGTGTTGCCGTCAATGCTGGCAGAATAGCCGATTGGAGGCGCCAGCTCATTTACAGAATAGGCATATTCGTGCTGGTCATCAGCTGAATACTTCTCAAGGCCTGTAAATTCATAGACCCATGTATTTTTTCCGATATAGCTTGCAGCTTTTAGCTCCTTTGCTGCAATTTGGGCGCCGTCGCGCAAAAGCTCGATTGTAATGGAGCTTGGCCGCGTGTTTGCAGCATTTGAATTGTCAAGCCATATTTTTTTGGCGCTTACGCTGGCGCTTCCGGGCGCCAGGGTGTTGGTAGCTGTATAGCCGTTAATGCTCGCACTATAGCCTGCCGGCACGTCGCCGGCCTTTTCGGCAATTGTATAAACATACTCATGCTGATCGGTTGACGAGTACTTGTCCAGGCCCGTGAAAGTATGCACCCATGTATTGCCGGTGCCGCTTAGGCTGGCGGAAGCAAAGTCGGATCCGTCGCGCAGAAGCGTCAGCTTAACTGAGCTTGGGCGGGTGCCGTAAGCGTCAGCATTGTCAGCCCATATTTTCGTTGCCTGAATCTCTACGCTGCCGGTTTCAAGGGTGTTTGTTATTGTATTGCCGGATTGGCTCTTTTTATACAAGTTGGGAGTGTCGCTGTCTTTCTCAACAACAGCGTATATGTATTCGTGCTGATCGGTTGCCGAATACTTTGCAAGGCCTGTAAAGACATGGCTCCATGTATTGCCTGTGCCGCTCAGATTGGCAGATTCATAGTCGGATCCGTCGCGCTGAAGCGTCAGCTTAACTGAGCTTGGGCGGGTGCCATATGCATTTGAGTTGTCTTTCCAGGTTTTTTTCGCTTCAACTTGCATAGAGCCTGAGTCAAGCGTGTTTGTAACAGTGAAGCCGTTAACAGAGCTAGTGTAGCCGCTGCATGCTGCTTCAGCCAGAGAGTATATGTATTCCCTTGAGCCATCGTCTGTATACTTTGGCAGCCCTGTAAACAGGTATGACCATCCATTTGCTTCGGAAAGCTTGGCTGTCCTGAAATCAGCGCCGTCCTGCTTAAGCGTTATGCTGACCTCGGCAGGCCTTGTTCCATAAGCATTGGAGTTGTCGTTCCAGATTTTCGTTGCCTGGCGGGATATGTTGTTGTAGATTATCCTGATGCCGGCTTCGGCAGGGCAGCTTGTGCGGCCATCAACTGAATAGGCATATGAAATCGTGCCTTCAATAGTGCTGCCTTCAGCTATAGCGCTGTTAAGCGTTATTTTCAGCCTGCCGTTTTCCTCGGCATATGTGCCGGCACTGCCAAATGATCCGCTGCCAACAAGCTTTCCTGTATCGGAGTACGGATAGACGAAATCTTTAAGGTCTTCTGCTGAGACATAGAATTCGCTGGCTTGCGAGGAAGCAGGGATAGTTAATTGGGCAGCCTTTGCAAGAGGCAGAACCTCAATGTTGCTGTTTGCCCACTCAGCAAGGTTTATTGTGAAATTCGGATCGCTGCCTGAGTAGAAATCAGGTATATCCATATAGTTTTGCGCGACGTTGCTAAAGCTGTATGCGCTGCCCTGCCCCATAAGAGGGTAGGCCCCCGGCGCAACCGTGTCAGAAGCTTTTATTCTGACAGATACAGTATGGCGCTGCACATATATATCGCCAATTGCTATTTCAAACGATGTTCTATTGCTTGAGATAACAGGGTCAGGCCTTCCATTCTTAAATGTATCGGAAAGCGTTACAGACTCTATGCTAAAGCCTGCCGGAGCATTATACCTGAGCACTCCGTTTGTGGCTACAGGGTTGACTTCAATTGTAATTTGGGTGTCAACAATGTCTTTAAATTTGTCGCCTATGTTGCTTACATTTGCGTTGTAGTAGTCCCCGTTGCCCACTTGCGCTATTTTTTTGAGCGTGTCCTCAGCCAGGTACATGCCTTGGGTGAGCTCAAAGCCTACGGAGTACAGGCTGTAGCCCAAACTGCGAGCTTCAAGCGCTCTTAATATGGCAGCGCATGAGTTGCAGGTATGCTGGCTGGAAATGGATGAGGAGCACGCCTGGTTGGCCGGCGCCCCAAGAGTTCCAGTCAGGTAATCGCCAATCCGGATGCCTCCGATGGAAACAGTGCTGTGGCCGGCATTCGCCGTATGGTTGTATGGCTCGTTTGCCTCGCCATCAGAAAGCACGATTATATATGCCGGCCTGTCCTTGTCCGAGCCGGTTCGCGCGCTGAGAATATCCTTGGCAGCCCTGATGCCCTCGGCAATGTTAGTGTTGCCGCTTGCGGAGATTGTGCCAATGGCGCTCTTTATCTGGTCTTTGCTGTTAGACGGATCAATGAGCGCGCCGGTAGCTGTGCTAAAGCCAAAGCTTGAGCTCATGGAAGTGGCGCTTGTTGAGTAAGTGGCAATTCCAATCTTGCTTCCGCTGCCCGGGCTAAGCGCTCCGGTGCTTTGGTACAGGCCTGTTCCGGTATTGTAGTCATAAATGATGTCGACTACCTGCCTGGCGGCAGCGATTGCCTGTGCCATTCGATTCCCGAGCATGCTGCCTGATCTGTCGATAACAAGGACCACATCGTATGGCCTCTTTGAAATCGAGTCGAGTACATGCTGGTTGAACTTTGCGTTGAGCGCCATGTCAAAGCTGAACTCATGGCCGCATTGAATCATTTGGACGTTCTCTGTTCTTAAGCCAACCTCTCCAGCTTTGAGGCTGTCAATGTCGATCTGCGCTGCCTGTGCGGAAGGCATAAGCAGCGCTAGCGCTATTAGCATAGCTGTTAGCGCAGTAAGTCCCTTTCTGGTACCTTTCGGCTTTTTGTTCATAACATTCCCCTCAATGATGTTTTCCGGTTTTTTTACTGGGAACCCGGTGCTCCAAGCTGATATGGCTGTTATGGATTGGTTAAAAGCATATTGTGCGCATGCAGCTGCCTAGAGCAAATTTTATAGCGGCAGATGGCGCAGCAATTATGCAATTATTAGAAACTAAAGTGATAACAATCACTTATATCTATAATTTATATTAATGCATGATGAAAAGTCAACATGTAATAATATCTAAATTCTAATGTGGAATGTTCGTTATGTACAAGCGTGGGTAACTAAAGTGCAGATAGCGGACTTGTAGAAAGGAATTGCCCCCGGAGAGGGGGAAACAAAAAAACGGCTTTGAAAAGCCGCTTAAATGCTGTATTTTCGAGTTCGCAGCCCTAATTGCTTTCGGCAGGAATTCCGGCCCCTATCGAATCGCCTATGGCTTCGAATGCTTCAGAGTCGAAAACGCATACTATAAGATTTGCAGAATTAATTTTCGATTGTGTTAGAGCATATTTATATATAAATAACTCGTTGTTGCCTTTTTCGCGCTCGATATCCCACATATGAAACAGCCCGTTTGAAGATTTGTATGAAGGCCTGCCCAGAGTCTCTTCTATAATCGGGAGCCTCTCATTGTAATGGGCAGTAAGCGCATCAAAAGTGTTGTCGGCAAGAATCCTGCCGGGCACATAAGAAAAGCATATGGCAACAAGCGATCCTTTCCTGCTAAAAACCAAGTATCTTGTGCCGTCAATGCCAAGGGCAGTGTGCGGGCTATAGTATAAGCTGTATCCGCTTATCTTTGTTATTTCCCCAAGGCCGTTAACAATCTCGTCAGCTTTCTTTACTGTCATCCCAAGGCTAAGGCTGCCTTTTAATTCGCCTACAAAGCCTTCGGAAGAGATTTCATCTTTGCATGTTGCAAGCGATGCAGCCAGCAGCACTGCCATGGCAACAATTGCTATACGCTTCATAATCTTTCTCTCTAAGCTTTATTTATGGCATTTTTAAGCTATACAACCATTATACAGCAATTTTATACTTTTGCATCCATAATTTACCTTAGTTGCTGCTTCTATTTGCAATCATTTGCAAAATTATCAAAAAGCTGCTCGTTAAGCGGCTTTTGAGCGATATGGCCAGGGGATTTGGCGAATTCCAATTTGCCTTTTTGCAGCAGTTTCCTATACATACCTGCGTTTCTTGCTGCATATTTGGGCCCCAGCCTCTACATTAGGGCATTGCGGCAGTGAGAATGCGCTGCCCTTGCATTAAATCAAGGCCAAGCCATGCTGAAAAAGCTGATATTTGCTGTAATATGAAGTCATTGCCATTAGGCATGCACACGTGAGGAGAAGACTATGTGCCCGAAATGCAGATCAGAAAATATATCCTATCAGGCAATAGCCCAGGCAAAACCAAAAAGCGCCGCGTATTGGCTGCTTGTTGGCTGGTGGTGGTGGCTTGCCAAGCTTGCGCTTGAAGCTATTTTATGGGTTTTCTTTTATGTATGGCGCTTTATTCTGGGGCTGATTTTGCGCAAGCCGGCAAGCGTGCGGCGAGCAGCAGCAGCCAAAACATATGCAGTTTGCCAAAACTGCGCTTATACATGGAAGGTTCGAGGCAAAACGGCAAGGCTCTGAGACAGCCTTTTTCGCCTTTTGTGTTTGCGCATGAAAACCTGTGGTGGGACCAGGCTGAATATCAGCTATAATAAATAATCAACCTTAAGAGGGGTGAAAATATTGATTTTACAAAAAATGTTTAAGACAGCCAAAGACGGCTGCAGCGTTTGGGAGGCTTTTTTGACTCCCAACCTTATAGGCTCAAAAGCAAATGGATTTGCTGTTGACGCCCTAAAAACCGGCTTAAGCCAGAGCGCTTGCTTAAAGATTATGAAAAAGCGCTATAACATTCAGAGCTCTGGCGAATTCATTGAGGCGCTGTGCGCCCGCCTTGCCCAGCAGCATGAAAAAACAGCGCTATTCGATTCGCTGTCAAGCTCGATATCACAAAATTACAGCTTATATGCGAGCTTGGATGATGCCTGGCATTTTAAGGCCAGCATAACAGAAGGCTTGGACGCAACAGATATCAACGGGGCAGTAGCCGGCCTGCTTGCCGGGCTTGAAAAGCTTGAGGCTACCGAATTTTTCAATTCTGTCAAAGACTTTAGCAATTTATCTGCCATTGCGTTCTTTCTTGACAATGCAATAACCGAGCTTCGGCTTGCCCATTCATGCGGCTGGATATCTGAGGATGAGCTGCTTGAGCAGGTAAACAAGGCATATTACCTGACAGTATCACATTACAGCTCCTGGAGAGAGTTTTGCAGAGGCTATCTGGCCGGTATGGCATGCTGTGGGGAAGAGTGCCAGCCGGCGCTGGCCAAAGCCATGATCGCCTGCTTATATGAGATCTCAAGCCCGTGGGTTAAGTGCGAGGTCTTTAAAGCGGTCGAAGGACAAGATAGCATGCAAATGCCCCTGTTTGCTTCATGATGGCTGCAAGCAGGCTTAGGCTTCATTTCATTCAGCATGTGTACGTAGAAAAACCGGGAAGCGCCCTTGATTGGGCTATTAATGCCGGCTGCGAAGTAAGCCATACCCTTCTGTATGAAGAAGGCGCTGCTTTGCCGGAAGTTGGCAGCTTTGACTGGCTATTAATTTTTGGCGGCTACATGGGCGCAAACGACGATGATGTATACCCGTACATAGCAGCTGAAAAAAATCTCATCAGGCAAGCGGTTAGCTCGGGCAAGGCGGTTATCGGCTTTTGCCTCGGAGCCCAGCTTCTCGCTGCAGCAATGGGAGGCAAGGTGGAGGAAAGCGAGCATGCCGAGATTGGCTGGCATGAGGTTCGCTTTATAGAATCTGAGCTGCGCGGCCCAATGAGCGTTTTCCCGCCCGCTTACCATGTATTTCAATGGCATTACGACACTTTTTCGCATCTGCCGGAAAATGCAGTGCTTCTGGCGCAAGGGGTTGGATGCAAAAACCAGGCGTTTCGCATAGGCAGCCTAGCTTACGGCTTTCAGTTCCACCTCGAAGCCACACCAGAGATGCTTATGTATCTTGTTGGCGAATATGCCGGCGAGCTTGTTGACGGCCCATACATACAGGGCAGGGAAGAGATTCTTTCGCACGAGGGCAGAGTAGAGGGCAATGAGCGCAAAATGCACAGCTTTCTTGATCTTCTAAGTGAAGAGTACGCGCTTTTGCAGCACAGCGCTGAGATGCAATAGGGGATTTAATGGGGTGCGCCTTGGGGCAGCTTTTTATGCAGCTGCCCTTTTTGTGCGCTGTGCATATAAGCAGCTGCCGAGTGCAGCCCGGCCACTTCCTGGATAACAGAGCTGATGCGCGGAAGCATGCCCGCCATAGCAGATTCTTCGAGCTTTTTCATTTGAATATGAGATAATGTATTTGATAATAACTCGTTTCTACAAGCACCAATAGTGCATTAGGCTAATTATAAGGAAGGATACAACAATGGCAAACATTACTCCAAAAGAGAACTACCTTCGGCTGTCAAGAGGCGAAATGCCTGAATACGTCCCTGTGTGGGATCTTGGCTTTAGAACGCCAAACTCGCCTGTTTGGTCAGTGTCCCCTTCGATAATGGGGCCGCCAATGATGGGGCCGCCCCCTTCAGAAGGAAATACGCGGGCAGAGTGGACTGACGCTTGGGGCATAACAAGAACAGCAGTTGAGGAGGCAGGGAATGCAGGCCTGCCAAAGCCTGGCCACTTTATCTTGGATGATGTAACTAAGTGGGACAAGGCTGTTAAATGGCCCGAATACCCTGAAGGTTTTGAGAGCGCTGACTGGGGCGCAATGGCTGCGAGTGATCTTAAGGATTTTGATCGTGAAATGGTGGGTGTTAGCGCAGGGGGCGGATTTGGCCCGTTCACTATGCTTATCAGCTACATGGGCTTTACTGAAGGCCTGTGCGCCCTTTTGGAAGAGCCGGAGGCAGTTAAGGAGATGCTGGATCATATATGCAGCTACTACATGCCGATAATTGAAAAAGTCGTTGAGCACTACAAGCCGGATATCTTTACAATGGGAGACGACACTGCCGCAAAGTATGCGCCTTTCTTCTCAGTTGAAGTATACCAAGATATCTTTAAGCCAATATATGCGCGCATGGCCAAGCCTGCTGTTGACAGGGGAATTCCAATTCAATTCCATAACTGCGGCAAATGCGAAGCCTTTATTCCCGATATGATAGATTTTGGGGTTAAGTACTGGGATCCGGCACAAGAGTCCAATGATCTGGTGCAAGTGATGCAGGAGTACAAAGGCCAGATCACGGTTGTTGGAGGGTTTGACTTTGTCCCGGAAACTGACAGCGACTTAAGCGAAGAAAAGGTCAGGGCTTATGCAAGAACAGCTATAGACAAGTACGCGCCGGGGGGCGGCTATATTTTTTGCGGTGGCATAGTTGGCAGGGCGAGTGATATTGAGAGAACTACAAAGCTTAATGCTGCGATCCAAGACGAAGTTAAAACTTATGGTGGCCAGTTTTACATGAAATAGTATGCGAAGGCGTGAAAGCTGCTGGGTAGCGGATTGGCTGCCGGCAGCTTTCATTTTATAAATAAGCATGAAATTATAGAATGGGAGATAAACGAACATGCAAAGCGGAATTATTACTATGGTGGATGAGGGTGCGTATGATTGGGTTGCGTATTATTCTGAATTTGCAGACAAGCTGATCAGCTACAAAAGCAACCGAGCGGATTTATTAGCTCTTGTAAATAGCGCTCATGTGCAAACTGGGCTCAGAAGCCAGTTTGCTGATTCTACAGATATCGATCCTTTTACTGTATTTGGGACGTTTAACAAAGGCATCTCTATGTCCAACCGCACTGCTCTGATGAAGGCGTATTGCGAGTTGATGGATATAAAATCAGCTTTGCCAACAAGTTTTAGCGGAGTGCCAGTGCTAATGAACATGATGGCTGTTGTTGCATGGAATGAACAAGCTGCCTCTGATGTTTGGGAGCTATTTTACGCTGCTGCGAAATTCGCTGATGATCCTACAGACGGCAATAGGCATATGTTTGTTAAGTGGTATTCTGAAGCAATAAAGCACAAAGGCATAAGCTGGAATCTAACGATGGGCCTGTTTTGGATGCGGCCATACTTTTATCTTAATCTTGATTCGAGCAATAGAAATTTTTTGCTCAATGGCGATGATGCTCGCATAATTGGGGTAGAGAGTGTCTCGAATCTAAAGCAGTTGCCTGAGGCTGAGAATTATCTCAAATTAGTAGATCTGTGCCGAAGCAGCTTTTCTAGCAACAACTCCCCTTTTAGAAGCTTCCCCGAGCTTTCCAATTCTGCTTGGGAAGCTGCCAATGCGAATTCACAAGAGCAAAACGAAAGCAAGGCAAAACCTAAATTTCTGCAATGGTTTGAGCCTTTGGTTAATGCCTTGAAATCTCTTCAAGGATCACAGCCGACTAATGAAGTGTATAAGTATATTATGGAAAAGCATAAATTGCCTGATGCAATGCCTAACGAAGCGCAAAGAGGCCAAAACAAGGGTAAATACTTTAGTGAAGTCGATAATGCGGCTGTATTTCTTGCGTATGAGGGGCTTCTTGATAATTCAGTTAATGATGCTTGGTCTTTGACGGAGAAGGGAAAGAGCGTTGACATGGATTCTGCGTTAGCAAGCAGCATTTACGACAAGTGGGCCCGTCACAAAGAAGCTCAAGAAAGCAGATCGGCTGAAAAGCGCTATTGGATGTATTCTCCCGGCGAAAATTCGCGAAAATGGGATGAGTTTTATTCTAACGGCATAATTTGCATCGGATGGGATAAACTGGGAGACTTGAAAAAATACCCAGACACGGAATCAATACGGCAAGAAATGCAACATAAGTACGACAGTTCGCAATCATATAAACACAATTCCTTGGTGGCCTGGCAGTTTGTTCATGACATGCGCGAAGGGGATATTGTTTTCGCCAAAAGAGGCACTCGCCAGCTAATCGGGCGTGGCATTGTAGAATCGGGGTATGTATTCATGGCTGAGCGCGATGAATACAAAAATATCCGCAGCATCAGATGGACAAATAACGGAACTTGGGAGCATCCTGGCCAGGCAGTAACGAAATCGCTTACTGATGTAACTCCATATACGGAGTATGTAGAAAAGCTGGAGCTGATTTTCGCTGAAGGCTTTGGGCCAGAGAGTGAAATCAAATACGAAAGCTATTCGCAAAGCGATTTTCTAGATGAAGCATTCTTTGCACAACAGCAATATGAAAACCTTCTTGAGCTTCTCAAGATCAAGAAAAACATCATTCTCCAAGGAGCACCCGGTGTAGGCAAAACTTTTATATCAAAGCGGCTGGCCTATTCCATTATTGGCACAAAAGACACAAGCCGAGTGCTTGCAGTGCAATTTCACCAAAGCTATAGCTATGAAGATTTTATTATGGGTTATCGCCCTACTGAGACAGGATTCGAGCTTGCCAAAGGCCCATTTTACTCGTTTTGCAAAGCAGCAGAGGATGATTTAGAACACGAATACTTTTTTATTATTGATGAGATCAACAGAGGCAACTTAAGCAAAATATTTGGAGAATTGCTTATGCTAATTGAAAATGACAAGCGAGGAGAAAAACTTAGGCTAATGTACTCAAACGAATTGTTTTCTGTGCCTAGCAACGTTTTTATTATTGGGCTCATGAACACAGCTGATCGCAGCATAGCCCTAATTGACTACGCTTTGCGCAGGCGGTTTGCTTTTTTTCAAATGGAGCCTGCTTTTGATTCAAGAGGGTTCATATCAATAATTGAGAGCTCAGGCAATGAAAAATTCGCAATGCTGATTGAGCGCATTAAAGAGCTTAACAATGAAATAGAGCAAGACGAATCGCTTGGAGAAGGCTTTAGAATTGGCCACAGTTATTTCATGCCAAATGGAGAGGTCACAGATTATTGGCTTTCCTGTGTCATAAACTTTGAGATCCTGCCGCTGCTCAGCGAATATTGGTTTGATGAAAAAACAAAGGTTGAAAGCTGGGGAAAAAAGCTGGCAGGAATTTTAAATGATTAATATTCAAAATATATATTATATGCTTGCTTACGCATTTCAAGTGCTTCATGAAGACAGCTACAAAAAGATTGCATCCGAAAAATTTCCGCACACAGAGGATTTGTTAGCAGCTATACTGGCTAAAGGAATTGCCAGTCAAGTGAAAAAAGGCATCGAACGCGAATACATCTCAGCAACTGGCAGCATCAATGCGCCCCAAGGCAAAATTAACATCTCAGCTTCCCTCAAATCACAATCTATACTAAAGCGCCAGCTTGTTTGTGACTTCGATGAGTTTTCGGAAAACACATATGCAAACCAAGTAATAAAGGCAATCTCCATGATGCTAATTCGATCGTTTAACGTTAGGGCAGAGCAGAAGAAATCGCTAAAAAAAGTTATGCTATATTTTCATCATGTTAGTGCGATCAGCCCACTTAAAATAGAATGGCCGAAAATTAAGTACAGCAGCAATAATGCAACCTATAGAATGCTCATTTATATTTGCTATCTTGTAGCTGAGGGATTGCTGCCAACAACACAGGATGGACCTAACAGTATGGCTCAGTTTCGGGATGAGCATCTGAATCGGCTTTTTGAAAAATTCGTACTTGGGTATTATCGCAAAAAATATCCGGATTATAGTGTTTACCCTGCCCAAATCAACTGGGTAATAGATGATGGATTTACATATTTATTGCCCAGAATGCAAACAGACATTACGATTGAAACAGAAGGCAAATCATTAATTATCGATACAAAATTCTACTCGAGTACATTGCAAACAAACAGGCGATACAATAGCTATTCAATTCATTCAAACAATTTGTACCAGATATATGCTTATGTCAAAAATAAGGACTCTAGCCGATCTGGCAACACTAGCGGCTTATTGCTTTATGCTAAAACAGACGAAGATACCACCCCGGATGTTAGCTACCTCATGGATGGCAATAGAATAAGTGTGAGAACTCTTGGCTTAGATAACGATTTTGAAAGCATAGAGCGCCAGCTTAATAAGATCATATCAGAATGGATAGGGTAAGCTTAGCTGAAGGTAAAGGGATCATTCTTTCAGGGCAAATGAAAACTCAGCATATGCCCCCAGCTCACTATGGGCAGCCAGCTCTGCCCCAAGCTTTGCTGATATATCTTTTGCTATAGCAAGGCCAAGCCCGTATCCGATGTTTTCAGAAGAGCGCGAAGCATCCCCGCGGGTAAACCGATCAAATACATAGGGGAGCAGCTCAGGCGAAATTCCCTCTCCTGAATTTCGTATAGTGCACACAACGCGCCTATGCTCTCTTTTCAGCTTTACAAGCACGCTGCCGCCTTCAGAGGAGTACTTGAGGGCATTGTCCAGCAGTATAAAGAGCACTTGCATAACGTGCTCTTTATCGCTAACCACAGATATATTTTCCTCCACCTGCATCGCAACAGCCAGGCTCTTGGCTCTGGCAAGGGGCTCTATCTCGCTTGCCGCGCTTTTAACAGCATCGCTCATGCTAAAAGCGCCCAGCTTGAGCGCTTGCCCTTGCGAATCCAGTTGCGCTAGCGAGAGCAGGCCCTTAATAAGGCCAGCCATGCGATCGCTGTTTGTTATGATAGAGTCCACCCATCTTTGCTGGCTTTCGACAGTCTCGGAGCTGTTGGCATACAAAACGCTGCAGCTTGCATTAATGACAGAAAGCGGGGTCTTTAGCTCATGAGATGCATCAGCGAGGAATCTGCCCTGCTTTTCAAATGCTTCCTGCATGGGTTTCACAGCCCTGTTAGCAAAGAAAAGGCTGATGAAGAAAAACACAAGCAGTATGGCTGCTGTTGAGACGCATAAAGTAATAGATAGCGAAGCCAGCATTTTATGCGAATCTGTTACGTCCAAAAAGCGGATATTGTTATAGCTTTCCCCACTTTGGCTGCTGCTTTGCCCGTAAAAGCCCACAGCTAGAGGGTGCACAGCATACTGCCATCTGCGCCCGTCAATAGACAAAACGCCTTCAGGCCTGGATTTTTCAATAACATCGCTAACTGCCGCAAAATAGGCGCTCTCAGGCCAGTCAATGACTGAATTTATCTCTGTTACAGCGCTATACCCATCTACAATGATAGAAAAAGACAGTCCGGCATATGGCGATATGCGCTGGGCGATTCCATCAACTAAGAATATATCGTCGCCTACAGCCACTATGCCATGCTCAATTTCTGTTTGCTGAAAATCAGCCCCATAAATTCTGGATGCGCCGAAAAAGCTTGGCATTGCGCTATAAGCAAGCTTTGCTTTATTGTCTGAGAGCACCCGGCTATATGCTGACGCAAAAATAAGGCCCATGGCTGTTATTACTACAGCTGAAAGCATAGCCATGTTAATAATAAGGATTCGGTTTCTTACTTTCTTAAACACGCTCTTGCCTCCCTTTAGCCTCAAGGCGGTAGCCCGCCCCCCTTACAGCTTTTATAGCAGCATCAGATTTTGCTTCAATGAGCTTTTTGCGCAGAAGCGAAACCTGGCTTTCAACGTTGCTGTCCTGCGCGTTTGCATCATATCCCCACAGCTTTAAAATTATCTCTTCCTTTGGCAGGATCCCGTCCCTGTATGAATATAGCAGCTCAAGCAGCTGCGATTCCTTAAGCGTCAGGCGCGTTTGGCGGCCCTTTGCATCCGAAAGGCAAAGCGTTTGAGGGTTAAAGCTAAGGCAGCCAATGCTGATAATGCCATCATAGAGCAGCTCGCTTTTTCTTCTTGCCAAAGCGCGAAGCCTTGCAAGCAGCTCTTGCATATGGAAAGGCTTGGCCAAATAGTCGTCTGCCCCTCTGTCAAGGCCGGCTACCTTGTCATCAATGCCTCCAAGGGCTGTAAGCAGCAAAACCGGCACGCTAAGCCCTGAGGATCGCATTTCGGCAAGCACAGCCAGCCCGTCAAGCTTGGGGAGCAGTATATCCAAAACAACAACGTCATATATGCCGCTCATGGCGCAGTCAAGCCCGTACTCGCCGTCCAGCGCAATGTCTGAGCTTATATTGTTCTTTTTGAATACAGCAGACATTGCTTCTGCCAAGTCGCGCTCATCCTCAATAATCAGAACCTTCATGCGCTGCTATGCCCCCAATTTCTCTTTTGCCTCATTATATAAGAAAAAGCTCAAATGAACCTAAAACCACCATCAGAAAACATCGCCAAATTAATTACAGCTATATTTCAGCTTTGTATGCTATATTGCAGTTATGGTAAATCTTGAGGGGAGAAATGTATCAATGAAAATTAAAAAACGAATAGCGTGCTTAATAGCAGCATGCTTATTGGCCATAAGCGCTGCATGCACAGGCAGCGGCAATAAGCCTGCAACAGAAACTATAAGCAGATACATAGAATCTGACATTACGCCGCCCATTGAAGGGCAGTTTTACAGCTTTTTAACGCCCGAAGGCGTAATAGCCTGCTATAGCCAGGGGCTTGGCGAGTTTTATGAAAGCAGTGATGGCGGAAACAGCTGGTCCCAAAAGCCCGGCCCTGGCGCAAACAGCGACAGATTCGCTGGCGTAATCGCAGCTGCGCTTATAGGCAGCGATAAGCTTATAGCGTTTCACCCTTCGGAAGGCATGCTCATTATTGACCCTGATGGGCAGGCAGAGCATTTCCCTATTGAGGCAATGGATGAAGCTTTGGCAAAAGGCGAATGGGTTATGGTGTCTTTTCTCGCTGCCCCAACTGAGAATCGCCTTGTTGTAGCGTATACAATAGGCGGCTTTATGCAGCAGGTGCAATCGGCTGCGCCTGTGGCAGGAGGCAGTACCCAAACAAGCATCAGCGCCGCTTCAGGTTCCGGCCAAAGCTCCGGGGGCAGCGAAGGGCCCGGCGAGCCTCAAAGGCAGCAGATGCAAGCGCCTGTAGACATGGACAGCAAGGCCGGCATATACGATCTCAGCTCCGGTGCGCTCATATGCGATTTGAGCACTGGGGAACTGGTAAGCAATATGTTCCCGGATTTCATGACAGGCGCTGCCTCCGATGGCGAATATATATATTTATTAGGCGCAAGCGGGAATATATACGCCTATGGCATAACTGACGGCATACAGGAAAGCAAATGGAATATTGGCGAAGACGGCAGCCAGAGGGGGGCAGGGGCAATTGGCATGTTCAACAGGCAAACAAACTCTCTTGTGTACAGCAATGGGGGCTTGTACGCCGCCACCCAAAACGGCGACATTGTATACACAGGCAGGGGAATCGATACTAAAAAAGCCATTCAGAGCGAATCATACTCAACAGGCATTCCCCAAAACAGCGTTTCAGCCCTGTTTGCTTCGGGGGAAGCAATAATTGTCAGCATGTCGAGCCAAAATTCAAACCGTTTGTACAGGTATGAATGGGATGAAAATGCGATTGTCGACAAAAGCAAAATCCTAACCGTTTGGTCGCTTGAGGAAAACGCCTTTGTCAGGGCCGCAATTGCCGAACTGCGCAAAAGCAGCCCTGAAGCAATAATCAGGTATGAAACTGCTTTGGGCGAGGCCAGCGCGCAAATGGCTTCTGATGCAATAAAGGCGCTTAATACAAGGCTCCTAAGCGGGCAAGGCCCTGACGTTATTGTACTTGACGGCCTTTCCCTCAGCAGCTATGAGGGCAAAGGCTTGCTAGCCGATCTAAGCAGCCTGGTTGGCACAAGCGGTGTATACGATAGCCTGCTCAGCCCGTTTAAGCGCGATGGCAAGCTGTATTGCATGCCAATGCAGTTTTTGATGCCAATGTTTGTAGGCAGCGAAGGCACGCTCGGCAGGGCCGAGGATTTAGACAGCCTTATAGGCATTGTTGAGTCTGGAAATTCAAAGCCGCCGGCGCCTGAGCCGGGCACCCCCTTTTCCGGCATAGCAAGCCAAGATCGCCCGGAGCTGTATTTCAATACCTTCGATGAGCTTATTGGCCTGCTGTGGATGGCATCCTCTCCGAGCATAATAGCTGAGAATGCCATAGATTCAGATGCATTGGCAAAATACCTTGAAGCGGTTAAAGCAATAAGCACAAAATATGCTCTTGCAGAGCCGCTAACAGAGTTTGGGGAAATGCGAATCGGCTTTTCGGACGGAGGCAATGTGCAGATGGTGCCGGGATCTCTTATGCGCTACATCTCGCAGCAATCAAATTACGCAGCTTTCAGGGCAGGAAACCTTCAGCTGCTGCATATGGTCATGGACAGGGACGGCTCTGATGCGTCGCTTTTCCCTGGCCTTAGCAAAGGCGCCTGGGAGCCATCAACAATCGTTGGCATCAGCTCTGATGCTGAGAACAAGGAATTTGCTGCGCAGCTTATTAATAGCATGCTCTCAACACAAGTCCAGGAGATCGCCTATGGGATTGGCTTGCCTGTTACAAAAGACGCAATAGCATCACAGATTGCATTGATAAACGAGCGCATGGCAGGCGCTGGCCGCAATAGCTTCTCTATTGACGCAGATGGGCTTATCTCGCAGCTCAAAGAGCCTTCCATTGCTGATGCTGTGCTCTTTGATATGATAAGGCCAACGATCCAAAAATGCTGCGAGGGCACGCTCAGCGTGCCTGAAGCGGTTAAGGAGCTGGAGCAAAATGCGAAAAACTACCTTGCTGAAAGATCATAGGGGCAAAGCCTTTGCTTCAGAAAGCAAGATCGCCCTTGGCTTTCTTGCACCAAGCATTATCGGCCTGTCTGCTTTTTATGTCTTGCCTTTTGCAGATACAGTCCGGCGCAGCTTTTATGACGCCCGCGGCAAAAGCTTTATCGGCCTAAGCGGTTATAAATCTGTTTTATCCAACGCGGCCTTTAAGCTGGCAGCGGCGAATACTGCAAGGTTTGCTTTCCTGTGCATACCGCTGCTGCTGGCAATCAGCCTTGCAATAGCGCTTATGGCCAGGGCTATCAGGCCTGCCGGCACAGCATTTAAGACAAGCTTTCTTCTTCCTATAGCTGTGCCGGTTGCCAGCATAGTGCTTTTATGGCAAGTGCTGTTCAGCCACAAGGGGCTGGCAAACGCCCTTCTTATAAAATTAGGGGCCGGCCCCATAGATTTTATAGGCTCGTCTTCAGCGTTTTGGGTTTTGATCTTCACGTATATATGGAAAAACAGCGGCTACAACATGGTTTTATGGCTGGCCGGCCTTGACAGCATTCCTGACAGCCGCTATGAAGCCGCCAGGGTAGACGGGGCTAACGCATGGCAAAGCTTTTGCTATATAACTATGCCTGGACTGTTTCCTACGATGGGATTGGTTGCGATACTGTCGCTTTTAAACAGCTTTAAGGTATTCAGGGAAGCCTACCTTGTTGCAGGGGCTTACCCGCACGATTCCATATACCTTTTGCAGCACCTGTTTAATAATTGGTACCAAAACCTTGACATCAGCAGGCTATGCGCAGCAGCAACGCTCTTGTGTATTGCCCTGCTTTTCGCAGCGCTGATGCTGCATCAAATATTGCAGGGGGAAAGCTCATGACAAAGCGGCCGGCTGTATCTGCTAACAAGCTTTTGATTGCTGTATGCCTTAGCGCGCTGTCCCTTTTCGTATGGTGGGCGGTGTGGTTTATGGCAAGCGGCAGCCTTATGTCGCTTGAGGAACTGAATTATACACTCGGCCCTGTGTTTGGCAGCGCTGAGGGCTATGCATATTGGCCGATTATTCCGTCATGGCCAACACTGCAGCCAATAGCTGAGCTGCTGCTTGACACGCCCGTTTTCTTTGCGATGTATTGGAACAGCTTTAAGCTTGTTATACCGTCAGTTGCAGGCCAGCTCATTATTGGCGCCCCGGCAGCATGGGCGCTAAGCCGGCTTAAGCTTAAGAGAAAAAAACTGCTTACAGCGGTATATATCATTTTGATGCTTATGCCATTTCAAGTGGCCATGGTGCCTAACTACCTTGTAATAAGCAAGCTTGGAATAATGGATACAATATGGGCAATCATCCTGCCGTTTGCTTTCTCAGCATTCCCTGTATTCATAATGATGAAAGGCTTTGACAGCGTTCCTGCTTCGCTTATCGAAGCAGCGGCAATTGACGGAGCGAGCCACTTTCGGATCTTTGTTAGCATTGGCCTGCCTCTTGGCCTGCCGGGAATACTCTCTGCGCTGGTGCTTGGATTTTTGGAATGCTGGAATGCGATCGAGCAGCCTATGGCTTTTTTAAATGACTCCTCAAAGTGGCCATTGTCCTTATACCTGCCCCAAATAGTTGCAGAAAAACTGGGCCTAGCAATGGCTTCCTCTTTGATGGTGCTGGTTCCTGCAGTGCTGGTCTTTCTCTTTGGCCAAAAGCACCTCGAGCTGGGCATACAGGCAACAGGAGTTAAGGAATAGCAGCATGGATAATAAAAACGGGATTGAGCCGCGCCAGGGCTCAGAAGAAAAACGTAGTTTAATCAGCAAAATACAGGATTTTGCAGCCGGCTTGCCAAGCTTTGAAGATGCTTCGCAAAAGGGCGCTCTTGCAAATATCGCAAAATTCCTTGTTGCGCTTATAGCGCTTACCCTTATCTCCAGAGGCGCTTCCGGCGCTGCGCTTGCACGGGTGTCTGTCTCAAACCCGCTAAGAGCGCCGGTAACAGAGGCTGTAACTGGCAAAGCATCGGTAAAAGCGCAGGATCAGCACATAATATCCGCACCGGAAGGCCTGACAGTTGTTAAGGCGCTTGCCGGCTCAGGCCAGGAGGTGAAGGCCGGAGACGACTTAATATTGTTTAGCATTTCGGATGTGCGCGCAAAGCTGGAGCGCGAAACTGCCTCTCTGGAGAAAATGAGGCTAAACTTAAGCAAGCTGGGGCGCGAAGAGCAGCCAGACACATCTGGCTACGACTCAGCTGCCCTCAGCCTTGAGCGCGCTAATGATGACTATGAAAGCGCAAGGCTTTCAGCTGAGGCTGATATTGCAAAAGCCCAGGCAGCGCTTGATGATGCGATAGCCGGAGAGCAGCAGGCAAGGCTGGCTTACGAAAGCGGAAGTGCGCAGCTAAGCGAATGGGAAAGCGCATCTGCCGCAGCGGCAAGGGCGCGCAGCGATCTTGAAACCGCTGAAAATAAAGCAGCTTCGGATCTTCAGAGCGCTCGAAGAAGGTCTGAAGACGCGCAGGCTTCACTGGCGCGCTCAGAAAAAGACCTGGAGAAGTCAAAGCAGTCAGCTGCTGACACTAAAGCGCAAAACAGCATTGACGCAAAGCTGCAGCAGCTTGACATAAACAAGCAGCAAGAGTCGATTGCCCTGCTGCAGTCAATACTAAGCAATGGCGGCGCCCTTCGATCTGACGCAGGCGGAACAGTCAGCAAAACGCTGGGCCAAGGCGCCATTACGGGCTCTGAGCCGGCTGCCATTCTGTCTGATGATACTGGCGCTTTTGAGGCAGAATTTTATGTAAGCCAATCCGATGCGGACAAGCTGGCTATAGGCATGGAGTGCGAAGTGGCTATTGGGGGGAGCTCTATGTATTATTCGCCGACAGTGAAAGCGCAGATATCCTCTATTTCAGCTCCCAATGACAAAAACCAGTCCCTGGTTTCCATAAAGCTGCCGCAAAGGGAATGGAAAGCCGGCCAAAGCGTAGATGTCCAGGCTGTCTTTAGCTCAACCACATATGACATATGCATACCTCTTTCAGCTTTGCGCTCTGATTCCAGCGGATATTTTATTTACACTGTAGAAAAGCGCTCAACCGTGCTTGGCCTTGAAAATATTGTTTTGCTTTCGCCGGTAACACTGCTGGCTTCAGATGATTCCATGGCAGCAGTCAGCGGGCCTGTCGGCCGTGATTCGCTTGTTATAGCAGCCAGCAGCAAGTCTATTGCCGCCGGCGACAGAGTTAGGGTAAACCAGCAATGAGCATTAAAAGCATTGCCGGCAAAACCAGAGCATACGCCCTTGACGGCCTTGTGTGGGTTTGCCTTTGCATCTTATTGTCTACAGGCTTTAAGAATGCACAGGCTGTAAGCGAATGCTTCAACGGAATGTCTTTGCGCTTTGATAGCCAGATTAGCGATGAAGCAGCATACCAAGCCAGGCAGTATTCGATTAAGAGCGGTGGCGAAAATGCTTTTTGGCCAACATTCTGGCGTGAGGAAAACACTAATGTAGAAAGCGGCACTGCTCGCATCAATGCACTATGCATATACTACAGCGGCAATGCCTCCAGCATATGGCCAAGCGAATTTCAATCCGGAAGCACACCCGGTGTTACTGACAAATCAGGCATTGCGCTCTCAACTGCGCTTGCAAGCCGGCTTTATGGCAATTCCGGCATTATAGGCATGAGCGCAAACATTGGCGATCAGGCATATACTGTGCGGGGGATATTTGCTTCGGATGATTATATTGCGCTTGTAAGCGCAGGAGACATGCCGGCGTCACAGGCATGGAGCGCCGTTGAGCTTACCGGCGGAGGGGAAAACGCAACAAAGGAGGAAGCTGCCAGCTATGCTATTTCATCAGGCCTGGGCAGTGCGGATGCACTCATAACACAGGCTCCAGCCAGCTTCGCTGCCTTTATGGCAAATATTCCGGTATATATAATGGCTTGCTATGCCCTGGGAATGCTCTTAGGCTTGTTTGGCAAAGCCAGCCGCACTGCAAAATCCATCGGTTTTTACTCCCTGCTGCTCGCATTTGCCCTCCTGTTGCCCTCATTGCTTAACAAGCTGCCTGAATGGATGATCCCCTCGAAATGGAGTGACTTTGCTTTCTGGCAAGGCTTAGCTTCAAACTTCAGCCAGGCTGTTAAAGAATATTTGCGCCGGCCCCCCTCGATGCGCGACAGCATAGGCTTTTCACTGCTTGCTAAGCAGGCGGCCATATCGTTTGCTTCCAGCATGTTCGCGCTGGCAGCATGCTTAAGATGGCCAAGAAGAGACAGGAGGCAGCATGGCTAGCATAAGTTTAGCTAATATCAGCAAGGTTTACCCCGGCGATATAACTGCAGTGAGCGATTTTAGCCTTGAGATAAAAGACAAAGAGTTCCTGGTTTTGGTAGGGCCTTCAGGATGCGGCAAAACAACAACATTGCGCATGATTGCAGGCCTGGAGGAAATTACTTCAGGCGAGCTTTATATAGGCGGCAACCTTGTAAACAGTGTTGCCCCCAAAGACCGCGACATTGCAATGGTTTTTCAGAACTATGCCCTCTACCCCCATATGAGCGTTTATAAAAATATGGCTTTCGCTCTTAGCATTCGAAAAATGCCCAAAGCTGAAATCGACCAAAAGGTCAGGCAGGCAGCATCTGTTCTGGGAATCGAGGATTTGCTTGAACGAAAGCCAAAGGCATTGTCCGGAGGCCAGCGCCAGCGCGTAGCGCTTGGCCGGGCGATGGTGCGCGAGCCTGCTGCTTTTCTGCTTGACGAGCCGCTCTCAAACCTCGACGCAAAGCTTCGGGCCAGCATGCGCACAGAGCTCATAAAGCTGCAAAAGCGCCTTGGCGCTACGTTTGTTTATGTCACGCACGATCAGGTCGAAGCAATGACAATGGGCGATCGCATAGTTGTCATGAAGGACGGTTATATACAGCAAGTAGATACGCCGCAAAATATCTATGACTATCCTGTCAATATATTCGTCGCAAGCTTTATCGGTAGCCCGCAGATGAACTTTATTGACGCTGTGCTTAGCGTGAATGGCAACGGCTTTTATGCCGATTTTAGCGGAAATGCCCTTTATTTGCACAACCCGAGCGACGCTGTCAAAAGCTATGTGGGCAAGCAGGTGAGAATTGGCATACGCCCTGAAGATATACGCGTTGACAGCGCATTCTTAGCGCAAAGCCCGAAAAGCGTATTTTCTGCTGAAGTTGAAGTGCTGGAAAGAATGGGAAACGAGGCATATCTGAACGTGGCATGGCAGGGCAGCAGGCTTGTTGCCCGCGTTGCGCCGGATGTCTATGCTGAAATAGCAAGCAGCATCAGCATAGGCATAAATGCTTCAAAGATGCACTTTTTTGACATAGAAGCTGAAGGGCGGATTTGCTGAGCATCTCTGCTAAAGCCTCGCTCTCGCACCCGCCTGAATTTAAAAATCCCAGCTAATAACATAAAAGCTGGGATGATAGTATAGCCGCTATAAATCTCCGCGCACTTCGCTCATGGAAAACGACAAGCCAAAGTATTCCTCCAGCACTTCATAGTACTCTCTAAGGGTTGTAATTTCCCTTGTTGTCTTCTCGTCGCCTTTTGTTATATTAAGAGTCGTGCCTGAGAGGCTCACAAAGCCATCCGGCTTATTGAAATTCAAAGAGCGGTTCATCCTGAATGGGCTGTCAGGGCTTGAGCCGGTCCAGTGGTTGGCGATAACAAATTCAACATCCGGCGTCTCTTTGTTGTAGAAAGCCACAAGCGGCTTTAGCTCCCCTTCCGGCATTACCTGCATTAAGGACATTTCGCCGTCTTCTTCCACAGCAAAGCAGTAATCGCCCTTAAATGTAGATCGAACAGATCCATCCATTGGAACTGATACAGGCGGCATAGCCCCGCCAAACCCAACATCAGCAAAAAGCTGCTCTCCATCCAGCGTTACGACACTCACCCGATGAAGCCTTCTGACAGCATTGGGATCAAATGATCTCACCCTGGCGATGCATCCTACAGAGTCAAAGCCAAGGCTTACAAGAAGCTCACAGAAAATCCCATTAAGCTCAAAGCAGTAGCCGCCTCTTCTTCTTTCAACAACCTTATCGTATAAATGTTCAACAGTTACGATAGTAGGCTTTGCAAAATCGATCATGTCGAGGTTTTCAAAGGGAACTGACAGCTGGTGTGCCCATATTAGTTCGTCAAGGTACTCCCTGGAAGGCTCTTTTGGCTCAAGCAGCCCGATCCTCTCAAGGTATTTCTGGGTTTGTTCTTGTGTTAGCATGATTATTGCTGCCAATATATGTATGCAAGCGGCAGCTTCTCCTTTCATGGGGTGTATTCATTTATGTATATAATGAATCAATGATATCCCATAAAAAATGTTATGTAAAGAATCTTCTAAGCCTTGGCAAACACAGGCAGCCTGACAAAAAAACTAAGCATTTGATACTAAAATGGCGAAAATTGGCCTGTTATAATGGAATTGACTAAAAAATTATCTGAGGAGACTATATTATGGGCAAAGTTCTTATATTTAATGGCAGCCCCAAAAAAAGAGGGACGACAGCATCGCTGTTAGCCCAAGCTGCTGATGGAGCGAAATCGAAGGGCCTGGAAGTTGTGGAATACAACCTAAATGATGCCAGCCTGCGCGGTTGCCAAGGATGCATGGCTTGCCGCAAAGAAGATGCAGTAGCCTGCGTGCAAAACGACTACTTCAGCACAATGTATGCAGACTTAAAGGATGCTGATGGCATCATCTTCGGTGCGCCGATATACATGGGCTCAATCACAGCCCAAGGCTGGAAGCTGATTAACAGGCTATATCCGGCTATGGCGCCTGATTTTAGCCCGCGCTTTCCCGGCAAAAATTTCGGAATAATAATTACGCATGGCGCGCCGGATGCAGAAGCTTACAAACCAGCTGCTGAAGTAACAGCAGGCTTCTTTGCACGCCTCGGCTGGAACGAAGTAGGAAGGGTTATTTGGGCTGGAGCAGGCGGTGAAGCGCCTGAAGAGCTAAGCAGCCAGGCTTTCGCAATGGGAGAGGCGATAGCCAGGTAAAGCGTGTTCAAGATTAAGAGGGGGGTGCATGTTGCCCCCTCTTTTTGGTTAGCAGAAGTGCAGGCATAAGCTTTAGGGCGCTGCCTGCACAGGTTTTCGCCTGTATCTTGAATCTAGAGAGATTTGGCTGTAGCCTCAAGCCCCTTCAATTTAGCTCGGCACCTGCATTCCTTGCGGAATGGGGCATACATAAGGCTTTCCTTTTGTAGCCTCGTCAAATTCCTCTTTTGCTTTTGCAAGCGTTTCGGGGCTGTCAAAGACTTTTATGCATGAGAGCGCAAGTATCTTTGCAGCGTTGATCATGCCTTTCATGCCAATGGAATGGCCAGAGCATGCTGTTACTTGCCAGGAGTGCCCGCCTGCGCCCACATTGGAGGTTGTAGACGAAAAAGACGCTCCGGGGGCAAGATGCTGCACATCGCCAACATCAGTTGAAGCATAGACATTATCAGATGATATAGGAAGGATGTTTCTGGCTATGTGCTCGCCTTCAGGAATCCTGCCTGAATTCACCATCATCTGGTAGTTGGGGCTTGCCTCGTTAAGCTCTTTTGCAAACGCTATCTCATCCTCGCTATATTCCGGCATCCCTATTTCCTGCATAGCTTCGTATGCGACTTCGCAGAGAACCTTGTTTTGCAGTGTGTTGTAGCACCCGCCTGAATCTTCAACCTCTACCTCTGTCTCAGTCATCATGGCGGCACCCTGCGCAACCTTGACTATTCTCTCGAAAGTGCTTACTACAGCTTCCCTTGTCAATGCCCGCACATAATACCAATTTGTAGCTTTGTCCGGAACTATATTCGGCGCTTCGCCCGCATTTGTGATTACATAATGGATTCGGACATCATGGGTTACATGCTCGCGCAGGAAGTTTGCTCCAACATTCATAAGCTCTGCTGCGTCAAGCGCGCTTCTGCCGTTCTGCGGATCAGCTCCGGCGTGGGCGGTTACGCCTTTGAAGTGAAAGCGTGCAGCATTAATGGCTGTCATCGTGCCCAGCGTTAAGCTGTTTGCAGTGCCCGGATGCCATGCGAATGAGCAGTCAAGGCCTTCAAAGCCTCCATCACGGGCCATAAATGGCTTTCCTGTAAGCTGCTCTTCAGCAGGGCAGCCGTAAAAAACAATAGTTCCCTGAATGCCGCGCTCCTGCATTTCCCGCTTAATGCCCACAGCAGCTGCAGCATGGGCTGCGCCTAAAAGGTTGTGGCCGCAGCCTTGGCCGGCGCCTCCCTCAATAATAGGCTCTTTGCTTGTTGAAACGCTTTGGCTCATGCCAGGAAGCGCATCGTACTCTCCCAAAAGCCCGATAACAGGGCTTCCTTGCCCATACGTCGCCCTAATTGCAGTAGGCACTCCGGCATAGGCCTCTTGCACTTCAAAGCCTTCGCTTCTTAACAGCTCTGCTGTCCAGGCTGCTGCTTTATGCTCCTTATTCGCCACTTCAGGATTTTCCCAAATCTTGGTTGCTAGATCGATAAACAGATCTTTCTTTGCCTCTATCTCGGCAATAGCATGTGATGCTGCGCTCATAATACCTGCTTCCTTTGCATCGTTTTTTGTAAAAAGCATAGGCATTCTGCCTAATTAACTACAATTTAGCATATTTAATGGGCATAATCAATTTAACTGGCCTTGGCAGGCTGCCAAATTGCTTTGCGTGTGCGATCCCATTTCTTTGCTGCATGGGCTTGTCCAAATGATATAATTAATTCGCCAGATTTTATATAAAGGAATAATGATGCAGATTAATTGCTCGAAAGCACTGATCAAAGAATTAGGCTTTATGAATCCACAAGAAAGTGGCATTAAGCACCCTCTAGACAGCTGGCATGCAGGTTTGTTGAAGGCCAAAGGCAAACTGGGCGTTGTCTTTATTAATGACATAACAAGATATGCAGTCGTTGTCTTTGAGCTCAAAGAGCCTTACATGCATATTACTAGCCTATTTCGCTTAGCGCTCCTTGACTATTTGGCAGATGAAGGCATAGACCCTGAAATCGCAAACACATATATAAGCGAATCCGGATTTTTCCACTACAGCATATCATCAGACACAAAAGCGCTAGCCAGGCTAACGCGCATGACAAAAGACATTAAATCATTTCTGGAGCAAAGCTCCGCGCCTATTTCAAACAGGATAGTGCGCATAGCGGCCAGAAACAAGAACGCCACAAACTTCCCGTTCCAGGATGGCGAGCCAGGCTCTGCAGGCTACAGGGAATATCGCTCGAAGCCATGCAAAAAGATGGTAGAAGCCTTAAGAGCATATGGCAGCAACCCTATTAAGTGCCATGCTGTAGAGCTTGCGATAAGGCTTGACAGCTTCAGGGCTGAAATCTGGCGCGAAGTAACGGTTCCTATGCACTTTACGTTTAGTGAGCTGCATGAGGTCATATCAGCTGCCTTTGGCTGGAGCGGCACAAAAGTCCATGAGTTTTATATAATGAGAGGCATAAACATAACTGCTTCAATCGTGCCGTCAAAATACTATAGCCCAAAGGCAAAAGCTGCAAACCAGTTCTATAACAAGCATGTGCTTGTTAAGGATGTGCTGCCAACAAGGGAAATAATCTATCAATACAGTACAAAGGAAGAATGCACCCATTTCATTAAGGTTAGGTCTGTAATAGTCAATTACTCAGAAAACAACGCCATATGCACAGCGGGAAAAGGCAATATAGCCGATCTTGGCCTTGACCATAACGCCCAGCCCAGCAGTGAAGGCGCATACAGCCAATACGAGGATGGAGTTAACCTTGATTTGATCAACAGCCAGCTAAAGCTGGTTCGCAGCTAAAGCTACATAAAAAATAAAAGAAAATTGAAAAAGGGCAAGTATCTGCCCTTTTGTGGTTGTAGCTCCCTTTGGTAGCCCAGCCTTTAAAATGCTTAAGTTATTTTGGGGAGCCTCTTATCAACGTTATGGTGTGAAACTTCAGGCTGGGCAATATGTATTTACTACTTCTTTTGCCCCTCCTTTCTTTTCATTGCTGGCTTTTGAGCTGAATTTTGGCTATCGACCATAGAATATAGGCTTCAAACCATTCATTATCAGCAACACTCTTGCTCTTAGCCAGCATAAACTCTTCAAGAGCTTCCTCAAAGCGATCTGAGTAATAGAGCGCATAGCCAAGGCGGTAATGCCACATGCAGTCACTTTCGCCTTCCCTTGATACAGACAGCAGCTCTGAAATGGCTGCATCAAATTGCTCTGTATTGTTGTAAGCGCGCGCTAAACGGCAAGCTAGCCCATAGCCGCGCTCCTCTTCAGGGATCCCAAGAATCGTGCTGATAATCTCATTATGTCTGTTTTGCGCATCCAGGGAATCCAGATGCGAAAGTAGGCTATTATCCATTTCCACCCCTCTTGCGCTTAGTCTTAATATATGCGCTCAGGGGTCAATAAAGACTATTCTTGTGAGTGCATTTCAGCGCAGCAGCAATCTTAATACCAACCCGCGAATTGCCCACGTAGAAGCCTCTCTTGCCCTGTTGGGATAGGTGTCTCTCCATGATAAATAAAAGAACAAGCCAAATATGGGCATAAACAGGCAAAGCGCTCTTTGCCCAAATGTTGTTTCGTCCAATTCATCGTCTCTATAGCCTCTTCTTCTATCGCTTCTATCGCGAAAAAACCGCCTTCTAAGCGCAGCTGCATCTTTCTGGAAGTTGCGCCTTAGTTGTCTCATTTCGTAAGAGAAGTCTGAAAATCTGAATTCGCGATAATCCCTCGCGCTTTCGCCCGATGGAAATTTCGAAATTATATCATCATAATCTTCATTTGGCGCTGCATCGATTTCAGGCTGCTTCATACTGGCGTATGCACCCTGGCTTTGCCCTATTTCTGACGTTTTGCCGCAGTGGGGGCAGAATAGCGCGCCATCAGGCAATTTCTTGCCACAGTTTCCACAATACATGCTAACCTCATTTGTTATAAAATTACCAATAAGCCCTCTCTGTCACTTTGCCAGTGACAGCTTGCTTTCAAGGTACTCATCAAATGTGCCTTTGTAATCCTCAATCCCTTCAGGGGACAGCTCAATAATCCTATTTGCTATAGTCGAAATAAACTCATGGTCATGCGATGAAAAAACTATATTGCCTTTAAATGCAACAAGCCCGTTGTTGAGCGCAGTTATCGCTTCAAGGTCCAGATGGTTTGTTGGCTGATCCATAACAAGGGTGTTTGCTCCATACATCATCATCCTGGAAAGCATGCACCTAACCCTCTCCCCTCCGGAGAGCACTCCAACAGGCTTTAGCGCTTCCTCTTGTGAAAACAGCATCCTTCCGAGCATCCCCCTTAGGTATGATTCAGCGGTGTCCTTTGAATACTGCTCCAGCCACTTGAGAATGCTGATATTGCCGTTTTTGAAATACTCTGTGTTATCCTGGGGAAAGTAGCTTTTTGTTATGGAAACGCCCCATTTGTAGCTGCCTGAATCAGGCTCCATTTCGCCATTAAGTATTTTGAACAATACAGTGTTGGCTATATCATACTCGCCTACAAAAGCTGCCTTGTCGCCCTTTGACAATGTAAATGAAATGTTGTTGAGCACAAGCTCGCCGTCAACAGATTTTGACAGGCCTGATACTGTAAGTATATCTTTTCCTGCCTCCCTGTCCACCTCATATGCAACAAAAGGATATTTCCTCGACGAAGCTGGCATCTGCTCCACAGTTAGCTTTTCAAGCATTTTTTTTCTTGATGTCGCCTGCTTTGACTTTGACTTGTTGGCAGAAAACCTAGCAATAAACTCCATAAGCTCTTTTGCCCGTTCATCACGCTTTTTAGCCTGCTGCTTGGCTATTCTTTGCATGAGCTGGCTTGACTCATACCAAAACTCATAATTGCCAGGGTACATTACCATCTTAGTATAGTCTATATCCACTATATGGGTACATATAGTGTTCAAAAAATGCCTGTCATGGGATACTACTATCAATGCCCCTTCAAATTCAAGCAGGAAATCTTCAAGCCATGAAACGCTTGCTATATCCAGGCCGTTGGTCGGCTCGTCCATAAGCAGGATATCAGGCTCCCCAAAAAGTGCCTGAGCTACGAGCACTTTAATCTTGTCACGCTCTGACATGCTCTCCATTAAATCAAACAGCTGGCTCTCCTCAAGGCCCAGCCCTTGAATGATTTTGGAGGCATCCGATTCAGCTTCCCATCCGCCCATCTCGGCAAAGTCGCCTTCCAGCTCGGCTGCCCTCATGCCATCCTCATCAGAAAAGTCGCTCTTTGCATAGATCTCATCCCTCTCCCTCATCAAGGCGTACAAAGCTTCGTTGCCCATGACAATAGTGTCAAAAGCGCTGTAGCTGTTATATACGCTGTGGTCTTGCTTTAAGACCGATATTCTTTCCCCGGAAGAGACTGAGACATGGCCACGCGAAGGCTCAAGCTCGCCAGAGAGGATTTTTAAAAAAGTTGTTTTGCCTGCGCCGTTTGCGCCAATAACGCCATAGCAGTTACCCTTTTGAAAGGTTAGGCTGACATCCTTAAACAGGGTGTCAGCTCCAAAGGACATCGCGAGATCTGTTACTTGAATCATAAACCAGTAGCGCCAAGCGTGGCGCGCCTTCCTGTATATTTGCCCCTATTGTATAGGGCCATTTAGGGCTCTTTTCCAAAAAATGCGAATTGCACAGCCTTCGCACGCAAAAGCTTCGCAACCGTCCGCATAGCTAGATTCCTGTATTATTCAATAAATAATTGGTTCCAGTATTCGTATTTTTTCTACTTTTTGGTCATGCTGAGCGGATTTATTGTACCACAAGCCTGCCTTAAAACCCAAGCAAGGCGCAAAAATAGCCATAAAATCAAGGTGGACAGGCTCGAAAAAAGTTTGCCAAAATAGAATAAACGGAGTATAATAATAACCTAATAAATAAAGATCTGTTTTCAATTTTTTACAGCCGAGATAGGAGGGCGCCATGCACGGCATAAGCGATATTATCGATATTGTACTTAGCAACAACGAAACCGCTGACATTGATCTAATTGCGCGCGCCTATCAGTATGCTGATAACGCGCACAAAGGGCAAAAGCGCTTAACAGGGGAGCCTTATATAATCCATCCTCTTGAGATAGCCTTAATTTTAGCAGAGCTGCAAATGGACGAGGTTACTATAGCAGCTTCGCTTTTGCATGATGTTATAGAAGACACAGACTATGGCTACCAGGACATCTGCGATAATTTCGGGCCAGTGGTTGCAGGGCTTGTTGAAGGCGTTACTAAAATAAGCAAGCTCTCATACTCAAACCTTGAAGAAGCCCAAAGCGATACCTTCCGAAAAATGTTTGTTGCCATGGCCGAAGACTACCGGGTCGTGCTTATAAAGCTTGCTGACAGGCTTCACAACATGCGAACCCTTTATGCAATGCCCAAAGAAAAGCAGATTGTTAAGTCTGACGAAACTTTAGATATATACGCCCCTCTTGCACACCACCTTGGCATGTACCAAATGAAGATGGAGTTTGAGGATCTTGCCCTCAAGTACAAAGATCCGCATGCATCCTCATCCTTAGCCGAAGCTGTTGACAACAAGCTTTCCGAGCTGGGCGAATACCTCTCAAATATCATGTCCGTTATCGGCGCAAAGCTCTCAGCCGCAGGAATCAACGCTGACATTACCGGCCGCACAAAGCACCTGTACTCTATATATAATAAGATGAAGTCAGGCAGGAGCTTTGACGAAATCTATGATTTAACTGGCATAAGAATCATAGTAGACTCTCTAAGCGACTGCTACGCAGTGCTTGGATATGTCCACGAGCTCTGGATGCCAATACCAGGCAGGATCAAAGACTATATAGCTATGCGAAAGCAGAATGGCTACCAGTCACTGCATACAACTGTGCTTATTCCCGGCGCTACGCCAGTCGAGATACAGATAAGAACCTGGGAAATGCACTATGTTGCAGAGTTTGGCGTTGCAGCCCACTACAGTTATAAAGAAGGCAAGGGAAGCGGCGATGAGCTTGCAAGCAAGCTTCTCGAAATGATAAAGGATTTTGTTGAGGACGATACGGATGACGCAGTCGGCTTCATAGATTCAGTAAAGACTGATCTTAACCCCAACAATGTTTATGTTCTAACGCCAAAAGGCAAGCCTATTGAGCTCCCTGCGGGAGCAACCCCTGTAGACTTCGCGTATAGGATTCACACTGATGTTGGCAACCTGTGCAGCGGGGCAAAGGTCAACTACAAGATCGTTCCTTTGAATTACAAGCTATCAAATGGCGACATCGTCGAAATCCTCACAAACCCAAACTCCAAAGGCCCAAGCCGAGACTGGCTTTCGTTTGTTTCATCAGTATCAGCAAAAAACAAGATCAGAAGCTTTTTCAGAAAAGCCGACAGAAAAGAGAACATTGCCAAAGGCAAGTCCCTTCTTGAAGCAGAAGCAAAGGCGCATGGCCTGGAACTGGGTGCCTTTACAAAGAATGAATACCTGGATTATATAACAAAGCGCTTCTCCACATCCACTTGGGATGAGCTTTACAATTCAATAGGCTATGGCGGCATAACCGCCCAGCTAGTAGCCTCGCGATTGCGGGAATATTACAAAGCAGACTTTGCCAAGATCAATATATCTGAAGGAAAAGCAGCTTTCGAAAGGGAAGCGCGGGCTTATGGGGTCACAGGCTCTGCCTTTATAACACCGGAATGCCTTGATTTTATCAGGCAGCGGTTTGGCGCTGCGACGTGGGATGAACTGTATGCCCTGATAGGGTGCGGAAGCCTTTATGCCAGCAATGCAATAGCCAGAATAATCGAGAACTTCAGGGATAGCTACTCTCGCCTTGGATTTGAAGGAAAGAGGGTGCTAGACGGGCGAGAAAGCTCAATCCAGGTAGAAGGGTACTCTGATCTGGCTTACAAGTTGGCGCCTTGCTGCAACCCGGTACCGGGAGACAATGTCGTCGGATATATAACCAGAGGAAGAGGCATTAGCATCCACAGGGCGGATTGTGTGAATATTACTAACAATATTGAGCCTGAAAGGGTGATAAGCGTAGAATGGGCAAATGATGCTCAAGGCTCATTTGCAGCTGAAATATATGTCAAAGCAGTAGACCGCCCAAGGCTTCTCAGCGATGTGTCTACTCTTATAGGCAATGAAGGAATAAATATATCCGGATCTTCAGTTAGGACTATGAAAAACCAGTCTGTCCAAATGAGCTTTGATGTGATGGTGCACTCGTCAAACCAACTTGACAAGCTTATCGGGAAGATTTCAGAAGTTGAAAGCGTTCTTTCAGCATACCGCATATAAGCACTCCAGGGGGTAATATATGGTCTGCGCAAACTGTGGAGCCCAAGTAAAAGCCAGAAGCGCTAGCTGCCCTGTATGCGGAGCTGCCGTAGCACGCAGCAATAGGGTTGCAACAATACTCACATCTCTAATTATTATCATTAGCGTTGCCTCATCAGTTATCTATCAGTATTCACCATATTTTGGAAATAGCGAAAGCCAAATATTATCAAAAGCTCTTAAAAGCTTAGGTCAAAGGGATTCAGATTCATTCACAAAGCTCTTTAACTCTGATCTCGAAGCCGTAAACTCCGGGCTTGGGCTGCCAGACGCGCAAACCCAATATTCGGATATGCTTTACTTTCTAAAGGAAATTTATTCTGCTGAGTATAAATTTGTTGATGCGAGCATGGTTTCGGAGAAAGCGATAAATTCGGAAAGCAATTTGGCATTGCCGATGCTGAACCCAAACATTCAAATTCTCAAAGTGCATGACATAGAAATAGAAGTCCAAGACATGCAGCAAGTGCAAGATCGTATTAAAGCAACAATAATTCTAGTATGCATTGATAATAAATGGTATCTTAACAGCATGGCAATACATTAAAAGAAAGGGCGGGTATATGGGCACTGGCAGAAATATATATTCGAAATTAAGTTTAGCTTTTTCAGCATCACCCCTAGCATTATGGCTGGCAGTCTTTATTTTTTGCTTAGTATTTTCCGGTGGCAAGCTGAGCGATAATGACTCAGGTGCAATATGGTGGCTGTTTTTTGCAGCAACATCCTTGTTTATCTTTGTAGCTCCGTTTACGAGCGTTCTATCCGCTGTTTTTGGGATAATCGGGATAATTCGCAGCAACACTCAATACGCTTGGGCAGGGATTATAGTCGCCATCGTTGATGTAGCCGCCATTCTGCTGTTTATAAAATGGCTGAAGTCATAGGCAAATAGATCTTTTCACTGCCAAAAAAACGCTTGACTAAAACCAGTATCTAGATATAATTGATTACGCCGGGATGTGGCTCAGCTTGGTAGAGCGCTTGGTTCGGGACCAAGAGGCCGGAGGTTCAAATCCTCTCATTCCGACCATTTTTGTTACTTAGACAGGTTCCATTCAGTTGAACCTGTTTTTCATTTGACGAAAAAAGTGATAAAATTGACGCGTAGACATATTTTAGATTGCTTTAGTATCGTGCTTTTTTTAGTATGCTCCCCGCACACGCGGGGATGGACCTTCATAGAGCTTATGCTTTCACACGTAAAAGCAATGCTCCCCGCACACGCGGGGATGGACCTTCGCTAAAAACTGGCATTGTTTCGCCTCTAAAATGCTCCCCGCACACGCGGGGATGGACCTCGGCGTTAATCGCATATCCGTCAATTTCGGTGATGCTCCCCGCACACGCGGGGATGGACCTTCGCATACGCCTTCATGCGCTTTGCACAGTCCATGCTCCCCGCACACGCGGGGATGGACCCGGTTTGAGTGAAAACATCATCTATTTCTTGCCATGCTCCCCGCACACGCGGGGATGGACCCTAATGGTGCAGTATTGCTAATCGAACGATATTATGCTCCCCGCACACGCGGGGATGGACCTCATGAAGCGTTAGGAATCAGATAA
>WRIY01000017.1 GCA_009782515.1 Eubacteriaceae bacterium
GCCCTGCTTGCTTTTGATATAGCCCATTATTGGCAGATAGCTGAAGTTTTCGATGTCTATAAGAATGCGCCTTCCCATATATTCTGCAATAGTTGCCTCTGAGGGGCACTTTTTGCTTGGCGTGCGCATCCAGCGAAGCTCCTCTTTGCTCCAATCAAGCGTTAGCGAGGCCATTTGCACCATCCCATCGCTATAGCTGAGATCTGGGCAAAAGCCTCTGTCGCCTTAAGCGCGCTTCTTATCGCTTCCCTTGCTTTTGGATCTGATGTTTCTTCAAGCGCTTTGTCTGAGTCTTTGTTCTTGCCAAAACGGCTGATCTTTGGCATGGCCTTTGGCCAAAAATGGCTGCTGAAAGCATATATTGTTTGCTTAAGCGCCTTAAAGCTTGGCTCAATTTTAAACCTGAGGCTGAACATCTCTATTATCTCTTCAGCGCTCAGGCCCAGATCCGTGCATGCAATAACCATCATGCTGCCGCCCTCAGGCTTTAGCAGCACAAAGCGCAGCTTTTGCCAAAGCCCATTTCCCCAAAGCAGATCAGCGCTATAGTATTCAGCCCTTCTGAGGCTGCCATAGATATAGACTGTTGTTTTGCTAAACTCGCCTGCCTTTGTTTCAAAAAGTTCGGCCAGCTTAACTTTGGCGCCCTTCTTTCTTTGCCTGCCCGCTGGATCCGCATAGCCGACAGTGTTCATCTTCGCGCGCATTATAGCGCTGATCCACCCCGGGCTGTTCGCCAGCTCCCTTAGGCCCGGCACGCTCAAATATGCCCTGTCCATAACAAGGGCGCACTTTTCGCCCATGCCCTGTGCGCACTTCACAGCGCCCCTGAAAGCCGTCACAACAGAGCTTAGCGCCCTTTGGGCGTCCCCATCGCCGCCCCAATCTGCCATGCCCTTTTGCCCAGATCGAACAGAGATAGAAACGACTGCGCAAAATTGCTGAAAGCAGTTTCCGATAATAAGCCCTACAGCCCCGTACATGCGGCCAAGGCCTATTTGAGCTGCCTTGCCTCCGGTCTTTAGAGCAATCTTTTGCGCGCCCGGCATTTTGGCCCCCTCACTGGCTGCCTTCACATCGTCGGCCGCCAGAACGGGCATGCCGTGCAGCCTGTAGGCCAAAGGCTTGAGGGCTGCGGCCCATGGGCCGTGCATCCTGCTGGCATCCCATGAGCCTGCATGAAAAAAGTGCAAAAGGCTTGTATATGCATCTGGCGCGAGCATAAGGGCCCTGGCAATGCTTGTCGCCCCAAGGCTGTCAGGCCTGCATGCGATGCCGATCACTGCTATGCAGAACCCATGGTGCAGCTCGCTGCCATCTGAAAGCAGCCTCCCGCGAAAAGCAATTTCTAAATCTTAATAATATATCATTAGCCATATCCCACATAACTGCAGCCTGTCGCTTCTTTGCCTGCATGTGCTATACTGTTGTTAAATAGCTTTTGGCAATTTTGCTCCCCTTATTTGTTTTTACAACTTCAAGGGTAAACCATTTTGCCATCAAAAGCTATCTTTAATTGGCTTAAATAGCAGAATTATGTAGAACTTTGGACTCTCAAGAGTTTTGCATGCTTGCGCAAAGGCTCTGCAAGCATTGGCCTTGGCGCAAATAAAAAAGGCGCCAAACCTGAAATGGCGCCAAAGCGTGCAAGCGTTGCTCTATGAAACTTCCCGAAACTTGAATTTCACAAATTTGTCTGCTGTTGTTATGTTTTTGACAGCGCTCTTCGTAATGATTACTTCCTCAACGCCGTCCATGTCAGGAATCTCAAACATTATTTGCTGCATTAATCTCTCTACAATGCTTCTCAAGCCTCTAGCGCCTGTATCTCTCAATAGAGTCAGCTCTGCAATTTCCTCAATCGCTTTCTCCTCTATTGTCAGCTTGACGCCGTCCATTTTCAACAGCTCAGTATATTGCTTCAAAATAGCGTTTCTTGGCTCTTTCATTATTCTTACAAGAGTCTCTTTGTCTAGAGACTCAAGAGCAGTAATAATTGGAAGCCTGCCTACGAGCTCTGGTATTAAGCCATACCGCATTATATCCTGTGGAAGAACCTGCTTAAGCAACAGGGATTTGTCAAGCTCATCGTTTAGGCTTAGATCAGCATCAAACCCTATGCCCTTCTTGCCAACCCTGCTTTGGACGATCTTGTCAAGGCCTTCAAAAGCCCCGCCACAGATAAAGAGGATGTTTGTAGTGTCTATTTGGATAAATTCCTGGTTAGGGTGCTTGCGCCCGCCTTGTGGGGGCACATTTGCCACAGTGCCTTCAAGGATTTTTAGCAGGGCCTGCTGAACGCCTTCGCCGCTGACATCCCTGGTAATCGAAACATTTTCGCTTTTGCGGGCGATCTTGTCCATTTCGTCTATATAGACGATGCCGCACTGCGCCAATTCAATATCATAATCAGCGGCTTGTATTAAGCGAAGAAGGATATTCTCAACATCCTCGCCGACATAGCCTGCTTCTGTGAGGGATGTAGCGTCAGTAATGGCTATTGGCACATTTAGCGTTTTGGCTAGGGTTTGGGCCAACAGCGTCTTTCCGCTTCCAGTCGGGCCGATAAGGAGGATGTTGCTTTTTTGTATCTCTCCGTCACGATCCTTGCTAAGTGAGCGAATGCGCTTATAGTGGTTATATACAGCGACCGCTAGCGCTATTTTTGCATCATCCTGCTTAATTACATACTCATCAAGAGCAGCTTTTATTTCAGATGGCTTCAGCTTGTTTTTAAAGAGCTTTTGCCTTACTTTGTTTCCCTGGCTCTTCTTTGCGTCCTGCATAAGGTTGCTCAAAATGCTCACGCACTCATCGCATATCGCTGCATTGTTGCCTTTTACAAGATGGTTGGCATCTATTGAAAGCTTCCCGCAAAAAGAGCACCGTGATGGTCCACTATAATCGTTGGCCATATTGTCTCCGTTTCCTGCATCATATGGGAGCAATCCCCAAAAATATATGCCCTAGGCTCTTTTGGAGAATATTTTGTCGATAAGCCCATATTTGAGAGCTTGCTCAGGATCCATAAAATTATCTCTGTCCGTGTCTCGGGCAATGATGTCTATTGGCTGGCCTGTATTATCAGCCAGTATTTGGTTTAGAGTGTTTCGTGTTTTAAGAAGCCTGTTGGCGTAAATCTCTACATCAGTAGATTTGCCCGAAGCTCCGCCTAGAGGCTGATGAATCATGATCTCGCTGTTTGGCAGCGAGAAGCGCTTTCCTTTTGTGCCAGAAGACAGCAATATAGCTCCCATTGACGCTGCGCTTCCTATGCAAATGGTCGATACATCGCAGTTTATATAATTCATTGTATCGAATATGGCAAGCCCGGCGCTGACTGATCCTCCAGGGCTGTTTATATATAAACTGATATCCTTGGATTTATCTTCTGATTCGAGGAATAGCATCTGCGCGATAATAACATCAGCAGATTGGTCTGATATCTCACCAGTCAGAATGATAAGCCTGTCTTTTAACAGCCGCGAATAGATATCATATGAGCGTTCGCCTCTGCTCGTTTGTTCTATAACATATGGAATAAGTGGCATTTAGGTTACCTCCAAAAATAATTCTAACAAATGCACTAATCGTTGCAAAACATTTGCCTTTTTTTGCTTGCAGTTTATTACGTATTTGCCATATTTAGGCACAATGCTTTTTTGCCAATAAGCATCCGGAGTACATTTTTATTCTTATAAGCTAGCTTTCCTGCTGATCTTCTCCATCATTTTCGCTAGCAACAGACAGTTCGCCCTCCAGGCTTTCATCTGCTTCAGATTCTTGCTCAAAAACTTCCTGCCCATCCAAAGCGCCTTCAGCAGATGTTTCTTCATCGTCTTGTATGCCTGTTAATACGCCTTCTTGATCGGCATCATTATCTACTAAATCAACAAGCGGCACCCTTGGGTTCTCAGTATCGGATTCCTTAACAAGGTTTTCATATACCTTCTTGGCTTGGAGCTCATTTATAACGCGCGCGCGGTATGAATCGTAATAAGTGTCTTCCTTGAATTCATCCAGCGTAATGCTCTGCTGCTCTGCAAGCGCATTCATCTCAGCTTCGATCTCATCTTCAGTTGCCTCAACCAGGAATTCCTTTATGAGCTCCTGCATTATCAGATCAGCCTTAATTTGCTCTGCTGCTTGGGCAAGCCACATTTGCATGAAATACGTTTCATCGATGTTTTCGCTGGTCTCCATCATGTATTGGTAAAACTGCTGTGGTTCATAGCCGCTTTGCCTGAGCCTATACTCGTAGTCATCTCTTACATACACCGCCTGCTCTGATACGAATTTCGGAGGCAGGTCAATTGGCGTATTTTTTATCAGATATCCCATCAGGTAATTATTGGCTTCAGCTAAAATGCTGCTTTCCTTTGTTTCGCGAATGCTGCTGGCAAAGTTTGCCTTCATATCTTCAATGCTTTCGTAGCCAATATCAATTGCAAAATCGTCATCGAGCTCAGGAAGCTCTGTGCGCTTTATATCATTAACCTTGATCTTAAAAATTGCAGGCTTTCCAGCAAGCATCTCGCTGCCGTAGTCTTCAGGGAACACAACCTCAATGTCAAATTCCTCGCCTGCACTATGCCCAATCAGCTTTTCTTCGAATCCAGGGATAAAGTTGCCGCTTCCCAAAACCAAAGAGAAATTTTCAGCTTGGCCGCCTTCAAATGCTTCACCATCCAAGAAGCCTTCAAAATCGAATGCCATGGTGTCGCCTTCTTCAGCAAGCTCGCTTTCAAGAACAAGCTGTCTGGCATTTGACTTCAGGTTTTTGTCTATTTCAGCATCTATATCTTCTTGTGTGGGCTCATACTCAAGCGAGCCTATGGGAATGTTTTTGTAATCGCCCAACTCAAACACTGGCATCAGGGAAAGCTCGAGCGTTAGCTCTGCTCCATTTTCATCAATCTTGTCAACTGACATAAGCCTTGGCTGTGATATAACATCAAGCCCAGACTCTTCCATATTCTTATTATAAACATCTGCAAAGACTGCATCTAAAGCATCCTGATAAAAAATGTCTTTCCCATATCGGGCTTCGATCAAATTGCGTGGCGCTTTTCCTAAGCGGAAACCGGGTACATTAAAACGATTTTTGTTTTTTTGGTAAGCGGTCCGCATTCCCCTTTCAAATTCGTCAGCGGGGATTATCATTTTAACCGTCGCAACACTTTTCTCGTTATTTTCAATTACAAAAGCCATTCTGCCCTCCTAACATCTAAATAGATATTTTAGCACAAGAGACGCGATTCATAAAGTTAATATGCAGTTTCTTTGCTGTAAATGCTAAAAATTCGATGGAGTTATTATAAATCATTATATGTATTCAAAAACCCAGCTAAATCTGTGCCGCTGGGTTTATACGCCAAGGCAAAATTGCATTGGCAGGAATAATGTAGATCAATAAGCTTTGCGCTCAGCATTAATTGAATTGGCGCTGCATTCCAAAACTTATAGACAAGGCATCATTTACTTGGGACATTGTCCCTTCGTCAATATGGCCAATCTTTTCCTTTAGGCGCTGTTTGTCAATTGTTCTTATTTGTTCCAAAAGCACAACTGATTCTTTAGACAAGCCTGATCCAGAGTATATTTGGATATGAGTGGGCAGCTTGCTTTTATTAGTTTGAGAAGTTATCGCTGACACTATTACTGTTGGGCTGTATTTGTTGCCTATATCATTTTGAAGGATAAGGACTGGCCTGACCCCTCCTTGCTCGCTTCCAACAATAGGGCTAAGATCAGCGTAATATACGTCTCCCCTCTTAATATTCATGCTTTTCTCCGTTTATTACTTTATTGCCACATAAAGAGCCAGAATATTTCGTGCTACTCATATTCTATGGAAAAGAGTCGATATCGTGAATTTTTTATCATGTAATGGCTAGCTTGCTTTATGTCACATATTTATATTTGACTAATAAATGGAGATTTATTCATTTGCTAAAGCCAATAGCTTAAATGGCCATATTTGGCTAATGCATTATCGGCCTTGCCAAAATCATGGCAGTTTATTTTAGTGCCCTTCTGCTATGCTCTTTTGGCTGCTCTTGCCAGCGCTGAGCGCTATAAAGAGAGTAATTTTTGTTTCCTGCGCCAGCTGGCACAAGGCTAAAGGCTAAATGATGAAGCGCAGGAAAGGCCTAATTCATGCAAACAATGTGCAAAGTGGCGGTTGCCAGGCTTGCTCATGAACTGCGCAAACGGCTCCAAAGCTGGCAAGCATTCCTGCTGTGGCAATGTATAGGCTAAACGTCGGCCTAAAGCTGCCCTGCTGCGATGGAGTGCAGCATTCCTGCTTCATCAAGCATGCTTAGGATTTCTTCTGCGATGATCTCATGGACTTCAAGTGCTTGATGCTCTCGTTGCCAGCGAGGCTCTTGTAGCTATCGGATTCGACAGGGTAAATGGCAATCTTGCCTTGTGCGTCGAAGTGAACGCCACAGCCGTACTTCTTGCCAAGAGCAGAAGCCCGAAAGCACGGTTGCGGCTTTGCAAAAAAGCTCTCGCGTGATATGCCGCGCCGCTTGCCATTGGATTCACAAAGCACATTATCCGATGTGTATTTGTAAGGGTTTTGCGAAAGCATTTCATATTCAGTCTGCGCAGCGCCTTTCGGCTCCTTTGCAGGCGGAACAATGCCTGCTGAAGGGCAGCCATCAGCAGCTTCAATAAACGTGTTGATATAGTTGGTGCTGGCAGTCTTGGCCATATTAGCTCTTTCAAATTTCATTCTATTCAAAGCCAGCGAATCTGCTGCAAGCGCCTTTTTTTAGAGAGCGCACAACAAAAAAGCAAAGCTATGCGCTCTCGCACTGTGAAGTTATGCTGCTGCATCTGAATGCGCTTATATTATTTGGCGCATGCCGCTGGCAGCCTGATCAAAAACAAGGCCTGCGATTGCCTTAAAACTGATTTTTTCATGTAAAGCATGCCTTAAGCGTGCAAACATATACCTATGCGCCAAAATCGGTGAGGGGGTATATGCTTGCTAAGGCGTAGGCGCCATAGCCGCTTCGCTGTCTGCAGCTCTGATAATTGAATGCTGGGAGACGGGCAGCTTAACAATAAACTCGCTGCCATAATCCAACTTGCTTCGAACCGTTATGCTTCCCTCGTGCCCGGAAGCAATGATGCTGGCCATTGGGAGCCCTAAGCCGTACCCTCCAGTAGCTTTGGTTCGCGAATCGTCAGTGCGGTAAAACCGATCAAAAATATTTGGGAGATCGTCGCTTGAAATGCCAATGCCGAAATCACGGATTGAGAGAACAGCGTAGCTGTCTTCAATATTCATTTTTACGCTAATAGTCCTGATGCTGCTAGAGTACTTTAGGGCATTGTCGATAAGGATTCTTGTAAGCTGCTTTATGCGCGCAGGATCTGCTTCTGCAATGATGTTAGGGGCGATGGACTCTTCAAACCTGAATTCAGCATGGACCAGCTTTGTTTCTTTTATAACTTCCCTAATGATCTTTCCCAGATCCGTCAGCTCGAACTCAAACTTAAGCGACTCATTGTCATGGCGGGCCAAAAACAATAGTTTCTCGATTAGATCATTCATTGCATTTGTCTCATTTATTATAGCGTCAATAGCCTCTTTAAGTATTTCCTCGTCTTCCTTGCCCCAGCGTTTAAGCATATTGCCGTAGCCTGATACAACAGATACGGGCGTACGAAGCTCGTGTGAGACATCTGACACAAACCTCATCTGCTTGTTGTATGATGACTGTATGCGGTCCATCATAGTATTTACTGTGCGCGCAAGCTCATACAGCTCGAATTGTGTTTGGGACTCATCAATGCGCAGCGCCAGGTTTTCGCCATTGATTCTTTTGGCGACGTTTGAAATGGCTTCGATTGGCGCCAGCATTGTATTAATTCTTGCCCTGCCAATGATATAAAAAAGCACCCAGCCAAATACCAAAACGGTTCCTAAAATATATAGTGAAACATAAAAGTTGTTTAAGACGACATCAATAGTATTAAACAGCACTAAAATAACCGCCCGTTCTTCTCTCATCTCACCATATTTGAATTCGCTCTTTACAATATACTCCCCTTTAGCCTTTTCAATCAGGCCCGGGAGCAGCAAGGAAATACTTTTTCTTTTTTTAGGGTCAAAGTAACCGGATACGTCATATATTAAAGCGCTTGTATCAGCAAGCTTCTCGTTAGGCTTGTCGGCTTTGAACACAAAAAGCTCACTAACATTAGGATAAGCCCGTGCCAACTGTTGCAAGTCATGTTCGAAATCATCGTCAAAGTACGGGTTAGCCGCAGCTTCATGTTCTACGCTCCTTGCTATCTCGTCTGCTACTACCTTGTACTTATAATGTGCCATTGCCATATTGCATATTGAAAAAGCTAATAGGACGAGTACGATTGATATCGCATAAATAAGCGAATATGCATTTGCAATTCTAGATTTTATTGAATGTTTGTAAGACGGGTTTGATCGCCTACTATTCATCTTTAAATTGGTAGCCTATACCCCTTATCGTTTTAATATAGCTGGTTCCGAACTTCTCATCGATCTTGCTTCGCAAATACCTGATATATACATCTGTTACATTAGTCTCCGCTTCATACTCGTAGCCCCATACATTCTCAACTATTTGTTCACGGGACAAAACCATGTTTTTGTTCATCAGGAGATATGCCAGCAGCTCGAATTCTTTCTTAGTCAGCACCACAGCATCGCTGTCAAAGAACACCTCATACCTGTTTCTGTCTAAAGTAATCTTACCTCCCTTAAGAACAGGCGTCTCAGATGACTTTGTTTGCTTCTTAAGCGCTGTGCGCATGCGTGCCAGGAGCTCTTCGATAGCAAAAGGCTTGGTCATGTAGTCATCTGCCCCAACGTCAAGCCCGGTAACTTTGTCAGATACGTCATCCTTAGCAGTAAGCATGATTATTGGCGTTGCTATGCCTTCAGCGCGAAGCCTTCTGCATATTTCCACTCCGCTAAGGTTTGGTAGCATTAAGTCTAATATTATAAGATCATAATTGCCAGCCTGTGCCATTTGATAGCCTTCCCGGCCATCTGCTGATGTCTCTGTGGTGTACCCTTCATGTTTAAGCTCGAGCTGCAAAAACCGGCTAATTCTTTGTTCGTCTTCTACAATGAGTATTTTCTTCATTCATTGTCGCACAGCAGAGCTGTGCGGCCTCCTTTCATGTACGCTGTTCATTGCATGATAATTTTTTGTGTGAGTTTCATAATGCTAACCGCATACAGTGCAGCTATGCAAGAGTCGTCGATTTCGGGCAGCCTGCAAAAGCGCAGAGCGGTTATTTTACTGTATATTCATAAAAACCATCGCCTGACTCGGAAAGGGCCGTGCTCTCCTGTGCATCAAAGCGCTTCGGCTTTGTCATGACAGCCAAATCAAGATCCTGGCCATCTCTTATAGGCTCAGTCCTTATATCAAAATCAAAGATTGTGACCATCAATAGCAATACTGCAATTACCCATGATGGCACTTTTGTTATAAGCAAAATTACTATCGGGAAAAACGCAGGCCATCTCATCACCAGCTTATCGCCGTCGTATACGTAAAAAACGCGCGTTTTTTCCCCATATAAGTAAGCAGATATTCGATCCCAGCTTACCTCAAAGAGGCTTCCTTTCATTTTATTTAATGTAACAAGCGCCTTGTCACAGTCATATGCACTTTGTGCCAGGACTGTTTGGCATTTCTTTCGTGAAAACCCAGTCTCTTTTGCTAAGAAGTTGATTTCCTCTACATGAGGCTGTTGCATAATATCCTCTGCAAGATCACAATGTTTGTTATATTATATCATTAACGAGGTTGAACGCAATACAGTCAATGCTATAGCATCCACGCTGTATTTTCATAATGTTCCTGCGCTGCTCCGAATCAAATATGTAAAATGCATTGTTTCCATAATTGCCAATATTAGTCTACCACATTTCATAGGGTTATGCATTGGATTGTCTGTTATTGTCAATTATAAATGCAATTTGTCGAATAATGCAGCTCTAAACTGGCTCTCTGCAGTAGCCAATGATTTAAGAAAATTTTGGCATATTCTTTTTGTTGGTTTTTATTTTGAAAAGAAGCGATATACGCGCTCTGCCAATGCGCTATTTTTGAATTTATTCATAAGCGCCGATCCCAGAATGCCGATGCCTATCTGCCTGTTTTTCACAATTAGCCTGAAGCATTATCAAGCGGCCTCACTTAGCATTCCTTTAGAGATCGCGCTGTTATAACATGGGGCTGAGAGGGCAAGTGAAGCTTTTGCCGTGGCAGCAATTATTAGTGCGCATTTGCAAAGCCTCAAAGCGGAGTTAGCAAAAATCGCACTCGAGCCATGAGAAGCAAATTGCTATATGCTGAAGAAACACTAATTAGCTAATATAAAACTAAAATAGGCAGCAAAAAACAAATTTATTGTTTGGCATACACATTCTAATCGTATTCTAATTGAAACTCTGCAATGTAAATCTAAATCTCTGTTATATTGTCATTGTTTGAATTTATGCCTTTGCACTAGGATATATAAAACGATATAATTATATAGCTATGGACGAAATACAGGAGTTAGCATGTTTACACAGCGCAAACTTGAGATTTTATACGTTGCCAATTCTGGAGTGATGATAAGCTCAAAAGACAAAAAAATACTCATAGACGGCATACATACAGAAGACATTCCGCCTTATTTTTCTGTGCCAAAAAAATATATAGATAAAATTATTCTGAAAAAAGAGCCCTTTGACAATCTCGACATCCTTTTTTATACACACCACCACGCAGATCATTTCCACCCTGCAGCAACACTGGAGACCATGCACAGAAACCCCCTGCTGCAGATGATTGGAACACCTGCTGTACTTGATCAGCTATCGTCAACAACAGCATACCTGGATGACTTTGCAAGCCAGCTAAAGCCTCTGAGCCTGCCTTTGTACAAGTCGCTCTCAATGAACCTCAAAGGCATTGCCTTTGAGATTACATCGCTTAGCCATGATGGGGACACATACCAGGGCATTGAGAATTATTCGTACTTAATAGAGCTAAAAAACAAGCTAATTCTGCATGTTGGCGATGCTCAGCCAACAATATTTAACTTCCAAAATGCTGGGCTGTATGGCCGAAGGGTCGATATACTGATTGTGCCATTCCCTTTTATCGGCCTTGTTGCTGGCAGGAAAATTATCAAGTCAATGGAGCCTCAAGTGGTTTTGGTAACCCATCTGCCTGATAAAGCACAGGATGAGGGGAATTGGCTTTTCAACTCCTACAACGCATACCTTAAGCATAAAACACAGCTCCCAAAGCAGACGACCTTTTTTATTAAGCCGGGCCAATCCGTTATTATTTAAGGCTGGCTATCCGGGATCTTTATATAGCGGCCTATAGCGCCTGCCCATTCACTGGCAAGCCTTTCCAAAGAGTAAGCTGCGTTGGCCGGGCTGCTTGAAGGAATGCGCTCAAGCGGCACATTATAAAGATGCATGCAATGCTTTTTGTATTCTGTGTATGCAAGAGTGCCATTTGCCAAAACGGCTGCAATTTTGGCAGATGCAAAAATCGCGCTAAAGTCATTCGTTTTGGCAACCTTAATCTGAGAGTCAAGCGAGCCTATGCTGTCGCATTGCGCAGCAACATCCCATAAAGCGATTTCATGGCGCAAGAGAAATGCTATCTTTTCACTCATTGCCCCAGTAGCGCTGTTGTCAGAAAATACATTGCCAAGCACCCTCCAAAAGCGGTTTCTGGGGTTGGCATAGTAAAACCCCCCAGAGCGCGATGCTTTTGATGGAAATGACCCAATCAAAAGCAGCTTGGAGCGCTCGTCATAGATCGGTTTATAGGGGTGGGTTATAAGCGCCATTATGACAAGGCATTGCCAAGCGCGCTTACCAGGCTGTCGATGTCTTCGGATGTAGTTGCCCAGCTCGCCACCAGGCGCACTGCTCTGTGGCCTTCATCGACGAACGCATCCATTTCAAATTTTACTTCCTCTGCAAGCTTTATGATCTGGTGGTTTTGCAAAATCGGAAAGCACATGTTTGCTTCAGGCTTATATAAGAAATCAATGCCCATGCCAGTTAGCGCTGCAACTGCTTTTTGCATCATATCAACAGAATTCTTTGAGTTTTCGTAAAACAGGCTATTTTCAAACAGTGAAGCAAATTGAATGCCCAGAAGCCTTCCCTTTGCCAGGATGCCTCCGTGCTGCTTCATATAATGCCTGAAATTAGGCTTGATGGCATCGTTTGCTACAACAAGGGCTTCTCCAAAGAGCAGTCCATTTTTTGTTCCGCCTATATAAAACAAATCGCATAGCTGCGCAAAGTCTTCAAGCAATATATCACCACTGGCATATATTGCTGGCCCAAGCCTGGCTCCATCAATAAAGAACAGCAGATCATTTTCTTTGCAGAAGGCAGACAGCTCAGCTATCTCAGCCTTGGAGTATATCGTGCCCGTTTCAGACACATTCGAAATATACACCAGCTTAGGGACAACCATGTGCTCAGAAGAGTGGGCGCGCAGAATCGGGGCAATCAGATCAGCGCTCAGCTTGCCATCACTGGTCGGGACAGTTAATATTTTATGGCCTGCTGTTTCAATAGCGCCAGCTTCATGTACGCATATATGGCCGGTTTCAGCAGATATAACTGCTTCGAATGGCCTTAGACAGGCGCTGATAGCAACAATATTTGCTGTAGTTCCGCCAACCAGAAAATGAATGTCGGCTTGCGGGCAGTTGGCAGCGCTGCGAATAATCTCTATTGCTTCCTCACAGTACTCATCCTCGCCATAGCCAACGGTTTTTGCCATATTTGTTTCAACGATTGCTTCAAGCACTTTCGGGTGCGCGCCTTCGCTATAATCGTTCTTAAAGTAAAGCATAAATGCCTCCTATTGTATAAAAATAAAGCATATAAGATTTTAACAGAAAACGATACTATTTCCCTAATTTTGATTGCAAAGAAGCGCAAATAGGGTAAAAAAAAACAGGCTTCAACAAAGTGCAAACGCAGAAACCCGCAAAACTAGCTACAAAAATGGTGCTGATGAGAGGACTCGAACCTCCGGCCTACTGATTACGAATCAGTTGCTCTACCAGCTGAGCCACATCAGCACTGTACGCACAAATGCTTGAACTTAAAGGTTTTTCCAATCTTCTAGCTTGCTACCAATGGATTATATTATATTTATTTCAAGGCTGTCAAGATTTTTATTATGGGCAAGCGCGCTTGTGCAGGCATGCTGCAATAATATCCCTAACCCGTTTCAGACAACAGCGCCCTGTCTGCCGCGTTTCTTGCCTGTGGCTTGCATTTAATTAGTTTATCGGCATTCTTTACAACTTGTTTTATAACGAATGCCATACCGGGCACACAAAAAACGGGCAGCCAAAAGCCGGCTTGCCCGTTTGCCTTCATGCGCTCAATCAGGCAGCATAGCTTTGAGCCCAAGCTATGCTGGCACTGCTAGATATCGTAGTCTTTCGAAAATCTATAGTCTACCTTAACAAGATGCCCATTTAAGTCCTTAGCGTCTTTAAGCCTTCTCACTAAAAAGGCAATGCCTATGCCAATAGCAATAGTTGCTGCAGCTGCAGCTGCATATTTTGCTGCTCTTAGCAGTTCCAGCCTATCTTCGATGTAATCTTCGTTGTCAATGCTACTTTTAATTATATCCATAATGAATGCCAAGCAATATATATGCAAACTCCTTATATTGTTATAGCCAATCTAGCTATGCTTGAAATGCCAAATGGCATTTATCGGCAACTATATAGTATTCTTGGCTAACACAAAGCTATTATACATTTCTTTTGCTATTATTCCAATTCATTTCTCTTGCCGCCAAGGCTTTGAAAGCATATACACCGGCGCTGGCGAATAATTATTAGCGTGGATATTATGAATGACTGCCCATTAAGAAGCTTATGCAGCTCGCTGCAGCCTCAAGGCTTTTGCTATCCGCATGAGCACCTGCCGTTTCGGGTTGTGTGCATAGATGCTCTCAGCTGCTCAGGCATCAAGGGCGCCAGACTGGCTGTCAGAGACGGCGTAGAGGAGCTGTACCGGGCTGTGTCAGACGATAGCGGCATTGCATTGGTTGATCCATTATGCCCGGGCAGCTACACTCTCAAGGCGATTGGCATGCCAGAAGGCTACCGCGAAAACGCAAAGCCCTATAGCTTGAAAGTCTCAAGCCGAGGCAAGATAACAGTAGATGGCATGCCAATCGAATTTGTGCGTATTTGTTTTTATGAAAATGAGGTATAGACAATGTCAAAAAAGAGCGCTGCCATAATTATTGCGGGAATTCTAATCTGCATCTTTGCCTGTTCTTGCTTAATGGGGTTTACAAAGCTAAAAATCGGCTCCCCTTCGCAATTGCTGCATGATGTAAACAGTTTTTTGAGTTCAGCCTACTCTTTCACAATGGATGAATTCACAAAGCAGCCAGATATTGGCTATAAGGAGCTGTATGTATCAGCGACTAAAAACGGCGTCTATCTGACTTTGTCTAAAGACAAAGCCAACATCGAGAGAGTTGGCGTAGAAATGGCGCCCGGCAAGGGGACAGAGGAGGAAGCAGCTGCAGAGTTCGGAGCGCTTATGTCATCCGTAATAAACAGGTTTTCTGGCTTTGAGTACATACACCCTGTAGCCAACAGCCTATTTCAGGATGGCAGCACTATAGACAGCGCTTACCAGGCTTCATACAGCGTTGGGGAGATTGCATACAATTTTACAATTGACAGCGTTAACGGATTCATATTCAGCGCAAGCTCACTATAAAAACGCCTGCCGCCTGCCATGGCAATGAGCAGTGCTGCCTATATAGCTGAGCGGCTTTTTTTCTTGGGTGGCTGTGGCATAGCGCCTTTGGCATGCTAAAGCCAAGTGCATAAAAAAACAGAGGCTAATGCTGCGCATGTAGCCTCTGAAATTTTTTGCTATCTGCTTGCTGCTGCTTTTTCCCTTTCTTTTGCCTCAGCAATTATCTTGTCCGTAGAAGAGGCAGGCACTTCCTCATAGCGCTCAAAGTCCATTTCAAAAGCCCCTCTGGCCTGGGTCATGCTTCTGAGCTCAGTTGCATATCTGAATGCCTCTGCCAGCGGCACTTCAGCGTTTATTTGCTGCTTGCCGCCCTTGACCGGCTCCATGCCAAGGATTCTGCCGCGCTTTTTGTTCAGGTCGCCCATTATATCGCCCATGTAGCGCTCTGGAACGACTACCTTTATTGAATAGATCGGCTCGAGCAGCACTGGAGCTGCATTTGGCATTGCTTCTCTGTAGGCAAGGTTGGCTGCTGTCACAAAGGATATTTCATCAGAGTCAACAGGGTGGTACTTGCCGTCAAAGAGCGTAGCCCTAAGGCCAACAACAGGATAGCCTGCAAGCGTACCCGATTCAATCGAGCGCATCAGCCCTTTTTCAACTGCTGGTATAAATTGGCGAGGCACTGTGCCGCCAACAACCTTGTCAACAAAATCAAGCCGTATGCTTAGATCGAATGTCGGCTCGAAATCAATGTTTACAACGCCAAATTGGCCGCTTCCGCCTGACTGCTTTTTGTGCTTTCCTTCAGCAGTCGCTTTCTTTTTGATAGTCTCGCGGTAAGGCACGATAGGCGGCTCAAGGCTGACTTCAACGCCGAACTTGCCCTTAAGCTTGCTGGCTATAACCTCTATTTGCATTTCGCCAACGCCATGAATGAGCGTTTGGCTCGTTTCTGAATTGCGCTCTATTCTAATAGTCGGGTCTTCTTCCCTCAGCCTGCTAAGGCCGCTTGAGAGCTTGTCTTCGTCGCCTTTGGATTTCGGTGTAATGCCCAGGAAAATATTGCTCTTGGGAAACGGTATCTTTTCAATTTCAAACTCTGTTTTCGGATCGCAAAGCGTATTGTTTGTAACTGAGTCTGAGAGCTTTGAGAATGCCCCAAGATCGCCGCAGTTAAGCTTGTCGAGCTCTATTTGCTTTTTGCCGGCCATAGTGTAGATATGGCTCACTTTTTCCTTCTTGCCTTTGTCAATGTTTAAAAGCTCCATTGTTGCCAGAGCTGTGCCTTTTACAACTTTGAAAAGAGATATTTTTCCTACATACGGGTCGGCTATCGTTTTAAATATAAACAGGCCAACTGGCGCTTGTGGCTCGCATTCAGGGTTGCTAAGAGGCGATGGGAGCAGATTGGCTATTGCAGACAGGATGCTGTCTATTCCAATGCTATTGCCCGTAGATGCGCACAAAACAGGTATCAGCTCCCTGGCTGCAACTGCCTGCGCGAGGCCTGAATTAATCTCAGCTTCGCTGAGGTCTTCGCCCTCAAGGTATTTTTCCATCAGCTCTTCATCAGCTGAAGCTATCGTTTCGAGCATTGCCTCCTTGAGGCTGCTAAACGGCTCCAGCACTTCTTCCGGCGCATCTGACACAGTAACGCCGTTTGCAGTGTATTCGCTCAGCTTGCCTGTGAGTATATCGACAATTTGGGAGAAATTCACGCCTGCGTTAAGAGGCGCATTGAGCGCAGCCGCCCTTGTGCCGAGAAGCTGGGAAACAGATTCAAAGGCTTTGTCAAAATCAGCATTCTCCCGATCAAGCTTGTTTATAACAGCTATTGCAGGAATATTGCGCTCCTCAATAAGCTCCCAAGCCTTCTCTGTGCCAACTTCAACGCCGCTTGAGGCATCAATTATTATTACCGCAGCGTCAGCAACCCTAAGCGCCGCATGCTGCTCACCGGCGAAATCGAAATAGCCTGGCGTATCCAAAATGTTGATCTTTATATCGCCATATTCAACAGGGACAAGCGTTGCTGATATGGATATGCCTCTCGCTTGCTCTTCAGAGTCGAAATCGGAAATAGTCGATTTGTCCTCGATTTTGCCAAGCCTGTCAATCAGCTTTGTATTCAAAGCCATAGCTTCAGCGAGCAAAGTTTTTCCGCTTCCGCTATGGCCCAACAAGGCTACGTTGCGAATATCCTTGCTATCGTAAATTTTCATGTTGCCTCCGATGTTTTTATGTTTGTTTGGGCTTTGTAGTTAACAATAATAGTGTGCCCTCAAAAATAGGGCGAAAATACAAGAATTAATATCAAGTGCGCGAATGCACAAAAACACTCGAACAATATTGTAGCATACGATTGTTTTATTGGCAAGTTCAGTATGGTTTCCAAGCAAAATTGTAGCAAACTGCAAAAAGGGGCTGCTTGCTACAGCCCCTGACTAAGCTATTAACATCACTTCGATTTTGCTTCTTTTAGCAACTTATCAAAATCTTTTCGCTGCCTACGCTCTTTCATAAACTGAAAGCCACCCCACACAAACTTAGCTACATCAAACGCTTTCTTTGCATTCGCGACATTGTCAATCGCAGACTGTTTGTTTACGCCTTCTACGACTTTGTTTATGCCTGAAACTGTGCTTGTTACCTTTCCAACAATGTCATTGGCATCGGCAGTAATGCTGTTAACGTTTTCCATGATTGAAGCGATTTGCTCTGAGTTTTCGCTTACAACCATATCAAGCCTATTCATTGTTTGGGTCAGTTTCTTAAGCGCCAGTACAAGGTAAATTGTAATGGCAGTTCCTAATGAAGCGACTACAACAAGAGTCAGAAGCTGAATAACATCCTGAATAACCATTAAGACAGCGCCTCTTTAGCCTACTCTATTGGAGCTTCTTCGGCTTCAGCTTCATCAGCTTCAGTCATAAGGCTAGCCTTCATGTCATTGATCTGCTCTTTGGCCATCTCAATATAATCAGAGGCTTTCTTGGAAACTTCCTCTTTTGCATTTTGGACGCGATCTGAAGCATATTCGACAAAATCATTTATGTCTTCTTTGGCTTCTTTGGCTTTGTCAGTAATAACAACATATACTTCTTTTCTATTGTCGTAAAGAATCTTTGCTGTTACGCCTGCTGCAATGCCAATTAGAAACCCATACGCAAATCTTCTTTGGTTCATTTTTTGCTGCTGCCAATGCAGTTCAAGCACGCTTTCGCATGCTGCTGAACAGACAGCTTCTCCTCTCATAATCTTGCCTTAATTCGGCATTTTTGTTAGTTTTTTATTTTGAAGCTTAAAACACATACATCATATCATATAAATAACATAATTGCCATTTGATATGCGATTTAGGCTTTTTTTGAAAAAAACCTATCATAGCCCTTCATTTCCAGCTGAATAGTCAAACTCGTAGGTCCCGTTTGCAATGGCTGCGAAATCCTTGCCGCTCAGGTACTCTTTGTCATACAAAACTTGCACAACCCTTATAAGTGTATCCTTATTGGCTGATACTATTTCTTTTGCGCGTTCATAGCAGCTGTCAATTATAGCCTTTGTCTCCCTGTCTATGATTGAGGAAATTTCTTCGCTCACATCCTTTGAGCGCATTAAGTCCCTGCCGACAAAAACCTCAGTTGCCCCGCTGCCAAAAGCTACAGGGCCAATCTTGTCGCTCATGCCGTATTGGGTTATCATTCTGCGGGCTTCCTTGGTAGCTTCCTCGATGTCTGATATAGCCCCTGTGCATATGTCATCGAGCATTATTTCCTCAGCTGCCCTTCCGCCAAGAGTAGCTGTTATCGTCTCTAAAAGCTGTGTTTTTGATACATGGCTGTTGTCATTTTCAGATAGCGGTATTACATAGCCTGCTGCCGACCCGCGCGGGATAATCGAGATTTCATGCACGTCATCGCAATTAGGAAGCAGGTGGAACAGCAGGGCATGGCCTGCCTCATGGTATGCTGTGATGCGCTTGTCATGCTCTGTTACAAGGCGGCTTTTCTTTTCAGGCCCGGCTATCACCCGCTTTATAGCCTCCTGGATGTTGGGCTGCGTTATGAACTTTTGCTTGCCCCTTGCCGCGAGCAGAGAAGCTTCGTTCATGACATTCTCAAGATCAGCCCCTGTAAAGCCGGCTGTTGACTTTGCTATCACCCTAAAGCTAATTTCAGGATCGCATGGCTTGCCCTGGGCATGAACCTTTAGTATCGACTCGCGGCCCCTTGCATCCGGCAGGCTGACTGTTATTTGGCGGTCAAAGCGCCCCGGCCTAAGCAAGGCAGGATCCAGGATGTCTGCCCGATTTGTCGCGGCGATTATTATTATGCCCTGATGGTTCGAAAAACCATCCATTTCCACGAGCAGCTGGTTGAGCGTTTGCTCACGCTCGTCATTGCCTCCGCCGAGGCCCGCTCCGCGATGGCGGCCAACAGCATCTATTTCATCGATGAATAGAATGCATGGAGCATTCTTTTTGGCTGTTTCAAAAAGGTCTCTGACGCGCGAAGCGCCCACTCCAACAAACATCTCCACAAATTCAGATCCGCTTATCGTAAAAAAAGGCACTCCAGCCTCTCCGGCTGTTGCCCTCGCCAAAAGCGTTTTTCCGGTGCCGGGAGGGCCAACCAAAAGCACCCCTTTTGGTATTCTCGCGCCAAGGCGGTTGTATTTTTCAGGATGCTTTAAGAAGTCAACTACTTCCTTTAGCTCTTCCTTTTCTTCGTCTGCGCCGGCAACCTGATCGAAATTTACGTCTTTGTCAGATCTCATATACATCCTGGCTTTGCTTTTGCCAAAATTAATAACCCTGCCGCTGCCGCCTCCCTGCTGGCTTAGCAGGAAGAATAAAAGCACGCCTATCATGACAAGGGTTGACACAACAAGCAGAATGTTAAAAAAGCTGTCTTCGTTAAGCGGCGAGTACTTTGCAGGCACTTTCTCCCCGCCTGAGTTTTCGTATGCAGCCAGCGCGCCGGTGAAAGCGTCAGCAGGAGCGTAGCAAGTAAGTGCATCTGAGCCTACTTCAGCGGCAAAGCTTGGCTTAACCTTGCCAAGCACCGAAGCTATTCCATTCTTGCCCATTTTAACTTCAAAAGACTCAAACTTGCCGTCGTTGAGGTAGTCAATTAGCGTTGTGTAATTAACTTCCTTTGTTGCCATCTTCCCGAACAGCTTGCCTGTTGAAGCATTGTTCCATATCAGATAGAGCACAGTGAATATGGCGCCATAGGTAAAAATAATTCTTAGCAGGCTATTACTTTTTTTCAACGTTCATCTCCTATACAATCAGGCTGTTTATGACAAGCGCTACTCATTGCTGTACGCCTTTTCGTCCAAAATGCCAATGAATGGCAGGTTTCGGTAAAAGCCGGCATAGTCAAGGCCGTAGCCTATCACAAACTCGTTCTCAATGGCAAAGCCAAGATATGATATATCTATCGGAAGCTGCTCATCAGCGCTTCTCATTTTATAAAGCAAAGAGCAGATTTTGATGGATTTTGGCTGCCTTTCGCCCAGCACCCTTGTTAAGTACCCAAGCGTCAGCCCGGAGTCCAGGATATCCTCGATGATTAGGACATCCCTGCCTGTAATGGGGCTGTCAAGGTCCTTAAGGATTCTGACAACGCCGCTTGACGAAGTGTCATTGCCATAGCTGGAAACTGACATAAAGTCTATCTCAATTGGTATGTCGATCTTTCGTATAAGATCAGCCATAAAAACAACAGAGCCTTTCAAAATCCCAATGAGCAGCGGTTTGCGCCCTTTATAGTCGCGCGCAATTTCTGTTGCCAACTCGTCTATCCTGCTGCGAATGGCCTCTTCGCTTATGAGCATGCGCTTAATATTGCAGTCCATTACCTTTTTCCAAATATTCTATTTGAATTGCCAAGACGTTTTTTGTGTCTGGCTGCACTTTAAACCGATCGTCTATGCGATAATTGCCAACAAGAGCTATTTCGCCGCCACATGTAAAAATAGGCACTCTGTCACGCAATTTTTCGGGGATTTTCTCATCAATGAAGAACTTTTTGAGAGTTTTCTTTCCTGGCATGCCAAGGGGCTGAAATACATCGCCTTGAATCCTTGATCGAAGCGCAAGATTTTTCCCATCCATTTTATCATAGTTAAGTAGCATTATTTTATTGTTATTCCAATTCTTTTTCGCTTTGCCAGCCACTTGCGAGCATACCATAACCCCGGATGAGGCGAGCAGCTGCATGCTGCCAACAACAAGGGGGATATTAAATGAAACCGGCTTTTGGGCTAAGGTTAGAAAGCCATCCCTGCTGGCTGACACTATATCGCCGCTGCATTCAAAGACAGCGCCCGGAGCGCTGTAAGCCCAGCTGGAGGCGCCTTGGCGTATAAGGGCGCATACATGCAGCACAACTGCAGCGGACAAGTCCCGCGCCCCGTTTATGTGGCTTGCCATCTGCCATACCACAGACTCGAGGACAGCGCCGGAAAGGCAGCGCAGCTTTTCCCTGCTGGCCAGCGCGCAGCCTTGCGCGTAAGATATGCCGGCCATGCCGGCTGAGGCTGAAATGTAATCCTCATATGAAGCGGCAGAGGCTGAAAGCCTGTTAAGCGCGCTGACAGCTTTTGGGTTTTCCTGCTTAATAAGCGGCAGCAGCGTATTGCGAATGCGGTTTCTCAAATAGGCGCTGTCAAAGTTTGACTCATCCTGCCTATAGCTTATCCCGCTCGCCTCAAGGCAGCTGAGGATCTCCTCTTTGGTAAATGCCAGCATCGGCCTTATAATATTGCCGTTCCTGCTTTTAATGCCAACAAGGCCCCTTACCCCTGTGCCCCTTATTATCCTCATGAGCACAGTCTCGGCGTTGTCGTCTGCATGGTGCGCTGTGGCTATCAGATTGGCCCCAAGCTTTTCGGCAGCTTGCCTGAGCAGCCTGTAGCGCTCCTCCCTGCCGGCCTCTTCAATAGAGAGCTTTTTGCGCTCTGCTAGCAGCCTGATATCAGATTTTTGCGTTATAAGGCTTACGCCCAGGCTTTCGCATGCATTTATAACAAAAAGCTCATCGCCCTGCGCCTCCGGCCGGAGCATATGGTTAAGGTGAAATGCGCTTATCGCAATATCAGCCTTTTGTGACGCCGCTTTGAGCATGTGCAATAAAAACATTGAGTCGCTGCCGCCAGAAAGCGCAATAAGAATATGATCGCCGGCTTTAGCAAGCGAGCGGCCAAAGAGCTCTTCAGAGAATTTTCTTTCGCAGTCCATGGCACTAAAGATACCATTTTACAGCCTTAAAATGAATAGCTTTTAGGGAAGTTGCCGCAACTAAGCAAGTTAGGCTTGCATTTTGGCTAAAGGCATTGGCCAGGCTTAAGCCGTTAAGCGCGCATTCTTTTAGCACATTCTGCCTAAAAGCATAAAATATGCAAAGCTAGCACAATTTAGCAGCTTCTTTCAATAATATGCAAGCTCCCGAATGCTTTTTGGCTGCATTCCCTATATTTCCAATGGCTATTATGATCGCAGCGTTCATAATGGTGCAGCTAAACTGCAAATGGGGGTTGAGCATCCTGCATGCTTGCCATTTTCGCCTCAGGCTGTGTGTGGTATAATAGCTGCGATAAACAGCAGGTGAATAAATATGGGATTATTATCAAAGATTTCAAATAGAATTGACGCCAGGGAGCTTAAGCAGTACACAAAGCTTTCTGAGAGGGTTATTGAGCTTGACAGTTCTTACCAGCAATTGTCTGAGCGCCAGCTGCAAGGCAAAACTGCGGAATTCAGAAACCGCATTGACAATGGCGAAAGCCTTGATTCGCTGTTGCCTGAAGCATTTGCTGCTGTTAGGGAAGCTTCGCAGCGCGTTTTGGGAATGAAGCATTTCCCTGTGCAGATTATCGGAGGGGCAATACTCCATTCCGGCAATATCGCCGAGATGAAGACTGGCGAGGGCAAAACGCTTGTTGCTACGCTGCCTTCATACCTGAATGCCCTAAGCGGCCAGGGAGTGCATATAGTCACAGTGAATGACTACCTGGCAACGCGCGACGCAGACTGGATGGGCAAGATACATAAGTTCCTGGGCCTATCCGTTGGCCTTATTGTTCACGGCGAAGACAGCCAGAACAAGCGAAAAGCATACAATTCAGACATAACATACGGAACCAACAATGAATACGGATTTGACTATTTGCGCGACAACATGGTTGTGTCGCTGGAAAACATGGTGCAGCGCAAGCTTAACTATGCAATCGTTGATGAAGTTGACTCTATACTGGTGGATGAAGCCAGAACGCCGCTAATCATCTCGGGAAGCGGCCAGGAAAGCACCCAGATGTACAAAAGGGCAAACAGCTTCGCCCTTTCGCTCAGGGAGGGCGAGTTCACTGTAGATGAAAAGCAGAATGCAGCAACCCTGACTGATGAGGGGGTTTCAAAGGCAGAGCGCTACTTTGGCATCGCCAACCTGGCTGAATTCGACAACATTGAAATGCAGCACTATATCAACCAAGCGCTAAAAGCGCAATTCTTAATGAAGCTGGATGTTGATTATGTGAGCATTGACGGAGAGATCATCATCGTAGACGAATTCACAGGCCGCCTGATGCCTGGCAGGCGCTACAACGAAGGGCTTCACCAGGCAATAGAGGCAAAGGAAGGCCTAAAGGTTGCCAGAGAGTCTGTAACGCTTGCAACAATAACGTTCCAGAACTACTTTCGGCTTTATAACAAGCTTGCCGGCATGACCGGCACGGCAAAGACAGAAGAGGAAGAGTTTAAATCCATTTACGGCATGCAGGTAGTCAGCGTGCCTACAAACATGCCAATGATCAGATCTGACCTCAATGACCTGATATACAAAAGCGAAGAGGGCAAGTTTAAGGCAGTGCTAAGCGAGATAGAAGAAAGGCACAAAACAGGCCAGCCTATCCTTGTCGGCACCATATCCATTGAAAAGAGCGAAAAGCTCAGCAAGATGCTCACGCAGAAGAGAATTCCGCATGAGGTGCTAAACGCCAAGCACCACGAGAAAGAGGCTGAGATAATAGCCAAAGCCGGCCAGGCAGGCAATGTAACAATATCAACAAACATGGCAGGCCGCGGCACTGACATTATCCTGGGCGAAGGCGTTACCGGCATTGGCGGGCTGCATGTAATAGGCACTGAAAGGCATGAGGCCAGGCGAATAGACAACCAGCTAAGAGGCCGCTCGGGCAGGCAGGGAGATCCTGGCTCTTCCCAGTTCTTTTTGTCGCTGGAAGACGATCTTTTCAGGCTTTTTGGCCAGGACCGCATGTTTGCTGTTATGGACAAGATCGGAATGGACGAGGATGAAGCCATCGAAGCAAAAATTCTGACCCGAACTATAGAGTCTGCGCAAAAGTCGGTAGAAGGGCGCAATTTCGGCATACGCAAAAATGTCCTTAAGTACGATGACGTTATGAACAAGCAGCGCGAAGTTATATACAGCCAGCGAAGGGAAGTTATCGAAGGCATTGATGTGTATGAAAAGGTAATGGCCTATATTGAAGAGATTGTAAGCGAATCTGTAGGCGAATACTTTGCTTCCAGGCAGGAAAGCGACAGCGGCAGCCTTGCCAGCCTCGAAAATGAGCTCAACGATATTTTTGGCACAAGCATAAGCTTTGAGGGCGTTTCTGGCGCTGAGGGCTTTAAAGCTGCTGCGCTCGGGAAGGCGCTGGAAAAGTACAAACAGCGCGAAGAGCACTTTGGGCCTGAAAACATGCGCCACTTTGAGAAGCTGATTCTTCTTAGAATCGTTGATAACCAGTGGATGGATCATATAGACAACATGGACCAGCTCAGGCAAGGCATTAGCCTTCATGCATATGCCCAAAATGATCCTGTGCAAGTGTATACCAAAGAAAGCCTGGATATGTTCGATGCAATGGGCGAATCTATAAAAAGCGACACTGTCAGAACGCTCTACCACTTCGAAGTGAGAGAGCAGGAAAGCATGCCGGAGGAGCGCATGAAGCCGCCAGCAATGTCAACCAACAGCCCGCAGCCGCAGCAAAAAGTCCAGCGTGAAGGCCATGTAGCCAAAAATGCCCCATGCCCGTGCGGAAGCGGCAAAAAATATAAACGCTGCTGCGGAAAGGACGCCGCCTAAAGGAGGCAATATGCTATATTACGATTCTGTGCGAAGTGAGTACAACAGCACGCTAAAAGCGCTTGTGCAAATGCGAGACTCCCTTTGACAAGTCAGGGGTTGCAGATGAAATAGAAGCGCTTGAGTCCAAAGCAAACGATCAGGCTTTATGGTCTAATCCCCAGGAAGCTGAAAAGCTTCTCAAAGAGCTTAGCCTCAAAAAGCAAATGCCAAATGAGCTGGCCAGGCTTGAAAGCGCATGCGAAGATATAGGCGTCCTGCTTGAGATTGCCCAAGAAGAGGAAGACGAGAGCTCCCTCATTGAGGCTTCTGCAGGGCTTGCCGAATTGCAGGGCCTGGTGGCCGCTTTTGTCACAAAGTCCCTGCTTGGCGGAGAGTATGACGCCAACAATGCTTTGCTCTCAATTCATCCCGGCGCCGGAGGGACTGAGTCGCAGGACTGGGCTGAAATGCTGCTGCGCCTATATACCCGCTATGCAGAGCGAAGCGGCTTTAAGGTAAAAACCCTGGATTTTCTTGAAGGCGACACTGCCGGAATAAAAAGTGTAACGCTCCTTATAGAGGGAGCGTATGCATATGGGCTGCTAAAAGCTGAGAAAGGCGTGCACAGGCTTGTGAGGATATCTCCGTTTGACTCGCAAAGCAGAAGGCACACCTCGTTTGCCTCTGTAGACATCATGCCGGAAATAGACGAAACTATCGAGCTTGAAATAGATGCGCAAGATTTGCGAATCGACACATACAGATCATCAGGCGCCGGGGGCCAGCACGTTAACAAAACCGAGTCAGCGGTGCGCATCACGCACCTGCCCACCGGCATAGTGGCAGCATGCCAAAATGAGCGGAGCCAGTTTCAGAACAAGGATGTTGCAATGAAAATGCTTCGGGCAAAGCTCCTGGAGCTTATGATCGAAGAAAACAAAGAAAAGATTTCTGATCTAAAGGGGGACTATGGCCAGATAGCCTGGGGCAACCAAATAAGATCCTATGTATTTCAGCCATATACAATGGTAAAGGACCACAGGACTTCAGAGGAAACGGCAAATGTCAGCGCTGTTATGGATGGGGACATCCAGGCCTTTATTGATTCCTACTTAAATTGGGCGAAGTCCTAGCCTTTATTGCCTTCTAAGCTTCTAAAGCGCAAACAAATCACATAAATATAGCCAGTGGAGGTTATTGTATGATTGATTTGTTGCGCGAAAGAGTCATTTCGGAAGCTTTATATATTGCAGAAACAAACCAAACGGTTCGTGAAACAGCAAAAAAACTGGGCGTGTCAAAATCAACCGTCCACAAAGACATGACGGAACGGTTATCAGAGATCGATCACGGCTTATATTTGCGCGTGAGAGCCTGCCTGGACAAAAATAAAGCGGAGAGGCACATTCGCGGCGGTATGGCAACAAGAATGAAGTATCTGCAAAGCAAAGAAGAAAAAGACAAGAGGAATGAGCAGATCTCCTACTAGGGCTGCCAGGCGCTTAAGCTTTACATACATAGCAAAAAACAGCTTCAAATTGCATGCATTATGCTCTTGGAGCTTTTTTTGATTTGCCAATGCCAATTTTCAGCCTGCCGGCAAGGCTAAAATCAGCCTTGATAGTGTTATAATGCAGTTATGTGCATGTTTTCAAAAAAAACAGCGCAAAGGCCACTGCAACTGCAGTGCGATACAATTGCCCGCGAGGCAATAAAACATGGTAGGTGCAATGATGTATACAGTTAAAGAGCTTTATGAGAACCCTGGCAGCATAAAAAGCGATCAGAAAGTTACACTCGTTGGCTGGATAAAGGGATCCCGCTCTTCCACAAACTATGGATTTATTGAGCTAAACGACGGCAGCTGCCTCAAAAATGCTCAGCTGGTGCTAGACAATAGCGCGCTAAGCAATTATGCCGAGGCTTCCAAATACCCGTTGTATACTGCAGTAAAAGCCAGCGGGGTTTTCGTGCCGACTCCGCAGGCGAAGCAGCCGTTTGAGATTATGGTCAGCGAAATTGAGGTTGAGGCGGAAAGCGATCTGTCCTACCCTTTGCAGAATAAGCGCCATACGCTTGAGTATTTAAGGGAAATAGCCCACCTAAGGCCGAGATCAAATACTTTTTCTGCTGTCTTTAGGCTTCGTTCACTCCTAAGCTTTGCAGTGCACAGCTTTTTTCAGCAAAGAGGGTTTGTGCATGTGCACACGCCGATAATTACATCAGCTGACGCTGAAGGCGCCGGAGAAATGTTTAAGGTTGAAACAACAGGCAAAGAGAGCGCAGCAGGCGAAAGCTTTTTTGGAAAAGATGCGTATCTCACTGTAAGCGGGCAGCTCCAAGGCGAAGCTTTTGCGCTTGCATTCAATAAAATCTACACTTTCGGGCCTACGTTTCGCGCTGAAAACTCAAACACGCCCAGGCATGCAGCTGAGTTCTGGATGATAGAGCCTGAAATTGCCTTTGCAGACATCAATGACGATATGCTGCTTGCTGAGGACATGCTTAAGTATCTCATTTCATATGCTCTCGAGCATGCGCCGGATGAAATGGAGTTTTTTAACGAGTTCATCGACAAGGGGCTTATAAAGCGCCTCGAAGGTGTATTGTTTTCTGATTTTGAGAAAATGAGCTATACTGAAGCAGTTTCAGCCCTCGAAAAGTCAAACGAGGCTTTTGAATACACTCCAAGCTGGGGCATTGACCTGCAAACAGAGCACGAGCGGTACTTGACTGAGCGCTACTGCAAAAAGCCTGTTTTCGTTGTAGACTACCCAAAAGACATCAAGGCTTTTTATATGAGGCTAAATGATGACGCCAAGACGGTTGCAGCTGTAGACTGCCTTGTTCCCGCTATTGGCGAAATTCTTGGGGGAAGCCAAAGAGAGGAAAGGCTCGATGTGCTCGAGGCGAGAATGAATGAGCTGGGCATAAGCCAAGAGCCTCTGGATTGGTATTTGGGCCTCAGAAAATACGGTGGATGCAAGCACGCCGGCTTCGGGCTTGGCTTTGAGCGGGCGATTATGTATATCTCAGGAATGAAAAATATCAGGGATGTGCTCCCCTTCCCCAGAACCGTTAACAACTGCAAGTATTAATTAAATTTTATTATTGATCACAGTTATTTTAAAGAAACGAGAGGAGGAAGCGCATCTAGCTCCCTTTGCGCTTGTTTATGAAAAGAGCATTAGCAGCCGCCCTTGCAATATCACTGGTTATAATGCCAGCATTCACTGCACAGGCATCACTCTTTAGAAGAATGGTGTCAGTGCTGGATATAATTGATGAATTCTTTAGCTATGAGCTTGAAAGCCCCGAATGGGGCAATGAGCCGGAATATGAAGACCCTGGATTTGATGACCCTTTTGGCGATCCTGACTTTGATATAGACAGCCTGGATCCTGCCTACCTTGAAAGCTACAGGCCAACGCCGGTTAACGTGCCTGATTCAGCGCTGAGCTTTGCGCTTTTGGAACTGTGCGAGCCCGGCACTTTCATGCTTACTGTAGGTGACATGCTGGATCTTCCTGAAAGCCTGAACCTTTCGTCCAAGGGCATAAGCGATCTAAGCGGCCTAAAGTATGCCAGCCGTGTAAAAAGCCTGAATATATCAGGCAACAATATAGCCGATTTAGGCGAGCTTAGCAGCCTCAACCGCCTCGAGAGCCTTGACTACTCCAACAACAAAGTTGAGCGGGCGCCCTCGTTTCTCTTCTCTATGGAGTCGCTTGTTGAGCTTAACGGCGCTGAAAACGGCACCAAAAATCTTATCGCCTACAATGGCACAAATAAGCTCAGGACAATCGATTTGCATGGCAACGAGCTTGAGAGCGTAGCGAACTTGGAGTCATGCCCTATGCTTGAAATGCTCAACCTGTCTGGCAACAAACTTGCTTCTGTGCCAACCGGATTGACAAAGCTAAGGGAAGTGAGCTTTTTGGATCTGTCTAACAATATGATTGGCAGCGTGCCAAGCCTGTCAAACTTATCAAAGCTTATATCGATTAACCTTGATGGAAACAAGCTTACAGAGGTGCCGCTTTCATTTTCCCCGAGCATGCCTCTGACAACGCTGAAGCTGAGCAACAACAGCATAACGTCAATACCCGAAGGGTTGGCTGATTACTCCAGCCTCGAGTTTTTGTACCTTAACGTAAACTGTATTGAAGAGCTCCCTTCATTTTTGGCCAACATGCCAAAGCTCAGGGTGCTGCAGGTCTCGCTTAACAATATCGACCTGAGCGAAAGCTCGGCCATTATCAGCCAGCTCTCAAACAAGCTGGACTCGCTGAGCTATAGGCTGCAAGCGCAGCCTCTCACGCTTTCTATATCCCGGGACAAAAGCTCAGGCAAGCCAATAATCAGCTGGCCAAGCATACAAACGCAAAATGTCGATGGCGAAGGAAGCCTGTCTTTGGCTTCGCTGACAATCGAGCGCAGAGGCGAAAGCCCGGGAGAGGACGGCAACAGCATTGAGATTTCGGAGCTTGTCAATGAATACACAGTCCTGGGCAGCCCAAACAGCGCTTCATTCATCGACAACACCGCTGAAGACGGAGTCGAGTATACATACCGCGTAACAGCACTAATGTCGGGAATATATGGCAACCAAACGATGGATGACAGCCAAATTGAAGTTGAGAAGTCATCAGTTGGGCGAATAAGCACAAGAGACATCGGCAAAGCGGCCACTAGCTATAAAAAAATAATAATTGCTTCATTGTCCGCTGTAGCTATAGCAGCATTCGCGCTTGCAGCATTTTTGCTGTTTACAAGGCGAGTCGCGCTCCCGGCGACCAAGATTCAGCGAAAGGCTGCAACTGTTGGCACACATACAACAAAGCTGGATACCAAAAAGGCAACAGAGGCCCCTTCAGCGAAAAGGAAGTTCGGCGAAAAGCCAAAAGAGGCTGTAGAAAGCGTCAGCAAGGCTATAGATTCTGAGGAAGTGGACTACACAAAAATATACAGATAATGCAAAGCGCCCTGGAGGCATCAGGGGCGCTTTACTAATAATGGCAAGGGTAGCTTTCACGCGAGTCATACAGTTCCCGCATAATAAGGCCTTTGCCCAGCCTGTCAGCAATAACTGCATCGCTTATCATTTTTCGAAGCTTGTTAGGGTTTTTTATGTTCTCCAGCACTATGATGCTGTCTGTCCTATCTGCGCAATATAGTGTAACAGTGCCAACTCCAACAAGCTTTTGGAGCATGCTTCTTTCCATTCTTATGTCAATAATCCTATACAGCAGCAGCTCGTCTGTGGTAGTCTTAAAAGCGCCCCGCTTAACAATAAGCCTGCCATCGCCCAGCGAATACTTAGTAAAAGTTATCGGCAATCCAAATATGCGCTTTCTGTCATGCCAATATATGTTTGAGCTGCGATTCGCTTTTCGCTCATTCTTACTCTGCATATAAAGCTGTGTTATACCAATAGCCCTCTATTCCCGCATGCAAAACAGAGAGCTGCCCCCAGTCGTTCTAATTCATCAGGGGAGCTTTTCCTTTCGCTTTTTTAATAAGTGCCGTGAAAATGAGCTATTGCCATTTAGCGGCCCAGAGGCCATGCATTTGGCGATATTCATCAAAAAAAAGCATTTTACTTAATGCTTATAATGCCATAATTGTACATCATTTGTCATGTTTTTAACATAATTTCCGCCAATATTAACATAGGTTGATCAACTGCCGAAAACTGCGTTTTAGCTAAGGCAGACAAAGCGATATGAAAAAAGCAGCCCTATTTTTGGAAAAAAAGAAGCGCCTTATACATCAGCGCTTGCATTCATACGATTGAATCTTCTTGCAAATTGCGCTTTTTTTCTATTCGCAGCATTTTTATGAATAACGCCTTTTGAGGCGGCTTTGTCAAATTTTCGCGAAGCGAGCCTTAATGCAGCTTCAGCCTGCTCTTCATCGCCAAGAGCCAGGGCAGCGTTAAGCTTTTTTTCTGTTGTCTTCAGGTTCGTTTTCACAGCTTTGTTTCTCTGCCTGCTTTTTTCATTAGTGCGAATTCTTTTCTTTGCAGATTTTGAATTTGCCATAATATCCCTCCTCTCTTATTTGAAACTATATTATTCTATCATCATATTTTCACGTAAGCAAGCAGAAAATACAGCATATAAGAGTTATGCGAGGTATGAAATGCTTATATCTGATGTAATGACTGACTTTGCAGGCGAAATAGGCGCCGAGGGCGGGTTTTATACAACTTCTGAAGGCCGTATATCAATAGATGAAATCAACATTGGCCAGGCTGCTAGCCAGGCTTTGAACAAGCCGGCAGGAAAATATTTCGTGCTGGGGTTTGATCGGCTGGAGCTCAATCGAGCCGAATTGCTTGAGGCAATGCATAAATGCATCAAGCGGCTAATAAAATTTAAGAAGAGCGAAAAGGCTATGGTTATCGGGCTTGGCAATGAGATGCTTACAGCTGACAGCTTTGGCGTTTTGACAGCAAAGCTGGTTGATGCAAAGATCAATTCTATTTATTCAATTACTCCGGGAGTTGCCGCCCAAAGCGGGATGGAGAGCGCAGATTACATTAGCATTTTGGCTACTGCGGCTTTGCCGGATCATATTATTATGGTTGATTCCCTTTTTACCCAAAACCATTCAAACCTCCTAGAAAGCATCCAAATTGCTAACGCGCCTTTGGGCGCCGGCAGCGGCATTGATAAAAAGAGGGATAGCCTTGCCAAACTGCCGAAAGCAAAAAGCGTCTTATCAATCGGGTATACAACAACTGCCAGCTTGCAGCTGCCAAACAGGCAAGCTTGTGTTGTAACTCCTGCGGATTGCGATGCATACGTTACAACTATTTCAAGCATAGCAGCAGAGGCTCTAAACATGTCATTATCGCTTACAGGAGGCGGGGGTTGAGAAAAGACAAAGAAATAAAAGCCGCTGCAATGCTGCTTGCATTGCTTTTGGTTAATCTTCCATTTCAATACAGCCCAACAAAAGGCCCGCAAGGGCAAAGCCCCAATTATATAAAGCCTGGCAGTTTCGCTGCACTGTACAGCAACATTTTTTTTTGCGGAACCGGAACAGCCAACATGAACAAAGACGCTTCTTCGATGGCCAGAGCTAAAATAAACGCGCCATATATGCTGCTCAGCTACGCAATCCCGGCTCTAAGCTACTATAACGGCTATATGCAAAATCCGGAGCATTATGGCGAAAACGATATTTACAATAGGTATGCCCAGACATTAGGCATGTCAGAAGCCTCTTATATAGATACCCAAGCGCAATACCACAGAGGAAACCCGCGTGTGCTTATATACCATACTCATACAACAGAGTCATACGCAAACGAGCAAGGGGCCAGCCACTCAAAAAACCATCAGATAAATGTAGTTTCGATTGGAACCATCATGTGCAAGACGCTATACGAAGACTACGGCATTGAGTCGCTTCACTTAACCGATGTGTTCAACGATATATACACTCAATCATATGATGCTTCCTTGGCAGCTATCAACTCAGCCCTTGAGCGCTACAGCAGCATAGAATATATAATCGATGTGCACAGGGACTCTATATCAGAGGCAAATGAACATACAAAGGGCCACTTTACAACAATGATTAATGGCATGCCTGCGGCAAGAGTGGAATTGGTGCTAGGCCTAAAGGCATCTTATGTTAATGAGAACAAAGAGTTTCGATCTAAAGTTAAATCACGCATGGAATCAATGTACCCAGGTTTGTGGCAAAAGGACATTGACAAGGAAACTTCACAGTTTAACCAATTTCTAAGGCCCAACTCGCTATTGATTGAGGTAGGCATTGACCTGAATACGCCTGAAGAAGCAAAGCATTCTGCAGCCTTGATGGGGCGGGTTCTGGCAACAGTGATTCTGGAACAATAGAAGCTGCTCTTGCCTTAATGCCATTTTCATAGAAAAAGGCTGCCATGCCGGCAGCCTTTTTGCTTTATGCTATACTATTTTTCCTATTGCCCCGTTTGAGAGCAAAGCGCAGTTAGCCTCTTCAACATCAATATGCATCTCGTGCTTGTAATTGTCCCCAACCCTGACAAGCACATTGCCAAAGACTACTTCCCTTGGGCCCTCAACTTTCACAACGACAGTGTCCTTGTCCTTGTAGCCAAGCTCGGCGGCTTCGTCTGTATGCAGGTGCAGGTGCCTGGCTGCAACAATTGCGCCTTCGCTAATCTCAATTTCGCCTTTTGGGCCAACAATCTTAAGCCCCGGGGTGCCGGCCAGATCGCCTGAGTCGCGAAGCTCGATAGGAATGCCAAGCGTAAAGGTGTCTGCTGCCAATACTTCAACCTGTGTTTGGGCACGCAGCGGCCCGATAATGCGAACGCCCGGAATCGACCTTTTAGGGCCAACGAGCTCTACAGTTTCATCTGCTGCAAATTGGCCAGGCTGGATTAAATCCTTTATGTTTGTTAAGCTTGAGCCTTCGCCAAAGAGTATTTCAAGGTGCTCTGCCTGCAGGTGCACGTGCCTGTTGGAAACATTGATTAGAACATCGCTCATAGTGTTTAAATTTTGAAACCCATATAATAGGCTTCAAGCTCCTCTCATTTATTGCTGCTTGCTATACCGGCTTTCGCAGGATATCGTATTCAAGCAGCTCACAGTCAGTTTTGATCCCGACAATTTCATTCGGGTGTATTGACCTTTGGATTGTATTGCCATCCGGGCTAATGATCTCAGTAATCGTGCAGGCCTTTCCGATTTCGCCTGGTGTGAGGCACTCGAGTGTTTCGCCTACGGCAAAAGGGTTCTTAGTCTTTGCCAGGGCAACGCTGCCAACTGTTTGCCTGACAACAGAAGCTGAGTATTCATACTCTCTGTCGTAGGAAGCTTCGCCATAGTGCTGGAAAGACTCTTCCCCTTCATCGCCGATAAAGGCTTCAGTATATTGCCTATGGCTGACTTTGCCGAGCTCGCTGTTCAGGTCGTCCCACGCATACTGTGCACTTGATGCTCTTGTGATCGCCATTCGGTATGCGTTCGTAACAGCTGCTGCATAATATGCGCTCTTCATTCTGCCTTCTATCTTAAACGCGTCAACGCCCATATTTATAAGCTCAGGCACCCGCCTGATGAGGCATAGATCCTTAGAGCTCAAAATATACGTCGAATGGCTGTCCTCCTGTATAGGAAAATACTCGCCAGGCCTTTGCTCTTCCATAAGGGCATAGCTCCATCTGCATGGCTGTGCGCATTCTCCCCTATTTGAGTCCCTGCCTGCCATGTAAGAGGAAAGCAAGCATCGACCCGAGTATGATATGCACATAGCGCCATGCACGAAAACTTCTATTTGCATGCCCTCAGGCTTTTTCTCAGCAATCTCTTCCAAATCATAAAGGCTAAGCTCTCTTGCCATCACTATCCTTGATACGCCATTTTTGCGCCAAAATTCCAATGATGCACTGTTTGTTGTATTTGACTGTGTGCTCAGTATAAGCTCAATCTTCGGAAGCTTTTCGTTTAAAATGCTTATCAGGCCGGGATCAGCTGCGATTATGCCGTCCACCCCCATTTTGGCTGCATCTTGTGCAAGCGAAAGCATCCCGCCAAGATCGGAGTCGCGTGCGGCAATATTGATTGCCACTTCCACTTTTGCGCCATAGCGGTGGGCAAAAGCAATTCCCTCTTCCATTTCTTCCAGCGTGAAATTGCCAGCCCTGCTTCTCATGCCAAAGTCTTTAGCAGCAAGGTAAACAGCGTCTGCCCCGTATACAGCGGCATGCTTGAGCTTTTCCAGGTTGCCTGCCGGCGAGATCAAGATAGCCATGCTAATTAACTTTTTCTACCCAGCCATATGGATCTATCGCATCGCCATACTGAATAGCGATTAGGCTGTCATAAAGGCTTTGAGTAATTTTGCCTATTTCGCCTCCTGATATTGCTATGTCATTTCCATTATACGAGAGCTGGCCGATAGGCGAAATGACAGCAGCCGTTCCTGTTGCGAATGCTTCCTCAAGCCTTCCTTGCGCAGCAAATTCGAAGATGTCATCAATGGCTAGCGGGACCTCGTTTACTTTTATGCCTTGGCTTTCGGCTATAGCGATCGTAGAGTCTCTTGTTATGCCGGCAAGGATCGTTCCGCTCTCGAGCGGCGTTGTATAAAGCTCGCTGTCTATAACAAAAAATGCATTGCTTGTTCCAACTTCCTCAACATACTTTCTTTCAATGCCGTCAAGGAAGAGCACTTGCGAATAGCCTTTCTCTTTGGCTTCTTTCAGAGGCTTCAGGCTTGCGGCATAGTTGCCGGCGCTTTTTGCAGCGCCTGTGCCGCCAACAGCAGCCCTGATGTATTTGCTCTCAACATAAATATTTGTTGGCTTCATTCCTTCCGGATAGTAGGTGCCAACCGGCGAGAGAATGATGGCAAACAGGTAGGAAGATGATATCTTCACGCCAAGCGTAGCCTCTGTGCCGATCATGAAAGGCCGTATATAAAGTGAAGTCTCTTTTTCTGTCGGAATCCACTCGCTGTCAAGCATAATCAGCGCTTTAAGCGATTCGAGCGCAAAATCAACATCAATTGCGGGCATGCACAGCCTTTCGTTTGAGCGGTTCATTCTCAGGAAGTTTTCCCTTGGGCGGAAAAGAGTGATTTTGCCGTCTTTTGTTTTGTATGCTTTTAACCCTTCAAACGTTTCTTGGCCATAATGAAATACATTCGCGCTTGGCTCAAGGGGTATAGGCCCGTATGGCTGAATTTGCGCGTTATGCCAGCCTTGCCCCTCATCATATTCCATTGTCATCATGTGGTCGGTGAAATAATTGCCAAACCCGAGATTGCTGTAATCGGGCTTTTGCCTCGGGTTCTGGGTTTTGTTTATTATAAGCTCCATAAAATGCCTTTCTAAATTAATGCTCTTGCCGGCTAAGTGCAGGTTAGCCGGCAGTTGTTGCTTATATTGAGAATATCATGAATAATGCAATCGTCAAGATTTTGGGCAAAAAAAGCGCAGTGGCATTCACAGCGCTTTGCATATTATATGCCAAATTGGACGGATCTGAAGTATTCAAAATCAAACTTGTCCAGTTCGTCCTGGTTCCTTGGAAGATCGGTAGCAAATTCAAAAAGTATGACTTTGTATTTGTCTACCTCGTCTTTTGTTTCCTGCGAGGCAGCTGCCAAGTCATAATTAAACACTTTATTGTCTAAGCCATAAGTATATGAGGCGCCCCTGACAAGATTTTTGTCCAGGTACATCCTAACCAGATCGCGAACCATTGGCTTTAAGTCTATTTCAAGAAATGCTATTGTCTTTTCTGATTCATACCGAAAGCTGTCTGAGCATATGATTCTTATCTTTTCGCTTCTTGCTGTGCCTTCTATTCCTATTATAGAAGCGCCGCAGTCTGCAAAGATTATATCAACGCTGCTGTTTATAAGCTCGCTTATATAGGTGGAAGCCAGGCTCGGGCTGTTGTAGGAAAAGACATACTGGTGGAATACCTGTATGTCAGGCCTTACAGTTTTTGCTCCGGCGGTAAAGCCTGCCATCATTGGATCGTTGCTGGTGTTCTGGTATGCCCCAAGATATGCGACTGCCCCTGTTTTTGATTCCACAGCAGCAATTATGCCTGCGAAAAATGCTGCTTCCTCTGTTCTTATAGAAAGGTTGCATACATTGCTTTCTTCGCTGTTCGCGCCAAAACAAGCGATAATTGTGTCCATGTCGTCGAAGGCGGCATCAATTAGGGCTTTGTCTGTCGCAAAGCTTGTTGCAAAGACCAAACCATTCTTTTCCACTGCAGACTTAGCCAGAGCGGCCATTTCGCTTTCATTGCCTGCTTTTAGCAAGCTGTAGCCAAAGCCGTTTTCGTTGCTTAATGACTCGAGCACGCTGGATACAGCTTGAGTGTTGCTAGATTGAAGCCAAGGCGGATCAGAAAGGTATGCTATGCTGTTTTCCGGCTCCCTTGCAGGCTGTTTGCATGAAGCATATGATATTAAAAGCAGCAATGCCAGCGCCAAAGCGCTTTTTTTGTTTGCAGCCATTTTTTTAAGGCACAAAAGCATATGCGGCGAGCCTCCTTATCTAGTCTGTTATTGGTATATCAAAAGTGCCCAGTGTTTTGGCCATTTCGTTGAGCTTTGCAAGCAAGGATTGGCTCATAAAAGCGTCGTCCACCGAAATGAAGCTTATGCACTTTTCGCGGGCGCTGAATACTCTCATTTGCCCGATAAACCTGCCGTTGGCATAGTCATTGGCGATTATAGATATTGCATTGCCATACTCCTTGCAAACGCTCATAACCCTGTTTGCAGGCTGTGGGGTAAGAGTTGAAACAGTAATTAGCTGCAGAGGCGTTTTCGACAGGGCGCTGACATATTCCTGCTTTTCGACTATGCTAAAGGCAATGTCAATTCCCAAGCCTGCCAGGCCCTCTATTTCCGCAATCGTAGCAGCGCTTGTCCTGCCTGGCTGCAGGTATACTATTATTGGCTCAGCCTCCGGATTTGCCGCCTTAGCTCCAGCCACAAACCCTGCTTCATACTCTTTGCATGCGGGCGAATCCTCTTCGCTGATAAAGCCTGCAAACCCTTGCGTTTTAAGCCCGGCAGCGTATCCTGCTATATAGCCCATCTCATCATGGGCAAAAAGTGCCGAATATATATTCGGCGCATCCTGAATGCCGTCCATATTTAAATCCGCTGCCGCGTCTATGAGCACAAAACATACATCCGGGTATGACAGGGCGGTGAGGGCACAAGCATTTTCAAGCATTGGCGAGCTGGCAAGCACAAACGCTGTGGCAGCTTCAGCTGCTTTTGAAAGGCTTTCAATATAGCCTACCGATGAAGTAGGAACTATCGTTTTTGTTTGCCATGAGTGCTCAGGGCTTATTTTCTTTATCGCCTCGCTGGCTATTTGGCTATATGAATGGTCATTCGTTCCTTGCTGGTCTGTTACTAAGACAACTGTTTTAGAGCTTGATGGCGTCGAGCAGCCACAAAAGCTAGCTGCAAAAATCAGTATAAATATTGCATTGGCGAATTTCCTCATGTTGCCGGTGCTCTCCTGGTGTCATATGTCAGATATCAATTGTTCCGCTGTATAGGCAGCTATTGCCCCATCTGCGGCTGCAGTGATCGCCTGCCTTAGCGGCGTAGCCCGAACATCGCCTGCTGCAAAAATGCCGCTGGCTGATGTCTGCATTTTCTCATCTGTAATAATATAGCCGCTTTCATCAGTATCCACAATATCTTGGAATATATCAGAATTTGGCTGCTGGCCTGCAAAGATAAACACTCCGTCAACCGCCAGCTCCTCTGCTATGCCTGTTTGGTTGTGCTCCAGCGTTATCGATGAAACCCTGCTGTCGCCATTAATCGATTTAACAGCATAATCCATCATGAAACTGATTTTGGGGTTTTGCGAAGCATGCTTTGACACTGAAACGGAAGCCCTTAGGGCATCCCTTCTGTGGACAATTACTATTTCAGAAGCAAACTTGGCTAAATAAACAGCTTCTTTAAGCGCTGTGTCCCCGCCTCCAATTACTGCCACTTTTTTGTTCTTAAAGAACCCTGCGTCACAGGTTGCGCAATAGGAAACGCCTTTTCCCCTAAAATCCGTCTCTCCAGGCACTCCAAGCATGCGGTGCTTTGTTCCTGTTGCTATTATTACAGCTTTGGACAAAATATCCTCGCCAATGCTTAGAGCTGTCATTAGGCCGTTTTCCAGCGCCTGTACAGACTTGGCGCTTGCCATAGCGATTTCAGCGCCTGCCTCTTGCGCTTGTTCGCGCATTCTCTCGGCAATTGAGTAGCCTGTTGAGCCAACCTCGGCTCCAGGGTAATTATCTACAATATCCGTTGTGATTATGAGTCCGCCAACGGCTTCATGCTCAATAACAATAGTCTTGAGAAGCGATCTGGATGTGTACAAAGCGGCTGCAAGGCCCGCAGGGCCCGCTCCCAGTATTGCTACATCATATTCTTTCAATTTTATACCTCCAACTACCCAAGCCCCCCAAAACCAATCTGCCGGAGCGCTTCATATAAGACAATGCCCACGCTGTTCGCAACATTGAGGCATCTTGCGTAATTATATGGCATCATAGGTATCCTGAGGCGCCTGCCTTCGAGGCTTTTATGAATGCCCTCAGGCAATCCGGAATCTTCGTTGCCGAATAGGAAATAGTCTTCATCGCGAAAGCTCTCATCAGTATAGATTTTAGTCGCTTTTGTTGTAAGGGCAAAGAGCCTTTCGGGATTGCATGCTGCCAAAAACTCATCGTATGAGTTGTATTCACTTAGATCCAAATAGCTCCAATAGTCTAAGCCTGCGCGCTTTACAGCCTTTTCGCTTAAGGTAAAGCTGTAAGGCTTTATCAGATGAAGCTTAGAGCCTGTAGCAACGCAAGTCCTTGCAATATTTCCGGTGTTTTGTGGTATTTCTGGCTGGAATAGCACAATATTTAGCATGTTATTTTTTATTATATCGATTATTTCGCTGTGAATCAATTTGGGTGGCAAAAAGCAAATACATTTATAGCTATGGGCAAATTAGGTCGGCTTAAAGCAATAAGCTTCTGCCAAAAAAGAGCCAGCAGGCCTGCAAATGCTTTTTGCGAAATTAGTAAATTATTGTAAAGATACAATTGCACGCCTTTCGCAGTGCGGGATTTCCCATGTATTTCTGGCACTGCCTCGAATTCTTTGAATTGCATGCATTTCCTAGCATTTTCTAAGCGCTGCATGTTATTATATTTCTGGGGCTAAACGCTAAATTGCTTATGTTTTGGCGATAAATAGGGCGCTATTTTTTCATAGGCATAACAAGCGAAGCCACATGAATGCTTTTGCATTAATAATTTTGGAGGATATTGATGCTATCTATAAGAGAAAATTTCCTGGAAACAATCAATGGCGGCAATCCTGACAGATTTGTCAAGCAATATGAAGCTCTAAGCATGGTATTTGCGCCAACACCCCAGTCACGGCTGGCTTCATTCCCATCGCCAGGCGGCCCGCCAACGAAGACCGCTTGGGGCGTCACCTATACCTGGCCGGAAGGCATGCCCGGAGGAATGCCTGACCACCAGAACGAAGAAAACATTGTAATCAAGGACATTACAAAGTGGCGTGACGTTGTGCATATGCCACGCACAGACTTCCCGGATGAAGAATGGGCAGATTATGCTGCCGCTGCTGCAAAAATCGACCGCTCTCAAGTCTTTTGCACAGTAATGGCTGCGCCTGGCCTGTTCGAAATGTGCCATCATATGCAAAGCATGGGAGTGGCGCTTGAGAATTTCTATTTGGAGCCTGAAAGCGTAAAAGAGCTCGTCTGGTACTTCACTGAATATGAAATTAAATGGGCAGAGCAGCTGCTAAAGCACGGCAAAGCTGACATGCTCTTTCACCATGATGACTGGGGCGCACAGAACTCTTCTTTCATGTCCCCGGCAATGTTCAATGAATTCTTCCTTGAGCCATATAAGCAGATTTACAGTTTCTATAAAGAGAATGGCGTTGAGGTTATCGTTCACCATTCAGACTCATATGCAGCCAACCTTGTGCCTTCAATGATTGAAATAGGCATTGATGTGTTCCAAGGCTGCCTGACATCCAATAATGTCCCTCAGCTTATAAAAGACTTCGGAGGCCAGATCTCATTCATGGGCGATCTGAACAATGGCGTTCTGGATATCCCCAACTGGACCCCTGAGCTAATCAGAAGCGAAGTTGAGCGTGCATGCCGTACAAATGGAAAGCTTTACTACATTCCATGCCTGACCATGGGAGGCCCTGGCAGCACATTCCCGGGCGTATATGACACTGTAAACGAAGAAATCGACAGAATGAGCAAGGAAATGTTCTAGGCAGGAATATGCCAGCTAATCCGGGGGGCAATCGCTCCCTGGGCTTGCTTCACAGGCGCCTCAAGCGAACTCGTTTGGATGGCGTCTTTGTTGACTTTTGGGCATGAATAATATAGTATGGATCGAACAACGGCGTTCATCAAATGGTGCAGAAGCTACCAAGTTCTATTGTAAATAGGCTAAGCAATCTCCTCATCATGTGACGAGCGTCTTTTTATAGGGCAAATGCAATAAACCAATAAACCAAACGCATCGCATAATCGAAATTCAAACACTAAAGATTTAGCCAGCTAGGCAGAAATCAAAGCAAAATCTATAACTAGGGGTACAGCAATGGGCGGAATATTTGGGGTATGCTCAGCAAACGAGTGTATTATGGACCTTTTTTTTGGCACTGACTACCACTCCCATCTTGGCACTAGGCGAGCAGGCATGGCTGTTTACGATGGCAAGCACTTTAGCCGCTCCATCCATAATATTGAGAATTCTCCTTTTCGCACAAAATTTGAGCCAGATATTCCTAGCTTGAAAGGCTTCGCGGGCATCGGCTGCATAAGCGACTATGACCCCCAGCCAATGATACTGCATTCCAATATCGGCGACTTCGCAATTGTTACAGTTGGCCGCATAAACAATAAAGAGGAATTGGCAAGCAAGCTGATAAGCGAGGACAATGCTTATTTCACTGAGCTAAGCGCCGGCCGCATTAACGACACAGAGCTTGTTGCCTCTTTGATATGCAGGAAAGCCAGCATACGCGAAGGCATTATATACGCCCAGGGCGCTATAGACGGCTCCATGAGCATAATGGCATGCATGGACGGCGCCATTTATGCAGCCCGCGACAAATTGGGCAGAACGCCATTGTCTATTGGGAAAAGGCACGATGGCCACTGCATTAGCTTTGAATCATTTGCATACTACAATTTAGGCTACAAGCACTGCTATGAATTGGGCCCCGGGGAGATAGTGCGCGTAACGCCTGATGAAGTTGCGAGCATTCAAAAGCCAGGCACCGACATGAGGATATGCACCTTCCTATGGGCATACTACGGCTACCCGACCTCTGATTATGAGGGCGTTAATGTAGAGCAAATGCGCTATATGAGCGGCAAAAGCCTTGCAGAGCAAGATATGGCCAGCGGCATTGGCAGCGATATTGACTATGTTGCCGGGGTGCCTGACTCGGGCACGGCATATGCTGTAGGCTATGCAAACCATTCAGGCATCCCATTTGCGCGGCCTTTAATAAAATACACGCCTACATGGCCTCGCAGCTTTACTCCGGCAGACCAGGGGCTTCGCGATTTAATCGCGCGCATGAAGCTTGTGCCTATCAATTCGCTTATTGGCGGAAAAAACCTTCTCTTAGTCGAAGATTCGATAGTCAGAGGGACCCAGATGCGCGAAACTACGGATTTTCTATATGAATTCGGCGCAAAGCATCTGCATGTGCGCACTTCCTGCCCCCCTATAATGTATACATGCAAATACCTTAATTTCACCAGAACCAATTCTGAGAACGAGCTTGTCTCCCGGCAGGCGATAAATGAATTGGAAGGCGCAAGCGCGGCAAATATAGAAAGCTACGCTGAATATGGTTCGAAGCAGTATAACCGCATGGTTGATATTATTTGCAAAAAGCTCAATCTTTCCACTTTAGGCTACCACTCTTTAGACGGTTTGCTTGGCTCCGTAGGCATTGACAAATGCAAGCTTTGCACATACTGCTGGAACGCAGCCGAATAAGAGGCTTTAGCGCAGCTAATAATGCAAGTTTAGAAAGGCAGATAAAAAATGCCAAAAAGAACAGACATAGAATCGATAATGATAATCGGATCAGGGCCAATAGTCATCGGACAGGCATGTGAATTTGACTACTCTGGCACCCAGGCATGCAAAGCGCTGAGAAACTTGGGCTATAAGATCATCTTAGTAAACTCAAACCCAGCCACGATAATGACTGATCCGCTCGTGGCCGACTCTACATACATTGAGCCACTTAATGTAACAAGGCTTTCAGATATCATTGCTAAGGAAAGGCCGGACGCGCTGCTGCCGAATTTAGGCGGCCAATCCGGCTTAAACCTGAGTTTGGAGCTTCAGAAAGCCGGAGTATTGGATAGATACGGCGTTGAAGTTATTGGCGTTCAGCTCGATGCAATCGAGCGCGGCGAAGATCGCATCGAGTTCAAGAAAACTATGGAAGCGATCGGAATAGAAATGCCAAGAAGCTTAGAAGCCCTCTCAATTGAGGATGCCCTGAAAGCAACTGATGAACTTGGCTACCCTGTTGTAATCAGGCCGGCCTATACAATGGGCGGCACTGGCGGCGGCATAGCCTATAACAAAGAGGAGCTGGTTTCTATCGCCTCAAGAGGGCTGCAGGCATCGCTGATCGGCCAAGTCCTGGTAGAGGAAAGCGTATTAGGGTGGGAAGAGCTGGAGGTTGAAGTCGTACGCGATGCAAAAAACCAGATGATTGCTGTTTGCCTGATTGAAAATATCGATCCTATGGGAGTGCATACCGGAGATTCGTTCTGTGCAGCGCCTATGCTAACTGTTAGCAGCGAATTGCAGGAAAAGCTAAAATCGATTGCTTTTAGCATCGTTTCTGCCATTGGAGTCATTGGCGGAACAAATGTCCAATTTGCACACGATCCTGTGACCGGCCGAATCGTAATAATAGAAATAAACCCCAGAGCGTCACGCTCATCAGCCCTCGCTTCAAAAGCAACAGGGTTTCCGATAGCATATATAACAGCGCTGCTTGCTGCCGGCTTGACGCTTGATGAGATCCCGTATTGGAGAGATGGAACGCTGGAAAAATATACCCAGCATGGCGACTATGTCGTTCTAAAATTTGCTAAATGGGCTTTTGAGAAATTCCCCGGAGTTGAAGACAAGCTTGGCACACAGATGAAAGCTGTTGGCGAGGTTATGAGCATCGGCAGGACTTTCAAGGAAGCATTCCAAAAGGCGATAAGATCCCTTGAGATAAACAGGAGCGGCCTTGGCTTTGCCAAGAATTTTAACGAGCTCAGCCTTGATGAGCTCTATTCAATAATTTCATACCCTAACAGCGAGCGCTACTTTGCCATCTACGAAGCTCTGCGCAAAGGCGCCAGCACTAAAAAAGTGCATAGCCTAACGAGCATAAACGAATATTACCTCAGCCAGATGAAGGAGCTCGTCGAGCTTGAAGAAGAAATAATAGCGTACAAAAACATGCCTTTACCGGATGGCTTGCTTGTCAGGGCAAAAAAGGACGGGTTTGCAGATAAGTACCTGGCAAAGCTCTTAGGCGCTGCAGAAGAGAGCATACGCAGCCAAAGGCAAGCGCTTGGAGTAAACGAGCAATGGGATATTGTCCCTGTCAGCGGCGTCAGCGCCGAGTACTACTACTCCACATACAATGGCCCCGGCAGGCTCCAAAGCGAGCTTGCCGCATCTAGAGGGATAAAAGAAACCGAAAAGGAAACAGGCAGCCGCAAAAAGGTTATTGTTTTGGGCGGCGGCCCAAACAGGATAGGCCAGGGCATAGAGTTTGACTACTGCTGTGTGCATGCAGCGTTTGCCCTGCGTGAAATGGGCTTTGAAACTATAATGGTTAACTGCAACCCTGAAACAGTGTCAACTGACTATGACACTTCAGACAAGCTGTATTTCGAGCCTTTGGCTGTGGAGGATGTACTGTCTATTTACGAGCATGAAAAGCCTCTTGGCATTATCGTGCAATTTGGCGGGCAAACCCCGCTTAATATTGCAATGGAGCTCAAAAAGGCGGGAGTGCCTGTGCTTGGAACAACTCCTGAAGTAATTGCGCTGGCAGAAGACAGGGATCTGTTTAGAAAGCGAATGGATCAGATGGGCATTCCAATGCCGGAATCAGGAATGGCATGCAATTATGAACAAGCTGCTTTGGAAGCTGAAAAAATAGGTTACCCTGTCATGGTCAGGCCATCTTATGTTTTAGGCGGCAGAGCGATGGAGATTGTCTTTGACAGCGAGCAGCTAGCAAGCTATATACACGAAAATTCGCAGTATATAAGCGATGACAGCCCTATTCTGATTGATAGGTTTTTGGACAATGCCATTGAATGCGAAGCAGATGCCTTGGCTGATAGCGGACAGGCGTTTGTTCCAGCTGTTATGGAGCATATCGAATACGCAGGTGTGCATTCAGGAGACTCAGCATGCGTTATTCCAACAATCAACATCTCTGAGGAGCAGCTTGGCACCATTCGCGAATACACACGCAAAATCGCTGGAGAGCTTGGGGTTGTCGGCCTTATGAATATCCAATATGCGATACAAAACGGAAAAGTGTATGTGCTCGAAGCTAACCCCCGCGCTTCAAGAACAGTGCCTCTTGTATCAAAAGTCTGCAACCTTAACATGGCGAACATGGCAACAAGGATTATAATGGCGCAGACAACTGGCGATCATATAAAACTGGCTGAAATGCAGCCTCCACAGGTAGCATTCTATGGAGTTAAGGAAGCCGTTTTCCCATTCAGCATGTTTCCGGAAGTAGATCCGGTGCTTGGGCCGGAAATGAGGTCAACTGGCGAAGTATTGGGCTTATCCGATACCTTTGGGCTGGCATTTTACAAAGCATCAGAAGCAAGCAAGAGCATCCTTCCCTTGTCAGGCTCTATTCTTATGTCAATAGCCGAGAAAGACAAAGAAGACTCCTATGAAGTTGCACAGCGCTTTGAGAGCCTCGGATTCAACATCTACGCTACGAAAGGCACTTATGAATACCTCTCTTCAAAAGGCATAAAAGCAGTTGCAATAAACAAGCTGCATGAAGGCCGCCCGAATATTACTGATGCGATAAAAAACCACCAGCTTGATATTATTATCAATACGCCGAGCGGCAACCGGCAGAGCAATGATGATGGCTCCTATATAAGAAAATCAGCAATCCAGTATAACATTCCATACGTTACAACCCTTACCGCTGCTATGGCAGCTGCGAAGGGAATCTTAGAAAAATCGCAGCAAAAGAGCGACAAAGCGTATTCGCTGCAAGAATACCACATTAAGAGCGCTAACTATTCAGCTGTAGGAGAATGAATGCAAAATTTTAGCGGCACAATAGATGAATTTATAAAACAAGCATGTGAATCTATAAAAACCGAGGCAGATGGCAAGCCGGCGCTGTGCGCAGTATCCGGCGGCGTTGACTCAGCTGTTTGCGCTGTGCTTGCGAATATAGCTCTTGGCGACAGCCTTACATGCCTATTTGTAGACACAGGCCTAATGCGCAAAAATGAAGGTGACCAAGTTTGCGAAATGTTTGAAAGCGCATTCTCAATTAACTTGGTTAGAATTGATGCTGAAGATCGCTTTCTTGCCAGGCTGCAAGGCGTAACCGACCCTGAAGAAAAGCGCAAGGCTATTGGCGAGGAGTTTATCCGTGTGTTTGAAGAAGAAGCCGCTAAGCTTGGCGAGATAGGCTGCCTTGTCCAGGGAACAATATACCCTGACATCATGGAAAGCGGTGAAGATGGCCACAAACAGGTAAAAGCCCACCATAATGTAGGCGGAATGCCTACAAATATTGAATTTCATGCTGTTATTGAGCCAATAAAGCTTCTTTACAAAGAGGAAGTCCGTGAGTGCGCAAGAAAGCTTGGATTGCCAGATTCTTTTGCCAACCGCCAGCCATTCCCCGGTCCGGGCCTTGCAGTGCGCTGCCTTGGCGAAGTAACAAAGCAAAAGCTTGCACTGCTGCGGGAAGCTGATGCAATATTCACCGAAGAGCTCGAAAAAGCAGGGCTTAATGATGAAGTCGCACAATACTTTGCAATAATTCCCGGGCTTCAAACTGTAGGGGTGCGCAGCGATGAGCGCTCTTATGAAGATATGATTGCGCTTCGCGCGATCACAAGCACTGATTTCGTTACAGCAGGATCAGCCCGCCTTCCATATGAGCTCATTGAAACTGTAGCGGACAGGATAACAAGCGAAGTTTGCGGTATAAACCGCGTTGTGCTTGATATTACGCCAAAACCTCCAGGCACTGTGGAGTGGGAATAGTAAACACGCTCGAAATTATGGCTTAAAACCGTTGTTTTTTGGTCAAAATCCTGCCCAGTGACAACATTTTGACAACATCCATAAAATTCCAGCACCTGAGCTAGCGCTATTTATAGCCGTTTAGCTCTTTTTTTGCTCCTCGAGAAAGTTGTAGCGCCAAGCATTATACTCATCTTTTGTTATTTCGCCGTTTTTGTACTTTTCTGAAATTCTATGCCATGCCTTAAAGAATTCATACATTGAAAGATAAATTTCCCCTCTTGTTTTATCCAGCTCAAGGCATATCTCTCCATCAATGCTGCTGATGCCAAGCCCATAAATATCTTCTAGGAAAAGAAAGTATGGGCCAATCCGGTAAGCGAGTCGATCTTGAGAACATCAAGAGCAGCCGGGCTTACGCCAAGAACAGCTGCGATGCCACTTAACACGCCTTCTCTTGGCGACCTCGCACCTGTTTCATATTGCGCTATACGCACATCAGCTGTGTTTTCATCAAAACCAACAGCCATTCCAAGCCACTTTTGTGCCATTCCTCTTAGATTGCGAAAATACTTAATCCTCTCGCCTATGGACATTGCGATACCAGCTTTCATGAATTCGTCTTAGCTTATTATAGATGTGAAGAGTACGCCATCTTCTTTTCGGCTGTCTGTTCGCTCTTCGCGCCCAATCCAGCCAAACGCTTCGGCAAGGCCGTTTTGGATTGTTAGGGAAAGCGGGATGCAGTATGAGAGAGCGCCAGCCTCAGCCAAAATG
>WRIY01000018.1 GCA_009782515.1 Eubacteriaceae bacterium
AGGGCCAGGCTGTCCACTTCCCTTAACCACTCAAATTCGCCTTTGTACGCGGCAGGCGTGATGCGAAGCATTTCCCCGTGCAGCTTATAATAAGCAATCTTGTCTGCAAGCATTTTGTTATAGACAAAGCGCGCGCACCCGAAGGTTTTGGAAATGAGGGCTTGCTGCTCTTTGTTAGGCTGCATTCTGAACTGGAAGGCTTTATGGCATTTCATTGCCGCTCGCCCTGGCTTTCTGTGTGCTGGCGCAGAGCAGCCGGCAGAGCCCCGCCGAGCTTGCTGGTTTCGGTTTTTGGGCGCACGCCAAATAAAGCGTTGATATGAACGCTTTCGAAGCCCAATTCGAGAAGAGCGTTTGTATAATTTGGGGCAAAGCGCTCGAATATCGATTTCAAGCTTGCAGAAACCTGCTGCCAATAGCTTTTCTCCTATGCTTTGCGGCAGGAACAAGATGGCAGCGCAGCATGAATGCTGAATGGTTGGTGCTCTCTAGTATCGTCAATATTTAGCCTTTTATGCTGTTTTATGCTAAATTATACCATGTTTATGCAGAAAAGAAAAGAGAAACAGCGGCGGCGCGCTCCACAGCCACTTTTTCATACCGCTTTCGATGTGAACTCCGCGCTTGTGGTGTGCGCCAATGTTTCGAAATAACCGCAATTCATCTCGCCGCTTAACGACTTTGGCGTTTGAAGCGGATGAACAAAATCATGCCCTTGAGTCAGACCTTGTTGAAGCTGTTATTCAGGTTTTCGAGCAAAAGGGCGCGTATAGAATGAACTATTATAAATATAAAAAGGGCAAAATGCCCTGGCGATGGCAAAATTATTTCTAAGGAAGAAATAGAGTGCTATGCTGCGTGCTCTGGCATAAGCTGAGCGGCGGTAAAGAGCACGCGATGAGGGAATTCAACAGAAAGTTGGCAAACCATAAAATCCTCAAATTTCGAGAGCTGAAACGGCTTTCTTCATTGAAAAGCGCATGTGGGAATCTGGTAGCCAGGTTCCCATTCGTTGCAGTATTATACACATTTTGTCCGTTTGCCACTACAGAATGTATAACAGGCTTGCTTGTTGTATTATAGTGAGGATCGTTCATCATTCCGGCATGCCAAAATAATTAACTCCATTGCCGTCTCTACAATCAGCATAGCCCTGGTTGCCAGTTGCAGCAATCGATACAGTTGGGCATAAGGCTAAAATAAGCATATGCATGTTATAGCTAATATTTTCTTGTCACCAATAATACTCGCGAGTTTCAGCGTATAAAGGGCCTATCTATTGAAGATTGGCTAAATTGATTTATTACCGTGAAAACAACTCATCATGGCATAGTGCTTTGCATGGTTTCGCTGTTGATAATTTCATATTTACGGCTTAAGCCAAACCAATAACGAGTAGTAACGAATTCCGCTTCATCAAGTGTGGTTTGAAACGGTCTGCATAATGGCAACGAAAGCAGCTTGTTGCGATTGGCAAATCAGCGCGCAATATATACAGGCTTCAATCGATGCTTGGATATTTATAAAGCAAAAGAATCGAGACAAAGCAATTGTAAGCGTATGAGAGCCTATTGCTAAAAGCCAGGCTTGCCGCACAGGCAGCCAGCTTAATTAAGCTGCCTACAGTATCAGTTGAGCTGAAGCGGCTGCCAAGCAAGCTGGCTGCGCATGCGCCCAGCAATGCCCTGAAAGCAATCCCGGCAAGCAAGTACAGAACAATGGATGAAAAAAATCCGGAAGGATCAATCAGAAACCTCAGCGGAATGTATACTGCCAAAGCGAGATCAACCAAAGGCGCCCCCAACTCAGAAAACAGGTAGTATGGCAATGATATAAAGCCTAAGGATTTGTATTCAGCTTTGAAAAAAACTGACCTGTTCGATATAAGGGCAGACATAACCTCTTTGTAGCGGGCAATGGCCTCTTTCTTTACAGAGTTTATATCTGTCGGGGCATTAAGCGAACAATAGGGCTCAGCCATCATGAAGCTTTTGCTTCGGGTTTTGCTTTCAACGATAAGTTTGCTTAAAGCGATATGGTGTGCCAGGCCCGGATAGTCTGAAGTGCGCAAAAAGCCTCCCGCTTGTATCGCCAGCTCCTTGTCCGCGAGCGCAAAGCCGCAGCTAAAGTAAGAATGTGCGCGATAATTTCCTCCAGGCACAGGCGATATCATGAGTTCATACAGGTGCTCTGCTGCAGCTTTCATTTCTGTGTGGCTGGCATTGGCCCCCTCCCCAAGAACGATGCCGCAAGGCGAGAAGATCCTGGCGATGCTTAAATCGTATGCCATATAAGATGCTGCCCTGCGAAGGCATGAGGGGTAAAGCTGGTATTTTTTTTCAGTCTGGGCATACAAAGCATGCTTGCTGATATTAAGGCCGCAATTAAAGCTGTCGCCGATTGCGCCCTTTGCTTTGTCCACTACAACCAGATCAGGAAAGTCAGCGCTTATATAAACTGCATTTATTTTTTTGCACTTGAGGCGCATTCTTACCGGAAAGCCAACGCTAACCAGATTGAAGGCGCCGCACAGCTCATTAATTGCTGCTTCGCTTAAAGCGCTGCAAACTGCAATAACCTCATATGATGGATAGTCAAGGTTTAGCAGCGATCGCACATATTCAACTAAGCCTTCTTCATCGCCAATAGCGCTGACAAGCGAAATAGGCATAAGCAGGCTGCCTTCTGCCGGGCTGTGCACCGCCGGGTTTTTGTTAAGGCATCGGGCCTGGGAAACTAAAAAGCAAATAGCCTGAACAGTGTAAACAAGCGCTAAGATGCTAAGCACAGATATTAAAAAAAAGTCTATTGCCTTAAAGAAAGCCACAATATATTCGCCTAGACATCGATAACTGGCGCCTCAATCGATGTATTCCTGTCTGTTTGGTAAGTTATATAGTAAATGTTATTAACTTTAGCCTTAGCTGTTTCGCCGGCTTTTTGCATGATTTTGTCAAGCAGCTCGGCTTTGCCGGCTTTTTCAAGCGCATAGCAAAGAGAGTCATAGGCATAAGGATCGCGAAAGTTAAATTGGTTGAGCAAATGCTCATTAAATTCAATATATGCGATTGCTGACTGCGCAGCTTCCTGCCTTACAGGCCAGCTTAAATCAGATGCCGCATGAAGCAGAAATACCCCCGCCGGAAGGTAGATATGCCTGCCAAGCAAGTTGGCAGCAGTTGCCCTTACTTGCCATGCCGAATCATCCAATGCATTTTTAAAGTACTCATACGGATTGCCGCGCTTGCTGTTGGAGAGCGCTATAAGGGCAGCATTTCTCTCTTCATAGCTTTTCGAAAATACAAACGGCGTTATATACTCCCTTAGCGCATAAGCGTTTTCTTCTGTAACTGCGCTTAGGGCTGCAGCGCATATTGGGGATCCTGCCCACAGCAGCGCATCATGTATTGCCTCTTCAAGATCGCCCTCGTATTCTGTGAATGCCTCCAGATAGCAGCAGTAGGCAAAAGCTTGGCGGCCGGCCAGAATTTTCAGGGCATTCAGAAAGCTTTCCTTCTCCCCTATCCTTGCTATGGCAATCAGTCCAGCAAGCTGCACTTGCCCGTCAGCCTTGTACAAAAGCTTTTGCAGCGCGCTTTGGGCAGGGGCATAGCCGTAAATGCCTGCCTTGCGGGCGCCAAGAAGGTTTTTCTCCTTTGACGAAGATGACAGCAGCGCAACAGTGTTTGAGCTCATGCCCAGGCGCTGCGCGAGCTGAAGCTGCCAGCGCTTTTTTGCAGGCTTTGGCTTTCGCTCAAGCATGGACAGGAGCAGTGGCTCTAGCGCCTTGGATTCTGCCGCCTTCTTCTTCGAAAAATGGATGGCCATCTCGTTCAAGTTGGATTTTTTGGTGAGCTCATATAGCTCCGAACTCATTTTTTCTTCTTCAAGGTAGCATTTGTCGCGCCATTTGAGAACGAAAAACTGGTATATGCCAAATACAGCGCTTGATGTAATAACGGCAGCAAGCGCTATAATATTTGCCTTGTATAGCAAGAGCACTTTAGCCCTCCTGATGAACAGAATTGTGTTTGGGCGAAATAATCTCGTACTCCCCTGTTGACAGGCTGCGAGCTTCGTCATCGCTGTCAGGCTGATTTTTGCTGTTTGCCAAAATCAGGCTCGCAAAAGCAGCAGCTTCAAACGCAGCGCATAAGGCCGCAATGCCCTTAGCGCGCATGGCGCTGAGCAAGCCGGCATATGTAAGCGCAAGCGCTGCCAGCGCTGCCAGCGATATCGATGCAGAGAGCCCGAACGTTTTCCTTCTGTTAAGCTTTGAGGCATACGCAGCGCTCAGAATGCAAAATGACAGGGACAAGACGCTAAACAGCACCAGCGACATTGTATCGGAATCATATGCCCGCCTCTCATACATAGAGCTTTCCTGCTGTTCAAGCACAGCAAATATGGCTATGTCTTCGTCCGGCATCTCATCAGGCATATTGCTCCAGCCAATAAAGCCCTTGATATTGGATGCTTCCGGAGGCAATATTGACTGGCCTTCATGCAGCGTTTGTGTCTTGTATACAGCATTGCCCAAATAGAAGAGCGCATTGTGGCACTTTGCATAGTGGCCATGCGCCTCAATGTCTTCATTTGGCATAGTTTCAGGCACGCTGTCCCAGCCAACCAAAATGCAGCCTTGCTTGCTTGGGCCCTCAAGATGCTCTATTTCCTGGCCGGGGGCGTACTCGCAAGCTTCATAAAGCTCACCGTCTATGTAGTAGCTTATGCAGTAGCTGACAGTTTCAAAGCTGCCGGAGAGCTTTGCGTGATTAACGCCGGCAGGCACAGTTAAATAGCCGTCTTGCATATAGCCGTCTTCAGAACGCCAGCCGGAAAATTCATAGCCGCTGACGCTGGCAGGCTGTGGCAGGCTGTGCTGCCTATTCGGCTCGAGCGCATGCGTTTGGGGTGGGCTTTCGGCCTGATCAGGGACAAAGCCTGTGTATGAATATGATACAGTTGGCAGTATCATCAGCCCTCCGCCGCCCAGCTCTATCTGGTAATTTCTAGTTACATCCTTGCGTTTATCAGTTGAGTAAACGGAAAGCCCGTTTACTGATGGCAGGTACAAGTTTGCATTCGTGCCTGAGGCCTCCAGCGTCCCGCGCAGCTCATCGCCCGGGGCTAGCCCCGATGGCTGCATGTATCCCAAGGCTACTTGATAGCCTTCGCTTGAGTATGGCTTTTGAATGCTTTCAGCCACTACTCCAAGCTTTGCAGGCAGTATCAAAAGAGACCCGTGGCTGACAGTGACATTTGTGCTGGATGTTATGTCATTGCCGTTTCTGAACACCCTGATGCTTCTTGCCATTCTGGAGGTTGTGTCGTAGACGCCAGCCTCAGTTTCCTTCAGGCTAAAATTCCATTCGACGCGGATGCCGCTGGCTGGCGATCCGCTAATGTTATATGTAAACGAGTTCACCTCGTGCTGCGCGCCGTCATAAACATAGGTTTTGCTTTGAACATAAACTGCCACATTCAGCTGCTGCTGCTGTGGCGCTCCCGTTGAAAATAGAAAGCTCAGAAGCGCTAAAGTTAGAGCTATTCTGTTTGCCATATCGACTGTTGTGTGCCGGGCGCCTTATTGCATGCGGCGCCCCTCCCTCCTAACCTTGTTTTGGCTTAAGCGAAATAATATCTGCTTCCGGGATCATTTCGCCGCTGTCTGCATCTATAAAAACGTCAACAAAAACTTTCTTGCCAAGCCTTAGCGGTATAAACGCCTGTATTGCAACAGCCAGGGCGCAGACCGGGCTCCATTGGTCTACAAAAGACAGCCGGCTTGCCCCTATGCCGCTAAGCACCGTGATAACTGCTGTTGAGAGGCACGAGAGAATGCCAAGCGACCTTAGCAGCACAGTCCTCGGGTACTCCTTGCCGATAAAGCCGAAGTTATAGGCAGCGCATAGGGCTATTGCGGCCAGTGCCAGCACGGCATTTATTGGAGACCAGGCAGTTGTTCGCACGGGCGTGCTGCTTGAGCTGCTTTCAGCATACAGGGCATATAGCGAGAGGTTCTCAGGCGGCATAACATCCGGTATGCCAGTCCAGCCTTGGAAGCCGTCCAGCAGCGATATATCAGGCGCTGTTACCAAATCGCCGGCACAGTAGCTTTGGATCTCATACACAACAGCATTGATGTAGTATCCAATCGTGTATTTTATCTTGGTAAAAGTGCCGCGCACTTCAATGTCTTCGCCCGGCATTTTTACCGGCACCGAGTCCCAGCCTGAGAATGTTGCGCCTTCCCTGCTTGGCTCCTGCAAAATTGCAACCTCGCTGTCTTGCTCATAGTGCTCCTGCTTATACAGCTCCCCATCCACAAAATAGCTTATCGTGTACGTTCTGCTTGAAAAGCGGCCTTCAAAAACAATCTCATTGATGCCCTTTGGCACTGTAAAGCGCGAGCCGGAAACGCTGACGCTCGGCGATGACCAGCCCGAAAACGTATAGCCGCTAAGGGACAAAGAGGGCTTGACGCTTACGCTCTGGCCGGCGCTTGCCCCTGTTTTCGCGGGCAGCGAAGGCGCGCCCGAAGGCTGGCTGCCTTTGTAGCGGTAGGATATTGCTGTTTGGATGGTGTATTCAGCTTTTCGTGTCTCAATATTCTTATAGTTTTTGAGCGGCAAAGACTGTGCATCAATTCTCGAAACCCTTATTTCGTATGTCCCGGCATTGCTGCCCGGGCTTCTTTCGAGCGTGTAGCCTGCCGAGGAGGCGTCATTGCCTAATGCCCCCAGGACTTTTGCTGTCAGGGCCGCATCGCGATCTCCGTAGATTGAGCTTTTCGCTTCAGGCTCAATGAGGATCACAGTGCTCGTTGGCTCAATTGAAAAAGAGCCGTTTACTGAAATGTCGTAGTTGTGCGTGACATCAGCTTTGCGGCTTGCCGAGTAAATCCATAAAGAGTTTGCATCCGGAGTGTATGAGCCTGCATTCTTGCCTGAGGCTATCAGCTTGCCTTGCACCTGATCGCCTCTGATCATTGCATCCGGCTGGCGGTACTGCATTTCAGCTGACTGCTGGCTGCCGCTGTATTCTGAAGGGGCAGCCGAGCATGAAATTGAAATAGGCAGCTTTTTTATCGTCAGGGTTCCATGCGAAATATATATTCTGAAGAATTCTGTTATGTCTTCCCCATTTTGGTAAACACGAAGCAACGGGGCAAGGCTGTCAGTTGAAACGCTGCCAGCGTCAACACGGGAAATGCTTATGTCCCATTCAACGGTAGTATTGCTATAGTCGGAAGCATTTGATGTAAACGATGAAATGGAGTGCTCCTGGCCGTCATAAACAAAAACAGCGCTTTCAACATCAACATTCAGCACAAGCTTTGATCCACTGCTTGCTTGCGCTGCTTTCAGGGGCCACATGAGTGCCAAAACACAGGCAGCTGCTATAGCTGCGTATACAGCTCGTCTCAAATTGGGTTCCAATCGCACAGCGTTATGCGCCCTCTCATAATTACTAGTGTTTAAAAACAGCGCTGGCGGGCTGCCGCTTTTAATTCAGGTGTTTTAATGATTCTCGATATAATATAATAAAAGAATCGAAATTTGCCAAATCGCCCATTTAATTACATACACTTATCATTTAGCAATTTCGCTAAAAAAGTGCATATTTACAGGTTAGATTATATGATAAGTATAAATCAGCCAAGGCATTGTTTCAAGAGAGCTTTTCATGATATTTTCATTTTATGCTAATATTATAAGCCGGCATGGGGTTCGCGCCATAATCGTCCGTTTGATAGGCAAGCGCTTGAAGAAGAAAGCAACAGGCAATTTGTGATTGCTGAGAGCCATGAGAGCTTTGAGCCTGCACAAAGCAGCGCCATCGCTCAATCTCTAATATAACGAAGCGAATCCATGCCAAAAAGTGCCCGGCATCCCCTATTCTGTAAGTGTGGCAAGTACGGGTTGGTTCTGCTATATTAATATCTGGAGGCGCTGCATGAAAAAAAATCTGCCGATTAGCACTGACGACTTCCCAACGGTCATAAATGGCGGCTGCTATTTTGTTGACAAATCGATGTTTGTCGCTGAGGCTTTGGCCAATATATATGAGACTAAGCTCATTTTGCGCCCAAGGCGCTTTGGAAAGAGCCTGAACATGAGCATGCTGAAAGCTTTTTTAGAGATGGGATCCCCCAAGGGGCTCTTTGACGGGCTGTCAATATCAGAGTGCAAAGAATTGTGCGAAGCCCATCAGGCCCAGCACCCTGTTATTTTCCTGTCGCTAAAAGACATAGATGCCAGTGATTTCCCAGAAGCGCTTGAAATCCTTTCCATACGAATCAGCGACGAGGCCAAGAGGCTTAAAATCGGAAAAGAGTGCATTGAGCTTGATGAAGACGAAAATGCTGTATTTGCCAGAATGTCTGCAAGCAAGGCAACTAAACCTGATGTGGCAAGAAGCATTCGCTTAATGTCAAAAGCTTTGCACCAGCGATATGGCAAGAAGGCAATTGTTCTTATAGACGAATACGACGCTCCTATAAACCAGTCTTATGACATGAAATACTATGGCGAAATGGTTAGCCTATTTAGAGGGCTGCTTGGGCAAGCGCTCAAGAGCAACCCATACGTAGAGTTTGCAGTATTGACCGGAGTGCTTCGGGTATCAAAAGAGAATATATTCTCAGGCCTTAACAATATTGCTGTATATTCTGCCCTTGACGATGAGTTCAGCAGCCATTTTGGCTTTACTGGCGAAGAGGTAGCCGCCATGCTCAGCTATTATGGGCTCGATGATCGCATGGCTGATGTGAAAGAGTATTATGACGGCTACAGGATGGGCAGCTTTGAAATGTACAACCCATGGGCTGTTGTAAGGGCTTGCAGCCGCATGGCTAAGAATAAAAGCGCAAAGCTTGAGATGTATTGGGCAAACACTGCTCCAAGCGACTTGGTGCGAGATATGCTTATGAGAGACGGCTTTGAGGCGATGTCTTCAATTGATGCTCTGGCAAATGGAGGTACAGCTAAAAAAAGGGTGTCAATTCTGTCTTCCTACAGAGACTTGGCAGCAACCCCCAGCAGCGAGGCATTGTGGGGCATGATGTTCATGGCAGGCTACCTCACATGGGAGGCCAAGGGAAGCAATAATATATATGAGCTAAGAGCGCCAAACCTCGAAGTTAGGGAAGCTTTGCGAGAAGATGCACTCTCGTGGGCAATGTCAGCTATGCCAATAACTGAGAGAAAGGCGGATAGGCTGTATGCTGCCTTGCTTGGTGGCAATGCAGATGCGGCGGAAGCTGTAATAAATGAACTGCTTGAGGGAGTCCTGAGTGTAAGGGACGGCATAGTTGTCCATGGCGACTTTAAGATAAGCCAGGAAAAGGACTGCCACTTGATAACAGCAGCTCTGCTCGCATGCAGCAACTGGACTGCCAAAAGCGAAGCAGAGTCCGGCGATGGGTATGCAGACATGATGTGCACAAATGAAGGCCTGAATGCTGCAATCGTAATTGAAGAAAAATTTTCTGAACAAATCGATGATTCAAGCCTCTCTAAGAAAGCGCAAGAGGCAATGGGGCAGATTGCCGCAAAGAGATACGCAAAGAGCGTTGAGGGCTTAGATACAGTTGTTGCCGTTGGGATCGCATATGCAAGCAGGAAGTGCAAGGTGATCATTAAGCAGCTTGCATAGGCTGCATCCGTCTATAGCTGGCTTTAAAGCAAGCAAACGCCCATTAAAAGAACAAACTGCTCACACGGGCAATAATAGCTCAGGCATGCGGGCATCTTGCCAAGGGCAGTTGCCTTGCATTCCTGCTTGCCCTGCCACCCGTCTGGGCCTTTCATTTGTATGCAAAAAGGCTGATGGCCATGCCCCCAATAATCCGCTTTGCCTCAAAACGCTGTGATAATATTCACAATACCCGCCAAAGTTTATCTGCCGCCGGCATGCACTAAAAAAGGCGCCCGGCACTTAGCCAAGCGCTAATCTTTAGATTCGAAGCCTAGAAAAGATCAGCTGAAAAAATCTTTTGAAGGTTGATCTTGCATCCGTTTAGGCTCTCAACCAAAGCAGTGTCGTTTTCAAAATAGAGCCTTGTGTCATAGCGCTCGCCGTTGAGGATATATGTCTGGACGGTTTTTGTGTATGTATTGATAATCCAGTACTCAGGGACTCTGGCTTCTGTATAGGCCATAAACTTGTCGGTATAGCAGATGATTCCGTCTTCGGGCGTTATTATCTCTACTATAAGATCCGGCAGCCCTGTGAACTTGCTTGACTGGGCGTCATAGGACGGTGTGGAGACTACATACACATCAGGTTTGTAAACATCAGCTGAGTCGATTTCAAGAGAGAGTGCATAGCTTTCTATAACTCTGTATGGCTTGCCTTGAAGGTATAGCCACAATTGCCCGTGCAGCTCGCTGGCAATAGCTTTTATCTGCCAATACGGCGTTAGCTTAGGCTGTGTGATTCCATTGATAATTTCATAGTCGGTATATTGCTGGTCCGCCATTTCAACTCCTTTTGCATCCAGGCATATAGCTTTTTGCCAAGCTATATTATATTTGTAAAATTTCAATTAGATTATATCGCTTTTATTTCGAAAAATCAAAGGCAATTAAAAGCAATAAGCTTATATAAGCGATCGTTAATGTTACATTAGAACGGCTAAAGCCTAAAACACTTGCATGTATAGGGATAACATGCAACAATATTAGTGAAATTATAATGAAAAGCGAAAGATTATTTACTCTTATATGAACACACAAAAAGCATCACTAGACGATCTGGCCTCATTTGCGATAGGCCAGGCAGAAGATAGCGAAGGCGCCAGCGGGGTAAGCGTAGCAATATGCCTTAAGGGCGCTGTATCAGGCGTTGACGTCAGAGGGGGCTCTCCATCAACAAGGGACATAGCAGCCTTAAGCCCTCTTGCCAACAGAAGGGCTACGCATGCTGTTATGCTTGCCGGCGGAAGCTCATATGGCCTTGATGCAGCAGGCGGGGTCATGAAGTATTTGGAGGAGAAGCAAGTTGGCAGAAATATCGGGCAAACAACAGTGCCAAATGTATCTGCAGCGATCCTGTTTGACCTGAGGTGCGGTTCGGCCTTTTCCCGGCCGGGCCCTGACATGGGCTATAAGGCGTGTGTAGACGCCTATAGCGGCAGTTCCCCCTTAAGCGGCAATTACGGGGCAGGCTGCGGTGCCACTGTAGGCAAGCACAACGGCATCGGCAATGCAATGAAAGGCGGCATTGGCTATGCTTTTTTAAGGTACGGCGAGCTTGTTTGCGGGGCAATGGTCGCAGTAAACTGCGCAGGCGACGTTCTCGGGCCCGACGGGAAAATAATAGCAGGGACCCTAAACGATGACAAGGCAGGCTTTGCGGATTCTGAAGAGATGGCGCTCGCGCGCTACAAAAGCTATTTCGACCTTTTCGGGAACACTGTTATCGGCACAATCATGACAAATGCCGCATTGACTAAAGCGGAGGCCAACAAGCTGGCCAGCCTTGGCCAGAACGGAATAGCCCGAAGGATCAGGCCAAGCCATTCAGTGCCGGACGGGGACGCCATCTTTGCGCTTTGCTCCGGCGAGGTTGAGGCAACCCTGGATGCAGTGGGCATCTTGGCAACAAGGTGCGTAGAAGAAGCAATATTTGATGCTGTAAACAGCGCCAAGAGCGCTTACGGCTATACTGCAATGGCGGATCTTGCGCTCTAATGCAAAAAAAATCGAACCCCCCACTTTTCTCTGGTTTAAGTGGGGGGCTGCCTGTAATTCAATTAGCGAGCGCTGCTTAGAATTTCATGCAGCGATTTTTCCTGCAGGCTTTCAGAGAGCAGGCTCTGAACCCTGAACAGCTCCTCGTGCACTTTGCAGCGTTCATCCTTATTGCTTTTCGGGCATCTGTAGTCTTCGGCCATACAGTCACACTCAATAAAGTCCTCTTCAACAGCTACAATGATATCGTACAAAAATATATCTCCCGTGCTCTTAGCGAGCTCAAATCCCCCTAACGCCCCACGATAGCTCTGCACGATGTTTGATCTGATCAGCTTTTTGAGTATTTTATATGCATACTGTTTAGGCACATGCTCATTTTCGCAGATCTCGTTGACATTGCGGATTTCGTAATCCGAAAGCGATCTCACTATTCTTACAGCATAATCGCACTCTCGTGAAATAAACATAACTTTCCGGCACTCCTCAATACTAACCTTTTATGGTATTATCTAGTTGTGTTTACAGCGGCTATATCGTTCTCAGCTAGAAAATATTATACATTAATACCAGTATTTATGTGTTAACCAGTATCCTAAATTTGTTAAGAAAACTATTAGTTTTCTTGGATTAGTATAAATTACTAAGTTTATACCACATAATGCGCTATATATTATATTTCTTCGACATTTAGTGGGGCAATTTGGCATTTTATTACGAAAAATATACTTTGTAAGACAAAAATATTTCCTTATTTTTCTAACGCGATATAAATAATACTTTAGGAATATATTGACTGCAAATATCACTACATGATGCAGAATTTCCCTTAATTATGCCAATAATTACATAATTCCTACATTAGAAAATCCGCTGAATAAAAAGAGAGCGCTATTCGCTATGCCCATAAATTGCCAACGGCAAAGCCGCATTGCCCCACGCCGCTTTTTCCGCAGCCCTAATCCTGCCCGGGTGCGCTATTTTCTTGCGTTATTTTCTAATGATCAGAAAAAATGCCTCGAAATACGAACTAAGCTGCTTTTTTGCTCATGATATGCCAAAAGAAGTAAAATTCGATTGATTCACGGAAAATTTGTGAAGTATAATAAGACCGAGAATAATGTATATTCAGATCGAATTATATATACGTGAGGGTTCGAGGAGAGGCGAATTAAATGGATTTAGAGAACAAGGAGGCGTTGGGAAGCGATCTAGCCGATGCCGCCACAGAATACTATAATGAAGGCACTGCCCTGTACGACAAAGCTGACTATGCCGGCGCTATGCAAATGCACCAAAAAGCTTTGGAAATGCGCCTGCAAGCACTGGGAGAGGATCACCTTGACACTGCAGCTTCATACAACAGCATAGGATATGTGCACTATGCCATAGCGGACTTTGGCACTGCTGTAAAAATGCACAGAAAAGCAGCAAGAATCCGTACAAACTCTCTGGGCAAAGAGCATGCGGACACTGCTGACGCCTACTCTGGCATGGGATCTGCATATTATGGCCTTGGAGACTTTCCCACTGCCATCAAGGCTCACCAGCAGGCGCTGAAAATCCGCATTAAGGCTCTTGGCAAGGCGCATATGGATACGGCAATGTCCTATTACTATCTATGCGCCTGCATGAACAGAAACAATGATGCAAAGAATGCCGGCGAAATGCTGAAAAGATCACTTAGCATCAGCATCAACGCTTTGGATTCGCTCAGAAAGGAATACGGCGAGCAGCACCTGCAAACCGCTTTTGCTTACGACAACATAGGATCTGCGCTTTATATCAAGGGAGATTTCGATGTTGCCCTTGACATGCTTTACAGGGCTTTGGCAATCCGCATGAAGACGCTTGGCGACAGCCACCCGACAACTGCAAAGTCATGCAGCAACATTGGCCAGGTTCTAAATAAAATTGGAGACAGCGACGGAGCTTTGTCAATGCACAATAAGGCGCTTGAAATAAATTTGAAAGCATTTGGCGAAGAGCATCCGAATACTATACTCACATACAGCAGCATAGGCACAGCCTACAAAAACAAGAATGATTTCGACACATCGCTTGAAATGTATGAAAAGGCTCTTGAGATCAGCAAAAAATCCCTTGGGGATGGCCACCAAATCACAAAGACAATAAAGCTTCGAATAAAAGCCAACGAGCGCAAGAAGGCTATTATTCTCAAAAAAGCGCAAAAGGCTGACAAAGCCGAAGCCGAAAAGGCAGAGGAAACTGCGCCAGGCAGCTGAGCAGGGCTTAAATGCTTAGCGCCATATAAACGAGCAAGCAATACAGCAAAGCCCCGGCTTAGGGCCGCCGGGGCTTTTTTAGGCCGAGATAAATCCTGCCGCCTTCCAAGGGCTGCAGCTTGCCTTCATTATGCGGCTTTATGGCAAAGGGCAAAGCTGCTAGCTAAGCTTGATTAATGAAAGGCTCGCCTGGTAAACCATAAGCTTCATGCTGTTTCTATAGCTGATAACAGACATTTGAATCATATCTCCTGTATTCAGCTGCTCGATAAAGGACATTGAATTGTCTATTAATTCTGCGCTGCCTTCTGTATAATGGCTGCTGCGATCAACAGGCTTGCCATTTATATTCACTGAAAACCTGACTGCATTCTTGGCTGAGGCCTTGTATGCTATCCTTCTGGAAATGCTGTATATGCCTGGCAGCTGTATTGTCATTGAATCGTTCGGGCAATACAATACATTCATCGATGGGGAGCCATGGGGCAGCCTTATTTGAGTGGTGAAAGTTACAGATGAATTATAAAGGGCGCTTTCGTTTGCATACCTTTCAGCATACGCGCTGAGAGGCTGTGTATATGAAAAAGGGGCAAATGCGCCGATATTGGGGTTAAAGGCATATATAATTGCATTGCATATGTAAAACTCCCCAATCCTGCCTGTATTAGGCAGATCCGCAACGCTCTCAAGCGTGCCGCAATACTGATCAATCTTAATGGGGATTGTTTCCTGCGATATGCATATATCCCTTACAAGGTCGTTAAAATCAGCTGAGTGCTGAGCCGCGTCATACTTGTTGCTTGGCCATTCCGGCCCAAACCTAAAATAAGTCCTATCGTCCAATACTCCACCGCCTCCCACACGTTTCAATATATGCAAGCTGTCCAAGCAATATGCAGGCTCGTTCCCTGCTGATAGCTTATGATTGAAAACTTTCGTATATTTGTGATTTCTTCGCAAGTTAAGCGTTCTAATAAAACAGCATGCAGGCAATCGTTGCCCCAACGGGGAACAAACAGTGCGAATCACTTAAAACATGCTCTTTAGGCGTTGCTTTAAGACGCAAAATACTGTTAAAAAGCGCAAAAAAATGATATAATGGCATATGTGGCATTCATCAAGCATTACTGTTGATTACTCTGTTTCCAAACGCAAAAATATTGCTTAAAAGCCTTTGTAAGTTGCAAGGATGTTTTTTATATCTTTTTGCTTTTGCATATGCCTGCACGTGGCAGGCAGCAAAGAAAAATTTAATAAAAAGCTTGCAGAATGCCTTTATCGGGGCCGGGTGGCGAAAATGCACATTATAAAGCTAAGCCTTTCAAATTTTCGTAACATACAGTCTGCGAGCCTATCATTCTCAAAAGGCATAAATGCCCTTTACGGCCGCAATGGCCAGGGCAAGACGAATACCCTTGAAGCCATAATGCTGGCGCTGCAAGGGAAAAGCCATAGAGAGCGAAAGGCCCTGGCTTTTATTGGCCCGTACAGCGACAGCTTGTCTATTGAGGCCGAAGTTGCCTCTGACAGCGCTCAAGCCTATACAGCAGGCCTGTATATCTCAGCTGAAAAGCGGGTGCACAGAGTTGACGGTCATACCGTCAAGAAAAGATCTGAAATCGCCCCGCTGTTCCCTGCTATCTTCTTCAGCCCGGCTGATCTCGAGCTTGTCAGGGGGCCTGCCGCCTCCAGGAGAGCATACCTTGACGAATCGATATCGGTAATGAGCAAGAATTATGCTGCTGCGCTGGCTGAGCATAGGAGGCTGCTCTCACAGAAGTCGTCTATACTGCGCCAGTACAACAGGTCTTTGGATTCTATGCTTGATATTTACGATGAAAAGCTTGCTGAGTGCGGGGCGATAATAATAAAATCCAGAATTCGCTTTCTCAGGGCGCTCAAGCCGGAGCTTGAGAGGCAGTACCATTACCTCTCCGGAGGGAGGGAAAAGCTTGATATTGACTACTATGACAAAGCGGTTATTGAGATAGGCTCAGCCAGCCTCCAGGAATCCTACCTCGGGATGCTTGAGAGGGCAAGAAAAGTTGACATACGCTACCGCGAATGCACTGAAGGCATACACAGGGATGACATTGTCTTTACTCTGGACAAGATGCAAGCCCAAAACTTTGCCAGCCTCGGCCAGCAAAAGAGCTTGGCGCTATGCATGAAGCTCTCGCTGATTAATATATACAAAAACGCCCTTGGGGAAAAGCCTGTTGCCCTGCTTGACGATGTGCTCAGCGAGCTGGACAGCGACAGGAGAAAGCTGGCGCTTACTATAATTGCCGGATCTCAGGCGGTTATTACCTGTACAGACGAAAGCTTCCTTGAGAGCAGAAGAGACGTTAATAAATTCATTGTTTCAGAAGGAATAATAAAAAATTGACAGGAGTGCTTGATGGCAGACAAGAATACCAATACTTCAACATATAACGCAGACTCGATAAGAATACTTGAAGGGCTCGAACCTGTAAGGACAAGGCCCGGAATGTATATAGGCTCAACAGGCAAAAGCGGCCTTCACCACCTTGTCTATGAAATAGTAGACAACTCTGTTGACGAAGCCTTAGGCGGCTATTGCAGCAATATTTCTGTTGAGATAGAGCAAGGCGAAGCCATCTGCGTTATAGACGACGGAAGGGGGATTCCAACAGGGATGCACCCTGAAGCCAAAAAGTCTGCTCTCGAAGTAGCGCTGACAGTTTTGCATGCAGGCGGGAAGTTTGACAATGACAGCTATAAAGTGTCGGGAGGCCTGCATGGAGTTGGCCTGTCGGTTGTCAACGCCCTAAGCGAATGGCTTGAATGCACAGTATGGCAGAATGGCAGCGAGTTTAGGCAGACTTACCAAAGGGGGGTGCCTGACTCTCCAATCCAGACAGTTGGCAAAGCCAAAAATACGGGAACCAAGATCCGCTTTAAGGCCGATCCCACGATCTTCCCGGAGATAGAATATTCATACGATACGATTAGGCACCGGCTCAGGGAGCTTGCCTTCCTCAATAAGGGGCTGTCTATTGTATTGTCCGACACCCGCAATGAGGGGAACCAGGCAGAGCGGTTTTTATATGACGGCGGAATCCAGGAGTTTATCGAATACCTGAACAGAGGCAAAGAGCCTATCCACCAAAATATCATATACTTTGAGCGCGAGGTTCCGGAATGCATAATTGAATGCGCTATCCAATACACCGATTCCTACGCTGAGAGCCTGCATTCATTTGCCAACAATATAAACACTGCTGAAGGCGGGATGCATGTGAACGGTTTTAAAACAGCCCTCACCCGCACTGTGAACAATTACGCCCGCAAGTATTCGATTCTTAAGGACAGCGATGAGAACCTTACAGGCGAAGACATAAGGGAAGGCATAACAGCCATACTCTCAGTAAAGCTGAAAAACCCGGAGTTTGAAGGGCAGACAAAAACAAAGCTGGGCAATCCTGAAATCAGAAGCGCAGTTGACGCTGTCACTGTAGAGTTCGTTACCGCCTTTTTGGAAGAGCACCCCCAAGACGCCAAAGGCATAATTGAAAAAGCAGTGATGTCGGCAAAGGCCAGGCAGGCAGCAAAAAAAGCTAAGGAGCTCATTCGCAGAAAGAATGCGCTTGATACAGCGGCGCTGCCGGGAAAGCTTGCAGACTGCTCCGACAGAAACCCGGAAAACTGCGAAATCTACATTGTTGAGGGCGATAGCGCCGGCGGCTCTGCAAAGCAGGGCAGAGACCCGAAGACACAGGCTATCCTGCCGCTTAGGGGCAAGATCCTGAATGTAGAAAAGGCGCGCCTTGAGAGAATATTGACTACAGACTCTATCAGATCGATGATTACCGCTTTTGGAACCGGCATATCAGACGATTTTGACATACAAAAGGCCCGTTACCACAAGATCATTATCATGACAGACGCAGATGTTGACGGATCGCATATAAGAACGCTCCTGCTGACATTCCTGTACCGCTTTATGCCGGGGCTGATTGACGAAGGCTACGTTTATATAGCCCAGCCTCCTCTTTACAAAGCCAGCAAGGGAAACAAAGTGCATTACTGCTATAGGGAAAAAGACCTGGTAAAAGCGCTTGAAGACTTAGGCGGGGAGAAGGTTGACATCCAGCGCTACAAAGGCCTGGGGGAAATGAATGCAGATCAATTATGGGACACGACAATGAACCCCGAAAACCGGACGCTTCTAAAAGTAGCTGTTGAAGACGCTATACGCGCTGACGAAGTTTTTTCAGTGCTTATGGGCGATCTCGTGCAGCCGAGAAAAGATTTCATTACAGACAATGCAGACAGAGTTAAGAACCTTGACATTTAGCATACATGGGAAAGGCATATAGCAATGAGCGAGTATGGCAGTGATATTGAAATAATAGACATAGCTGAGGAAATGGAGCGAAGCTTCATCGACTATGCTATGAGCGTAATTGTCGGCAGGGCCCTGCCGGACGTAAGGGACGGGCTCAAGCCTGTGCACAGGCGCATTTTATACAGCATGGACGAGCTTGGCGTGCGCTATAACGCTTCGTACAGAAAAAGCGCGCGCATCATCGGCGATGTTATGGGCAAGTACCATCCTCACGGCGATGCGGCTATTTATGAATCGATGGCAAGGCTCTCCCAGGAGTTCTCAACCCGCTACATGCTGGTTGACGGCCAGGGAAACTTCGGCTCAGTAGACGGCGATCAGCCGGCAGCCATGCGCTACACTGAAGCCAGGCTTTCGCGCCTTGCTTCTGAGATGCTTCGCGACATAGACAAAGACACTGTTGAATTTGTTTCAAACTTTGATGACAGCGAGCAGGAGCCTGCTGTACTGCCCAGCCGCTTTCCGAACCTGCTGGTGAATGGCTCCAGCGGAATTGCTGTTGGAATGGCAACAAGCATTCCGCCCCATAATATGCGCGAAACAGTCGATGCTGCAATACTGCTGCTCAAAAAGCCTGAGGCAAACCTCTCAGAGCTTATGGCGCATATAAAAGGGCCTGACTTTCCTACAGGCGGCATCATCATGGGCAGAAACGGCATCATCGACGCTTATAAAACAGGTAGGGGCAGGGTGGTTGTAAGGGCAAAGACAGAAATCGAAGCTTTAGGCTCAAACCGCCACAGAATAGTTATCACCGAAATCCCCTACATGGTTAATAAGGCACGGCTTGTAGAAAAGATAGCCGATCTCGTCAGAGACAAGAAAATCACCGGCATTTCGGATATAAACGACTTTTCAGACCGCAATGGCATGAAAATTGCCATCGACCTCAAGCGCGATGCCAACCAGCAGCTTGTCTTGAACCAGCTGTTCAAGTATACCCCTCTTCAGGACACCTTTTCCATAAACATGCTGGCGCTTGTTGACGGAATGCCTAAAGTTATCAGCCTTAAGGAAGCCTTGGAAAGCTACTTAAGCTTCCAAAAGGAGATAATCGCCAAGAGGACAAAATATGATCTTGACAGGGCTCTGGCACGATCCCATATACTTGAAGGCTACATTATTGCCCTTGACAATATCGATGAAGTAATAGCTGTTATCAGGGCGTCTTATGACGATGCTGAAGAGCGCTTAATGGAAGCGTTCAGCCTCTCAAATGAGCAGGCAAAAGCAATTGTCGATATGCGCCTTAGGAGGCTTCAGGGCCTTGAGCGCGAGAAGATAGCCCAAGAGCATGCAGAGCTTGCAGAAAAGATCGCTTATTACAACAGGCTTCTTGATTCTGAAGCAATGGTGGTTGAAGTTCTGGAAAGCGAGCTGCTTGAAATTAAAAACAGGTATGGCGACGAGCGGCGGACTTCATTTGAGGCAAACGAAGACGATGCCAACTTCGCAATCGAGGATCTTATTACCGAAGAGGATGTAGTCGTCACTATAACCCACCGGGGCTATATAAAGAGAGTTTCATCCTCGGCATATAAAGCGCAAAGAAGGGGCGGCAAAGGCATAATGGCGCATACAACGCTTGAAAATGATTTTGTGCGCCATATCTTCTTTACCACAACGCTGAGCCAGATTCTGTTCTTTTCAAACAAGGGCAGGGCATACAAGATGCTTGCATATTACCTGCCGGATGCCCAAAGGCAGGCTAAAGGGCAGGCAATTGTCAATATTCTGTCTTTGTCGCCAGGAGAGAAGATAACAGCGGTTATACCATTTAAAGGCACAGGCGAAGACAGCTTCCTGTTCATGGCTACCAGAAACGGCATTATTAAGAGAAGCAAGCTGTCGCTGTACAATACCAACAGGAGCCTTGGCTTTCAGGCAATAACCCTTAATGAAGGCGATGAGCTAATAGATGTTTTAGTTACTGACGGCAAGAGCAATATTCTGCTCGGGACGAGAAATGGCTCTGCTCTCTTAATAGACGAAAACCAGGCCAGGCCTACCGGAAGGTCTGCCAGGGGCGTAAGGGGCGTAAAGCTGCTTGACGATGACTATGTTGTTGGCATTGGCTCTTCTTCAGAAGGCGGATTTGCCCTTACTGCAACCGAAAACGGCCTCGGAAGGCTATCAAGCCTTGACCGCTATCGTTTGACGGGGCGGGGAGGCAAAGGCGTTATAAATTATAAGCCTACAGCCAGAACAGGCGCAATATGCGGCATCTGCGTTCTGGATCCCGAAAAGGACGATATTATGATACTTGCCGAAGACGGAAAAGCCCTTCGCATGGAAGCTTCCCAGCTAAGGAAGCTGAATCGGACTTCAAGCGGCGTCAGGGTGATAAAGCTTGCTGAAAACGTTAGAATATCAGCAATAGCAAAGGTCCTGAGCGAAGCATCAGAAGATGAAGATGACGGCGAAGAGTGATCCATGGCATGTTTATATTCTGACGTGCTCTGACGGCACGCTTTATACCGGGATTGCAAAAAATTATGCGCGAAGGCTGGCTGCCCACCGTTCAGGCAAAGGGGCAAAGTATACCAGGGATCGGCTGCCTGTGAGGCTTGAGCATGTTGAGTGCTATAAGACCCAGAGGATGGCTATGCTGCGGGAGATTGAGATAAAAGCAATGAAGCGCAAGGATAAGCTTTTGCTTACAAAGCATATACAATGCCCGCAGCAAGCCGCCGTATCATCGCTTCAATTGCAATATGCTTTAACTGCGATCTAATGTTAGAGCGTTCACAACATTTCAAACGAATTGCCACAATTCACTAACCAGCCCTGAATATCTGAAAGCGTGATTTGATCAAGCGCTTTTGTGTTTTTATCTGGAGGCTTTGCATGAAAAGAATTTGCCGATTAGCACTGAGGACTTCCCAACAGTCATAAATGGCGGCTACTACTTCGTTGACAAATCGATGTTCATCGCTGAGGCATTGAGCAATATGTCTGAGTCAAAGCTCATACTGCGCCCGAGGCGCTTTGGAAAGAGCCTGAACATAAGCATGCTAAAAGCTTTTTTAGAGATAGGCTCCCCAAAGGAGCTTTTTGAGGGGTTAGCAATTTCAGTTCATAAAGATTTGTGCGAAGCGCACCAGGCTCAGCACCCTGTTATTTTCCTGTCGCTTAAGGACATAGACGCAAGCGATTTTCCAGAAGCGCTTGATGCTCTTTCATTAATCATAAGCGAAGAAGCGGACAGGCTGGAAATTGGGTTTGGAAATGAGCTTAAGGATGCCGAAAATGCATCATTTCATAGAATGTCTGAGATGAAAGCCAACAGAAATGATGTCAAAAGAAGCATTCGGCTTATATCAAAAGCGCTGCACCGGCGCCATGGAAAGAAAGCAATTGTCCTTATAGACGAATATGACGCGCCTATAAACCAAGCCTATCAAAAGGGCTATTATGATGAAATGGCCATCCTGTTTAGAGGCCTGCTTGGGCAAGCATTAAAGGGCAACCCATTCGTAGAGTTTGCAGTGCTTACCGGAATACTGAGGGTGTCAAAAGAGAGCATTTTTTCTGGCCTAAATAATATTGCTGTATATTCTGCCCTTGACGATGAGTTCAGCAGCCATTTTGGCTTTACTGGCGAAGAGGTGGCCGCTATGGTTGGCTACTACGGCCTTGAAGGCCGCATGGCTGACATGAAAGAGTATTATAACGGCTATAAGATAGGCAGCTTTGAAATGTATAACCCTTGGTCTGTTGTCAGGGCCTGCAGCCGTATGGTTAGGAACGAGAGCGCGGCGCCTGAAATGTACTGGGCAAACACTGCTTCGAATGATTTAGTTCGCGATATGCTGGGCCGTGACGGCTTTGGCGCGCTGGCCTTAATTGAAGATCTAGCCAATGGGGGCACAATTAACAAGAGGGTATCAATACTGTCAACATACAGAGATTTGGCTGATATCCCCGGCAGCGAAGCAGTATGGGATATGATGTTCATGGCAGGCTACCTTACTTGGGTGGGCAAAGCAAACAATGGCATGTATGAACTGAGGGCCCCCAACCTCGAAATAAGGGAAGCTTTAAGAAAAGACGCTCTTTCGTGGGCAATGTCAGCTATGCCAATAACAGAGGGAAAGGCAGATGAGCTGTTTTCTGCTTTGCTTGCTGAAAACGCACGAGAGGCGGAAGCTGCAATAAACGATCTATTCGAAAATGTGCTAAGCGTAAGGGACGGCGTTGCCGTGCATGGCAGCTTCAAGGCAAGCCAGGAAAGGCACTGCCACTTGATAGTAGCTGCTCTGCTCTCCTGCAGCAGCTGGAGCGTAAAGAGCGAAGCAGAATCAGGCGATGGGTATATTGATTTGCTGTGCACAAACGTGGTTGCCAATGCAGCAATCGTTATTGAAGAGAAGTTTTCAGCTACGGACGATGACGAGCAGCTTGCTGTTAAGGCGCAGGAAGCTATTGGGCAAATAGCCAAGAAAAAGTATGCAAAGAGCATTGAAGGCTTTGATACAGTTATTGCTGTTGGGATTGCTTATGCAAGCAGGAGATGCAGGATTGCAATAAACACGCTCAAGTAGGCCGTCGGGCATAACAGCCAATACCAAACTTTTCACCCTTTCAAAGCTTTCATGCTTTCCTTGCCAGCCATGGCCCATACACAAAATCGCAAGCGCTCTCCCCTTCAATGATCCTCTCGCCCATGTCCCGGCCAATATGCACGCCATACCTTTTGTCCAGGCTCTCGATATCGCGAAGCATGCCAGACAGACAGGCATGTATTCGCCCCTTCAGGCCATTGGCAGAGCCGAAAAAAGAATGCATGATAAAAGGGCTGATGGATTCTGTTAAGCCAGAACCACAGCAGCCCCAAAATATTGCTGTTTATTCAGTATAGCCGTACACTTTTCTGCCGTATATATCGCTCTCGTCCCAAATGATCTTTTTGACTTCATCTATTACAGGATCGCCAAGATAGCTTATCGGCCATGCGAACATGCCCCAGCCGCCATTCGGGCTATACTTGTCTATGGTGTCGCGCACATCCTGGCGAAGATCCTCTTCGCTAAAGTTTGGATATCCGGCAGGGACATGCCTGCCATAGTCAAACCCTCCGATGAACGAAACCCTGCCTTTGAACTGCTCTTTGAGCCCGATAATATCATTTGACTCTTGCGTAGGCTCGATGTATTTGACGCCGAAGTCGAGCATTTCAGGCACAAACGGCTCTATCATGCCGCAGATGTGAAAGAGTACAGGCAAGCCTCTGTTAACTGCTGCCTGTGCCATTCGTGTGTAAATTGGCTTGAAAAACTCCCTATACATCTCTACAGAGAAGAATGGCGCGTATTCTGTGCATGTGTCATCTCCGATGCACCAAATGTCAGGCTGGTAGTAGTCAAGTATTTTTTCGTAGTAAGGCTCTGTAACAGAGATCATGAATTCCTGCAGCTCTTTAACTGCTTCCGGCTCTTCGCTCATTGCTATCAGGCCTTCGCCATGCCCCAAAAATGCCATAAGCTGCTGGAATGGCTGGTAGACAGTGCCGCATGAGAGCGCAGTTTGGGAGCGGTCAATGTTTATGCGCTCTATATCCGCTTTAGCCATTGCCTCCCAATCGATGTTTTCCGTTATATTGGGCCTTTTGACTGTTTCGTGCCATTTCGTTATGTCATTGACCAGGAACTCACCCGGCTCGGGCAGGGATGCATTGGCAGTTTCCTCTGTAGCCACATATGTAACGCCCCACATGTCCTTGCTGCCGCCACTGAAACGGCTGTCACCCCAAATAGCAGGCCCTGCGCGCTTTATAGGGATCTCCCTTACGCCTTCGCTGCCCATCATTGTGAAGAATGGCACATACTCCGGGTGCCCTCCGCCTGCGAGCTTTAAAAAGTTATCTTTCGCTGATATCTTAGCCATGTTTTCATTCCTCCATTGTATTGCTTATGAATTGTGCACTAGCATCAGTGTAGCACTATGCGCAAAAAATGGCAAATAACGATTCATGAATGCGCGCGAAATCCTTGCAAGCCCCACCTCGCGCTCTCGCGGCTGAATCGGCATAATAATTTATGGCAATAGATATAGAAATGGGCAAACCGGCATAAAACAAAAACTGCACGGGCCCAGAGCAATTCAATTGCTAAGGAGCATCGCAAGCAATGCGAGAGGCTGGCATTCAAGCTGCAGCTAAAATGGCAAAATAACAGCGTTCCATTCGCATTGGGTTTAATGGAAAAAAGGGCAGTTAGTGCCATCAAAGCAGCCTGTGCAGTTGCAGCAGGCAGAATAGGGACAGCAAACATTTGCCTGATGCCCCGATTAGGCCTTAAAATATTAAAATTTGGATAGCTATGATACGCTTACTGTTATTTGGGGGCAGACGATATAGCGAAAGTCTTCGAGGGACACAGCGGATACGATATATACGCCTGGTTGGCTGAATGCAATGTCAATTTTGCCTTGCATGCCTGTGACTTTGCCTTCTATTGGCAATATTTCGCCGTCTTCATTAACAATGCCTGCTTGGGCATGATCAAGCGGTATGATCTTTTCATTTAGCTCAGGGCTTGCGCCATAGTACATGAAGTAGTAGCCCATCAGCCTAAGGCTGATATTTTCATCGGGCTTTGCAGAAATAATGTCTGCACGGGCTTCATTATGCTCAAACCAGCTTTCCTGGTCAGAGTAAAATGAATCGGCGAAAAAGAAAAGCCGCAAGCTGTCGCCATCTGCAAGCTCAGCCTTGCTAGCAAAGAACCCCATGTACTCGCCAAAAAGAGGGCTGATTTGGCCATCATTAGGCATGGCGCCATTAATAGAGAACCCAACTGCCTCTGATGGTATTCCAAACATCATCCTTATTGTTCCAGACGGTGACACTAGCAGGTATTCCTTTAGTTCCTCTTGTGAATTTAAGCCAAAAAGCTGTATGTGAAGCTGGATAAGTGCGTCAAGTACAGATGGCTTTTCGCACTCAGAAGATTTATAGCCGTAGAGCTCTGCAGTGCCAGCCTTTACATCTAAATGGGATGGCAATGCGAGAAATCGCCCTTCGATCTGGGCCGAGATTTTTATATGTGCTGTTTCCATGGAGGTATTGTACCACAATACCTAAGTCAGCGCATGATCTTTATTATATTTGGCAAAAGGATCATCATGCAAATGCTGTAAAACCATAAAATTCCATTAACTTGCTGCTTCTTTATCTGCTAAGGCGCGAAAAGTTTTGCCGATTTGAGCTTACGCCAACCGATAAAGCAAGTAATTTAGCGCAACCCCGCAAGCCAGCTTAGCAAGAACAGGATTAATGCCAAAGGCCGCTGCCGCTGAGCAGGCTATGCCTACAGGGATTGCGCGCCAGAGGCTTGCCAGTGCAAATGAATAATCCTTTCGCGCTGCTGCAGCCAAAAGATAGCACTGCGCAGCCGCTAAAGCCCTGGCGGCAAGGTAGCACATAAATGCGCTTGGCATGCTTAGCGGCGATAAATTGGCGGCCAATATTGCATACAAAGCCAAATCAGCAATAGAGCTTATAAGCTTCGGGTATGCATTGCCCCATATGTTTTTATATATGCGCGCAGAATCAACAATGCTTCGGTATGCTGAAGCCTTATTTTGCTCGAGATAAATCGTAGCTATCGGAACTTCAGCAAAATTCAGCTTTTGCGCAGCTGCATCCATCAGGACATTCATTTCATACTCAAACCTTGAGCCGCTGATAATAGACGCCCTTGCAGCATAAGAACCCGGTATGCCCCTTAGGCCTGTCTGGGTGTCAGACACCTTAAGGCCTGTTATTGCCCAATACACATATGATGTCAATTTGTTGCCAAAAGAGCTTCTTAGCGGCACCCCTTTTGATGAAAAGTCTCTGCACCCAAGCACCAGCGAGCCGGGCGAGCCATTAAGGCACTCAGCTACGCGCAGAATGTCATTCGGCGAATGCTGCAGATCGCAATCGGCAGTTACGTAGCCTGCCTCGGTTCCGAATTTTGCAGCAACGTGCGAAGCAATTGTCTTTAGCGCTTCGCCTTTGCCCTTATTTGATTCGTGGCGCTCTATATGGCAGCCATATTCTTTCTCGCATGTATCAAAAAATACCCTGGCATCAGGACTGCTGCCGTCGTCAACGATGATAATATATTCAATTCCCAGGTTTTTCAGCTCAGCTACAAGCGTTAGCATCTTCCCATCCGGGTTTAGCGCTGGTATGGCTACTATCGAATGCACTTATGTTTTGCCCTTTCTTTTCGCTGCAATTATTCGCTTAGGATCCTATTTGCAAATTCGCGAACTTCAGCGCTGTTTACTTCCCAGTATGAAACGCCGTCAATATCAACGAAGCTTCCGGGTATCGTTGATGCATTGATGTTTGAAAAATCAAATCGCGAAACCGAAATCCCAAGTGCCGCCATTGTCTGAAAATCCATGTCCGTGTAAAGCATGCTTGCTGCCTGTGAGATTAGCTTGGGCAGCTTGAGCACGTTCTGCGGGCTGGCAGCAGCTTTTAGCAGGTCTTTTAGCAGCCTTTGCTGCACATCGATTCTTGCAATGTCGCCTTTGGCATAGCCGCGGTAGCGGGCATAGCGCAGAAATGACAGGCCGTCAAGCAGCTGGCCATCCCCCTTGCTTATCGCAAGCTTGTTGCTAACATAGATATCGGTATGCACATCGGTTTTTACTCCGCCGATCATATTTACGATCTTAATAACGCCAGTCATGTCTACGCCGGCTATATAGTTTATGTTAACCCCGAGCAAGCTTTTTACGTTCTTCAAAAGCTCTTGCGCGCCGCCTTGCTCCTTGTCTTCATCAGTTGCACGGCCGATGCCTCCCCAATAAAAGCTGGCATTGATTTTGTCCATTTTGTCAAGCTGGCCAGCCATCAGCATTCGGGTGTCTCTTGGCACTGAAATTATATCGATTGATTCATTGCTAAGATTAATTGAAGCTATAAATATGGTGTCCGGCCTGAATACATCGTACTCTAATCGCCTTGGGTTGTCCCGGTCAAGGCCATAAACAAGGATGTTTATCCGGCTTGCATTGGCAAAGAGCAGATCAGGGTTATATTCTTCGTAAAGATACTGCTTAGCTAAGAGCTTGGTTTCTTTCCTGTTATTTATAATAAGGCTGTCAAGGCTATTATTGCTCAGCAGCGCGCCCATAACCGCCATAAACCCTGTAGCAGATACAGCGATCAGGCAAATCGCAATAATAGCAAACCGCCCAATTGCTCTAAGCGGCGCCTTTGCTTTCCTGGCTTGCGAGGCTGTTGCTGTTTTTTTCAGAGCTTTGCCCGGCGATTCTATGGCTTCCGGCTCTGCTATTGGCCCTTGGGCTTCAACACTGCCTCTTTGCAGCGTTATGCGCCGTTTTATGCGCCTTTGCTGTGGCCTATAGCCTATTGGCTGAGCAAGCGAATGCGATGTATCGCTTTGCTTTGGCCTTGCCAGCGCTTCACGCTTCGTCTTGGCTTTCTGCCTGTTTATTGATCTGCGAGCAGCGCGCTCGCCTAACTCCCACTTGTCATCCCATCGAGAGCCGGCTTTGCTGTTTGCAAGATTCGCCTCTTTTCTCCGAATGGGAATTGGTCCTTGTCCCGCCAAAATTTCGTTTCCCTTGCATTTTGATATTCGATAGGCTGATATCGATCGCACTATAAACGATTATAACAGCTATGAAGCTGTTCTTTGTTGCTTTTCGCATAAATGGAAAATTATAGGCCATACTTTATTTGAGGAATAATATCATGAAACTAAGTGAAAAAATCATAGCAGCGTGCTTATGCGCAGCACTAAGCGCGCTTCCAATATTCGCGCTTTGGTACAATAAGCCTCAACCGCAGAGCAGTGCAAATGAGGATTATATGCTTTTGTCGGACTCTGTCATTAGGCTGCATATCATTGCTGACAGCGACTCTCCCGAAGCGCAAAGCGCAAAGCTTGCAGTGAGAAACTACATAATCACTAGCTATGCCCCGCTGCTTGAGACATGGGAAGGAAAGCAAAGCGCTTTAGGCAAAGCGCAGCAGTCACTGCCTGAGCTGCAAAAAGGCGTTAACAGCTTTCTCAGGCGCTCTGGAGCAGATTGCACAGCAAGAATCGAGATCTCAAGGTCCTACTTTCCCGATAAAGAATATGACGGCGTTGCTTTTCCTGCAGGTGAGTATGACGCTCTTAAAATTATGCTCGGAAAAGGCCAGGGGCAGAACTGGTGGTGCGTTTTGTACCCGCCTTTGTGCTTTGCAGCCACAGATGCCGATCCTGTTGATCTTGACAGCTCTGAAATCGAGATACGCTGGAAAGTGATGGAATGGTGGGAAGAGCTGAAAGCAAAGAGCAGGGATGCTGCCGGGCAAGATGCTGATGCAACTAATGGGCAGGATGCTGCAGTGCCAATGGCTGCCTTTGATTAGGCCTTCGATTATTGGAGGCCTGCCATGCCTTTATTGCAAAAAGGCAAGGGCAGCTATTGCCATTGCCAATGAATGCGGCTGAACCCTTGTAATAATGCTCAGCACAAGGCAGAAGGCTGAAATGGACGCTAAACTTCCAAGGGCTATCTCCAGCGCCCCATGCCTCTTTAGCTTCAGGCTCGACCATGCCATTAAAAAGAAGACTGCTACAGCTGGCCAGGCGCGGGCGCCATACAGCCATACCAGGGCGCATATAGGGCCGGCAACGCCGCACGCATGGCCGCTTGCCTTCCATGGCGTAAAAGCATTAAAGGCTGAGAGAAACACTACTGAGGCCATATATGTCCAGTACATTAGCTGGGCTGTTGCCGGTGCGCGTGATGCCAAGGCAAAGGCCACTCCACACATATACCCTGCAACGGATGCAATAAAAGCAAGCTCCCTCTGCCCTTCCCTGCCCTTGTCTTTGTATTTTGGAAGCAGAGGCTGCAAAGGGTACGCCAGCGCCGGAAACAGCGTCAGGAAAACTATCATGGCAATATACTGCCTTAGCCCTCCTAAAGCCAGTGAATTTGTTGAAATAAATACGGTAGCTACTATAAATGCCAAAATAGGCGGTATAGTCATTACGCGAACGGCTTTTGCCAGCTTGTTCATGTTTACCTCATCTCATTATATAGTTATCATGACTATGATATATTATTACAATGTCGTTTTCAAGTAGTTGAAATGTCTTTTAATAAAGAGTATACTGATGACGAGGTGGAAAATTGTATACACGTGATGAGATTCTAAACTACCGATGCCCGAAATGGAATGACTGGCCGGACATCGGATTATACATGGATCAGGCTACGCGCCTGCTTGAGTCGCATGTAGCCGGCTTCTCAACATCGGAGGCAACTAAGGCAGTTACGCCAATGATGATTAATAACTATGTCAAGCGCAAGATCATTAAGCCATCGAAAAACAAGGCTTACAACCGCGAGCATCTTGCCCATTTGTACATCCTGTTCATGCTTAAGCCCGTGCTTAGCCTGTCTGAAATATGCGAGAGCCTGGCTTATGCTTCTGAGAACAGCAGTTTCGAGGATGTTTATAATAGCTTTTGCGCAAACATAGAAAGCGCAATTGCCATTGCTTTTGGCAGTGAAAGCGAAAATAAAGCCAGGGAGGAAGGCATTCTAAGCGCCTTTTGCTTAGCCTTTGCCTACTATATGCTGGCCAAGCTCTGCCTGAGCGAAGCTTGCCCGGGGGGCGAAAGCTAGGGCAAGTAGTAGGGCAGCCTGTGATCATAGCTGCCATTGCTGCCCTCAATGCTATATTGATCAGAAAACATTGAGTATACCCGCCAAGCCGCTTCCTCAAAAGCGGCTATTTTTTTGTCCTGCTCACTATAGCTGGCCCCTGCTTTTATTGCATTGGTCAGTATTTGGAAACTGCCGGCGCTGTTGATTGAGCGTACAAGCTCTCTGCCCTTCGGGTTCATTGCAAGCGCTCTGCCAACAGTAGGGTAATGGGTTCGAAAATATCTGAGGTCGCTGTAAGTATATGAAAAAAACGAATTTATATATACCCTTCTGGCTCTTGCCATCGGGGCCCTTCTGCTTGAAGCTGCAGTTGCTGCCTCTTCAAGCGTAGATGATGCTTTTGCAGCGCTGTAAAGCCTTGATTCGAAGCCTTCAGAGCATTCGGCAGCCTCTTTGATGCCGGGGGCGGCTTTGGCTATTGCGCTCGCAATGAAGAGTTTTTCAATTCCCTCTTTGTCTACCGGAGCGCAGCTAAGGAGCGTTTCCCTTGAGGCAAACGGCAGCTGTATGGAGCTTTTCGGCCAGGAAGCCCTAACAGCCCTTGCGCTTGGGGCGCCAGTGAGCCTTTGCACGAATACCGGCTCTATAAAGGACCCTTGTGAAAGGATAGCTTTGCAGTACTCCAGGGCCAGGATGTTGTTTGGCTTTCTGAGAAAGGCCAGGCTCTGGCCCATAGCGCTTTCAAGCGCTTTCAGGCGCGCCGCAGCGAAGCTCTCTCCCTGGCTTAGGGCTTCCCTTAGAGCTCGCGCAAATGCCGGCGGCTCATTAGAAAGGATCTCAGCTGCCTGGAAATATGCATCGGCATTGAGGTCTTCGCAACCGAATGCCATGTAGCCCAGCCCCATTGCATCCAGCATGGCAACTGCGCCTCGCGCAAACACTTCAGCCGTTTGGGCGCTGTAAGCATACGGCAGGGCAACTACCAGATCAACGCCGCAAGCGCAGGCTGCTTTGGCGCGCTCAAACGCGCCAAACAGAGCCGGCTCTCCACGCTGGACAAATGGGCCTGACATCACTGAAGCAATATGCGTAAACCCCATTTCATGCTTTAGGGTGTTTACCAAATATTCATGGCCGAGGTGAAACGGATTGTATTCGGCTACTATGCCCACTGCTTTCATATAATGCCCTAACTGAATAGCCCTTCCCTGTAAGCGTAAAACAAGTATTGCTGGGCCAACCCTGCATACTTGCCCCAGTTCTGCTCAACATAGATTGCTGCATCCTTGCCGGACAGGCCATACAGGCTGCTAAGCGCCCGTTTCATCCATACATCATGCGGGCATGCATCGGTCTTGCCCAGGCTGAACAAAAGAATGCAGTCTGCAACTTTTGGGCCAATGCCCTTAAGCTGCATAAGCCGGCTTCTCGCATCATTGGTTGCCATGTGTGATATGGCCTCAAAATCGAGCATTCCATCATAGTGCATTTGCGCTGCGCTGAATACATAGCTGTCCCTGTATCCGAGCCCCATTTCTTCAAGCTTGCCTTTTCCGCCTTGCACTATATCTTCGGAAGAAGGAAAGATTCCAGCCTCGCTATAGCTGTAGCAGAGCTTTTCTATTGTCTTTGATATTCTGGGTATATTGTTGTTTTGCGAAATAATAAAGCTGATCGTGGCTTCCCAGGGATCTTGCTTTAAAATGCGAATGCCAGCGCCGAACTCTATCGCTTTGTCAAGGCTTTCCTCTCCGGCAATCTGTGCATTCATCATGCTGTAGTCCTCATCAAGCGACAGAAACTCTGCCCAGACATTAAGAAAATCCAGCTCGCTCACACCTGGCAGAAATACATATCTTCCCTCGTTTACTAAGGTGAGCTCTTTGCCAAAAGCAATTCCTGATGTAGAGCCGTCCTGTTGTTTTTGAAAGCGGAACGCTTGCCCGCATCCAAATGTTTTGTCTATGTCAAATAAAGGGGACTCAAACCTAAGCCCTCCCCTTTCGATTGTATATCTCATTGATTTCGATTGTGTATTCTCCATTGCGCTCCATCACATAAATTGGCTCTTCAATAACAAAGCTGCCTGCTTTTGCTCCCTTTTGCGCATGCAACAGGATAAATGATGCATTGTGCCCCGGCTTTGGGTAAACGAAGCGGGCTGATCTCGCGCCAAAGGCGAACTCTGGCAAAAGGCCGACAAGCTCATCAAAGCGGCTGGCTGAGTATGAGACTATCAGCCTGCCATTTGGCTTTAAAATTTGCTTTGCAGCTTTAAGCAGCTCGCTGAGCGTCAGCTCAGTTTCAAAGCGCGCCATCGCCTCTGATCTGCCTTTGGGAAGTATGCCGCTGCCATATTTATAGTAAGGCGGGTTTGTTGCAATCAGATCAAAGGAGCTGCCCATGCTGCTTGGAAGGTTTCTGGCATCAGCAGTGACTGCGGATGCATTTTCATCAATGCCGTTAAGCTTATAGTTTTCCTGCATTAAGGCTGCCCTTCCCTCATCAAGCTCAATGCCTGTTAACCGGAATGGCCCGGCTTTGGCATACATAAGAATGCCAACTATGCCGCAGCCAGCGCACAGATCGCAAACGCTGGCGCCAGCCAGGGCATGCTTTGCTGCATAGTCGCTAAGCAGCACTGAATCGACTCCAAAACGGTATGTGCTGTTTTGAAGCGCCTTATAGCCTCCGCCAAGGTCAACAATTTCACTCGCCATTTTTCCCCCTTGGCAATTATACCATACCTTCTTGTATACTAAAAACGTATAGCTTTTATATTTTTCATATGTTCTATATTAAACAATACTAAGTGTTTGAATCAAATATTACAACAAAAAGGTTGACATTATCAGCGATTTTGCCTATAATGCGATTACCACTAAATAATTTTGATTATACTATTAACAAATAATCTTTATACAGTAAGGAATTGAGGAAAATTCTATGGAGCAGGTTCTACCACTGAGCGATGAGCAATTAGTCGCAAAAAGCAAAAGCAGCCAAGGCAATGGGGCGATCGATGAGCTTTACATGCGCTATGAAAAGCGCCTGGCAAGCTATTCTGCATGGATGGCCAAGGAAATGGCAATTGAAGATGTTAAGCAGGAGTGCGCAATAGCATTCCTTAGCGCGGTTAAGAGCTATGACGAATCGTATGGCGTGCCATTCCGCCCGTTTGCCATGACTGTAATTAAAAGAAAAATCATCAGCTATAAACAGCGCCAGCGCAAGATTTGGCCAACCAGGCAGCTGGCGGCGCTGGAGGATGCAGGGGACTACACAAGCAATGGCTATGCTGAAGCAGATGAGCGGCAGTTCATAGAATGGATATGGGGCCTTATTTCAAAGTCATTGACCGGGCGCGAAAGGGAAGCGCTGACAATGCATGCGAGCGGGATGCGCGCAAAAGAGATTGCAGCAGCAATGCAGACCAGCGAAAAGGCTGTATACAGGGCTATTGACCGCGGCAGAGGCAAAGTGCGCTCTATGAAAAAACACCTGATCACAAGCACATAGGCCCAGACAAGCTGTGAAAAGCGCGCCACATGCAAAAGCATTTGAAAAATATAGCAATAACTATTGTTTTTGATCTATAATAAAACTACTCAAGAATACATACGAAGCACCACCATGGCTTATGCAAGACTCAGCGTGAGCCAAATGAAATGAAAGGGGTTATGCAAGTGAACAAGATTGATTACTTTAAAGCCAGGCAAGCGTCTGAAATGAGCTGCAGGTCATATAAGCAAATACTTGATGCAAATGACGAAAAGTATGCAATGCTTGATGCCCGCCCGGGCACACCGGAAGAGCTGAAGCAAACAATACCAGGCGCAATAATGATCCCAATTAATGATTTGGCCGATAATCTCGACAAGCTTCCAAAGGATAAAACCATTGTAGTAAACTGTTTCTCACTCACATGCACCATTGCTGTTAGAGCATGCATTCTTTTGCTCGAAAATGGCTTTGACGCTATGGAAATGAGAGGCGGCATGGAAGGCTGGCTTGAGTCTGGCTATCCTACGACAGAGTTAGTGCCGTCAGCCGGATAAAACGGCGCAAAACAATCAGCAGCCCCTGCAAAAACTGTTTGCACGGGCTGCTGTTCTATTTTCCTTTGAAATTTTGGCTACCCGAATTTTAGGGAAAATATGGTTTTCGTCTCGTGGCACCCGCTTTCAAGCCTATTTGCATAGAATCGTTAGGCTATAAGCGTTGCTCGGCCATCCTGCATAGCCCGAAGAGCCTGCTGCTTTGTAAAGTGTAAAACCGCTACAAAACTCAATGCTCGCAATTGATACAGAACGCTACTTCATCTGCCTTATAAGCATCTTGCACTTCCTGCTTGCATATGCTATGCCTACTGCAAAAACTGTGCTGTAGCACTCAATGCTCTTTGCATACCTTGTGCCAATTATTTGCTCCATAGCCTCCCCGGCCTTTGCTGCAAGGCTTGAGCTATCGCCTGCAGCCGAGAATTTCTCTTCAATAACGATTGCCGCATTTATTTCTTCGTTTGTGCACAGCGTGTCCAGATAACCGTCGCCGGACTCAGATTCACTATGAACATCCCAGTTGCTGCAGGCAAGGAGGACAGTCGTAATAAGGTGGTAGTGCCTTTCCTGGGTTATCTCAAAACTGCCGTGGACAACAACGCCATCCCTTACGCTTAGCACTTTCTCAAACAGGCTGTTTATTACACCCTCTGCCGCTTCAGCATCGCCAGCGAGCAATGCCGCATACAGTTGATCAGCCTTTCCCTCGTCGATTGGCAAAGCTAAAATTGCCCACGAAAGCGCGTCTTTTCGGAGAGCGCTCCTAACCTCAAGGTTGGGAACCCTCAGCTCGTACATTTCATTGCCTGTTTTCTTAGCCCATGTAAGATAGCCTGCCATGAACATCATGTCCCAAACTGCCTCGCTGCCGGGCATTTCAATTATGTCTCTGTATGTTGCCATAATTGATACCCTCTTTTTGACTGTGCCCCCTGCGGCAAGCTCCTCAATAGAAGACAGCGCTTTCAAGCCATCGCGTTTTAGCATGTCTCGCACTAAGCTGCTTGATGCAGTGTTGGCCCAAAACTTTTCAGGCGCAGCGCTCTTGTTCTTGATCATCCGGCTGCACTGCATGACAACTGGCCATGGGTTGTACACTTCGATCTCGCCCATTCTGTAGCCGCCATAGTACTCTTTCATGTCAGGCAAGCGCTCTTCAAGGCTGTAGTAGCTGAGCATGGCGGCCACTTCCTCTTCAGTAAAGCCAAAGTGGCTGCTAAAGCCCTCTTCAAGGGCTGAATATACAGCAATGTTGTTAAGATCTGAAAATATGCTGTCTTTTGGCAGCCGAAGCACCCCGCTTAGCACAGCAAGATCAACAAACGGGTTGCTCTTTAGCCCCTGCCCCAGTATGCCTCTGAAAAGAGTAGCCATCTCACCATAATAATTCATTTCATATGCCAGGTTTATCGGAGCGTCATATTCGTCTATAAGAACAACAGCCTTCTTCCCATAGCGCCTATACAGCGCTTTTGACATAAGCAGAATAGCATCCGCAATGTCATTTTCATTTGCCTGCTTTTCATAGATTCTGCGCAATACTGCGTTTTCATAAGCATTAAGCTCTGTATTTTCAATCCCGATATCAAGCCTATCTGCTTCAGCGCTTATCCGGCGGCCAATTGCATCAAGCGCTATGGGAAATGTTTGCGCACTCGTATCCTTAAGCGACAAAAAAATAATTGGATGCTTTCCCTGATGCTCTTCGCACAATCCCTTTTGTTTTGCTATTGCAAGCCCTTCAAACAGTTACTTTGGAGAGCCTATTTCCAAAAAAGACTTAAGCATGCTCATGTTTAGGCTCTTTCCAAACCTTCTTGGCCGCAGAATAAGCTTCATTTCGCTCATATTTTCCAAAGCCTCTGAAATGAGCATTGATTTGTCGACAAAGTAGTAATCACCGTTTATGACAGTTTGGAAGTTGTCAGTGCTAATTGGAAGTTTCTTCTTCATATAAACCTCTAGCTTTACATAAAAGCGAGCGCATAGGCCTTTTGGCAAACACTCTGCGCAGAGATATGAGCGTGGGCGGCGCGAGCATGCAACAAATCATGTTTATATGGCTATCAACAGCATTTTTTGCCATCCTCGCTGCAATCACAGCTCGGCTCACTTCCGCTTAGCCAGCCTGAGATAAGCGCAGAGGCGCAACCAACCCCTGATTCTACCGATATTGCGCCTGTGGGGCAGTTCTTCGCGCAGGCTCCGCACTCCATGCAAAGGTTTATATCATTTATCCATGGTTTCTTGCCATTTGATGCAAACACTCCATGCGGGCATACTTGCACACATCTGCCGCATCCGTTGCATTTGTTGGAAGCCAATGCCAGCGTTGATACATCATCCAAATATATTAAGCTCATTTCTTCTCCCCTTTTCCAAAAAGGTGGGCAGCTGCCATCAAAACCCCGCCTATTGCAGCTGCACCGCTGATCAGCGGCATTGCATATTTCAGCTCTTTCTTAACACCAGAGGGCGATGTGTATGTGGAGCTGCCTGTAAAGTTTAGCGCCAGATAAGAAGATATAGCCGGGAAAAGCAGCAATTCGCCTGCTGCAAGCATGCGATCCTGCAGCTCAAAACCCTTTGAAAGCTGCAGTGAGCCTGCTGTCCAGCACAGCCCTGCAAGCCACCCTTTTAATGAAAAGGCCTTGCCAGGTATATAGGGCAGCAATAGCGGAGTGGCTACCGAACCGGCAATGACAGCACCTGCAAAGGCGGCGAGATCCTTTTTGCCAAGAGGCTTCCTGGCAAATTGGTTGCTAAGAAAAACCACGCCTAAAATAGGCAGAGACATTTTTATAGCAGGCACCAATTCCATAGGGACTAAAACAAGCCTGTCTTTAAACGTGAAGCTTACAAGCCGCATTTCCTCTGTTGCCTCATTCCCGGACGAAATAAACTCCTTTATATCGCTGGCCCGTACCGGGCCATATTCAACATGAAATCCAGTGCGCTGAGGGATATCCTGGGCGCCTACGCCTGAAGCGGCTAGCTGTGGCAGGATTATTAGCCTGTGTGACACGATTTCCGAAAGGCCGGCTGCCTGAATGCGGCTAACCAGCTCCTCTGTGCCAAAAGTGCCTTTCCCTGCAGCGCACCATACATTGATGCCGTCAGTATCGAGAATCAAAACCCAGCAATCAAGCCCGGAGAGTTCCTGTCGCAGTGCATCGAAAGTCAGCTTATAGTTAGCGCTAACAAGCACAGGCGAAGCTTCATCCGGTTCGCCGACGGCATATAGCCCCGGGCTAACTTTATAGTTCATCCGCCCAATGCCCCATCGCACTTTCCATGCCCCCAGCTTGTCTTTGGCACTAAGCCGCGTTGCAATTACAGGAACACTCCCTATTGGTGTGGCAAGCTCGCCTATTTGCCAGCTCTCTGTAATCTCGCTTGATTTTGCCATCTGCCTGCCAGAGTGGGATTGCCCATTCATGCATAGCACCCCTTTTTCATATCGTTATTTTCAGTTGGGGAAGATGTCAACTGCCTTAACAATTCAACGGCATTCCTACTGCCGCTTTCGCTGATGGAGTAATGCGTCCACTTTCCCTCTTTGCGCGATGCAACAATCCCGCTTTCACAGAGTATCTTCATGTGATGGGAGAGGGTTGGCTGTGATATCTGCAGCTGTCCAAGCAGAATGCAGGCGCATTTCTCGCCGCTCTGCAGCAGCTCAAGAATTTTCAGCCGGTTTGCATCGCACAGGGCTTTGAAAACCGCTGCATTTTTTGTATATACACTGCTCAAGCAATTCACCTCATATAGAAATATATCAATGTTAATTATGCCCTTCATATTGACTTCTGTCAATACATTAATTATATGAAGCCGTCAGCTTTTCTCAGCCTGACTATTGATATGCTGCCAGCCATCGCAAGCAGCATTGCTATGCCACAATAATTGTTTATTTGACAATATAAAAATCATTCAGCTATAATTCAGCTATAAAGCCGCGAATAATTCTATTGGCAAGATTATTGCCAGCAATTATTTCAAGCAACTACAATTCGCCCGCAAGCATTTAAGCAGCAGGCGCTAAGCGTCCAAGCCTTTGGCATGCGGGCACATCAGCAATGATTTTTTAAACAATAAAAGGAGCCTATATGAAAAACAATAAACGCCAGAAGACGCTCTCAGCAGCGCTGGCAGCAATTCTGGGCATAGGCGCATTATGCGGCGCAACCGTTTTGGCTTCAAGAGAGTACAATGAAGAGATCATCATGATGGCGCTTGAAAATGAGCAATACGAGTTTAGCAGGATAAGGGGCATGGAGCTGGACGAGATTATAGCCCAAATGGCTATCGCTGCCGGCAGCGGCGGCGACTACAGCCCGATATTTTACTATGCAAATGTCTTCTATGAGCGCGTGCAGGCGGGCAAAGTCAGCGAAGGCACGCTTATTGGGCTAGCGAAAAACCCGCTTATGCCGGACGTTGTGAGGACCACTGTAATTCAAGTTTGCCGAAAGATTGGCATTTACCCACAGTCTTTTGACAAAATGCTCTATAGCGAAAAAACCCGGAGCTGTTAAAAACTGACTTAATCATAGCAAAGCCGATTATAGGCGATGACACTAAGTGGCTTGAGGACATTGCTATGGGGCCCAATGAATACCTAGCCCCGTTTGCATTTCACAGGCTCGCAGTTGATGCGCCTGAGGCTGCCTTTAGGCTTGCCGATGCTGTTATTGCCGACCCTTCAATGAAAGGCACGCTAAAGCTTGTATTTGCATGCTATGCAAAGTCGGCGTGGTACCAAAACAACTACACGCCTGAGATGGAAAGCGATCCGGATTTTATAAAGTATGTTGAGACGCTCTTTGCCATGGCGGACGAAATTGACATACACGATGAGGACGATGAGGACGATTTGGCAAGAATCATGTTCCAGCTTACAGCCATACCAAGCGGGCCTATAGCAATGGCGGTGCTTGAATACAGCAAATTCTATGCCTTGCCGTTTAATACCGCAGTCGCTAGCGCAGTAAACCAACACAAGGCGCTTATAGGCGTACTGCAGGCAAATCCAACACAAAAGCAGCTTGAGACAGTTCACAAAGCTGTGGAAATCCATCCAGTATATGAGGTTGTGGATGCCTTAATCGAAGTTTCATTGAGCGCCCTGAGCTTGCCCCTGAAAATGGGATAGAAAGGCTTGAAGAGCTTAGCGAAGCGGCAGAGGCCACTATATGTCAGAATGGGAATAGAAATGGCACATGCTATGCTCTTTTGAACAAAGTAAGTGGGAGCTAAACTGCTAAAGCATTTATGGTGCAAAAGCTCAAATGAGCTTACCAGCCTCTTTGTTTCAAGAATGCTGCATACTAAAGTGGAAAGCCCGTTTCCAGATCAAGCAATTTTATAAGGCAGGCATTCCCACAGATACAGGCGCTAATTCAGCGCAATACATAAAAAACAGATTGCATTCAACAAAAAAGCAAACTTGTTGCCAAAAGGTATTGACACAGCTTATGCCTTTTTTGTATTATGGCATTCGTTGGGTAGGTGCCCGAGTGGTTAAAGGGGGCGGACTGTAAATCCGTTGGCGCGGCCTACGATGGTTCGAATCCATCCCTGCCCACCATTTTTTATGTAAAAAACGGCTATAAGCCGTTATTTTTTATGTTGTTCATATTTGCATATTTACTCATACCCTAACCATACCACAACGGATCATCGTGCACCACCCAAAATGCGCTCACATGGCATGGAACGCATACCCTATTATACCCAAACAGAAAATTATTGGCATAATTGCAGTTATACAAACCTTTGAAACACACAGAGCACTAAATTTAGCTGCTTTCTACGAATTGAATGGTTGTAATAAATTGCTCATAATCAGATTTGATCCCTCTCGCTTTTTTCCAAGCTAGTAATAAAGTCTTGCATTCGATCAGCACTATCTCTCTTCATTTTTTGAGTCACATGCCCATACACATCGAGTGTGAATGCTGCAGAATAGTGACCTAATGCATCTTGCAAGGTCTTTGCATCATCTCCATTTGCTAGAGACATAACAGCGAATATGGCGCATATCATGAAAACGGGCTATCGCCGCTTCAATTAATCGTCATAATGCCTTCCGCATTGAATATAGAACCTGGTTTCCTTCGACTTTATATACTATACGGTTTGAGCTGTCTATCCGACGGCTCCAATAACCTCGTTTATCCCCTTTAGGGGCTCAGGCTTTCCAATGCCTGAGAACGGGTTGCGCTCTATGTCCTATGAGTAAATTATTCCTTTTTTTTATCTCTTGTTTGCCTGCTGAACTAAGTTTGCCCCTGCTTCTGCCTGAGATATTCTGCGTTTGATAATTGCTTGGTTTTCCTCACTATAAAACGAATCTTCGCTTGCTGCAATTTCGAATGGGATTCTCTGCTCGCGAAGAACAGCTTTTATAAATAGGCTGAAAGCAACAGGCGCTCTCAAGCCAACATCCAGGCAAAACTCTTCAAAAGCTGCCTGAGCCATCGTCCATTTCGAAGATTACTTGTTGATTCATAGCTTCTACCTCTTTGCATTTTAGTTTATTATATCAAATGCCTCATCGCGCTAGCTGCGAATAAAGCGGATCCTGCTTGATAATGGATATCCAGCGAAAAAAATAAAACAATGCATATGCCCAAAAACAGGCGTTTTTAGGGGCTACACACGATTTTGCGCAGCAAAGGAGTATTTCAGAGTGCAAAATAGATTGCTGCTTGCCATTTAGAGGGAGATCATGCAATGCTGTGCATCAGGAAAAAACTAAGCTGAAACCCGAGGCTTTTGCAACATGCCTGCCTTCAGGCATGTTGCTTTCATAATAGTAGCAAAAACATAGCAGCCACATACGATGTATTAAGCTTTTTTGAAACGGCAAAGAGCCAGAATTCTTTTCATGCATAAACGAGGCTAACAAGCTGGCATGCGCGTGTTCTTTGCTTGAGCTAAGCCTGAGCTAAGCCTTGTGCTTTCAACAATTGGATTGTCAGCAATAGGCCAAGATGCAGCAGCAAAGCGAACAGGCTCCTTTGCATAAAATATAAATTTCGGAGTGATTATATTGAAATTAGCAACAAGCCTTTTACAGGCATGGGCACTCGTTATGGCACTCGGGATTGATGCCTTTATGAGCAGTTTCGGCTATGGGGTTAGCAATATAAAAATACCGTTTAAATCAATAACTATTATCAACTTTATATGCAGCTGTTTGCTGTCTATAGGGCTGTTTTTTGGTTCAGCAGTCGGAGTTTTCGTACCGGAAAAGGCAACAGGATGGATAGCGTTTTTTATGCTATTTTCTCTTGGCATATACAAACTGTTTGATAGTGCAGCTAAAAATACAATTCGCAAGCGAAACGGAATTGATACAGAAGTCGAATTTTCGTTGTTTAGCTTAAAATTCATATTGAAAATCTATGCCGATCCAGAGGAAGCTGATATAGACAACTCCATGGATATCTCGCCAAAAGAGGCAGCGGCCCTTGCAATAGCGCTTGGGCTTGATGGCCTTAGCGTAGGTTTTGGCGTTGGCATAGCTGCCTCGCCGGGCTACTGTGCGCTTGTAATCACTCTATCGCTAATTAGCGATATGCTGGCAATTATACTCGGCAGCTACTTAGGAAACAAGGTGGCAAAAAGGCTGGCTATTGATATATCCTGGCTCAGCGGAGCCGTGCTGATGGCTATCGCTATTCTGGGTGCGCCTAATGCGCATTAAGAGAACTCGTGGCACTTTTATAAACTCAAAGCCTGCTTTTGGGCAAAGCCCGGTACAAGCGCGCTTCCGCCTTTCCTGCAGCCACAGCTCAGGTTTGGCTGCAAGGCTGCCTGTTTAGCAAAAGCGGCTTTCATGACTGCCTGCCAACAGCAAAAGGCCCGCTTTGCTGTATTGCCGGGCCTTTATACTGTCGCAATCGTTTTCGAAAATTAGCTGTGTCTTTCTGCTACCGGCAGTATTTCTGTTTGAAATGCTATGCTATAATTTTGCAAACTTTACGACCTGTGCATACCCTCTGGCAACTGTGCCTTTATGCTGCAAACCAAACTCTGAAAACCGATCTGCCATCTCCTTTGCAGTTTGAAATTCGCCAACAATACGAAATGCTCTCCTAACGCCATGAATCGCTTTGCGAATGATAAATGGAAATTTCGGGTCGGCTATATATAAACACCCGCCAGGCTTAAGAACCCTTGCTGCTTCCCTGGCGAACTCTGATTTATCAGGAAATTGGTAATAAGCCATGCAAGCGACAAGCACATCAAACGATTCACTGGTGAAAGGCATTCTCCCACTCACTGTTTTCTGAAATGAGCCGTCAGGATATTGCCGAGATGCGATTTCGACCATCTTTACATCTGTGTCTGTTCCATATGCCTCAATGTTGCGGCCATTGCATAAACGTTTAATCAGGGCGCCTGTGCCGCAGCCAACGTCAAGCAGGCGCATGCCATTATATAAAACAACTTCCTCTGAGAGCAAATCATAGAATCGCTTTGAAGCTTTGCCAGCAAGCCCGTTGTCGTATCTATTGGCTAGTTTCCTGTATTTTTTATCTTTTCGCGCTTCCCTCTTAGCCATCGCTATTCTCCTGTGCTTTATACATACATCTAAATACAATTCCATATTTTCTACAGCTTTGCCTTAGCGGGTGAAGGCAAAAAATAGAAATGCTCATTTATTATAATAACATTAGAATTGTCAAATCCCAAACTAATGATGCGCATTCATTGCCCGTGAGAGATTATCCTTGGCCAGCTTATGCTTCATCGAGGCTGCTTGAGCGGGCTGTATAAGTGCCTGCTGCAAAAGGGCGAAGCAAAAATCGGTTAATTGTATGAGGGTATGAATGGGAGTTATGTGTTGCGCGTAACATATTGATTGAACTAAATTGGATACAAATGTATACTAATTGTAGAATTTTGGCAGAACGCAAGCGTTGCAACAATAATTTTAGGGGGATAGACAAATGCTAACACCAAGGCAAAACTTTATGCAGGTGCATAAGGGCGGGAATCCTGACAGATTTGTCAAGCAGTTTGAGTTTTTTGCGATTGTCCCGGACCCGGGCATGTTCGGGGCAAGGCCTGAGCCGGGAGGCGAGGCTGTTGATGCCTGGGGAGTGACAAGCCGCTGGCCTGAAGGGGTTATTACGCCCTTCCCTGTGCATGATGATGAGCATAAGGTTGTGAAAGACATAAAAAGATGGAGGGAGTATATAAAAGCGCCCAGCCTCGATTATACAGAGGAAGCTTGGGAAGAGCCAATGAGAATTGCCAGCAGCATTGACAGAAATGAGCTCTTTGTAGGCACCATTATCTTCCCGGGATTTTTTGAGCATCTGCACTACATGATGGGAATGAATGACGCCCTTATGAATCTGGTGCTTGAGCCGGAAGAGACTCACGCTATCATTGACAACTACCTTCAATACCTTCTTAAACGAAGCGATATAATATCTGCGCATACAAAACCGGATATGCTTATGCTCAGCGATGACTTGGGCACATCCCGCAATTCCTTCATATCGCCTGAAATGTTCAGGGAGTTCTTCCTGCCTGCGTACAAAAAGCTCTTCGCCCGCTGGCGCGACAATGGAGCTGAGCTTATATACATGCACAATGACAGCTACAGCGCAAACCTTGTGCCTTTGTTTATTGAAGCAGGCATAGATGTTTGGCAGGGGGCCACTACGCTTTGCGATGTGGCGCATCTTGTCAAAGAATATGGCGGCCAGATAACTATCATGGGCGACATTGACAGCGGGGTTGTTGATCAGCCAAATTGGACCAGGGAGCTTGTCGAAGCTGAAGTCAGGCGCGCGTGCAGCTCAAACGGAAAGCTTTACTTTGTGCCTAGCATGACCATGGCTGCCCCGCCGACACTTTACCCTGGAGTTGACAGCTGCATAGATGAATGCATTGACATGATGTCTAAAGAAATGTTTTAGCCAATTACGGCAATTTAGCTGCTGCACAGATAAAAAAATACTGCTGTGCAGCAGCATTTTTTTATCATGCATATGATCGGCCCAAATTTAACGCAATCCGCAAGAATTCTCCCGCTTCAAACGCCAAAGGCGTTAAGCGGCGAGATGAATTGCGCTTATTTCGAAACATTGGCGCACTCCACAAGCGCGGAGCTCACCGCGAAAGCGGTGTGAAAAAGTGGCTGCGGAGCGCGCCGCCGCTGTTTCTCTTTTCTTTTTTGTATAAACATGGTATAATTTAGCATAAAATAGCATATAAGGCTAAATATTGACGATACTAGAGAGCACCAATCATTCAGCATTCATGCTGCGCTGCCAGCCTGTTCTTGCCGCAAAGCATAGGAAAAAAGCTATAGGCAGCCAGGTCTGTGCAATTTTCGAGCGCTTTGCCCCAAATTATACAAACGCTCTTCTCGAATATGGCTTCGAAAGCGTTCATATCAACGCTTTATTTGGCGCGCGCCCCAAAACTGAAACCAGCAAGTTCGGCGGGGCTCCGCTGGCTGCTCTGCGCCAGCATATTGAAAGCCAGGGCGATCAGCAATGAAATGCTATAAAGCCTTCCAGTTCAAAATGCAGCCTAACAAAGAGCAGCAAGCCCTCATAGCCAAAACCTTCGGGTGCGCGCGCTTTGTCTATAACAAAATGCTTGCAGACAAGATTGCTTATTATACTGTTGAGTCGTAAGTTTTTCTTCCCAAAATACAGACTATGCAATGTCGTATAGCCTGTAAAGATCGAATTCTTCAGGTTTCATCCGAAGCCCTTTGAGTTTTGAGAATGTCCCAAATAGCTCACTGTCGGGCGACAATCCCAATAATGCTCTAAACCCTGCTGCCACAGATTCCACAGACGGAGCGCTCCCATGCGCTGTGCGCACGAAGCGCATTGCCGGCACGGTGCCAGCCTGTGCATATTTCATTGAAACCATCTGAAGCGTCCCCAAAGCGATGCACGCTATTGCTGCAAACCTTTCGGCTGCTTCAACTGCCCTAAGGATCTTTTCCTGATCTTTCGGATCTTTAACTGCCTCGAGCGGGCTGAGGGCACCCTTCTTTGCATATCTGTCAAGCTTAGGCATTGCTTTTGTCCAGAACTGCGCCCCAAAGCAATTAAGTGTTTGCTTAAGCGCTTTGAATGCCGACTCGATGGAAAACCTTCGGCTGTAGAGCTCGAGCGCTGTTTCAGCAGGCATTTCAGTGTCAGTGCACCCCAGCACTATCTGCCCGCTGCCTGTTATTGCGAACACAAACAGCAGCTCTTCATTCAGGCCCTTGCCCCATAAAAGCTTTTTAGAGTGTATCAGCACCGTCTCCTCTTTGCCGTACAGCACCGCTTTTGCCGCTATAAAGCTTGCTTTATCTGACTCGAACACGCTTGAAAGCTTAACGCTTTCGCCTGTCTTGCGCGGCCTGCCGGGCTTTCTTTTTTCGCCTGGCTGAAGCTCAGCCGGCCTCTCATAGCCGACATAGCTTGGCTTTGCCCGCATGATGAGATCCGTGCCATATTCCTTTGCCATCTTCACTGCCCCAACAGACATGAAATATGCGTCAAGCACACCTACAGCCCCTCCGGAGATTTCCTGCGCCGCTTCGCACAGCGCTCTTACAGACTGAACCACATGGCTGTCTGTTCGCTCTTCGCGCCCAATCCAGCCAAACGCTTCGGCAAGGCCGTTTTGGATTGTTAGGGAAAGCGGGATGCAGTATGAGAGAGCGCCAGCCTCAGCCAAAATGCCAAGGCCGCCCCACAAATGCCCATAAATAAATGAAGGCTCAGACGAGTTCTCGGACTGCTGGCTGTGCTTTTTCACCCCAGGCATATGGGATCCCTCATGGGCCTGCTTAACCCCGTCGCCTATGAGCACAGCCCTTCCATCCCCAAGCCTAAACAAAGGCGCCAGTTCTCGAACAGCCCTTGCCCAGTACAAAAGGAGGGTTTCAGCGCAGAAAGCTGTTGAGCGGAAAAAGTGCTCAATAGAGCAGTAGCAGCCAAACCTGAGGGACAGGGCCCGGACAATGCCGGCCATGCCGCCATTGCCAAGGCCGCACAAGAAAGCAATTGCTATGCAGGCGAACCATTTGAATGCCGCCTCCCTTGAGAAGGCTGGCCTAAGCTTGCTTAAAATTCTGTCTGCAAATTTCATGGCTGCATTTTCCGGCTGCTGTGTTGTGTGCTACAATTAATGAGCAATGGTTCCAGCTGCGCTATCCTTTTTTTGGAGTTAACAATAGGATAGCATGCATAATGCTGGAATTCATGCTATTAATGGCACATTGTGTCGATTCATAATCTTAGTCCGCGAACTCGCGACTCTTCAGATTATAAACTGCACGGGGAAATGCTTCGCATCACGCCTGCCGCGTACAAAGGCGAATTTGAGTGGCTAAGGGAAGTGGACAGCCTGGCCCTTTGCAGCGAGCAGCGGTTTCTTGA
>WRIY01000019.1 GCA_009782515.1 Eubacteriaceae bacterium
AAAGAATGCCTTATGCCAGTAGCTGCTGCAAGGGGGTGTTCGAATGGGGTGCAATAAGGCCAGTTTTCGTAGTTTTTAATCAGAAATGCGCTTAACTCATCAGAGCTGTCGCTATCTGCGCCAAATGATATAATTCTATAATCAAACCTGCTATAATGTATTTGGTTAAATGTTGGAACAAAGTGCATATACAGGAAATATCTTATCAATGAACAAGCGGCAATGCGTATAAGGCCAGCCGCCATTTGTAATGGTACACCTAAGTGTGCTTATAAAGCCATGAAAGAAGGTTAATTTCTATGATTTTGTGCATATTTCAATTTATTTGGCCACTCTTCTTAATGTTTTTATGGTTCGTGCCCGTGCAAAAAACTGCATAACAATGGATAATTATCAAACAAATGATCATGTATTTTTTTGGGTAAGCATTTTAATCGGATTAGCTTTCTATCTAATAAATGATATCAACCAATATTATTATGCGTTTGTGGCAAGCGATGTAGCCAGAACTTTTCGCGTTAACAGTTTTTGTATAACATATAACGTTATTGAAGAATTGATGCGAATAATGTCTGCCAAAGTCGAAAATAGCAAAAAAGCAACACTGTAAACCTTCCCTCGCCAGTTTTCAACATGCTGAAAGAATAATTTTGAAGGGGGCCAAGCGCTGTGAATATGTGTTGGATTATTTTCTATACAACTATAGCATTCGCTTATTTTATAGGCCAATCCTTTCAGTTCATACCACAAAAGGTTGCGTTAAGCATATGTGTAGCATACCCTCTTACAGCCTCCGGCTTCAAGAGGAGACGGCGCCGCTTAGTTCATAGCTTTTTTAATAGTTAAGCGCCAACCGTGCCTACAGTTCAAAACTAGCCGTACAGACGTGCTTAGTGTTTATTGAATAACTAAAAACAACGTTTTAAAGCCAAAAAGGCTATATGGTATCATAGATGCAAGGAAATCTGCAAAAACCTTGCACCTGCCTGAAGGGTGGCATGTATAAGAAGCAAGACAAGCAGCTCAAATTTCAAGATTTCGGAATGCCTCTCAGAATGCCCCTTAGCGCGCTTCTAATCCAAGCAGAGTATGGATACTCTGATGAGGAGACAGCGCCGCTTTAAAATCGCCCTTCTTCAGTAAACAATAGCTAGTTTATGACAATAGATGGCCTTTCTGTATATACCTTCCTGTAGCTTAACTGGCTGGGTAGGGATTGCACAGGTGAAGAGGAAACACTTAAAGCATTGCGTTTCATGTAACTCTTCGCCTCACGTGATAGCTTTTTCACAGCAATCCTCTGGCTTGGCAATTATACATTGAATAAGAGCAAGCCTGAACCACTCTAAGCACTTTGATACTATAATGCATAAAAACATGATTTTATCGGTTATAATGTTCATATACTTGGTTTTAGCTGGTAAAGGTGACAATTTGAATTACATTAAACGTGCGATGGAAGATACATTTTTGCGGCTTTCAGAGCAGTTTCCAGCTGTTTTGGTAACAGGGCCGCGCCAGGTAGGCAAAACAACAATGCTTATGAAGTTGATGCAAGAAGAGGGTAATAACAGGGATTATGTCAGCCTTGATGACCTGTTTGAACGGGACATTGCGAAAAACGATCCAAAAATGTTCCTAGAACTACATAAGCCGCCTATTTTTATCGATGAAGTGCAGCATGCGCCGGAGCTTTTCACTTATATCAAAATCTATATAGACAAACATAACAATCCAGGAGATTTTTGGCTCACCGGATCTCAAGCATATCGTCAAATGCGAGGCATCCAGGAATCACTCGCTGGCCGTGTTTGCCTGCTCAATATGCACTCGATTTCTCAAGCTGAAGCCTGTGGTGTTCCAACAAGGCCATTTGAAATCGATCTCGAAAAACTCATAACAAGGGAAAAGGAAGTTGAATATATCGACTCTGTGCAAATGTATCAGCGTATATGGGAAGGCGGAATGCCTGCGCTTTTAAGTGGGCAATACACTGACCGGAGAGCTGTTTACAGCAGTTATGTTAGCACTTATATCGAGCGTGACGCAAAAGATATTTCAGGCGCAATTAATACGCTTCAATTTATGAATTTCGTCACTGCAGCTGCTGCTCTGACAGGCCAAATGCTGAATTACAAGACTATAGCGCAGGCCGCTGGAATCAGTGAGGCAAAAGCTAAAGAGTGGCTGGGCATACTCGAAATGCTGGGCATTATCTTCTATTTGAGGCCTTACTCAAATAACGTGCTTAAACGGACAGTTTCAACGCCTAAGCTGTATTTCTTCGATTCAGGCCTTGTTGCTTACTTAACAAGATGGAGTGATTGCGAAACATTAATGTCAGGGGCGATGAGTGGCGCTATTTTAGAAAACTTCGTTGTTTCCGAAATTATAAAAAGCTACAACAACTGCGGGTTGGAGCCGTTTGTGTATTATTACAGAGATAAGGATACAAAGGAGATCGACATCATAATGGAGAGTGATGGAAAACTGTACCCCATGGAAATAAAAAAGGCCACAATGCCTGCTCCGCAGACTACTCGAGCTTTTAGCGTGATTGATAAGTCGCCGTTGATACGCGGGACAAGCGCCGTTTTGTGTTTGAGCGACAAACTCTCAGCATTTGATCGAAATAACCTGATAGTGCCGATATGGCTTATATAAAAAACTTATCAGTCCAAAGTTTTCTAGGCGCAAATTGCTAAGCCTTCTTTTTCAAGCTTTTGCCCTGCTTGCTTTTGATATATCCCATTATTGGCAGATAGCTGCAGTTTTCGATGCCTATTAGAATGCGCCTTCCCATATATACTGCAATAGTTGCCTCTGAGGGGCACTTTTTGCTTGGCGTGCGCATCCATCGACGCTCTTCTTTGCTCCAGCCAAGCGTCAGCGAGGCCATTTGCATCAGCCCCATCCTATAGCCGGGATCTGATCAAATGCCTCTGTTGCCTTCAGCGCGCTTCTTATCGCTTCTCTTGCTTTTGGATCAGATGTTTCTGCAAGCTCTTTGTACCAAGGGCTTGAGGGCTGCGGCCCATGGGCCGTGAGACTGCTGGCATCCCATGGGTTTGCATGAAAAAAATGCACAAGGCTCGTATATGCATCTGGCGCGAGGCCCTGGCAATGCTTGTCGCCCCAAGGCAGTCAGGCCTACATGCTTGAAACAACCCTTAACACTGTCGAAAAAGTTGTTGTGATAACTAAAGATGCCTTTTGTGATTCAAAGGCCCTCAGATCGTATACCGGTAAACCGGCACTATGGCCTCAGCACATACATTTCGCTAGATGCCAAAAGAGAGCAGGACAGAGCTAGGGGGAAGGGGCAATATATCTAGAACGAAGTGTTATGAAGCCACTTGATCATAATGGCAATATCCCATAATGCCTGTGTCTCAGCTGGAGGAACCTTTTCGGCAGGCAGGGCTATTATAAATCACTGAGAAAATCTTGCATCAACAGTTTGATATTATATTTTTATTGTATACTATTGAATTTATCAGCGGCAATGTGGAGGCTAATATGGACAGTACAGCAAAAAAAGACAAAAAACCGGTGCAACGCGCCTTTGAAATGATTCTTGGATTCGTAATAGGATTTGCAATTGGCATTGCAGTTGTTATTATATTCAAAAAACTTGCTTTGCTTGCAGTGCATGCGCTGTATATCGGAACCGGACTGCATATACTGGTTCATGAAGCAGGCCACCTGGCAGCCGGATTGCTGAGTGGCTACCGATTTTGCTCTTTTCGCATTTTCTCCACAGTCGCCATTATGAAAAATGGCAAGCTCGTAATAAAAAAAGTGCGCGTTGGCGGTACCGCAGGCCAATGCCTTATGGCTCCTGCTGAAAATGCCGGCGATGAAATTCCGTACCGCTTATATAACCTGGGCGGGGGTTTAGCCAACTTTTTGTTAAGCGCTGTGCTTTTTGTAGTTTTAATATTTAGCAGCAGCTCGAACATTTCAAGGGCAATATACCTGCCAACTATATTCGCAGGGCTTATTTGCGGCGCCTCAAACCTTATCCCGCTTAAGACTTACGGCATTCCCAATGACGGCTACAATGTGCGGCTTTTAAATAATAGCGCAAGCGCCAGGCATGCTTTCCGTACTATGCTCAATGCACATGCAAGCGCCGCAAATGGCATCCGGTATAAAGACATGCCTGCTGAGTGGTTTAATATGCAAGGCGGCTACGATAATGCAATTGCTGGCTCTATCGCAATTTACAGCTTTTGGCGCCTTTTAGACATGCATGAATTTGAACAGGCACAGGCATTCGCAGAACTGATCCTGGAAAATTCAGACAACATGCTTGAACTTCACAAAAACGAGCTGCGATGCGAATTGCTATTCATGGAGATTATCGGTGAGCACAAACCGGAGGCAATTGAGGCCCTTTATACTGCAAGCCTGCAAAAGGATATAAAGGCAAACATCGCATATAACCCATCAAGAGCCAGGCTGCATTACGCCTACTCGCTTTTGGCAGCCAAGGACGAAGCTGAAGCAGCCAAGGCCGAAGGCAAGTTTCTAAAAACCATTTCTACATACCCATATGAAGGCGAAATAGCGCTTGAGCGGGAGCTGTATGGCATTGCCAAAGCCATAGCCGGCAGCGAACAGCAACAGCCTTGAGGGAAACATTATGCAGCGATCATTAGCCTCATGTGATATTTTTTCCCCTACTATAAACCACTGGCATTACTGCCAGACTGCTTAAGCCAGGCTGTTTTGAATTGCGCCGAGCTCAGAAAACAAACAAAAACAAACCTCGAGCCTGCTTTGCGAAACGCGATGCATACCCTGGGATCACTGGCGCCTGAATCGGCCCATTTTTTTTGTGCGATGCATTAAAAAGCGCGCCTTAATCTTTACAGAGCATTCGCAGCACAAGCTCTGCCTGGCGCGCAGTCATTAAACAAAGCTTGCTGTATAAAAAAGGCATGCATAAAAGCCAACGCAAAAAAGCCGCCAGCTGGAGCGCTGGCAGCCTTTGAGTGCCTAACTCGCTTTATGTATTTTGTTCTTGATCAAACTCTCCCAGCTTTTGTGCTATCTGTTCAGCCAGCTCATGCAAAGGCGCCTCCAGGCCCTGAACTTTCTTCAGCTCCTCTTCAGAGGGGCCAGCCAGCCTTTTTTCTTCGAGGCGCTTCAGATCCGCGCTTAGGGCGCGGGCGCTGTCTGCTGCCAAAGAAGGGCTATATGCTTTATCAGCATTTGGATCGGCTTTGACAGCTTTGCTTATGCTATCGAGCGCATCGATAGTTGCCTCAAGCTTCTTTGCCAAATTATTGTACTCTACAACAAGCTTTAGAAATTCTTCTGTCTGCTTAATGCTTCTGTCAGGCAAAGCAGAGTAGTAGTCAATCAGCTGCACATACTTGCTTGCCAGTTCGTTATAGCTATCCATGATGCTTTCAAAAATATTTATGCTATAGCCTGCGCTCTCATCCATATTGCTCTCTCCTGGTTCTTTTTATCGCATGCAATCGTTTAAATGGATTCTAAAGCTTGCCAGCGCCTGTTTCCTGTCAAAATAGGAATGCAATGCCAAATACTCTTTTTGTTTATCACTTCTATTTCGATAAAATAGCTTTTGTTGAGATCAAAAACCATATCACAGCAGCAAGATTATGCGCTATTGGCAATAGAATATAAAACAATATGCATCTGCCTAACTATTTGACAAGGCTTTCGGCTCATGCTAGAATGGCTTTAACTTGAAGGGGAGTAACATAAGAATTCAGCCAACAACACGTAAGCTCGGGCTTACTGGCTGTGTTCGCCTTAATAAGGCTGTGAGACTTTCGGTATTATTCCGAGAGTCTTTTTTTTGAGTTATGGACAAAGCGACAAAATACTTATGCCAACTGCATATTATTATCTTCATAGGCCAATTGCACAGAGCAGGAAATGGAGGCTTTCATCTTGGCTGATACAAGCTATATACCCAAACAAACGAAAGAATACTTAATGGAGCCATACGAAGCTATGGCAGAGCTGAAAACAACACAAAGCGGACTTAGCGAGAAAGAGGCAGGCGATCGCTTAGCCAAACACGGCAGCAATAAGCTGCACGAGCCCCCAAAGGAAAAGCTGCTTAAAAAGTTCATTGCCCAGATTTCTGATCCAATGATAATCATGCTTCTCATTGCAGCTGCGATATCAACTGCAACTGCAGTTTATCTGGACGAGTCCTTTACGGATGTTTTTGTTATACTGTTCGTTGTCATAGTCAATGCAGCTTTGGGCATTGTGCAGGAGAGCAAAGCTGAAAAGGCTATTGACGCTCTTAAGGAGATGTCAGCAGACTCATCAAGCGTGCTTAGGGATGGCAATGTAGTTGAAGTGAAAAGCGAGCATATAGTGCCTGGCGACATCGTTCTGCTTGAGGCAGGCGATTTGGTGCCAGCTGATGGCCGCATTTTTCAGGCGGCATCCCTGCAAATAGAGGAAGCAAGCCTGACCGGGGAATCAGTGCCGGCCACAAAGTCTATTGAAAAGATGAAGCTCTCATCAGCTTCATCTGATATTACATTGGGCGACAGGCGCAATATGGCCTACATGGGTACAACAGTAACTTACGGAAGAGGCGCTTTTGCTGTTAGCAGCACTGGAATGAATACAGAGATGGGAAAGATAGCCTCTGCAATAGCGGAAGCTGTTGAACAGCCAACACCGCTTCAGCAAAAGCTTGCGTCGCTCTCAAGCCTGCTCTCAAAAATCGTAGTGGGCATCTGCGCTGTGATATTTGCCTCAAACATTATCCAGTCAGGCAGCTGGAAATTTGCGGCTATTCTTGAGAGCTTCATGTTTGCTGTTGCCCTTGCAGTCGCCGCCATACCGGAAGGGCTTCCTGCTGTTGTAACGATTGTTCTTTCTATGGGAGTCACCAGGATGTCAAAGCGCAACAGCGTTATAAGAAAGCTCATGGCTGTGGAAACGCTAGGATCAACCCAGGTTATCTGCTCTGACAAAACAGGGACTCTGACGCAAAATAAGATGGATGTTGTCAGCACATATGCTGATGACAAGAATTTGCTTGCACAGGCCATGTGCCTATGCAGCGATGCTGAGATTAAAGAAGATGGAACAGGCATTGGCGACCCAACCGAGATCGCGCTGGTTGCCATGGCCAGAAAACAGAATCTGAGCAAAAAGAGCCTTGAAAGGCAATTCCCAAGGGTAGGGGAAGCTCCTTTTGACTCCAACAGAAAGCTGATGTCAACAGTGCATTCATCAGGCAGCAAATATATTCAGTACACGAAGGGGGCTGTCGATGTGCTCGTTTCAAAATGCACCCACAAAATGCAGGGCGGAAAGCCTGTGCTGCTAAGCAGCGAAGACAAAGCTGAGATCCTAAGGCAAAACAAGCGCTATGCTGACGGCGCGCTTAGAGTGCTGGCTGCAGCCATGCGCGAGCACCCATCAAAGCCATCATCGTTTGATGCTCAAAACCTGGAGCGCAATATGGTCTTTATCGGGTTTGCCGCAATGATGGATCCTCCAAGGCCGGAAGCTTTTGCTGCTATTGAAGTATGCAAAAAAGCGCATATAAAGCCCGTTATGATTACCGGGGACCATCGGGACACCGCAATAGCTATTGCAACTGATCTTGGCATTATAAATAGTGACTCTGAAGCTATAACCGGAGAGCAGCTTAATGCTATATCAGATGATCAGCTTTATAAAATGGTAGACACGATCTCAGTATATGCGAGAGTGCAGCCGGAGCACAAAGTCAGGATTGTCTCGGCTTGGCAAAAGCATGGCAAGGTAGTTGCCATGACTGGAGATGGCGTTAACGATGCCCCAGCCATAAAGACTGCTGACATTGGCGTTGGCATGGGCATAACAGGCACCGATGTTACCAAGAATGTCGCAGATATGGTGCTTGCTGATGATAATTTTGCAACGATTGTTACTGCCATAGAAGAGGGCAGAAGGATATATGACAATATTAAAAAAGTAATAATGTTTCAGTTCTCTACAAACATAGCTGAAGTCATATGCGTCTTTATAGCTTCATTGATAGGCTTTAACATTTTTCAAGCAAGCCATCTGCTATGGATAAACCTTGTAACAGACAGTGCGCCAGGGCTGGCCCTTGGCATGGAGGAAGCCGAAGGCGATATTATGCTTCGCCAGCCAAGGCCGCAAAATGAAAGCATTTTTGACGGAATAACAATAGACTTGCTGTTGCAGGGCGCTTTTATGGCTATGTGCACTATGCTCAGCTTTTCATACGGCCATTACATGCAGTATGCAGGGCTAGCTTTTACAGACAGCGATTTAGGCACAACAATGGCATTTTTGACGCTTTCGCTAACTGAGATCTTTCATGCTTTTAACATGCGAAGCCTTGAATACAGCGCCTTTGGCCTGAAAAAGCAAAATTTCTATTTGATAGGCGCTATGGCGCTCTCACTTGTGCTTACGTCGGCAGTTATATACATACCAGTGCTGGCAGCAATATTTGAGTTTACGATCCTGCCGCTAAAAGAATACTTAATAGCAGTAGGGCTTGCATTCATGGTTGTTCCTGCAGTTGAGCTCATCAAGCTTATGACGCGCAAGTCAATTATGCGCGAAGGATACATGCCCTAGAAAATCGGCTATATAACAAATGATAGCTGCGTCACTGCGGCTATCATTTTAAAAGCTATGCTGTAAAAAAGCCTGGGGCAGAAAATCCTATGCTTCCTATATGCAAATACTGGGCTGAGCGCGTTCTGAAGCTGCTGATTGTGAGCGCTTTTAGCTGCAAAGCGCTAAACTGCCAAACCTTTGGCATTTCATAGCAAGCTAAGCCCGATGCCAAAGCGCGCTCAAAGAGCTGTAAAAGCAGTGCCACTTTACATGAGGCATGTTTCTGCCAAGCAGCACACAAAGGTTTCGGCAGATCTAAAATGGCATTTCAGATGTGCCGTATTCTTTGTAGTAGCTTGCCATTCTATCCATACATGCTTCATAATCGCTTCCAAGCGACTCGGGATGGCTCTTCAGGTAGGATACGATGTCATATGCACTGGCAATCGAAGCTGATGCAAAGCCAAACGCCTCAGAAACTTCAATAAGAGCGTTTTGGCCAAAGGACCCCCTCTCCATCCTGTCTACGCCTACTATTAAGCCAACTGCGCCTGCTCCATAGGCCTCAATAATTGGAACTGACTCTCTGATTGATGTGCCGGCAGTTATGACATCCTCGATTATCAAAACTTTCGAGCCTGCGCCCAATGGCGCGCCCAGTAGTCCGCCGCCTTCGCCATGATCTTTTGTTTCTTTCCTGTTAGAGCAATAGCTAACATCTATGCCAAGCTTGCTTAGGTATATTGATGACACAGCAGCTAGAGGTATTCCCTTATATGCAGGGCCATACAGCACATTAAAGCTGCCGGCAAAAGCCTTGCTTATTGCTTCAGCATAGAACTCCCCAAGCCTGTGAAGCGCGATGCCGCTGCATAGGCTTCCCATATTGATAAAAAAAGGGGTTTTTCTTCCGCTTTTTGCGGTAAAGTCGCCGAATGTCAGCGCATTGCTTTCAATTAGAAATTCAATAAACTCATTCTTATATTTGTCCATATAGATAGATTATAAAGCAAAGCCGCTTTCTAATGCATAGCTATGCAATAAGGCGCCGCGCCAAAATAATCTGTATTTTTCAAAAAACCTATTTAGCAACATTTTTTGTGATACAATCCATTTAGTGTAACCGGCGAATGCATATTCGCAAGCAGTGGCCCAAATTTTCTATTAATTAAAAACAGGCATCATATACACTGTTTTTGCGCGTTGCAGCGTGCCGGACACTTAAAGAAAGCCGCTTGCTAAGCATTGCGAGAGCAATGTTTGGCAAAGCAGCCTTGCCTTCAAATTAAGTGAAATGCTCGATTTATGCAATAATTTGCTCAAAGCGCTGAGCCTTTGTGAGCATTGTTGTAGGACTCCTTAATGGCAAAAAAATAAATAAAAGTGGTATCATCATTGGCTGATGAAAAAAAGTACGGCTTTCTTAGCGAAAGCCAATTGCCAAAAAGCAATCATTATGAAATAGCCCTGCCGAAGAGCGAGCTGCGCAACTGGGGAACGACCGGCGAATTTGAAAGCATTCGAAACGCCAAAAACCATTGTGCTGCGACTGCAGCATTTAATACTGCCTACTACTACAAGGGCCTTTACCAAAATAGCCGCCTGTTTGTCAATAACAGCAGAAAAGACTCATTCGAAGCTTTGCACAAAAGCATTGGCAATGGCCCTGTGCTCTTCTATAAGCTTAAGCGGGGCCTTAGCTTATATGCGCTTCAGGCCGGGTTTGCATTTGCATCAAAACCTGGCAGCTCATACGCGCATGCAAAAGCTTGCATTGACAATGGCTGCATGGGCATATTGCTCCTCACAGCCGGCCTTGCTGACTGGCACTACGCCAATGCTCTTGGGTACCGCGAATACGAAAGCGGCGAGAGGTATTTAAAAACAATCGACAACTGGCACTCAAGCCAAACCTTCTATATCGAAAGCAAGAAGGTAATCAGGTGCTATATGGCGCTCATAACCTAGATTAGGCAAGGGAAGGGCTATAGGCTTAAGTCTGCGGCAGTAGCATGCCAGAGAAAAGATTTTCTGCATAACGGTCTAGGGAAATAGCCAATTCCTGCGACTGTGCAGCTATAGAGGATTTGAACATGCATGCGATGCCCCAGGCGCTTAACTTTGGCAAATCTGTTTCTGGCGCCGGCTGGGGAATGTTTGCAAGATTTCTAAAGTACAAGCTGGAGGATCAGGCAAAGATCCTCGCAACAGTAGGCAAATGGTACCCATCAAGCTCTGAATGCGGGGCAGTGAAAAAAGAGCTTGGCCTGTCAGAGCGAACATATATATGCGAGTGCTGCGGAAGCGTAATGGACAGAGACGCGATGCAGCCATCAGCATAAAAAAGAGGCCATGCGAATGCTTGGCATACAAAAAGCAATATAGCGCTGATGAGCCAGCGTCATGGCCGTGGGGGCCACGGCATATGCCCGCGTTTTGAGCCAAGGTTTTTGGCAGAGTATTCGGGAAGCTACCGCTTCTAAGCAAGCGCGAGCGCTTGCGAAAGTGGTGGGAGCAGGTCACGGGCTGGAACATAACAAGCGCCTAAATAAGGCTGCAAGGAATTAAGCTGTTTTGGGCATCGATCGGAACCAGCTTATCGCACATGCATATGATGCCGCCATTGCCCCGTTCGTATTGCGTTTTATCGAGGAGCTCAAACTTTTTCACTTCACGGGGGTCAGGGTTGGCTGACATCTTTATTTCGAAAGGGTGTATGTAATTATTCCGCTCGATAAATATATCAATTTCTTTAGCGTTTGAGTCCCTGTAGTAGGTGATATTTGCTTTTGTAGCTGAGTAAGACAGATTCTTTGCTATTTCGGCTACAACATAGTTCTCAAAAAAATGTCCATTGGCTGCCCCCATCATAAGCGTCTGCGGCGAAGTCCACCTTGTCAGGTGAGCAGCAAGGCCTGTGTCCAGGAAATAAAGCTTAGGCGCTTTTGCAAGGCGCTTCATGCTATTGTTGTAATATGGCTGCATAAGATATACAATTCCAAGCGATTCAAGCAGTTCAAGCCACTGCCTGGCTGTCGGCTGTGATATTTCAGATACATCAGCAAGCGTTTTATAATTTACTTGCTGTGATACAAGCGACGCGCAAGCATGCAAAAATTTGCCAAAGCGATATGAGTCAGACACGCCGCCGAGCTGCGCAGCATCACGCATGATATACGAGCTTATATAAGAACTTATATACTCCTCCCTCTCTTCAGGGCTTGCGCCGATGGCTAAAGGCATCCCGCCTTGCCATATATGCTCAAACACTCTTACAACATCATTCACTTCCGCTGTCTTTTGGCGCTCTGCAAAGCAAGAGTAAGTAAAATCCAGCTCGTTAGCAAATTTCAAACCGGCAATCTCATTTTTTGTGAAGCTAAACAGCTCAAATATGCCTATTCTTCCAGCTAGCGACTCTTGCACATTTCTGATTGCTCCATACCGCTGCGAGCCTGTTAGCCAAAACTGCCCCCTTTCTTCGCTTTCATCGCATAATAGTTTTATCTGGCTAAATAATTCTTGCGCATATTGAACATTATCTATGATTATAGGTGGCTTGTACATTTGAAAGAAAAGATCCGGATCAGATATTGCAAGCGTTCTTGCATTGATATCTTCCAAAGTGATATAAGTTCGGTTTTGGCCTTCAGCGAGATGCCTAAGCATAGTGCTTTTGCCTACCTGCCTAGCGCCAGTTACAAGCAATGCTTTGAAAAAGCTGCTCATTCTCAGGAATTTCTGTTCCAGGCTTCTGTGCAAATATTCCATGAGCCTACCTCATCTATGATATTAAAATATAATTAATAATCCTGCCCTCTCAGCAATGCATCAAGCATTGGCTACAGGTGCTGCTTTTTGGAAATCGAAGATTGCTTATTACAAGCTGGAAAAACAAATCAGCAACGGATTTGATGAGTACAGCGTCTATGCTGACAGCTATTTCGATTCAATAGGAGGCATGCAGCAGGCAGAGATAAGCAGGCTCATGCCAGAGCGGTTTTACATGTTTGGTATCATACGTTAAAAAAACAGCGCTTTAAGGCTACAGCTTGTTTGCGCCAATATCCCCCTTAGCTAGCCCAGCAATTTCTCATACGTAAATTTTCGCATTGCGCTTTTAAGAAAGAGCGCGCTCAGCGCTGCAAAAACAAGGCCAATGCCTGTAAGCAGCCACGCGCTGACAAGCAAAAGGCCGCTGAATTGGCCAATAATAAGGGCAAGCAGCGGCATTACCAGAAAAACTGCTTTCTGCTGGGACTCCTCCATTGTCTGCGATTTGGCAGATCCTCTAACAATCACCGTTATGGCCAAAAGCGATATAGAAGGCGAAACGATAAGCATCATAGAAAGCCAGCTTGCCCCTGGCATTATAAAGATGCCGGCAGCAAGCAGCAATTCTATCTCGACAACAATCACCATTGCGAAAAAGGCAGCATATGAAACTGCCATGCTAAGGGCAAATGAAGCCATTACTTTTGCATAAAAGATTTCCTTAAGCGGCAAGGGGCTATAAAGCAAAGTCTCAAGAGTTTTTTTCTCTTTTTCCCCGACAAAGGAGCTAGCGGCCATAACTGAGGATGCCATGACCGGAATAATCGCAAAAAAAGACGGCATAATGCTGTTTATTATAAGCTCAATAAACATTGTTGTTATATCATCAGAGTGAGTAGGCGCCATTTGCAGCATTTGCTCAAAATCCTTTAATTCTTCAGGGCTGTAAAGCGCGATAAAAACAAATAGGGAAGGAATGCCGACTGACATCAGCAAAGGCATAAAAACCAAAATCGGAAAAAGCCGCCTGTTTTTTGCTATGCTCTTTATATCCTTTGTGATAATTGCCAACTGCTTTGAATTAGGCATTGCCCGGCCCTTCCTTCCTGTTTCTTCTTTCTATGAGCGCAAAGTATATCTCTTCGAGGGAAAGCTGTCTTGACATAACGCTGTATACGCTGCCTCCCTGGCTGACGATTTGGCTTACGATGCCAGCTATGCCCTGCTCTGAGGATACATCCATTTCATAGAGCATTTCGCCTGTGGTTTTATACTGCATTCCCTGTGCCATTTTGCTTGCTTTGATGCTAACGCGCATGCCTGGGAAAACCAGCTCCCTCAGCTCATCAAGGCTTCCCAGGGCGAGCAGGCTGCCGTTGTCGATAAGGCCATATGAAGTGCATATTTCCTGTGCGTACCTTAGCTGGTGGGTGCAAATGAACACTGTCGCGCCTTCGCTCTCAGCGAGGCTTTTGATCATATTGTTGACGCTTAGCGCGCTTTCAGGGTCAAGGCCTGATGTCGGCTCGTCAAGAAAGAGGATTTTGGGGCTGTGGATCATTGCGCGCGCTAGCGAGAGGCGCTGGCGCATGCCAGTTGAGTACGTTTCAAGCTTCTTGCCCTTAGCATCGGCAAGGCCCAGTTCGCCCAGCAGCCCTAAGGCAGCGCTCTGGCTGCTTTCCCGGCCCATGCCAAACAGGCTTGCGTAAAACATGAGGTTTTCAAGGCCTGTCAGGCTGCCATACATTTGCGCATGCTCAGTAACAACCCCTGCAATTTGGTGCACTTTTTCAGGGTGCAGGGCTGGATCAATGCCAAACACTTCGCATGATCCTGCGCTTGGCGAGAGCATGCCGCTTAGCAGCTTGATCGCTGTTGTCTTGCCTGCGCCATTAGGGCCAAGAAACCCGAATATGCTGCCTGCTGATATTTCGAAGCTGACATTGTCAACTGCCCTTTTCCCGCCGTCATACACTTTTGACAAACTGTTGGCATATACCGCCTGCATAGCCCCTCCCATATCTGTAAACAATTTCATCATTGGTAACAATATGCCACACAAAGCAATCAGAATCAATCGCCCGGCGCTTGTGCCACTGTGGTGCAAAGCCTGCATGCATTGAATGGAGGCGATGTTCGCCCAACATTGCAATTTTATGTTTAAGCAACAAATAATTTACATTGCGCATACACGCTGTGGCAGCATAATGTTGACGCTAACATAGATTCTTGCTAGAATAATGTCAGTAAATACAAAAGGAGTAAGATGTTGAAGGGGAAAAAGTTACTTGCTCTTGCGCTTGCTGCATTGCTGGTTTTAGCATGCGGATGCGCGCAAAACAACAGGTCAGTTTCAACGCCTCCGTCAGGCGAGCTATCAGGCACGCTGGTCATTTTGCACACAAACGACATACACGGGCAAGCGCTCGAGGATGTATCGAGTGGGGCTATTGGCTATGCTGCGCTGTCGCAGCTGAAAAAAAGCCTTCAGGAGCTGGGCGCATCAGTGCTTTTGCTTGATGCTGGCGATGCATCGCAAGGCACGCCTCTAGTCAACCTGGGATTTGGCAAATCTGCATTTGAGTTTATGAACCTTGCAGGCTATGACGCCATGGCTCCAGGCAACCACGAATTTGATTGGGGCTCAGACAACCTTTTGCAAAATGCCAGCACAGCAGAGTTTCCTCTGCTTGCAGCAAACATCGTAAGAAGGACAGGAAGGGATCTTGTCTTTGAAGCCAACAAAATCTTTACCATGCCCAATGGAATGAAGGTTGGAGTCTTCGGGCTGGCAACGCCTGAGACGCTGACGAAATCGCACCCTGATAAAATCAGGGACATCGACTTTCTCATGGGAGAAGATCTGTATGAGTGCGCCCAGGCGCAGATTGATGAGCTAAAAGCTGCCGGCGCTACGTTTATTATCTGCCTTGGACACCTTGGAGTGGATGCAGAAAGCCAGCCAAACCGCTCTTCTGATGTTGTCCAGAACACAACCGGCATTAACCTTTTCATTGACGGCCATAGCCATACGAAGATGGAAGAGCCTGATATAATTGGCGATACAGCCATTGTCAGCACAGGATATGCATTTAAGTCAATAGGCTTGGTTACATACAACGGCGAAGCCTTAAACGCAAGGCTGTACACCGGCAAGGACGCTTTGGTTGCTGAGCACATTGCAGCAGCAAACGGGGCAGTCAATGAACAGCTCGGGGAAGTGTTTGCAACATGCGAAACCGATTTGAATGGAGAGAGGGATCCCGGGGTTCGCACAATGGAGACAAACCTTGGCAATCTGGCTGCTGACTCTATTTTATGGGGAGCACAGCAGGAAGTGGGGCCACAGGTTGTCGCAGCTGTTACTAACGGAGGCGGCATAAGGGCCACGATCAAAGCGGGCGATATAACCATGAACGACATGAAGACAGTTTTCCCGTTTGACAACAAGGTTGCGGTGCTTACTGTCACCGGAAGCGAGCTACTTGAAGCGCTTGAAGCGGCTACATGCACAACCCCCGCAGCGATAGGGGCATTCCCGCAGGTAGCAGGAATAGTGTTTTCAATAGACACTTCAACTGAATATGCGAACGGGGAAGCTTATCCCGAATCAACTTACTTTGGGCCGGCGCAGCCTGGCAGCAGGGTAACAATCGAGAGCGTTGGCGGAGAGCCGTTTGATCTTAACAAGGAATATGTTATTGCCTCAAATGACTTTACCGCAGCCGGCGGCGACACTTACTACGCGTTTAGGTATGCTTATACAACTACAGGCTATGAAACAGGCTTGTCGCTTGAAGATGCTATGGTAGGATACATAGCTGAAGTGCTGGGCGGTGTTGTAGGAAGCGAGTACAGCGGGCCGCAAGGCCGCATCACCATCAAATAGAAGCCGTCATAAAAAGAATGGGCAGATGCGCTTTTCGCGCGTACTGCCCATTCTTCATTTTTATCATCTTAAAGGCTGATTGGCATGGCAAATAAGCAGCTGTTGCAAGCTGCCTTAATGCAATTTATATCTATTTAAATTTTGTTATGGCTGGCTGCTGTCGCGAATTTCGCGAAGCTTGTTGCGCAGGTCATTTTCTATCTTTTTGAGCTCGGATTCTGCTTCACGGCGCTTTTTGAAGCCATCGTCCTGGATCTGGATAACCTCAGTAAGCGTAGAGATCAGCTTTTCGTTTGTATAAGCAAGGGTCTGAACTTCAACCACGCCTCTTTCGCTCTCTTTGGCTACATCAATAGTGCCTTGCTTGAGCATGTCTGCGTTCTTTTTCAGAAGCTCATTGGTCATGTTGGTGACTTCCCTTTGGGCTAGCATAGCCTGGCGGGAGTTCTCCATGCCAAGGGCTAGCACCATCTGGCTCTTCCATAATGGTATGGTGTTTACCAGAGACGAATTGATCTTGTCTGCCATCATGGAGTCGTTGTTTTGTATAAGGCGTATCTGGGGCCCCATTTGAATCGAAACAACTCTGGTCAGCTCAAGATCGTGCAGGCGCTTCTCAAATTGGAGAGCCATGTTGTTCATGTCATTTACAGCTTGGGCATCTTCTGTCAGCTGTGACTCTTCAGCCTGCTTTTTGAGCGCAGGGATAACTTCAGCCCTTACATGCGCCAGGCGCTGCTTGCCGGCTTCAATGTACATACCCAGCTCTTTATAGTAAGCAAGGTTCAGATCATACATTTTTTGGAACATTGCTATGTCTTTTAAAAGCGTGACTTGGTGCTTTTCAAGGATTTCTACGATTTTTTGCACATTGACTTCGGCTTTGTCATACTTGGCTTTCATTTTGGCAACAGAGCTGCCTGCCTTTTTGAACATGCCCTTTATGCCTTTTTCGCCTTCGTCCTCGTTGATGCCTTTTAGCTCTATGACCAGGTTGGTCAGCATTCCGCCGATCTCGCCCATATCTTTTGTGCGGACCTTGTCAAGGGCAGTTTCGGAAAAGCGCGCAATGTTCTTTTGGGCGCCTGAGCCGTACTGGAGCACAAGTGTTGTGTTCGAAATATCTATCTTTTCGGAAAACTCCGCAATTGCCTTCATTTCTTCAGGCGTGAAGCGCTGCTCAGGAGCTGGCGCTACAGTCGTTTGTTCAGGCTCGTCTATTGCAAGCATGCTGGCTATGTCTGCCTGCGCTAACTCGTCAAGCGTAAGGTTTGGTGCTGACGGGACATCTGGCAGTTCAGAAATATCGCGGATTACTCCTCCGCCTTCTTGGTTTTGTTCGCTCATAGTTTAAGCTGCCTCTCCTTTAATATCGAGTTTATATTATCACATTTTTGTATACAGAAAAAGCGAAATGAGAATGCACTGTTTTTGGTATGGCTGAGCTATAGCAGTCTGCAAGGGCGAAATTTCAGCGTTTTACTGGTTTTCACTATTAGCGTTAACCAGAAAACTGCTTCATATGCGTGTTTTTTGCTTGTTACAACAGCAATATTATTAATGATTTCTCAGAAATTTGCAAATATAACCATAAATTAATTGACTGTGGCAATATTCGACAAAATATACAAAAGACAATAAATATAATGCGAAAAGAAAGGAGATTATTGCTTTGTATAGTTTATTGTTGGACGATGACAATGGAGCGCATGTGCTCGTTGTTGAGGAAGATCTCCAGTTCCAAATAAACATGCTAAAACGCAAGCTCGATACTGCGCTAAATCGAGCAAACTACAATCTGCTTGATCCCATTGTGCAAAAAGTAAGCAGAGATCTAGATGCGATACTTATTCGCTGCCTTCGTCCCCGCACAGAAGCTTAGCTGCTTTACAGCTCCTTTATAGCCCAGTCTATTGGATCGTTTCCTATAGACCGGAGAAATTCGTTCGCTCTCGAAAACGGCTTCGAACCAAAGAAACCCCTTGAAGCTGACAAAGGCGAAGGATGCGGCGACGAGAGTATAAGGTGCCGGCTATTTGTGATGAGTTTCCCCTTGCTCTGGGCATAAGCGCCCCATAAAATGAATACAGCCGGCGCCTCCCTTTCATTGAGCAAACTGATTATTCTGTCAGTGAATGCCTCCCAGCCTATTTGTTTGTGCGATGTTGGCTCGTGAGCGCGCACTGTCAGAATGCTGTTTAAGAGAAGCGCTCCTGATGATGCCCAATCTGTCAGCTCGCCATGGCTTGGAGGGGATAAGCCCGTATCGCTTTCAAGCTCTTTATAAATATTATGAAGCGATGGAGGTATGGCTACACCCTTTTTCACTGAGAATGACAGGCCATGGGCCTGGCCGTCTCCATGATAGGGGTCCTGGCCCAGTATAACTGCGCGCACGCCTGCATAGCTGCATAGCTTCAAAGCGTTAAAAATATCGTGCATGCCGGGGTAAACCCTGTAGTTTTTATACTCTTCAATCAATGCTAGCCTTAGCTTCTGATAGTATTCTTTTTCGAACTCGCTCTTTAGAAGATCGTCCCAATCATTCCCAATATGAGCTGCCATTATTGACGCCTTTCGACAGTGATAATCTATGCTTAGATTACCACATAACCGAAAAAGCGCAGACTCTGCTGCAATTAAAACTGAAAAAAACGTTGGCTATGGGGCCAGGGGCCATTGCAAATGCCCGCTTTATGCATTTTTATGCTTCGCAGCCTAAAACAGGCTGCTCTCAATAGTGTCAATATATTTTTTGCTGTCAGCTATCTCGTCTACAAGCACCTTCGCCCCGTCAATTTGGAATATGGCAACAAACCTGCCGCCAGACGAAAGAATATAGTGGTACTTGCCGTATGGCAAGTAGGGCCTTTCATAGAAAGGCTTATGGTTTGGCAGCTTTTCGAGGGACCTTAGATCAGAGCATAGGCGGCTGAGCAAGCTTTCAGCGCCTGTTTTGTCTGTTTTCGCCATATTTTGCATGAACTCTGCTACGAACTCGCACGCCCTGGGCGATACAAGCACTTCATAGGGCTCGCGCTCGCCTTCGCTATTCATCGCAGGATCCAATTTTTATTGCCTCTGAGGCAATCTGTTCAAACTCATCTACCGTAACTTCGCTTGCTCCGGATATCCTGGCTCTCTCGGCTGTTATCAAGCGCTGGGCAACAGCAATTTGCTCTTCCCGCTCGCTGAAGGACTGCATATCCATTATCACGGTGTCGCCTCTGCCGTTTTTAGTTATGAAAACAGGCTGTTTGGTTTCCTTGCATATTTCAGCTATCGCATGGTAGTTTTTGCGGAGCTCACTTGAAGGCTTAATAATCGGGTTCAATGTTTTGCCCTTCTAATTCTTTTGCGGCTAACAAGCAGCATTTTTTTAATCACATTCTCTATTATTGCACAAATCACCGGAACAAAGCGCTATTGGCAGAATTTTATCGCAATTTGCCATTGCACTGCTTTTGGCCCTATGCTTGCCTGTTTCGGCAGCATACAATTTATTGCTGCCAAATATCTGAAATATCTATTAAATTTGGAATAAAATTGCATATGAACCAAATATGAATCTGGCTTATGCACCATTAGCCAACCAGCTTGCTGAAAGCCGGGATTCGGTTTCGTGCGCTGCTATAAGTTTTTGGCAGCCTCAAACAGCATTAGCGAAAAATACAGCCAGAAGCATTGGTTGCAGCAAGCTTGTTAAAGCGAATTTCGCCGCTATGCCTTGTCCGGCTTTACATACAATTTACATGCTGCATACATTTTACTGATTTTTCACATTGGCAGAATGCATTAGAATGCCCTCATGAACACTATGAGGAGAAAACCAATGAAAAAACAATTAGCAACTGTTTCGCTGGCACTGGCCCTTTTGCTTATAGCGGCTTGCGGCGGAAACAGCAACACGAACAACTCTAACAACACAAACAACAACAATGCTGACGAGCCAAAGCCTATTTCAATAATCGCCCGCGAAGACGGAAGCGGAACAAAGACAGCTTTCATGGAGATTATCGGCCTAAAAGGCAAAGCAGACCCTGAAAACGTGATTATACAGACAGGCACAGCAGGCGTTCTGACTGAAGTAAAAGGCAACCCGGCTGCAATAGCATATGAGAGCCTTGGCTATGCTACAAGCGATGTGAAGATACTTAAGGTCGATGGAGTAGAAGCGAGTACAGCTAACATAAAGAATGCTTCATATAAAATTTCCCGCCCGCTCTCAGTGATTTACCAGGAGGAAACTCTTGAAGATGAAGCATATAAAGCGTTTTATGACTACCTTCAATCAAGCAATGCGCAAAAAATCATATCTGATGAAGGCTATGTCTCAATAATTGACAACGCTGCTGAATATACCATAAATGGAGCATTGTCCGGCAAAATTGATGTGAGCGGATCAACCTCGCTACAGCCGGTAATGGTACTCTTAGCCTCTGACTTTGAGAGCCTGCAGCCGAATGTGGAAGTGAGCGTATCCGGCGGCGGAAGCGGTACAGGCTATCAAAACGCTGAAGAGGGCGTCTCTGAGTTTGGAATGATAAGCGAAGAGTTTAATATCGAGAAAGCCCCATCATGCACTTTCCATGTTGTATGCAAAGACGGCATAGCTGTCATCGTAAATAAAGCCAATGAAATAGACAGCATTTCAATGGAGCAGCTTAAGAGAATTTACGATGAAGAAGCCGGAGAAGAAGCAATTACAACCTGGAATGAAATAGCAAAATGACAGGCAAAGCCTATCAATATATAAAGGCAAGGGATGCCGTGATGCGCGGCATTTTCCTATTTTGTGCAGCGTTTTCGATACTTGCCCTCAGCTGCATCTGCGTGTTTCTATTTGCCAACGGCCTGCCGTTTATCGCTAAAACCGGAATAAGCAACTTTTTCGGCAGGAAGTGGCACCTGTCAAGCGGGGCATACGGCATACTGTCCATGATTGCAGCGTCATTTTATGTAACCGCGCTTTCAACAGCCATAGGGGTTGTTATCGGATTGCTTACTGCAATCAGCCTGTATAAATTCTGCCCTCAAAAAGCTGTTGGGCCGATTCGGCAGATGATAAACCTGCTGGCCGGAATCCCATCAGTTATATACGGGCTCTTCGGGCTCATAGTCATAGTCCCGTATTTGCGCGATCATGTATCCCCGAATGGCATCGGCTACGGGATACTCTCAGCAAGCCTTGTCCTGGCGGTTATGGTGCTGCCTACTATCGTGAGCGTGAGCCTGGATTCGCTGAATGCAGTCCCCGGCAGCTATTACGAAGGGGCGCTCGCGCTTGGGGCTACAAAAGAGCAAAGTGTTTTTAAGGTAATGCTGCCCGCTGCAAAAAGCGGGGTGCTGGCAGCGGTAGTATTGTCAATAGGAAGAGCTTTAGGCGAAACGATGGCAGTAATCATGGTTATTGGCGGCTCCCCGGTCATGCCCAAAAGCCTGTTTCAGTCAGTGAGGACCTTGACAGCCAATATAGCAATGGGGGCTACTGAGCTCTCAGGCGATGCAGCAACAGCGCTGGTAGCTACCGGAGTTGTGCTTTTCTTCTTTACAATGCTGCTTAATATCAGCTTTTCATTATTGAAAGGGGAAGCCAATGGGGAAAGATAATGCCCATAAGAGGGAGATTCTTATTTATGCTGCATGCAAGTTTGCATCCCTTGCAGCGCTCTTTATATGCATCATCGCCCTGGTTGCCGTTATAGCGTTTGTTGCCATTCGCGGGCTGCCTTATATAAGCATGCAGCTTATTTTTGGCGATTATGGCAAGTACCCTTCAATAAAGCCGGCCCTTTTGGGAACACTGTACCTGATTGCCATCTCTGTGAGCATAGCTGCTCCTATAGGCATAGGCAGCGCGATATTTCTAACTGAATACACTAAATCAAATAGCAGGCTGGTTAAGTCAATTCGGATTGCTGTCGAAACCCTGGCAGGCATACCCTCAATAGTATACGGGATATTCGGGTACCTTGTTTTTGTAGTAGCGCTGAAATACAGGTATTCGCTTATTGGCGGCGGCATTACGCTGTCAATAATGATTCTGCCTGTTATAGTGCGCTCAACTGAGGAAAGCCTGCTTAGCGTGCCGCGTTCGCTTCGCGAGGGAAGCTTTGCGCTTGGCTCCTCAATGGTAAGGACAATATTCTCAGTAGTTCTGCCTTGCGCTGCCAGCGGCATTGTGACATCCCTGATTCTGGCTATAGGCAGGGTGATGTCAGAGAGCGCGGTATTGATACTGACTATTGGCATGGTAGTAAATAAAGTTCCAAAGGGGTTTTCGTCTCCGGGAACCAGCCTGGCGCTTGATGTATACTACTTTGGCTCCCATGGCTATCCGAATGAGGCTGCTGCAACAGGCGTTGTGCTGCTTGTGCTCGTAGTAACAATAAACATTATTGCAACTGTTCTTGGCAAAAAGTATGGCAAAGGCGATCTGGCAAATGAATGAGCAATACAACATAACAGTAAAAAACTGCGATCTGCACTATGGGGATTTTCAGGCTCTAAAGGGCATTAACATTGACATTTTGGAGCGCGAGGTAACAGCGCTGATCGGGCCTTCCGGCTGTGGAAAGTCTACTTTTATCAAGATGCTTAACAGGATGAATGACCTTGTGGAAAACTGCCGCATAACAGGGGAAATCATGATAGGCGGGCAGGATATATATGCAAAGGGCACTGATGTTACCTTGCTGCGCAAGAATGTCGGCATGGTGTTTCAAAAGCCAAACCCGTTTCCCATGAGCATTTATGACAACATAGCATTTGCCCCCAGAACGTTTGGAATAAAAAAGAAGGCGGAGCTTGACGGCATTGTTGAGCAGTCGCTTAAGCAGGCAGGGCTATGGGATGAAGCAAGGGATCGCTTGCGCAAGAGCGCGCTGAGCCTCTCAGGAGGCCAGCAGCAGAGATTGTGCATTGCCAGAGCGCTTGCAGCCGACCCCAAAATACTGCTTATGGATGAGCCGACCAGCGCGCTTGATCCGATCTCAACCGGGAAAATTGAGGATCTGCTAAGCGAGCTTAAGAAAGATTACACGATAGTAATCGTCACCCACAACATGCAGCAGGCAACCCGCATATCGGACAAAACAGCATTTTTTCTTCTGGGGGAAATAATTGAGTTTGGCGTAACAGAGTCCATCTTCTCACTGCCAAAGGATAAGCGAACCGAAAACTACATAACAGGCAGGTTCGGCTAAGCATAGATCATTTGAATGGAGTATAATTATGCCAATGCGGGCACAGTATAAAAAGGAGCTCAAGGACGCTCTCAGCAGCCTTGTTCTGATGTGCCGATATATACAGGCAGCAGTTGAGAGTGCCGCGAATGCCCTTTTGAACAGGGATGAGCTGATTGCACAGGAAGTTTTTGAGAGCGTAATGGAGATGGGCGAGATGGGGGCGGAAGTTGAAAGCTCTTGCTTTCGGCTGCTGCTAATGGAGCATCCGGTGGCAAACGACTTTTATGAAGTGACAACCGCGCTTAAAATAGCATCTGAGCTTGACCGTATAGGCGGCCAAGCGCTGGAAATTGCTGAAATCGCAATTCAGCTCTGTGAGGGAAACTATCCCGAAAAACCGGATCTGCTCTCGCAGCTGTGCCTTGTAGCCGCCCAAATGGCCAAAGATGCAATTCAGTCTTATATCAACAGGGATATGGAGCTCAGCAAGCCGCTTGCCAGCATGGGCGAAAAGGCCCACAGCCTGTATGAAGGCGTATTAAACAGCGCCAAGGATCGCGCGCTTGGCTCGCAGCATGCAATACTGGCTGTAATGGCAGCCAAATGCCTTATTAAGTTAAGCGATCACTGCCTTGATGTAGGCAAATGGGCTGAATATGCGATAACGGGCAGGCATCCGAGGAAAGAAGCAGCTAAATGAAGCAGATGATTTTTGCAATAGAAGACGATCCTGCATTGCAGGAGCTATATATATACTCGCTGGAAAACGAATTTGACTGCCGTTGCTTTGATGACGGCGATTCCTTTAGCGCAGCGCTTGCCGAGGCAGTGCCGGATCTGGTACTGCTTGATGTCATGCTGCCCGGAGAGGATGGGTTTGCTATACTGGCGCGCCTGAAAGAAAACAGCTCTACAGCGCAAATCCCGGTAATAATGGTATCAGCAAAAGGCGAGGAGCCGTCTAAAGTGAAAGGCCTGAACATGGGCGCTGACGACTATATAGCAAAGCCGTTCGGCGTTTTGGAGCTTATCGCCAGAATTAAGGCTAACCTGAGAAGAACCGGAAAGCCGGAGGCGGAAAGCCTTGCATACAAGGATATCATTATCGATTTTTCAAAGCACATTATTACGATAAACGGCAAGCTTATTAATGCGACGCTAAAAGAATACAACCTCCTTAGCTTCCTATGCGGGAACGCAGAAAAAGTCCAGGAGAGGGAAACTATATTTAGGGAGGTATGGGGGGAAGAGTTCTTTGGCGAAACGCGAACTCTTGACATCCATATCAAGGAACTGAGAAAGAAGCTGGCTGAAGCCGAAAGCTCAGCGGCTATTCAGACCATTCGAGGGGTAGGATACATGCTCTCATGAAAAAGCGCCTGTTTTTATACATAACGATCATTGTCTCAGCAGGCTTTATATGCTTCTTTGGCATGTCAGTTTATGTAGCCCATACAAGCAACCTTAGCATTGCCAAAAATACCGTTATCGAAACCGCAAACATATATGCAAGGCTGTATTCCGGCTCAGCGGATCTGGCAGAATTCGTGAAAACAAACGCAGATACGCGCGTTACAGTCGTATCCAGTGACGGAAAAGTCCTCGCAGACAGCCGCCCTGTCAACATAGACTCGCTTGACAGCCACCTGAGCCGCCCTGAAATCCAGGCAGCGGCAAACGGGGCCCCCGAGACAAGCATCCGCTATTCAGAGACGCTTGGCGTAGATTTGATATACTACGCCCTGAAAGCAGAAAGCGAAAACGGGTATGTATTTATCCGGACCGCGTTTCCTGTTGCCAAGATTGATGCCTATCTGTCGCAGGCATTGCCGCTGCTTGTGCTCTCAATGCTGGCTGTTGTATTCTTATGCTTCTTATTAATACGCAGCATGACAAACAGGGCGCTAGCGCCGCTTTACTCCATAGAGGAAAAGCTAAGGGTGCTCTCAAAAGGGGAATACAAAGCTGATCCAATCGCCAGCAGCTATGAGGAGATAGACAAGATAACCAGCGAGATTGATGAAATCGCATATGTCTTGCAGGGCAGCATCGACGCTCTGCGGGAGGAAAAAACAAAGCTGGATTATGTCATGGGCAATATTGGCGACGGGCTGTTTGTTGTTGATGAAGACAGCGAAATAGTTCTGATAAATTCAGTTGCGCTCAGCATATTCGGCGCAGCGCCTGATCTGTCGCGCAAGAGCCTGGGCTACCTTACCTATGACAAAGCAATAGTGGAGAAGATTAAGGGCTGCATCAACGATGGAGAGGACGCCCTTTTTGAATACGCAAAGAACGGCAGGATATTTCTTACAACCGTAAAAAGGCTTCCAAACACCAAGCTGGCGATGGTTGTTCTCTCTGACGTTACCGAAAACCGCGAAAATGCAAAGAGAAGGGAAGATTTCTTTGCCAACGCTTCCCATGAGCTTAAAACCCCGCTGACAGCAATTAAGGGGTTTAATGAGCTAATGGCCATTAACAACAAAGATGACGGGATCAATAAGTACATAGACAGTATTTCCCGGGAAACAGATCGCATGCTGATGCTGATTGGGAATATGCTTAAGCTCTCAGAGCTCGAGAACTCAGAGGTAACAAACCCTGTTGATGTTTCGATAGCCAAGACAGTAAATGAGGCATACGACAACTTGCTGCCGGCGATAACAAGCAAGTCCATAGCCTTTGAGCTTGTTGGGGATGCCACTGTATCTGCTGAGCCTGAGCATGTGTACGAGCTTGTCAAAAACATTATTGAGAACGCTGTTAGGTATAACAACCAGGGCGGCAAGGTTTCAGTGGTTATTGAAAGCAGTAAGTCAAAGGCCAGCATAACTGTGCATGATGACGGCATAGGCATATCGCAAGAAGAGCAGTCAAGGGTGTTTGAGCGCTTTTACCGCATAGAAAAAAGCCGCTCAGTAAGAAATGGCGGCACAGGGCTGGGGCTGGCTATAGTCAAGCATATATGCGCGCTGTATGATTGGCAGCTCTCCCTTAAAAGCAAGCTTGGCGTTGGCACTGAAGTTAAGGTGCAGTTTTACGGAAAGTAGCGATCGCTTTCCTTTTGGGATCTGAACTGGCTGATGCCAAGGCCCCTCCCCTGAAGCACATCGATTATGGATGTATTGTTGGTGTCAGCATAAGGGTAGCCGACGCTTCTTGAGAGGTAAGGCCCATGGGAGTCTGAACCTGCGGAAATTGCGAGGTTTCTCTTTTCGCAAAATGCTTTGTAATACGATATTTGCTCCTGCGTATCGTTGTAGGGGGAATAGCATTCTACGCCGTCGATTCCTAAATCTGCAAAGCTGTCAAGTGTTTTTATATCCATCACATTTCCCGGGAAATGGTAGGACGGGTGTGCAAGCACTGTTATTGCATTTGCATCTTTGAGTATCTTTATTACCTTTGAAGCATGCGCAAAGACATCAGCATCGTTTGGCATGAAAGATTTTTTGGCTTCCTGAAATGATTTGAGATCTTCGACTTTTCCCTTGTCAACAAGATAATTAAGGCTCGCAAAGCCTCCGGAAATATCCTGCTTGGTGAACTCATGGAACTCTAAAAGGCTTAAGCCGTCATATGCTTTCATGGCAGCTTTGATTATCTCTATTTCCCTTGAGTATCGAAGGATAGCAGTATTGTTTATGAACTCAAGCAGCTCATAGCTGGCCAGGTTAATGCCATACCCGAGTATATGGATTTCCAATCCCATGTACACGCTTGTAGCTTCTATAGCCGGAACGCAAAGCATGTTGTGTGATCGCGCAATCTCCATTGCAGCTGATACGCTTTTTATCGAGTCGTGGTCTGTTATTGAGAACACTCCTACGCCTTTTGAAACTGCCTCAAAAACAGCTTCTTCTACAGTAAACATGCCATCTGAGGCTCTTGTGTGTATATGCATGTCAATTATCATAAGATTTATTATACACTTGCTGCCTGTTCGCGCGCATATAGAAAGCAAAAACCAGGCGATCAAACCCGCTTGGCTTTTATTTTTTGGCGCTGACTTGCCCTTTGGCCGCGCAAATTAAGGGCTCATAGCCCGCTGCCCGCGTTTGCTTTCGAGCAGGCTTTCAGGCATACAGAGCAAGCATTGTTAGCAGAAAATTCGCGCACGCATTTGTCTATGTCAACGGTAGTGTATCCATAATCGCGTTTTATGGGCTCTTCATAAAAAGCTCCGGCGGGGCATAACGAAGCGCATGCATTGCAGCTTGCGCACTTATCGCTCATCACCGCTTCATTGTTGGCAACCGGAAGGTTTGAAATATTCGTTAATACTGCTGATATCCTCTGGCGGGGGCCGAGCTCAGGCGTTATAAGCATGCCATGCTTTCCAAGAGAGCCAAGGCCTGCCCTGCTGGCCAGTGGAGGGTATAGCGCAAGGCCTCCCATAGGGTGGCTTGCATGTGCAGCGAACCCCATTTGCCTTATCTTCTCTGTCAATTCATTCGTAATGGCGCCCAGCCTGTCGTAGGTTTCAAAGCTCATCTTGAATGTTTTGACACCGGGTGCAGCATTCACTGCTTCCTCATCCATTTCATAAAGCAGCACTATTGCTTTGTCGAACAGGATTGCCCTGTCGCGGAAAATGAGATTGGCAGGCATGTCCGTAAATCCAATGATGCCGACGCCCTTTTGTGCGCAGAACATGCGCAGCTCGCTTAGCTCTCCCGCTGCCAGGCTGTCTCGTGACGGCTTTGGCCTGTACGGCTGCAAGCTCTTCATTGAGCTTGCTGTTGCTGACAGCTGAAGCCTGCCAATTGCAGCTATCGACTTGAGCGTTAATGGAATCTCATAGCCTGAAGGGATTTTTTCTATTCGCGGCCAGGCCTTTACCGGCGAAGAGGCATCTGCTTTTATAGCTCCCTCTTCGCTTGCTATAGCTTTCTCAAGCTCGTTCATCCTGGCGATATCGCTTGCAGTCTTCTTCGCGAGCAGCTTTTCAATAGCATTCATTTACTTGCCCTCCAAACTGGCAATATTTCTGAGCTAAGCCATTATTCTTTCTTGAAAACATCAAGGCTGTGGTGCGTAATGCCGACCATGTCCTGGCGTTCGCAGGCTGAAAAATGGTAGCTCATATATAAAGCGAACTCATCCTCGCCCATCGCATCGATGGCATCGCGCATATAGTTGGCAAACAGATCGGTAGCTATATAGTGCAGCCTTTGCACCCTGTATTTGCTCATTAGCCGGTCTATGCCTTCTTTGCGGATTAGCTCAAACGCGTCTTCATGGGGAAGCGACACTGTGTTAAAAGATAGCGGATCAATCTTGCCTCTGGCGATATATTCCGCAATGTCAAAAGCCTTTCTCTGAAAGCCGCTGAGCACAATGCTGGCATCGCTTATGCAATACGCTGCAAAGACAATGCCGCCTTGTTTTGTTACGCGCAGCGCTTCTGACAGCGCTTTGTGCTTGTCCTCTTCAGTAAACAGATGGTAGAGCGGCCCTAACAGCAAAGTGATGTCAAAGGAATTGTCGCTAAAAATCCCCAGATCGATTGCATTTGCCTGTGACAGCGCTATATCCTGGCCATCTTTGATCTTTTCCTTAAACGAGTTGATATTGCTCTGAAACAGCTCTACTGCCTGAACGCTATAGCCAAGATCGGCAATCGCCCTGCTGTAGCGGCCTGTGCCTGCGCCTATCTCCAATACCTGCGCGCCAGGGGCCAGATAGCGCTCAATATAGCGCATAGTGGTTAGGAACTCAACTTGCCCGTGATTGCCTTCCAGGCGCAGTTCCTCATCGGATGCGCTATAATAGCGGGCCAACAGGTTCACCGGGTTTTCGCTGCGCAGAAGTATATACTGTTTTGTGTCACGGCTTGTTTGCAGTTGCTGCGAAAAGTGCTTGCTTTGCCTGACAAAGCTAAAACCGCTTTTCTCGATTACGCGCTGCGAGCGCTTGTTATCCGGTGAATGGCTGCATGTAAAAGCTTCAATGCCAAGCGCATTGAAGCCATACTCGACTACAGCGCCTACAGCTTCAGGCATTATGCCTTGGCCCCAGTGCTCTTTTGAAAGCACATAGCCTATTTCCTTAATAATAAGGTGGCTGTATTCGGCTGTTTCATTTGCCCATGAGCTATGAAGCCCAAGAGAGCCTACGGCCCTGCCATCGATGCAAATAGCCAGCACGCTCTTTTCGCTGATAAAGGTATTTAAAATGCTTTCAGTATCCTGTATTGTCTCGTGGTGCGGCCAGCCTGCCATTTCGCCAACCCCCGGCACAGATGCATAAGCAAAAAAATCCTCTAAATCCTCTGGCCTGAAAGGGCGCAGCGTTAAGCGCGGTGTTGATATAAGTACGCTTGAAATATCAATTATTGTATCCATAACCTCTGCTCTTTGCAGGCATGGCAAACTAGTTGGGCTGCCATGTCCCTGCGGTTTTATGTTTGTTTCCTGCCAAAGCAGGAAGCGCTTTGATCGGATCATAGCATTGCAGGGCGTATACAACAAGAGCAATGTAAATGAATGCCAAACACATCAGGCTATTGCCATGCTCTCGAGCGTGCTGCTTTGTGAATATGCCAATTTTGGCTTGGCTGGCAACTTGATCGCTCTCTAAACGAGCCGAATATTCTGAGCTGGTTTTTTATGCAGGCAATTAAGGCTATGCAAAGCTTTTATGAAAATCGCTTTCGATCGAAAAAAGCCGGGCAGGCCCTGCCCGGCTTATAACAGTTTAGATTTCTTGAGGTTTTAGCTCGATTGCCAATTCGCTTAGCGCAAGCTCATCGGCCGGCGCCGGCGCTTTTGTAAACGGGCAGGCGTGGTTTTGGGTCTTTGGGAAGGCAATGACCTCCCTGATATTCTCTGTTTCTGCGAGTATCATTATAACCCTGTCAAATCCGTAAGCAATGCCTCCATGGGGAGGGGCTCCGTATTGCAGTGCATTCAGCAGGAAGCCAAACTTCTCGCTGGCTTCGTCTTCGCTGAGCCCTATCGCGCTAAAAACTTCATTCTGAACGCTCTTGCTGTGGATTCTTATCGAGCCTCCGCCTATTTCAACTCCGTTTGCCACGATGTCATAAGCTTTGGCAAATACTTTGGAAGGATCGCTTTTGAGGTACTGCATGCACTCGTCTTTTGGCGAGGTGAAAGGGTGGTGCATTGCATCCCATCGATCTTCCTTCTCGTCATACTCAAACATCGGGAAGTCTGTAATCCAAACGAGCTTATAGCGCTCAGCGCCCTCGTACAGATTAAGCGCATTGGCAAGCTTTAAGCGCAATGCCCCGAGAGAGGCAAAGACAATGCTGTCAGAATCGGCGACAGTAAAGATAATGTCTGAAGGCTCAGCTCCGGTTCTTTGCAATATCGCCTGCATCTCATTTTCTGTCAGGAATTTTGAGACAGGCGATTTCACTTCATCTTCTTCCACTTGAAACCATGCCAGGCCTTTTGCGCCATACGGCTTTACAAATTCAACCAGGCTGTCAAGGTCGCGCCTGCTGAGGATGCTGTTTGCGCCTTTGGCGCAAAGGGCTCTGACGCTTCCTGTTTTTGCTGCATTGGCGTATACATTGAAGCTTGAGTTTGCAACAATGTCTGTCAGGTCGACAAGCTCGAGCCCAAAGCGCAAGTCCGGCTTGTCTGAGCCAAAGCGCTCCATGGCCTCAGTGTAGGCCATGCGCGGGATTTCGCCTACTTCAAATCCGGCGCCCTGCCTGAAAAGCTCCCTGATAAATGGCTCGTTAATTGCAATAACGTCGTTTTCGTCAACAAAGCTCATCTCAATGTCTATTTGGGTAAATTCCGGCTGGCGGTCAACCCTGAGGTCTTCATCCCTGAAGCAGCGGGCAATTTGAAAATACCTGTCCAGGCCTGCTACCATTAAGGTCTGCTTAAACAGCTGCGGCGACTGGGCCAGGGCGAAAAAACTGCCCTTTTGCATGCGCGAGGGCACCAGGAAATCCCTTGCGCCTTCCGGAGTCGGCTTGGTCATATAGGGGGTTTCTATCTCTATAAAGCCGTTGTCAGAGAAGTAATCGCGGGTAAGGCGCGCCATTTGGGATCTGAGCATAAGCTTTGATTGCATGCCTGGCTTTCTGAGATCCAAAAATCGGTACTCAAGGCGCAGGCTTTCATTTGCTGTGTCATCGTCATCAACGTATATAGGCGGCGTCAGGGAAGTGTCCAAAATAGTTATAGACGAAGCGTATATCTCTATTGTCCCGGTTGGAATAGCCTCGTTAACCGTCTCCAGGCTGCGCATTATTACTTCGCCTTCAACCCGAAGCACATATTCGTTTCTGGCTTTGTCAGCGCTCTCAAATACTCCGGCATTTGACTCTGCATTTGCCACTACCTGAATAATGCCGGTTCTGTCCCTTAAATGAAGGAACAATACTCCGCCCAGGTCCCTTCTGGCTGATACCCAGCCACAGACTGTAACGGCAGTGCCTACATCCGATTCAGCTAAAAGTCCGCACATGTGGGTTCTATATGATGTTTTGTAAAAACTTACTTCTCCCATATCTTCTCTAAGTCGACAATGGCTATGTCGAATTGCTCCTTTGTAAGCATATTTCTTATTGTCATGCTGTTTGCCTTAAGAGTCTCTTCTGTAAGTATGGCCACATACACAGATCCGATCTTGTCTGCAAATTTCATTTGCGCCTTAAGGCTTCTTTGCATGGTGTCTGTCTGTACTGTTTTGCCAAGGCTTCTCGCTTTTGCTGCAAGCTTAAAGGATACGAGCCTTGCTTCGTCAGTTGTCGGGGCAAAGTATATATCGGTATAGCGCTCGTTTGCGCTTAAATCTGCAAGCAGCAGCAGCCTTTCTATGCCCAGGCCAAAGCCTATGCCCGGCGCTGGCGGGCCTCCAAGCGATTCAGACAGGCCGTCATACCTGCCGCCGGCGCATACAGCGCTTTGAGATCCCAGCTTGTCTGTTTTAAATTCAAATGCTGTCTTTGTATAGTAGTCCAGCCCGCGAACGATTTTCGGGTCTACAGTGTACTCAACGCTTGAGGCAGCAAGGTATTCTGCAAGCTTTTCAAAGTGCGATTCGCACTCGCTGCACAGGTAGTCAAGCATCACAGGGGCATTCTGTGTAAGCTTCTGGCAGTTTTCATTCTTGCAGTCAAGCACCCTCATGGGGTTCTTGCCAAGGCGGGACTTGCAGTCTTCGCAAAGATCGCCTATATGCTGGCTTAAAAATGCCCTGAGCGTATCATAGTAGCTCTCCCTGCATTTTGGGCATCCGACAGAATTTATATACAGTGTTACCGAGTCTATCTTAAAAGCATCAAAAACAGCCTTGCCCAGCATAATTATCTCAGCGTCCATAGACGGATCGTATGAGCCTATGCCTTCAGCGCCAAATTGGTGGAATTGGCGGTAGCGGCCTTTTTGGGGGTTTTCTGCCCTGAAGGTAGGGTTGAGGTAATAAAGTTTTACTGGCTGGGCATCGCTGTGCATGCCATTTTCAATATAGCTTCTTATTACCGGAGCTGTGCCTTCAGGCCGTAGCGTCAGCGACTCTTTGCCTCTATGCAAGAAGGTGTACATCTCTTTGGTGACAATGTCAGTTGATTCCCCTACACCTCTTGCAAAGAGGTTGGTATCCTCGAACATTGGAGTCCTAATCTCTTCATAGCCGAATGAAGCGGCTATGGCTGCAAGCTTTTCTTCCGTTTGCCTCCATATTGGCGTCTGTGAAGGCAAGATATCGTTTGTGCCTTTTGGGGCTGTAAAATTTGGCATGGTTCCTCCCGGCTATACGCAAAAAAGGCATGAACAGCCTCATGCCAAAATGCATTTCGATAAATTATTATCGCCTCACGCTTATGCTAGCTGCGTTAAACTATTATATGCCCAGGCTTGCAGGTAGTCAACATGCATTTTCGGCATTTTTGTGCATAATGCAAAAAATAGCAGCGAAAAAGCAAACACTGCTGCTTTGGCAGCAAGATCGAGCCTTGCAATGCGGCTTACGCAGCATTTGCCAGGCCGGCACAAAATTGCCCAGGCTGTAAATTCGCCGGGCCAGTGCAGCACAAGAAGGCGAATGGAGCTTTAAATTATAATATATGGCTTGCGGCTGCAGAGCATATGGCAGGCAAGGCCCGGCCGGCGCTATTGATCCCGCATAGCTGCATTGCCGGCCAAAATAAATCGGCAAAAGGCCTGTTTGCGGTTTGCAAGCATTCTATAGCATGCTAAAATAACTAACGCCATTAGATTCACAGCAGCAAATGGTATATTATCTATGTGGAATTTTAGCGCTATGGAGGCCAAATGCAGTTTTTGCACACAGACTGGGACATCCCCTACTACAATATGGCACTTGAAGATTATTTAATGAATGAGCCTGACAGCGGCGATTTCATCTTCTTTTATATACACAAGCCTTCTGTCATGGTTGGAAGCCACCAAAACACCTACAATGAAATAAATTACCCTTATATTGAAAAGAACGGCATTTATGTCGCCCGGCGAATAAGCGGCGGGGGCGCTGTCTACCATGATTACGGCAACCTTAACTATTCGTATATTGTTTCAGGCAATAATAGGCAAGGCATTGACTTTGAGCCTTTTACATCGCCTATAATAAACGCCCTTAGAGGCCTTGGAGTAAATGCTGAGCTTTCAGGCCGCAACGATATGCTTGTCGGATCAAAGAAGTTTTCCGGCAACGCGCAGTATATAAAAAAAGATCGTGTCCTGTCGCATGGAACTTTGATGTTTGATGTCAGCATAGAAAACATGGTTTCAGCGCTAAACCCCGATGCTGAGAAATTTAAGGGCAAGGCGATCGCTTCAGTCAGGAGCAGGGTTGCCAACTTAAAGGGCTACATTTCACAAGAGATCGATATTTATGAATTTAAGGCCTATCTTGCAAGCTTTCTTATCGCAGAGTCAAACGCACAGCAAAGAAAGCTTACCCGGGCTGAAACCGATGCTGTTGAGAAATCTGTTGCTGAAAAGTTTTCAACCTGGGAGCACAACTTTGGCCAGTCCCCAAGTTTTGCCGTAAACAAAAAAATGCGCTTTGGCGCAGGCACTATAAGCGTAGGCATAAATGCCGAAGGCGGGGTTATTTCATCGTGCAAGTTTAGCGGCGACTTTTTTTCTGACAGGCCTGTAGCCGAGCTTGAGAGCCTGCTTGCCGGCATGGAACTCAGGTATGGGGCCATTGAGGCTATTGCGCCTGCCTTAATTCCTATCGCCGGCTTAAGCCCAAAAGAGCTTGCCGAGCTGCTACTTAGTTAGCTTTGAGCCTTCAAGCCAGCTTTTTTTTGATCTCTCCATTTCCTCGCTTAAGAGCACGAAAGACTCCGGATCAAAAAAATGGCATATATAAACTTTTTTCTTGCTGTTGTAGCTGTCGTCCAGGCCATGGCACTCTATCAGGAACCTTGTTCTCGGCATGAAGAAAAATGCATATGAGGTTTCCTGGGCTTTGACGCTGTATCTGGCATAGCGCAGGTATGCATACGTGATGCCGCCTCGCCTGAGGCGAAGGCCGTTGGGGCGTGTTTCAATGGTTACATAAAAGAAGTTCAAAAATGACACTGTAAACAACGCAATAAAGGCGCCGCATATCAGTATGATTGAGCGCTTGTCCAAGCTTTCTGGCGTATATTGAGAGACATTCTTCAGCACCATGTACATACTTGAAAAAATAAAGGGAGTATATCCCATTAGCGCCAGCAATGTTTTTACGATGTCACTTTTAAAAGTATGCATCATTAGCTCCAGATATTATCTTACCATAATTATCTCGCCCAGATCAATTTCGTGGCTGTTCCTGCAATAGGGCGGATTCCTGCATTATTGCGCTTTTCAAGCCACGCAAAGCTTCTTTGCAATTCGGGCCTAGGGCGCATTTGGCATTATGCGCATTCTTTCACAGCCGATATTTTTTACATGGCTTTTGCCATATGCTTTGCTGGAATTTTGCGCCTTGTATATAAATGAATTATAATCCAACATTAAAAGCGCCGCAACAAAAATCCATGCGGCTTATAGGTTTTTGAAATATGATGGTGATTTTATAGTTAATTTTGGACAAATATATTCTATATTGAATATTTAAATAGAATTAATTGTGTATTTTACGTGCTAATCGATTGTTAATGCACATGCATATATTTCATAGATTCTTGCAAAAACTCATCTTCAGCCGGTATTGCATAATAAAAGCGCATATGCTAACCCATATTTTTAAAAAAGCATGCACATTTTTCTAGGTTGTGCACTATATATAATGAAAGCCTTCACAGATTTCTACATTGATTATTATCAAAAATTGTGGAGAATGCTGTCAATAATGCCATGGACAATTAAATTTGTGTTACAATAAGCCAGGTATTAATTAGAAGGAGAATGGGATTGAAAATGAGAAAAATTGCAATAGCATTATCATTAGCGCTAGTTCTCGCATGCCTGCCCGCCAATGCTGTCAGCGCTAAACCAAGCAACTACAGCTTCGCTGGGTATGCAACCAACCTTGGAGGCGATGTGCTCAACGTCAGGAAAGGGCCGTCAACTTCAAACCAGGTAATCTTTAGGATTACAGATTGCAGGGTGGTCGCTGTTATATCAAAAACAGGCGATTGGCTGTATGTAGAATACCTCCCGGACCAATACGGCTATATACACTCAGATTATATCAGCTCAATACCGTCAACAACCGGAGTTGTTGATGTAGACACCAGAGTCAACTTCAGAATGGGGCCTTCAACATCGAATGCTGTTATAGCGCTTTTAAATAATGGAGATCCCCTCAGGATCTTTGGCATGACAGGCGACTGGTTTATGTGCCTTGCCAATGGATGCCAGATAGGGTTTATCCACAAAGACTATGTGAGCTGTTCAGTGCCGTCAGCAAACTTTTTGAAAGTAAATGTTGACACATCACTGGCCGTGAGGCCAAGGCCAACAACCTCAGCTACGTCGTTTGCCCTCCTCAAAAATGGCACAACCGTTATTTCAACCGGATCAAGCGGGGCTTGGAGGCACATTATCCACCCCTCAAGCGAAGCGTACTACGGCTGGTCGCATTCAGACTACCTTAAGTAGCCCGCAATAAATAAAAGAGGCTGCTGTGAATCTAACGCTATAGATTCCATCAGCCTCTTTTTTGTATCAATGCAATATTCAGGGCGCAAAAACATTCGCCGGACTTTTTTTGTTTTTACTTCTGGCGCTTGCTCTTACGGGCTATCCTGCTCTTCATCGGATCATTTGCGGGCATTTCAGCCTGGCACCTTTTTCTGGCTATGCGCCTATGCGCCTTAAGCGAGCTTTTAAAGGCCAGGAATTCGGATAAGCTGCCCTCAGCGATATAGCAGCTGACTGTTTTGCGTATGCTCTCTGTGAGCATCTGTGCCTGATGCAGGTTAATGCTAAAGAAGCTGGCTATCTCTTCAATGCTTCTTTCCTCTGCGAGCAAAGCAATCGCCTCCATTTCATTGTATGAAAGGATATTGTCAAGGTAGGCGGCTGCTTTGTGGTTTTTAATTACTTCAAGCCAGGCGCTGCCGGGTGCTTCTATGGCAGGCTTGCCTTTTGGCGTAATGCAGCTTGCTGATATAAGGGCATTTATTCTTGCAACAGCATTGCTAAGCGCCCTTTGGGCATTCTGCTCAGTTATGCCCAGCTCATATGCTATCTGTTCGGCATTTGCCCCCTTGCATGCGATCTTCGCTGCAGCATACTGGCTCTCAGTTAGCCTGTATGAAAGAATATCATCCGTTGATGGCGACATAACAGCAAGCTTCCATGTCTCATGGCCAAAAGCTTTCTCGCTTGCATAAGGCTTCTTAAGCGGGGGCGCAAACCTGGCCTTTGTTTTTATGCCATGGTTTTGATATGCCTTCAGCTCATAGCCAAACTGCTTTTCCTCTGTTGATTTGCCTTCGCCAACAGTAAAATACATGTCTATGATCTTTTGGACCATTTCCGGAATCTTTGCATCATCAGATGCGCTGTTAAGCTTAATTATTTGAAAGGCTTGAAGGGCAAACGAAACAGCCTGTTTTTGCTCGCCTATTGACAAATAGCCTTCCATAAGGCGAATGCAGCTGTTGGCAACGTCAACGTGCCCGCCGCCAAGCAAAGCCAAGCTGCCCTCATATACTGAATGCTCGGCTTTTAGCGCCATTTTCGGCATTTCTTTCTTTCTATAGATCTCTGCAAGCATTGTGCATGCTTCAATAGTGCTAGGGTGGGCAAGGCCAAAAGCCCTCTCAAACACCCTGCGCTGCTCCTCTACTATGGGAAGCGCGCTATCCCATATTTCGGCTTGGATATATAGCTCTGCTATGTTGCCAAGCGATTGTGCATATTTAACTCTATCAAGGCTTTCGTATGGATCTTTCATAAACAAGCTCAACGCAGCCTTTTTATGGCAATCTGCTTCCCTTTCCGAATAATAGTATCTGATTTTTGTATTCTTATCTTATTTTATGTTTCGCACAGCAATATTCTATATTAGGCACAATATTATTATATATCCTACTATATATTTATACATAACCATGCAAACGATCACTGCTTACGGAACATGATTTGCATTCACAAATTGGTATTAATGGCAACTTTTTTTGATATTCCAAAAGAATCGCCTTTTTCGCCAAATAATTTACCCTATAATGCAAATATTATCCGATATAATGCATAATTCCATAACAAAAACTCATTAAAATGACTAATATAATATAACTGTGCAAAAAATAGCAATATAGAAATGTGCACGTTTTAACATATGAACAATGATTCATATGTTAAAATGCCTTATATATAGGAGGCACAATGGATTTTGATCTCAGCGAGTTTCACCAACAAAAGCTCGCGCTGCTATTTTCAATGCTAGGCGACAGCGGGCGCATTAAGATAATAAGCGCACTGTCAAAAGGCGAAATGAATGTTGGCGCGATTGTGGAAGAGATAGGGTACACTCAATCAGCGGTATCCCATCAGCTCAGGCTGCTTAAGCAAAATGACATTATTAAATCCCGCAGGGATGGCAAGAATGCCATATATTCATTAAATGACGAACATATCATGCAAATTTTTAAGATAGGGGCTACGCATGTTCTGCACTCCTATCATGAAGATATACACGACAATGAGGAAATTTTATGAGATTTATACTAAAAGAGCTGGACTGCCCCAACTGCAGTGCCGCTATTGAGAAGGCCGTTGCGGCAAACCCGAATGTTGCATCAAGCAATTTTAATTTCATTACCAAAGAGTTTGCTATAGAGCTTAACGGGCAAACAGACGAGGGGGATTTTGAAAGCTGGCTTACAAAGCTTGTTCACAGCTTTGAGCCTCATGTTGAGGTAGTGCGGCATGTGCCCAGCAAGGCTGGTTTAGACAGCATGCACGCCGATGGCGATGAAGCAGGCAGCCTGAGAAGCTTTATGCGAAAGCGCGCTATCGAGGTTGGCGGGTTTGCTATGCTCGCTGCCAGCATTCCGGCATCCGGAGCTGCCAAGGTGGGCCTGCTGCTCGCAGCTTACCTGATGATTGGCAAAAACGTGCTTATCGCTGCGGCAAGGGGTATTGCTAGTGGCAGGGTATTTGACGAAAACACTCTTATGGCGATTGCCACCTTAGGCGCAATGGCGATTGGAGACTTTGCTGAGGCTGTGTATGTAATGGCTTTTTATATGATTGGCGAATCACTGTCTGATTACGCTACTGAAAGGGCCGTTGAGTCAATTGAGTCGCTGTTAAAGCTAAAAACGCCTTATATCAGGATAATGCAGGGTGGAGAGGAAACGCTGCTTGCTACATCAGAAGCAAAGGCAGGGGATGTATACACGGTATTTCCGGGAGAGCAGGCTGCGCTGGACTCTGTTATCCTCTCAGGCGAAGGCTATGTCGATACCAAGGCGATAACAGGGGAGAGCGCCCCAATCTATGTAAAAGAAGGCGACACTGTTTATGCCGGCTATATTGCAACAGACAGCGCCCTGTCCTTAAAAGCGCTGAAGCCATACGAGAATTCCATGGTTGCAAAGATCATTTATCTTACAAAAGAAGCAAGCGCAACAAAAGCCAAATCAGAAATGTTTATAACTTCCTTTGCCAGGCATTATACGCCTATTGTTGTAGGCCTTGCTGCGCTTGTGGCATTTGTCCCGCCATTATTCGGGTTTGGCGCGCTAACTGAATGGATTAGAAGATCTCTGGTATTTTTGGTAATATCCTGCCCGTGCGCACTTGTGCTTTCAGTGCCCCTGGGGTATTTCGCAGGCATTGGGGCTGCTTCGGCAAACGGCATTCTTATAAAAGGCTCTGACGCGCTTGAAAGGCTAGCCAAAGCCGATGTATTTGCGTTTGACAAAACAGGCACCCTTACAACAGGCAGCCTTGCAATTAAAGAAGAGCACGCAGACAGCCTTGAGCAGTTTAAAGAGTATATTGCAGCCGCTGAGCATTACTCCGGCCACCCGATTGCTATGGCCATAAAAGAAGCGTATAAGGGAACTTATAGCGCTGATGAAGTTTCCGGCTTTAAAGAAATCGCCGGCTACGGCGTTATTGCTGAGTACAAAGGATCTCAAGTAATGGCAGGCACTGCTGCTTTTATAGGCGCAGAGGGGCCGGACAGCGCTGTATACCTTTCTATAGACGGGCAAGCAGCAGGGTATGCCGTCTTTGGGGATGCCCTTAAGGAAGGCGCAAAAGAGTCCATTGACGAGCTAAAGGCGCTTGGGATTGAAAAAATAGTGCTGCTCTCAGGAGACAGCGCTGAAAAGGCTGAAAGGGCAGCCGCTGAATGCGGCATAGGCACTGCATACGGCAGGCTTAGCCCTGAGGAAAAAATAAGCAAGCTTGCCAGTGAGCCTGGAAACATGAAAGCCTATGTTGGCGAAGGAATAAACGATGCTCCAGCGCTTGCCTCCAGCGGTGTTGGCATTGCAATGGGCGCTTTGGGTAGCGATGCTGCAATAGAGGCATCAGATATAGTGGTTATGAATGACAGCCTTAAAAAGCTGCCTAAAGCAGTGAGGGTGTCAAGGCATACGCTCTCTGTTATAAAGCAGAATACTGTATTTATTGTCACCGTGAAGGCTTTGTTCCTCTTAGCAGGGGCTCTGGGTTTTGCCCATATAGGCGAAGCGATCTTTGCTGATGTAGGGCTTGCCGTTTTGAGCGTTATCAGCGTGATGCGAATACCAGCACGAAAGGCTTTCAGGCCATAAGCCTTTAAAGCTAAATAGCTAGAGTTAAGCAGGCTGATGCGAATCTGGCAGGATTCCATCAGCCTTTTGTATATATGCTCGGATTCTACAATGCTTGTAAAAATCGCCCGCCCCGGCTAATCTCTAAGTGAAGAGTATCGTGAAGGCTGTTTGTAAACCCACTCTCCGCTGTTGTTTATGAGCCCAGAGTGTTTGCCGTCATCTATGTAGATATACTTGTTGTCCGGGGCAGCAATTGCAATTTTCAGTTTATTATCAAAGAGCTTTACGCGCTCTTGGGAATACAGCCAGACCATGCCATTATCATTTTTATGCAACAAGCCTCCCATTTGATAAAGGGGCTCATCTCGCGTCCCGTAGTTTTCATTATCAGGCTCCTCGCTAAAACTGCTGCCGTTGCTGTCACGGAAAGTGTAGTTGCCGAATAGGATTATTTGGCCATTGCTTTTAAGCTTTAGGCGCTGCCATGGGGCAGCTTCAAAGCTAGATCTGATATTGCCGCTGTATTCAATAACATGCACAGTATTGCCTTTTCTTCCGAGCACAATGTGCTCCAGCATGTATAGATCTTCATATTCTACCGGCACTGCTAGCTTGCCTGCGCAAACGTCAAACAGGCCCTCTTTCGGTTTTTCGTCATTAATTGGGCTATACGCCTCATAAGCTTCTTTGCTCGAAACAATAAGAACCTTTTTTAGCATGTTAGCTTGCCGGTGCGGCAGGTAGACAATATTGTTGAGATCGTTGATCCTCTCTCCGCTAAGCTTCAAACTCGTCCACTCCCCGGTTTGGTAGTTGCGAATTTGGATGCCGTACAATGAGCCGCATACAAATATATAATCATAAACCCCATTGATATAGCCAGTTACATCCTCGAAATTCTCGTTTATAAGCTTGAACGAAGTTGATGTGTATGCATTCAAATCGCCATAGCCATAATACCTGTTTGTTATTGCGCTTGAGAGAACTGCATAAAGCATTGGCTCCTTTTCCTCTTGCGCAGCAGCAGTGCTTGCCAATAAAAGCACTGCCATTGAAATAACAGCAACACTTATTCCTTTTTTCATAGCTGCTCACACTTTCGACCATCCGGGTATAGTTTTTATGCCGAACCTGTAACTTCATCTTATCTAGAATATAAAACAAATGCATACACGCCAATGAAGTTGATGTATATGCATTTGTTTCGCCAAACCATAAAGTCTGTATGCAATCGCGCATGAGCGGGCTGCATACAGGATTGGCTCCTTTGCATCTTAATACGATTGCAATGAGCCTATTTGTGTTTGCTTCATGCATAGGGCCTCGCACTCGATACCTTTTAGCAGCAGAAAGAATCAGCGATGCCAAAGCCTTTGCCGCTTTCACATTCAGAGATTTTTCCTCGCAAATTTTGTGCGCCTAAGCCTTCGACACCTGGTTTTAACGGGCTTTTGGCGCAATTCTTGTGATGACAGCGCCATATGACTCAAGCAAAGCGTGCTTTTCTGCTAAAGGCAGCTCTGAGGCCATGTCAATTAGCTCATCATGATCAATGCCTTTAACCTCGCCCATGTTTACATACCATTCTTCTGGCAAGCAAAGCTCTTGGTGGTTGCGAGCAGTTTTTATAATTTCCAATTGCTCAGGGCTAAATATCCATTCGTTTCCAGCTGCTACTGCCAAGCCATATTCTGTATACTTAGGTTCTGCTTGGCTATTAAGCTCTGTTACAACAGCGCCATATGACTCAAGCAGGGCATGCTTCTCTGCTAAAGGCAGCTCTGAGGCCATGTCAATTAGCTCATCAAGATCAATGCCTTTTACCCCGCTCATGTCTACATACCATTCTTTAGCGCTTTCGACTGCGGCAGTTGGCAAAAGCCCTAACTCTTTTGGAGCATTAGAAAAAGCAATTACGGAAAGGAATAAAGCAGTTAATAGCAGCCATTTTTTCATAGCTTTGCGCCACAGCCTCCAATTATGGTTCTTATTCTTGTATTGATAACATAGCTGCATCTTGAGCACTTATACCATTCAACATAGTCGTGCTTAACATTGCAATAGCCATTTCCATTTCCGTAATGGTGCGAGGATGCAATCGACCACGCGTAGGAGCCGCCACAGCCGCACGGGTCGACGCCTTCCTCCTCTGCCATAACATGCACTATTGGAATGACTGAGATTACTAGCAAGACTGCTATGGCTAACAATATTTTCTTTTTCATTTTGATTGTTCCTTTCTTTTATAAACAGGATTTATCGAATCGCACCAGCAATTACACTTATAGCCTTAAATTCCAACCATAGATGAAAAGCTAACGCCTAGTTTTTACAAGATCTGGCGACACATTCAGATTTGCAGATACGCTGTTTTGAGCGCCTTCTGCATGGTTTGAACTATCTAAAAGGCTTTTGGGGATTTTAGGCTGGAAAGTCCTCCAATCGCAAACTGCACTCGATGCTTTTTCGCAGCAGATAGAATCATCGATGACAAAGCCTTAGCATTCAGGGATTTTTCCTCTTTCCACAATTATTATGCAGTGGCTATCTGTAATTGATTATAACTGGTAAATTATGACGTTTCAACCATATGGCGCAAATAGCGCGCTGGTGGCGTGAATAGCGCAAAATACGCCTTGCAGCTATGCTTCACATGCCTTAAACTATCTTAGAGGGAGAAAAATGGAATGAAAGTTGCTATTTGCGAAGACGAACAGTACTGGATTGAACTTCTTGAAGCAACAGTTTTTGAATGGGCAAGAGAGAGGAATGCCAGCTTGGAATGCTTAAAGTTTTATGAACCGCAAGCATTAATTGATCGCCTTGCATTATGCGCAGACATAGATTTAGTGTTTCTTGACATTTTGCTTGGTGAAAAATCCATCAGCGGCATTGGGGCTGCAAAGGCAATCCGCATGGCAGGCAATTCGATTCCAATAATTTTTGTTACAGGCGATGTGTCGCATGCGCTGGACGGCTATGTGGTTGGAGCAGCGGGATATCTCAGCAAGCCTGCTGACAAAAACAGGCTTGCGTTATTTTTGGACAGAGCCTTAATGCAAAAGAGCAATGCCAGAGAGCTGAGAATTGAAACCGAAAGCAGCCTGAAAAGCATAAAAGCTGCTGACATTTCTTATGTGGAAATCGAAAACCATACGCTTACTTACCATACAGCTGCTGATTCCGCAAAGGAAAGGCGCTCTCTGAAAGAGGCTCTTGAAATTTTGGGGGATGACGACCCATTTGTCCAAATACACAGATCCTATGCAGTTGCAGTTAGAAAAATCAACAGCATAAAAACAACAATCCCCTATTCTGTCACAGTTGCAAAAGGCTACAGCTTAGTGGAGCTTCCTGTAAGCCGCAAGCATATAAGGCAGCTTTTAGATGCCTACAGCAGCGAAGTTTTTGGGCAGATAATATGAATGCTGTTGAGATATGCGCCTGCGTCGCTACAATCTTTTTGCATTTGCTTTTTTTTAGCCGAACGATGGCGCCCAAGGCAGGGGCAAAGGCGCATGCTGCTGTTGCTGCCACTTTTTTTGCAGTTAGGATGCTTTACTACTTTTCTGGCTGGGATTGCATGCGAAAGCAGAAGGAGCAAGATTGTAATAAGGAAGCTGAGGTAAGCTCTGGAAGCTTTAGCGCTTGTGATTCCGAATGCGGCAATCCACACCTTGCCAAAAAGAGGCATCAAGCCTCCATTTTTTTGCTTCGGCTGCGGCAATGACTGTGCTATAGCCGACAACAGCATTTGCATGCCTTGTGCTTATTATCTGCTCTATGGCCTCCTGAGCTTTTTTTTCCAGGCTTTCATCGCTCTTTGAACGCGAGAATTTCTCTTCAATTATGATTGCGGCATTGAGGGTTTCGTTTGTGCACAAGATGTCTGCAGCCGTCATAGAATTCCTTCATGCCCTGCATGCGCTCATCCAAGCCGCAGTATTTCAGCATCTCAAGCACTTCACTTTCAGTAAACCCAAAGCGGGCGCTGTATTGCGGCTCAAGAGCAGAATAAACGCGTATGTTGTTTAGATCTGAAAATATGCTGTCTTTTGACAGCCGCAGCACTCCAGTCATCACTGCAAACTCCACATACGGGTTGCTCTTTAGCGCCTGCCCGAGCAGCCCTCTAAACAGCCTTACCATATCATCATAGTATTTCATTTGGTAAGCGTGGTTTACTGGTGCGTCATATTCGTCTATAAGCACTATCGCCTTTTTGCCATAATGGCGAAACAAAGCGCTGGTTATTAAATAAAGGCTGTCAGCAACATTATTTTCTGTTGCTGTTTCATTTGACAGCTTTCTGATGGCTGCAAGCTCGTCTTCATCGAGTTCTGCAAAACTGCTAATGCCAAGCCTTTTCGCTTCTCTGCCGATCCTTGTTGCGAGCCTTTCAAGCGCTTGGCTATAATCCCCGGCATAAATATCTTTGAAAGACAAAAAAACAACATGGTGCTGGGCCTGGTGAGCCTCGCACAAACCCGTTTGCCCTGATATTGCAAGCCCATCAAAAACCCCTTAGGTGAGCCTATCTCTAAGAAAGCCTTAAGCATGCTCATATTTAGGC
>WRIY01000020.1 GCA_009782515.1 Eubacteriaceae bacterium
CAGCTGCTCTATCTCCTTTGTGGTTGTAACAAAAGGATAGCATGCATAATGCTGGAATCTATGCTATTAATGCCACATTGTGTCGATTCATATTCATAGCCATCAAACTTACGACTCTTCAGTTATAGTTGCGTTTGCATAATATGCTGTTTTACCTTGGTTTGACACCATATTAAGTAAATAATGTAAATTTATCGGATGTATTGTTTTATTATGGAACGAAGGCACATATTGCTCAGAACTCAAAACAACGTTAACAGTTTGGTTGAGCGCATGCGAGCTTTAGCTACAATCCGCAGCCAGCCCGAGAAAGAGCATATATGCCAAAGGATGGAAGCGAAAGCCCACTCCCGCTTGGAATCCCAGCCTATGAGGACAAGCTAGTGCAAGGCCTGATGCGCAAAGTGCTGGAGTGTACATGGGCAAGCTCCTAAGCTGCTCATATGATTTCAGGAGGGCAAAAGCGCACACCAAGCAATACGGGCAATAGACAAAGCCATTATTCAAAATAATGTGAATTTCGTTGTTGACGCTGGCATTCGAGGCTTCATTGACAACGCAGGCCACATTGGATGATGAAATTCCTTGAACAAGATATACAGGACAAGAACTTTCGAGATACATAAACCGCTTTCTAAAAGCAGGCATCATGGACGAAGCGCCCTATATCGTGAGCGGCAAAGTGAACCCTCAAGAGTTTACTGCTTTATCAGGAGTTGCTGCTTCTATTTGATATGAAAATATATCGAGCAACTGCCTCTGGACCACTTCTCAGCTTCTCTATACTATAACAATCAAAGCCGATGTTCCTATATTGACAACAATTTGATTACAAGGCGCATAATGCACCTGGCATAGTTCATAATTAGCTAATTATTAGTTACACTCTCGTAACACAGTAAAATTAATATAAATAATCTTCTGCAGTTATCAAGCGCAATATTCATTGCTTGTTATTAAATATATAATAACTAAAGTTACATAAACTCTAATATCATATAGATTAATTAATATTATACACATTACATTCTTGGTTACATGAATCTAGCGTCAATATTTTCCTGTAGATAATATCAATACAATGGGTTAATATTAATAACGAATTAGGTATTCATTAATTGCAAATATCAAGCATTTCTATTAAGGAGAACATCATGAAAAAGAAAGCAGCACTGATACTGGCGTCGCTTATGGCTGTTATGCTAATCCCATCAGCAGCTCTCGCAAGCCCCAGTAGCCCTAACCCCTTTAGCTACAGCATAGATGTAGCTAAAGAAGGCGCAGATGCCTGGAAAGTAGACATCAGGCTCTCTGGCAGGGAAAAATCGCATACGGCTACAGACATCGTATATGTTGTCGAGTCATCAAGCGCCATGGATGAATGCATTGGCACAACAGGGCAAAGCCGCCTGGCTTTTGTGCAAATGCAGCTCAAAGGGCTTACACAAGAAATAGTGCAAAATGACTACTTGGACAGCCGTATTGCTGTTGTGTCATATGCCGCCGAAGCTAAAGTTGAAGCAGGGTTTTCTAACAGCATCAGCTCTGTATCAGCAGGCCTCGACAGGATGAGCGCGTCCGGAACAGCTAACCTCAGTAAAGGCCTTGCCAAGGCAGGAGAGCTTCTGGAAGGCTCAGATGCAGATTTCAAGCTCGTAATTATTGTTGCAAGCTCCGGCATGGGCATGACTTTCTTCTCTGTCCAGTCCGAGGCGACTAAGCTTGCCAACTCAGGAGCCATACTGTATGGCGTTGGCATTCAAGCAGCACAAGATACAGCAACTCTGCTCAAATTCCTTGCTGATGCATGCGAGCTGGATTTTGTTAACATAGAGAGCCTTGCGGACATAACTGAGTTCACAAGAATTAAAGGCCAGATACTCGTCAGCATAGTAGCCAGGCTTCTTGAAGAAGGGGCTTTCTACATGGAGCTTCCGATGTCTGAATTTTTCTCACTCCAGCCGGCTGGCATTATTGAAAGCCAGGGCAAGACTGTAGTAAAGAACAGCAATACTCTTGGCTGGGTTATAGGCGATCTGAACGGCAGCGCGACTTTAAGCTTCATTGTGAAACTTAACCCTTCTGCTAACCCTTCAGCAAGTGAGGATCTGTTTAGCAGCAATGCCTATATCATGTACCAGGACAGCGAAGGCAATAAAGAAAAAGATGCTATTCAATCGCCAATAATTGATTTAGCCTCGGCTCCCGCTGGCCCAAACCATGCCGGTACAAAAAACACTGAACCCAAAAATGCCAGCACAAAAAGCACCGGCTCAAAAAACACTGAGCAAAAAAATACGCCTGCAAAAAACACCGGCAAAAACATAGAGCCAAAAGTTCCTGATTCAAAAAATTCCGGCTCGAAAAACACTGGTACGAAAAATACTGGTATAAAAAACACTGAGCAAAAGAATACCCCGGTAAAAAACACCGGCAAAAACACACAACCAAAGGTTCCTGATTCAAAAAATTCCGGTTCGAAAAACACTGGCAAGATAGACACTGGCAAGAAAAATACTGATTCAAAAAAGACCGGCTCAATTAGCGTATACCAAATATTCACTAATTCGCCAATTTCAAAAAACACCACACCCAAAAAAGCTTTGGCTTGCCAAATCGCTTCAGCTAACTACATGCTTGAAGTAAACGCAGACTCTTCGCTAAAAGTTCCTGGAAAGTATAGAGTAACAGCGCCTAAAGTAAATGGATACAAGGCTAAAGCAGTAGCATATGGCTATAGTGAAAACCAGATGCTAGAAAAACCATTTGTAAGCGGAAATACTGTCGATATAGAGCTTACAGAATCGCACAAGAAAGCATACGTGGCAATATACTATGAAAAGATAGATGGCCACAGCCACAACGAAGGAATTGGGGGAGGCTCCAACCCTGATACAGATGACCCTAGCATGCTGCCCGTTTGGATGATGTCATCAGCAACTTCACTGCTTTCAGTGTTTATCGGCATTAAGAGCATGAAAAAGCGCAGAAGCATCTAAGCTATAGCGTATCATTATATTATCTCCTATCCTCTAAAGGCTAGTGCTGCCTGCACTAGCCTTTAAAATTGCTGTTTTTATCTATGAATGCCTGGCCCCATGGCAGTAAGCAGCTCGCCAAACAATGAGCATCGATTGCTCTGGCCGGGGCCGCCACTGCTGCAGGGCACTGGATAGGCCAATGCTCCTAATTCGCGCTATTCGTCATATGCCTGCATTGCAATTCGGTAGCACTCGGACAGGCATGCGGCGCGAACAGCCCAGCCGCAGGTAAACACGCTTTGGATTTCCTCGCGTGTTGCGCCATGGCTTTTCGCTTCCTTCGTGTGCTTTGCAACGCCTTTTGTTATGCCTGAAGCAGCAAGGTAAGCGATGTACACTAGCTGATGGGTCTTTTTGTCCAGGGCGCTCTTGCTCTCTGTCTTTTGGTAAAACTCCCTGAGATCCTCTCCGAGCTCTCCTGTGTCTTCAATCATATATAGCCAGTCGCTTGCAGGTTTCTGGTTGTCCATATATTTTCCCTTTCTTTTCCCGGCTGCCCTTAAGCCATCCATTCTGCGATATCGGTATCTATCCAGTCCCCGTTTTCGCTGTATTTAACCAAGCTCCTGACGCCACGGCTGTACAGGTAGCCAAGGCTTTCTTCGTAATAGGAGTTGACCATGTCAACGCTATGGGCATCAAGGCCAACTGTCAAAGGCACATTTTCTGCCATGATCATCTCAAGAATAGCTTCGCAAGGATAGATGACGCCATTTTTATACCTGTAATTGCCCCCCATGTTTACTTCGGTGGGCTTTGCTGCCTGCTTTATAGCCTTTACAGCTCTTTGCATATGGTCCAGATGCCAATTCTCAGTGCTGGCAAACAGGCCATGCGCGTTTTTGAGAATTATATCGGGGTGTGCAATAAGGTCAGCATTGAGGTTTAGCGCCATTTCAACATAGCTGTCGTAATAATTCCCGACAAGCGCCCTGAGATCGCCATCAAAGCCCTGGCCAAGCCCCACCAGGAATTCCTCGGGCGTGCCGTCTATAATGTAGCGCTCACCGTCTAATCCAATAGCATAGTGCACGCTGCCTACAGTAAACTCAACATGCTCCCGAACATATTCAAGGCGAGTCTCTTCGGTCCCTTTGCCATAAAACCATTCAGCCTCGATGCCGGCAATGAAGTTAATTGCGCCACTGTATTCCTCTTTAAGCGATGCCAGCTCAGCAAAATACGGCTCATACGCCCCAAACTCTAGAGCCCATCCGGTTCCTTGAAGGTGGTATGCATGATCAGTAATCGCAAAATCAGAAAAGCCTGTGCGAACAGCTTCTTCTATCATTTCTCTTATTGTATTTTTTCCGTCTGAATATAGTGAATGGTTATGGTAAGACGCTTTGAACAAAGTCAATCCTCCAGTGCTTGTTAGTTTTGGTATATCTGAAATGATCTTGCCAGTCCCCGCCGATAAAGATATACTTGCTGATTCTGCCCTCATATGTATAGCCAAGGCGCTTAACAACATTTAATGATCTTTCGTTTTTTGGCATTATATTGATTTCGATGCGGTGAAGGTTTAAATCCTCAAACAAAAATTGCTCGACTCGAGTGATAGCCTCGCTCATATAGCCAAAGCCGACATTATCCTGATCAAGCTTATAGCCAATGATGCATGTAGAAAAATTGCCCCATATGATGCCAAAAACTGATACTTTTCCGATAAGGCTTCCGTCAGATTTCTTTCGGATCCAAAGATCTATTCCTGTCTTGTTTTCGATTCTCCTTCGCTCCAGCTTGACAGTGTCCTTTTGGTATGCAGCGCTAAACGCTTCCGGCACAAAAATGTCTTCCCACTCCCTGAGATGATCATAGTTATTTTTGTAGAGATCAGCGATTTCCTTCGCCATGCGCAGATTCGAAGTTTCAAGCGTAATGCGGGTGCTTTGCAAAAATATCCTAGTAGCCATCGCCTACCGCCTGGGCAAATTCGAAGGACTTGCATGCAAGGTCAGTAACCAGCGCCTCCAGGGCAGCTTCCTGGCTCATATAGCCTGACTTTGACAGGAAATCAGCGTTTCGAATTGAAATCAGTGCCTTTTTTGCATCAGATGCTTTGTATTTTCTCAATGCTTCCACTGATTTTTGCACAACATATGAATGCAGGTTGTATACTTTGGATATTTCAGGCTGGCTTAAGCCTTCTGCCAGGCCTGCATTTGTTGCTACAAGGTTTCTCATAGCCCTGGCCAGTTCGCCAAAAGCCTTTTGGTAGGGCAACTTTTCGTTTCTTAGCGCTAATGCCTGTTTTGCAGCTTCTGTGGGATTGCAGCTTAGCACAGCATCTGAAAGCCCGAAGCTTGGAGGGGGGGTGTTGTCGTGAATGATCTTTTTTAGGCCTGCCTCTGTTACCTTGCTGCCCGGCCATGTGAAAAACGCTGCTTTTTCTGCTTCATTGGCAACATAGCCGAAGTCTATTGCTGAATCTTTGTTCGTATAGCCTACAGCATTTGCAAAGTAGCTAAGGGCAGCATCGTTTGCAGATAGGCCATGCTCTTTCCACTTTGACTCAACCCATTTCTTTATAAAGTAAAAATCATACCGGGGGAATTCGACGATTTTTCCGTGTGATGCAAACGCTCTGTAAAGGCTCAGCCTTTTGTCAAAGGTTTCGGCATACAGCACAAGCACGCTGGCCGGCTCAGGGTTTTTGGGGTACTCAGCCAAAAACTCGCGAAGCTGCAGGTCATATTCTGAGCCCTCAATAATGACTATTCGCTTGTCTGAGAATGCAGGGGCTGTTTTGAGGGCGTTTTGCACTTCATGCTTTGAAGCTTTCGAACTGAAGCTGGAAACATTAATGTCCGGCGCGATGCCGGCGCTCACGGCATCCTGAAGCTGTTTTAGATAGGCTCTTGCTACATACCTGTCTGTTGCCACAAAAATATAGGAATGCCCGATGATATTGTTTTTAAGCTCTATTGAGAGCTGCCTAGCATCCAAGGCGCTCACCCAGTGCTTTCGCAAGCTTTGAGAAAGCGATGTACCTATGGCTTATTTTATTCTTTTTATCCATAGCTATTTCAGAATAGCGCTCTCCTGTTTCAAGCGCTATGAAGATCGAATCATATCCGAATCCTTCGCTGCCCTTTTCATCATAAGCAACATAGCCTTCTACGAAGCCTTCGCAGACAATCTCCTCTTCGTCTGAAAGCACTGCTGCTGCTGCACAGAAAAACCTTGCCCTTCTGTCTTTTATGCCATCCATAGCCTCAAGCAGCTTGGCATTGTTGGCCTTGTCATTTCCGTGCTCACCACTGTAGCGGGCAGAATGTATGCCCGGCTCGCCGTTAAGGGCATAAACTTCAATGCCTGAATCATCAGCAATTGCAGGGATTTTAGACTGGGCATATGCATGCCTTGCCTTAATCAATGCATTTTCAGCAAAAGTAGAGCCAGTCTCTTCAGCCTCGCCGGCTATTCTGGCGCTTTGCATGCTAATAAGGCTAAAAGCTGAAAATAAAGGCTCAACTTCCCTGATTTTGTTGCTGTTTCGAGTTGCTAAGACAAATGAAATACTGCGGTTGTTGTCCATTGTTATATTTTACTTCAGCAAGTCTGTTAAGGCAATCTATTGCCAAAATGTGAGTGGACATATCTGAAGGGTATTGCCATATAATGATACGAGAAACATTGAAAGGAAAGAGTATAAATGCCTTCAGATATAGCCGGGCAATGGGATCTTGACATTAAGGGCAAATCAGCTGATATAAAGTTCGAAATAGACATTAAGGAAAAGGGCGATGATTTTGAGGCTACAGCAGCCTTAGACGGAAAAGAGGCCGAACTTAACAGCTTCAAGTTTCAAGGGTATACTTTTACCGCCACGCTTAAGGCAAAAGATGGCTTGATTCGAACAAGCTTTGCCATAAAAGGGGAGCTCAACGGCGATGAAATGTCCGGCACTGCTGTTTCAAAGCTTTTAGGCGAGTTCACTTTTGCCGGGCGGCGCCTTTAAGGCTGCATAACGGCTTTCTTGCCGCATTATTTGCCTATTGCAGAATATGCGCCTTATGTAAAGAAAGCCAATATCAGGCAGGCAATGCTCCCCTAAGCATAAGCCAAAGGCGCTGCTTAGGCTCGGCGATTCTGCCTCGCCTGAAGCTGCCACTTGCTATTTGATCCCAAAGCTGTTTCGCCAAGTCGATTGGCGTTTATGAAAGGCACAGAGCGCGCAGGCTTCACAGGCTTATGCTGCGCTTAATTGCTTCCCTTGATTTATAGGGAAATTCATTCATGCGCCAGGCAAACTTCAGGCACAAGGGCCGTGAAAATAATATCGGGCTTAAAAAAACTGTAATATCATCTCTGTATGCATGGGAATTGAACTGTGCTATAATTTTCCTAGGTCTATAAAACGATACGCAGCTTATTCGAACTTGCTTTTTTGTAGATTTGTATATATTTCTATCAAGGAACTATAAAGGAGAAATCGCTTGTGCGATAGAATTGCAAGCGCTGTAAGTGCATTTTATAATGGAAAACTATCATGTTGCAACAGCAAAACCATCGGAAAATACCCTAAAGCATGAGATTTACGAGTGGATAAAATGTATATTGTTCGCAGTAATCTTTGCCATAATCGTCAGAACGTTTATATTTGCTTTCGTCGTAGTGGAGCAAACAAGCATGCATCCAACTCTTAAGCCAAGCGATAGGCTGGGGGTTTCCAAAATTACATACACTCTGTCTAAGCCCAAACGGGGGGATATCGCAATTATTAGGATAAACCCCGAGACTAATTATGTAAAGCGGGTTATAGGGGTTGCTGGCGACAGCGTTGAAATTATTGAACAGACAGTATATATAAATGGCGAAGCAATCGACGAGCCATATATTGACAATAATCTTATTTACAGCGATTTTGAAATGGTAATTGTTCCGGAAGGCTGCTACTTTGTCATGGGCGACAACAGGCCCGACAGCCTTGACTCCCGAAGCGCCAGGCTTGGCTTCATTGGCGAGGATGACTTTATCGGCAAGGTCGCGTTTCGGCTGAGCCCGTTCGCCTGGCTGTACTGACAAAGCCAGACAGATCGCAATAATGCAATTATTTAAAAGGCGCTATACGAAGATATTTTCATAGATTCGCATAGCCCTTTATTATTTTGTGCTCAATTGCTAAGCCTGTTATGCGCTATTTAGCACTTTCTCGAATTCATATTTATAAAAGGCAAAACCTGTATGGCATTCGCTGCATTGGAAAGCAAGCACAATGATTTTTGTTGCCCAGTTTTGGCAGGCAAGGGTAGCATTGCCTCAATCAGTTCATCGCAATATGCCAATTGCGCATATTCATGCAAAGCGAATATCTCTGCAAAGCAGCTATCTGCAAAAGGGCAATTTATATCATGCTCGCCGGCAGTACCCAAACATTTTCTTTAAGCGGCAGCCACTCGTTAGATAAGCATATCAGCGCACCGCTTCCGGCCTGCTTGCCCGCAATGCTGTCAAGCAGGCCAAAAGAGTCTGCCATTTGCTTTCTTGGATCGCTTGTTGTTTTTATTCCAACCGGATACAGTGTGCCTGCCTCTTCAATAACAAGATCGATTTCGTTCTTGTCTTTGTCACGATAATAGTATAAAGGCGGGTTGGCTATGCCTTCATTGTAATAGCTCTTTAGAATTTCGCTCACTACAAAGCTTTCAAAGATATGCCCCCACATTGCTGCATTTACCATTTGTTCAGGAGTATTCCATCCGAGAAGCCAGCAAGCCAGCCCGCTGTCAAGGAAGTAGAGCTTTGGCGTTTTTATAAGCTGTTTATTCAAGTTGTTATAGTATGGTTCCAAGAGATAGATTAATCCGCATGATTCTAATATTGAGAGCCATGATTTCACAGTTTTAATATCTTTTCCACATACCTGGGCTATGGCTGTATAATTTAGCATTTCGCCGGTTAGCGCTGCTGTTGCTTTCACAAATTTAATAAAGGCTGATTCATCTCGAATATTCAGCATGCTGTATATGTCTTTTTCTATGTAGGCCTGAAAATACGATCCGTAGTAATCTGCCCAATCACGCAAGCCGCTTTTGGTTTCATGCAGCTCAGGGAAAAAGCCTTTATGAATATAAGAGGCTAATTCACTAAATCCAAGTTTCGCACTTGATTCCTTTGAGAGTGCCATATAATCAAAAGTAGGCATAAAAGGAATTCTATAAGAGCTGCCCGTAAGCTCTCTGATAGAAATGCCAAGCATTTTTATGATCCCGGCTCTCCCTGCCAAGCTGTCGCCAATGTTAACCATCAGTTTCAAGCTTTGGGAAGCGCTTAAGAAGAATTGGCCTTTCTCATTGCCTTCGTCAACAATGGCCTTAATATAATCAAAAAGCTGTGGAGCTTTTTGTATCTCATTTATTATAATCGGCGGTTTGTTAGCCTCAAAAAATAATGATGGATTATCTTTGGCGCTTTCACGCACTATCGGATTATTTAGGGTTATATAGCTAATATCAGCATTCGTTGCCTTTAGCGTTGTTGATTTGCCAACTTGCCGCGCTCCGTTAAGCAGAATAACCGGCTTTCTCTTTGCCATGCGTTTAATTACTTGTTCAATATGCCTGCTAATGTACATGATTTTCCTCCGGCAGCTAAAAAGAGTGCAAAAATTGCAGCCCCGGTATTTGTTATAGCAATTTCTGTCAGCAAAGTATAGCGCGCGAAACTGTTACCGGCTTTGCATGGGCTGAAAATGGCAAAACTAAGAATTTTGCATTATTTAACGCGATAAAGCGCACCTAACTGTTTAGCAGCTTTTACTGCCTGAAGCTTGCCGCTGCCGGCCCTGGGCATACTCGCGGCTTTAGCTGCGTTCCATCTTTATTGCACTTGGCAAGCTTATATAATTACTGCCTTTTGGCGCGCTTTGGCTTTTTCACATCCGCATGCCGCCAAAATGCGGCAGGCATGCAATAATGCCTGGCGCATCAGCATTCATTGGCAGCAATGGCTGTGGGCTAAAACAAGACTCTAAATTCCAGCTTCTAAAATATATAACAATATTGTTTTTTTCCTGCATATGCAGCTGGAGCAGCCGCCCTCGTTCTGCTCATTTTACTGCATAATAATTCTTAACAGCACTCTTTTAGCCGCCATATGCCCAGCAAGCAGCAGTAAAGTGTTTTTACAATTGCTATACAATATTATTACTAAATGCTGCTATTGGCTCACTATGAATCGCGCTAATATTACAGAAAAGACATATGAAACAGCAGGCCGGGATTTAAATTGCAAACTGCTTGCCTTCATATATGTAAGGAGACATGCATCGTTGATTGCTATACAAAACGGGAGAATTGTAACTCCTGACGGCATAATAGACAATAAGGCTGTACATATACAAGGCGATAGAATCATTGCCTTTGCCGATGGCACTCAAGGCGCTGAGCGGGTGGTAAATGCCCACGGCCGATATATAATGCCAGGCATCATAGACATTCATTCAGACAGAATTGAGCAGTATATCCAGCCTCGAGCGACCTCCCAAATGGATATAGAGTACGCCCTTAAGGTGTGCGAGCGAGATTTGCTTGGCGCTGGCATAACTACAATGTACCATTCCATTTCGCTTTACAAAAAAGGCGTTTTCGGCGGCTCTTCCGATCTTAGAACACAGGGCAACATGCAAATTATCGCTGATCTTATAGCAGATATACACATGCGCTTTCATCTCATACACCACCGCTTCCACCTTCGAATAGAAATTGACAATATAGATGCATTTGATATCGCCTGGAGCATGATCAGCCAGGGGAAAGTGCATTTAATATCTTTCATGGACCATACCCCCGGCCAGGGCCAGTACCGTGACCTGAGCCAGTACAGGGGCGCCCTTGCCGATATAAGCGACTCTGATTTTGAGGCTCTTATGAAAGAGCACCAGAATAAGCCAAAGCTTTCTTTTCAGCAGCAAAAGGATCTGGCTGCTTTTGCCCGCTCAAAGGGAATAGCAGTTGCATCGCATGATGACGACAATGCAGCAAAGCTTGAGGCTAACAAAGATATCGGCGTGGCAATCAGCGAATTCCCAATCGATATGGCAACAGCAAATAAAGCTAAAGAATTAGGTTTTTACACTGTTGTCGGCGCGCCCAACATTCTGAGGGGTCGCTCGCATTCAGGAAACATGTCAGCGTCCGAAGCAATACTTGCGGGTGGCGCTGATATTTTATGCTCAGACTATTACCCTGCAGCAGTGCTGCAAAGCATTTTTTACATGCATGAAAAATACAATGCCCCCTTGCACCAGATAGTAAACATGGCAACACTGAACCCTGCAAAAGCAACATGCATCGACAATGACTATGGCTCTCTGGAAATAGGAAAGAAGGCTGACCTTCTCATTGTCGAAATACTGGACGGCTATCCGATAATCACCCACGTTTTTGTAGACGGAAATACGACATCGCGCATCGAATACAGAAAACAGGCGCTATAAGGAGTTTAGCTGAAATGAAAGCAGACTTGCATATACACACAACAGTTTCAGACGGGGCTGAAAGCATAGCCAGCGTTATAGCGCAGGCCAAAGAAAAGGCCCTTGGCGCTATCGCTATAACTGAGCACGACACTATATCTCATTTTAAGCTTTGCTGCGATGATGCAGCACTCAAAGTGCTGTGCGGCGTTGAAATATCTGCTGTGCACAAAGAGACAAACACTCGAGCGCATATTCTCGGATACAATATCAAAACGCCGGAGCCAATTGAAAAGCTATGCGAGCCAATACTTGCAGCCCGCAACTCCAATTCTGAAAAGCAAGCCGAAATCCTTACAGAAAATGGCTACTATATTGAGCTAAGCAAGCTGAGCAGGGCGGACGGAAAGTATTTATACAAGCAGCACATCATGGACTGGCTTGTGGCAACAGGGCAGGCAGAAAGCATGTTTGGAGAAACGTACATGCGAATATTTAAAAATGGCGGAATATGCGACTTTGACATCCTCTACCCTGATGCAATTGCCGCTATAGCAGCAATAAAAGAGGCTCGTGGCCTGGCAGTGCTTGCGCATCCCGGCCAGCAGCAAAATTTCTGGCTTGTGGGCGATCTTGCAGACGCAGGCCTTGACGGCATAGAGCTTAACCACCATTCCCACAGCGAAGAAGACAGGAAGATGATAAAAAGCTGTGCTAATGAGCACCGGCTGTTTCTTACCGGAGGCAGCGACTACCATGGGGCATACGAGCCACAGCCGTATGGCATTGGCGATTTTCTCTCAGATGAAAGCGGCGTGCAGGCCATATGCTGCGGCTGAAAACAAAAGACTAATCAAGAAATGCTTATTGCATTCATTCTAAAAGAAGGATAAAAAAATGAATTTGAAAAAAACATTGTCTGCACTGGTTGCTTCATTGCTTCTGATTGCGCTGGCAACCGGCTGCACAACGCCGGCGAGCACTGTGGAAAACAAATGGGGAATAGATAAATTTGTCATGGTCCTGCTTCCCCAGGAGGGCAACCCTACATTCTGGGCAACGCGAAAAGTTTTTGACGACGCTTTGTCTGAAGTAATCGGAATACCGGTAGAAGAGTATATCGCCACAGACTACACTGCATGCATTGAGGCAATGAGGACCGGCCAGGCATCGTTTGCCGACTTCGGGCCGCTTGCATATGTATTCGCCAGAGAGAGGGCAGAAGCTGAGTGTTTGGTAAACCAGGCGTCCTGGAATGAAAACACCGGCGAGTACTCCGTCGGATACTACTGCTGGATCATTGTCCGCGAAGATTCTGACATCTACACTCTCGATGATCTCGAAGGCAGGTCATTTGGCTTTATAGACCCTGCATCAACGTCCGGCAACCTGGTTCCATGCCATGAAATCCTCACCCACTTCAACGCCAAAGAAGGCTATAGCGATCTGACATTTGAAGATCTGCATGTAAACGACAAATTCTTCTCATCAGTTACAATGGCAGGCACACATGACAACGCCATTAACGCCGTATATTTGGGCGATATTGAAGCAGCAGGCGTAGCCAGCACTTCTTATCAGGCTATGGTAGCCAATGGAATGGTTAACGAAAATGAAATCAGAATCATAAAATCATCGCCGCTGATCCCTACTGACCCTTGGGCGATCAAAGGCAGCCTGCCTCAAGAATTAAAGGATCTTGTGAAGGATTTTCTGCTGAGCTTTGATGATCCCGCCTATTTCGGGGAAGGCAGCAAAAATTGCTTTTTGCCTGTTGAAGACAGCGTTTATGACTATCTGAGGGATTTGCGCGACAGATACAACCTGTCAGAATAGCTTAAAAAAACGATAAACAGCACGGTATGGACAATACTTGGAAAGGGGTATGCACAAATGCCATTAGACAACAATAATACAGATGCCGGCAATAATATCCTCTCAGTGTCGGGGCTTAAAAAGCACTATGGAGCAGTGAAAGCTGTTGACGGGGTGGGCTTTAGCATTCAAGCCGGTGAAATCGTGACAATAATCGGCCGAAGCGGCGCCGGCAAATCTACGCTGATGCGCTGCATAAACCGCCTTGTGCAAAGGGATGAGGGAAGCATTTCACTATGCGGCACTGAAATAGCCAATGATATGAGCCATAGGCAGCTTTGCGAAATGCGCACCAAGATCGGCTTTATCTTTCAGCATTTTAACCTGGTCTACCGTTTGAGCGTCTTTCAAAATGTCATGCATGGCAGGCTTGGGTATATGCCAACGCTAAAAGGCATTCTTGGCCGATATGCAGAAGAGGACAAAGAGAAAGCATATGACATCATAAAAAGCGTCGGGCTGGAAGAGCAGCTGTATAAGCGCGCCTCCGATTTGTCAGGCGGGCAGAAACAGCGCGTCGGGATAGCCAGGGCTCTCATACAGGAGCCGGTGCTGCTCATGTGCGATGAGCCAATAGCTTCTCTTGACCCTGTTACCAGCAGGACAATTATGGAGCTCATTGTAAGCCAGGCAAGGGAGCGGGGCATAGCGTGCCTTATAAACTTGCACCAAGTGGATTTCGCCAGAGAGTACTCAACGCGCATTATTGGCATGAGGCAAGGAAAGATTGTCTTTGACGGGCCAAGCGATACCCTTACCGACAGCGCTGTGGCGTTTATATATGAAGGCGACAGCCAGCACTTCAGCGAAGCTGACAGCGCAGGCTCTTTGCAAAAAGAGGAGTATGCATTTGTCTGATTCTGATTATAAAAAGGTGCCGGCTGAGCTTATAAAGCAGCGCAGGCTTTATGCTGCAACTATAGCGTTTATAGCTGTTTTGTATATCACTGCGAGCATTCAAACGAACTATAACCCTCTGCGATTCTTCTTTCATATGGGCAGCTTCTTTGATTTCCTTGTGCATGGCTTATTGCCCCCCAGCTATAAGCTGTCAGAAGGGCTGGGGGCCATTTTGGCCCAGAATTTCGGGATGGCTCTTATACCAACGTTTATTGGCGGGCTAATCGCTTTCTGCCTGTGCTTTTTCGCTTCGTACTCTACAGCCCCAAACCGCGTTTCCGTCAAGATAGTTCGGGCGCTTGCCTCTTTTCAGAGAAACCTGCCAAGCAGCGTATGGCTGATGGTGCTGGTTATGGCTTTCGGCGTCGGGACAAGCGTAGGGCTGATGGCGCTGACGATCAATACGCTCGGCTATTTGCTTCGCGGCTTTGCCGATGTTGTCGATGAAGTAGGCAATGAGAGCATGGAGGCTATTGACAGCGTAGGCGCTGCCTACCTGCCAAAACTGTTTCAATGCGTGATTCCGGCTGCGCTGCCTGGCTTTATTTCATGGCTGCTGTATGCAATTGAGATAAATATAATGTCATCAAGCATAATCGGGGCAGTTGGCGGAGGCGGAATCGGCATGGTTCTTATGAGCCATTGGAAGCTGTTTCGCTACAGAACATCATTTGGCATTATACTTGTTCTCGCAGCAAATGTAATTGCCGTAAACTTTATATCCAACTACCTTAGGGAGAAGGTTATCAAATGAAAACGGCAACAGCGCTTCGCCCGAACGCTGTGCTTCGGCGCGGCAAAATCAGGCTGCACAATCCTGAATATACACGCCCTGTCACAGTGTTTCTGGCTGTGTTTGCCGGCCTTGCAACTATATGCTTTATTGCTTTCCCGTTTGACGGCAAGCAAATAATCTCAAGGGTTGGCAATGTGGGCACTGCCCTGAAAAAACTGTGGGCAATTGTAGCCGCAGACTCGCCCTTTCACGAGTTTGGCATAACGCTGCGAGCCTTTGCCGAGAGCGTATGGGTTGCAGTGCTTGCAACAATGTACAGTGCAGTATTTGGCGTCTTTTTTGCTGTATTTATGGCAAAGAACATCACGCCTGTTAAATTTGCGCCTGCTGTGCTGAGCGCGGCCTTTACGCTTATAAGGTCAATACCCTCTTTCATATGGGTGCTAATGGCGCTTGTAAGCCTCGGGTTCGGCCCTGCGCCCTGCATTGTAGGGCTGTGCATTGTTTCAACAGCAAGCTTTGCCCGCCTCGTTGCGCATTCCTTTGAGGAAATAGACGCCGGAGTGCTCGAGGCGCTCGCAGCTACCGGCGCCAACAGGGCCAAAGCCTTCTTCATGGCTGTTTTGCCCTCAGCAATGACATCCATGATCGCATGGCTCACTACAGCTTTTGAAAGCAATTTTCTAGCCTCTGCCATGCTGGGCTACGTCGGGGCCGGCGGGATAGGCTACACGATCTCTGCAGCTCTGGGCTCATACAGGTATGCAAAGGGCCTTGTTGCGATTTCTATAGTAATAGCCTTTATATACACGATTGAAATATCTTTCAACGCCCTGAAAGAAAAGCTGAAAACATGAAAACACGCAATCACCAGAGGAATGGATTATGGACAAAAAAACAATCTTTAGGATATTGAATCTGTCGGATGGCCCTGAGGTTGTCGCCTTGGGCAAAGCGCTTGATGAGCGCTACAATGCTATAACGCTAAAGAAGCCTGAAAAAATGCTTGTGATGCTAAAAACCCGTGAAAGCGCAAAAAACACCCTGTTTTATGCAGGCGAAGCGCTTGCCTGCGAGTGCATGGTGAGCATCGGCGAGAGCAAAGGCTATGCAGCCAGCTTGGGGGATGATCTGCAAAAAGTGCATGCTATGGCCATCATCGATGCCGCATTAAACGCCAAGCTGCCTGAGAGCGATATGATTTATCAAACGCTTGAAAGCTGGCAAGCTAAAATCCGGGAAAAGCATGCCCTTGAAGCAGGGCTGGCTATGTCAACCAAAGCAGTATTCAATGTAATGGAGGAATAATATGCCCAGTGCAATAGATTATCAAAGCACGCTGCTTTCACAGCAAATATTCAGGGAAACCATGAACGCTTTTGCCCACCCGATGAAATGCCACGATATTTCAGGGTGCATCGGCGATGGCCCCGATGCAGCAATTTTAGCCCTTTGCAGCGTCTTTTTAGACAATACAGCGGCCTTTTTCGCATACGGGGCCGGCGATCTGGCTAAAACGATCGAACAGCTGACATACGCCAGGCCGAGCGAGTTGGCCAAAGCAGACTTCGCGATTATCCAAGGCAGCGGCTTTAGCGAGTGGGGCAGCATTTATACGGGAACGCTGCTTGATCCCCACAAAGGCGCAACTGTTATCATAGAGGCGCCAAAGCTTGAGGGAGATGCGCAAATAACAGCGAGCGGTCCAGGCATAAACGGAGAAGCGCAGTTTTATGTAGACAGGCAGATTGCAGATTGCCTGCAGGAAACAGCAAAGCTCGAAATCGAATACCCTATGGGGTTTGAACTGATATTTATAACAAAGCAGGGCAAGCTGATAGCGCTTCCCCGCCGGGTTAGCGCCAAAGGGGAGGGCATGTAATGGCATATGTAGCTGTAAAAGGCGGAGCTGACGCCATTGAAAGCTCAATAGAGCTTCTGAAGATTTGGCGCAGCGATGGAGATCTGTGCCTCGAAGTTGAAATGATCACAACGAGGATGAAGCAGCTTGTTGATCGGGTGATGTGCGAAGCCGGATTTTACAGCCCGCAGTATGCCGCCCTTGCCTTAAAGCAAAGCGAAGGCAGCTGCGAGGAAGCAGTGTTTCTTATGAGGGCATACAGATCAACACTGCCGCGCATGCACACTTCGGAGCCGATCGACTGCAGCCAAATGCGCCTCATCCGAAGGATTTCAGCAGCGTTTAAAGACATTCCTTTCGGGCAGGTACTCGGCCCTACATATGATTATACCCACAGGCTCATTGACTTCAGGCTCAGCAGCGAAGAAGAAGGCAGCCTTCAGGCGTTTCGGGAGCAATATTTAGCCTTGGTTGAGCCTGAGAGCAGCGATATGAAGGCTGAGCGCGTGTCTGAAATCCTCAGGCAGGAAGGCATTATCGCTTCATACGAGCCTGATGACACAGAGCCGGTTGACATCACCCAGGAAATGCTCATGCTGCCGGCTGCGAGAAGCGCCAGGCTGCAAACGCTGTTTAGGGCAGACACTGGCTTTGTAAGCGGAGTGGCGTATGCAGGGCTTCGCGGCTACGGCTTTAATGCGCACCCCACAGTCGGCGAGCTGCGAAGCGGCTATATCGAGGTTGAAATAGCCTACCCTTTGGACAAAAGCGAGGCTATAAGCCTTGGCGAAATCCTGTTTACGGAAGTAGAGTCCTATATCAGCAGAGAAACCGGCACCGGCAAAGAGCTCAGCGAGCTTGGCATTGAGATCGGCTACGGGCTTGTCTTTGGCCGGATGGACACAAAGGCAATTGCCATGTCAATCCTCGACTGCGCCCTCAATTACCCCCATCCGCACAGCCCGCCAAATGATGAGGAGTTTGTGCTGCTGCACGGTGAGGCGCTTGAAATGTCAGGCTTTATATCTCACTTAAAGCTGCCGCATTATGTCACGTACCAATCCGCTCTGGACAATATCAGGAAGACACGGCGCGGGGAAATCCAATGAATTTATATACGGGAGGCATACAGTATGGACGAGAGCTATAATTTCGCATTCCTGGATGAAGGATCAAAGCGTGAAATACGCCGTGCAATCATAAAAGCAATATCCTTGCCCGGCTATCAGGTGCCGTTTGGCTCAAGAGAGCTGCCTATCGGCAGGGGTTGGGGCACAGGCGGCCTTCAAGTGACGCTTTCTATAATTGGCCCTGAAGATACCCTTAAAGTCATAGATCAGGGAAGTGATGACAGCGTTAATGCAATCAGCATCAAAAAGTTTATATCCTTGACAACAGGAGTCGGGATCACTGAAGACTCTGAGGAGGCTACGCTGATACAGTCCCGGCACAGAATTCCCGAAATACCCCTGACAGACAGCCAGGTGCTTGTGCTGCAAGTTCCAACCCCCGAGCCATTGCGCGGAGTTGAGCGAAGCCTTGGCGCTGCGCGGCAGCTTCATGCGGATAAAGAGTACTCTTCTGCATGGCTTATGCTGTATGAACAGATCATGCGCTACGGCAGGATAACCCTTGGCGCAGACTACCCTGTGCTGGTGGACGGCCGCTATGTTATGGCGCCAAGCCCGATACCGCGCTATGACACCCTAAAGCTTCATAACGCTGAATGCCTTTACTTATTCGGCGCGGGGCGCGAAAAAATGATATATGCAGTGCCTCCCTATACCAGCGTTGAGCCGCTTGACTTTGAAGACTATGAGTTTGACATAGAAGACATGGGCGATCGCACTTGCAGGCTCTGCGGGGCAACCGGCGTATATTTTGACGAAATGTTTGACCCGCAAACCGGCGAGAGGCACTATCAATGCTCAGACACCGGATTTTGCAGCAAAAACGCACAAAGGGGGCACACGCATGAACCAGGCATTAACAGTAAATGATCTCACTGTCCGCTATGGCAATGGATGCAGCTACTGCCGTGACATTTCCAACCCCCTTGACAAAAACCGCTGCCCCCACTGCAAAAGCGTATGGGCAGTGCGCAATATTTCCTTTGAGCTTTACCCCTCTGAGATTTTGGGCATTGTCGGGGAATCGGGCTCAGGCAAGACAACGCTCTTGCGTTCGCTGTATTTTGACATTCCCGCGACATCAGGCGCCGCCTACTTGAGCGGGTACAGCGACGGGCTTGTTGATATTATGGGCGTATCCAGCCAGCAAAAGAGAATCATTCGCAACAGCCTTTTGGGCATGGTATACCAGAACCCGACACAAGGCCTGCTCATGGACTATTCAAGCAGCGGCAATGTAGCCCAGAAGCTAATCGCAGCCGGAAGCAGAAATGTAGGCTCAATGCAGGATCGGGCCAATGAGCTGCTTGAGCATATGCAGATACCGCTGGGCAGGGTGAAAGAGCCGCCAAAGCAGTTTTCGGGCGGCATGCAGCAGAGAGTGCAAATATCAAAGGCTATAGCAAATAACCCGCCTGTGCTCCTGCTTGACGAGGTTACAACAGGCCTTGACCTGTCTGTGCAGGCCAAGGTGCTTGACCTTATACGCAGCGTGCAAAAAAAGCTCAATATTGCGATTATAATTGTCAGCCATGATTTAGCTGTTATTCGCATGCTCTCTGATCGAACCATTGTGATGCTGGATGGGGGCATTGTCGAGCACGGGCTTACTGATCAAATAATGGAAGACCCACAGCACTGGTTCACGCAAACGCTTGTACATTCACTGATTTAGGAGGCATTTAAATGCTTAGGGTTGAAAACCTGTCAAAAACATTTCATATGCATGTAGGCGAGGAAAAGAGCATCCCATGCCTTGACTCTGTAAGCCTGTCTATAGAGCCGGGCTCAATGCTGGCAGTAATAGGGCCTTCCGGCGCAGGGAAATCATCGCTTCTCAAATGCATTTATGGAACATACCTTCCCAGCAGCGGGCATATTTACTACAATGCAAAAAACGGGGACGTTTACGATTTGGCGAATGCAAGCCTGCAAGACATGAGGGCATTTCGCGCCAGCGAAATAGGGTATGTATCGCAATTCTTTCATGCCATTCCAAGAATCGCAGCACTGGATATCCTAAGCGAGCCGCTTATCAACCGGGGAGCCAGCGCCAGCGCAGCCAGAGCGCGCGCAGGCGATCTGATGGGCATGGTAGGCTTGCCCGAAAGCTTATGGGGCATGTACCCCTCAACGTTTAGCGGAGGCGAAAAGCAAAGGCTCAATATTATATACGGCATTATCACAAAGCCGCGCCTTCTGCTTTTAGACGAGCCAACAGCCTCCCTTGACCCTGTGTCAAAAGCGAGCGTGCTCGAGCTTATCAAGGAGCTAAAATCCGAGGGCTCTGCCATTTTAGGCGTATTTCACGATTATGCCTCTATGCAGCTTGTAGCCGACTATAGCTACCATATCGTGACAAAAAAGCTTGAGGCAGTGGCGTAGGGGGCTTTGCCAAGCCGCAGGGAAGAAAAACACGCACAGTATTCTAAATTCCAGCGCAGCCATCCGGCTGCTTAAAGCATTAATGCTGCCAAATCCAAGGGGCTGCAGTGCCGCAGCCTTGTTTTGCGTTACACTATTGCTCCAATACAGCGCATATGACACCAAACATGCGCTATAATATCCATGTGGAACCAATAGATACGAACAAAAGCATAGCAGGCATTTTTAAGGAATGGGGCTCACTCGTGCTCATTTCTTTCATAATAGCGTTTTCTATAAGAATATTTGTTTTCGAGTTTGTCAGGGTGGAGCAGATAAGCATGCTCCCGACACTTGAGCCAAATGACAAGCTTGGCGTCAACAAGGCTGTGTACATCATTGGCAAGCCTTGCCGAGGGGACATCTCGATAATAAAGATTAACCGCAGCAGATTCTATGTCAAAAGGGTTGTCGGCATGCCGGGCGATATTCTTGAGATAAAGCAGAGCATTGTTTATATAAACGGCATAGCGCTTGAAGAGGCATACCTGGAGGAAAGCTTGCACTACAATGATTTCAGCAAGGTTCAGGTGCCGCTGGGGCACTATTTTGTGATGGGCGACAACAGGCCCAACAGCTTTGACTCAAGAATGCCGGAGATAGGCTTTATTGCCGAGCGTGATTTTATCGGGAAAGCGTTTTTTAGGGCCAATAGCTTTAAGTGGCTGTAGCTGCGCTATGGCTATTGCAGCGGGCTGCTATATGAACCGGCAGCATTCCCTGCTGCTCTGGCGCCAATGCAGCCTTTTTTAGCGCTGCAGCCATTGCTGAGCAAGCTTGCCTGCCTGATGTTGTGGCAAGCTGCGAACATTTGCTGCAGCTGCCGCTTCAGTTGATTTTTTTGTGTTTTCAGCAAGGCTTTACCCATGCTGAAAGCGCTTGTATTCTATTTCCGTCGTAGCCGCTAATGCAGCCTGGCTAAATTCCTGAAAAGCAATAGCCCTCTCCAATAAGCCTGGTTGCCCGCCAGGCAATTTTCGCCGGCATCGCGGCGCATTCTGAGTTTTTATGCCGAATATAAAGCATATGCGATTTTTTGCTGTTATCATTTGCGTTGATGCCAGTAGTGGCTGGGATGCTATCCGCCAATCTTATACACAGAAAATGCCCTTTTTATTGGGCGAATTTTAAGTTCTCCGCGTTATTTGCCCCGCCTTGTTCATTCCAGCCGATTGTGGCATTGCAACTCAGCCTATAGCAGCCATCGCAGTGAATAGGCATATTTGCAGCCCAAAGCTAAAATTATGCATTGGCATAATTTGAGTTTAGTTCCTGCATAATTGCCCGACTTGCTTACGCCCGTTTAGTTGCCTATAAACGGGAGGCTCAAGCGCAAAGGCTGTTTCGCAGAGCAGCGCAATTGCGAAAATAAGGGATGCCTAGCTGTTTTTTATAACCCGATACTCCTTTTCAGATGACAGGGCAAAAATACTGCAAAAAAATTGCAGCAATCAAAAAAGGGGCTTTGCTTTAGCAAGCAGTTGCCCCTGATGTATTCTGCCAGCCTACTCGCTATACGAGTCCAGAAGATTGTTAAGCTCGTCAAGCGCATCGGTGTTTAGCAGATCGCTCAGGTTAAAGCTTGAGATCGTATAGTCGCTTGGTATCTCGAAAAGAGAGCTGTCAACAGTGTTTGATGTATTGGATATTTTCATGATCATACTGGCATCATCGCCGGAATTTGTTTCAATGGCGATTACAGAATTGCCATCATAGTAGAATCGGCCTATGCCGTTGCCGGTATCGTATTCTTCGTACTTATACTTCTTGCCGTCAAGCTCGGCTTCGCCTGATGATACAGCTGACGCTTTCGGCATATCCGACATTGCAACGCTCATATCAACGCCGATGCTGCCAAGGCTCATTGAAATGGCAGTTTTTGCTTCATCGTTTATCATATAGGCTTCATCGCCCTTTATCAAAACCTTCATGGCTATAGGCGTGCCTTGCATCTGCATCAGATATGACCCGCCCTTTGCAAATACGGAGCCGGACATTTCAAAAGATTCCCCGCCACCTGTAGTCTGCATCGTAAAGTCGTAGCTGTAAGTTCCTGCCTGAAGCCAGTCTACAAGGTTTTCGCCCCTTGTGCCTGGCGTATCCTGCGTTTTTGGGCTTGAGCTGCATGAAGCAAGAAAGCAGCAAGCCAGCAAAACAGCAATTAGCGCTTTTTTCATAAATATTCCTCCCTAACAAAGCAAATTCCGAAATTTCTATATTGTATATATCGATGATAAGAGGTGCCATAAGCAATATCAAGGCATAATGAATTAATCTTGGCCGATTCTGAGAAGGGCCCGGGCATTTTTATAGCATATCATGTCCATCTCAGCGTCTGACAATCCTAACTGCATCAGGCTGCTATACTCTTTTATAGGGTTTGACCATGGGCAGTCTGAGCCGAAGAGCGTTCTGTGCGCGCCGTGTTTTGCTATTATTCGCCTGTATTGGCTGATCTCAATGTTGTTTGCCATCATTGAAATGTCTATATATACATTGGCAGTGCCTGCAAGCGTGTTTTCAACTTCGTCAAAGCAAAACATTCCGCCTAAATGGGCGCCGATAAAGGTTGCTTGTGGAAAGGCAGCTGCTGCACCGGCAAGCATTTCGGGAGTGCAATGCACAAGATCCGGCGATTTCGGGTCGTAGCCGCAATGAAGCATTATTGGAAGGCTGTATTTGGCGCATGCCTCATAGACAAGATACGCCTGCTTGCTGTCAGCAAAGAAGCCCTGGTAGTCAGGGTGGAGCTTAACGCCGCTAAGGCCCATTTCGCCAAACCGCGAAAGCACAGGCCCAAAGCTGTCTTGGGGGTGAACAGAGCCAAAGCAGTGCACTGTATCGCTTAGGCATGAGGCCGCAAAAGCGTTGACTTTTTCGCACTGGCCGGGCTTTGTGGCCACATGGGCAATATTGTATTCGCTAACGCCCCAGCCAGCCATAGCGCGGCTGAGATCTGGCGCGCTGCCGTCTGTCTGGGCAGTTAGGCTGGCAATTGCGGCCATCATTGGTATAGCTTCTTTTGCGAGGGCGACAGGGAAGGCATGGGTATGAATATCGATGATTTTTCTGTGCAATTCCATTATTTGATTACCTTCAAGCATAGAATGTTCTAAGGGCATGGCTACGCCATGCCCTTAAGCAGCATTATAAATACACAGAAGGGATAAGGCAATAAAAGAGGTTTTTATTTGCCTTAAAATGAAGCTGTTCAACACGCTGTATCGACTTTTGCGAGTGCTTATATCCGGCAAGCGAGCATTTACGGCAATAGATTCGCATATAGGGTAGGAATAGAGAATTTATAGAGTTATTTTAGCGTTTTATACAATATTTCCTATTGCATGAAACAATTTTATAATATTGCATAGATTAATATGACCGAGATAATTATTGCTTGATTTCGATTGCGAAAATTATATAAAGCAGGATCGAATGTCCTGCACATGTGCAAAAAGCTTCCATATTATAAACTGAAATTACTTAACAGGAGGATTGCTACTTGGACACGAATTCAACATCAAGAAGATGTATTGATAGCCTAGTAATAAAAAAAGTCTATGACGCATTCAGCAAAAGAGAATGCCTTGAGAACCTTCCTTTTGAACTTGAGCTTCCAACCGATTGCGTAACAGATTATACTTACTTATACGCCGAGTTTGGCAAGGCTATTGTTGATAGCTATGAAGACCAGCCTTACTTCACAGAGATTGATGAATGCAATGCCAGACTAAACTTAGTAATCGGCGTTCCTGTTTATGCAGTCATAAAAAGGAATTGCGATGGGCGCCTTTTCAAAGTATGCGCATACCCTATATGCTCAGGAACAGTGCAAAAAGACAACATCGTCCGCTTTCCTATAGGCGGCACAGTATATGCTCCGAGGCAGTTTCTACGCCAAGGAAGGTTTGAGGCCCATGCCGAGAGCATCGTTGAAGTCGGCACTGAGCAAATGCTCAGCAACGGAACCTTAGTTCTTTCACTGGGCTTCTTCTTCATAGTTAAGGTTGTTACCGATGTATGCATTAAAGTTCCGAACTTCGGATACTGCCCGATTCCGGAAGAAAACGAAGAACCGTTTGAGCAAAGCTTCTGCGAAGTGTTCCTCAATGAAGAAATAACGCCTTTCCCTGTATTTTTCCCGAACGATTGCGTATAGCATACCTAACTTATAATGAAAGCGCGGACGGCTCAAGCCGCCCGCTTTTTCTATGCCTGCCAGCAAATCTGGGCCTTTTTTCTAGGAAAGGCCAAAAGATCATATAAAAGCTAAGCGCCCAAAGCGCAAGGCGCCTGCCAATTCGCCTGTCTTATTTACAATCCCTTTATTATTTAGTAAGCTTTCTTTTTTTAAAAGGCCTTTCCTTTTATCTCTTTAGGCTAAGATCGATGACACAAAAACGCAAAAAAAGCTTAAATGCGATGCTTGATGCTGTGGTTTCCGGCAATTATGACAAGATGCGCGTGAATTTTAACAATATCGTAAATGTCAATATATATCATCTAAAAGTATAAAGCACGAAATAATGGTGATGCGTTGGCAATTGTGGATAGATATTTCTGGCAGAATTTGCATCAATAGATCTTAATTTCGTATATTTGATAGATCCAATTCATCAAAACAACGTTTTCATGCCATTTAATCGGCAACTGGGAAAGATGCTGCATAGATTTGTCAGTTTTTTGAGAGAAAAAATGTATGTTGATAACATGTTGATAACTTTTTGGGGCAAAAATGGCTGATTAGTAAGATTTTCGTATTTTCTTGATATCGATTTGCCAATGCACAAGCTTACGCCGGAGAAAGCGGGCTTGATGGCTCGTAATGTGGCGCAACACCGAGGATATAGTCGATTCTTCGCTTCATGCCTTGCTCTGCGGCATAAGCCTCTACTGTATCAAAAGCCGCCATGGGGGTATTGTTCTCAAGGCTAAGGTGGCCAAGCATGGCCCTTGTCAGGCCGTTGCGAATCAGCTCGGCGATAAAGTAGGCTGCATCGTCATTGGAAAGGTGGCCGCCCGGGGAAAGTATGCGCTTTTTTAAGTGATAGGGGTAAGGGCCGCTATTGAGCATGGCTATGTCATGGTTTGCCTCTACATACGCTGCATCAACGCCGCAAAGCGCTTCATAGGCCTCTTTTGTTACAGCGCCGGTATCTGCAATAAGGCCGATGGAATGCACGCCATCCGTGAAAGTGAAGCCGACAGGGTCTTTTGCGTCGTGGGATGTGGAGAAGGGCGCTATTTGAATGTCCCCGATTTCAAATGCCTTTCCCGGCTCAAACAGCGTTTGCGACGCCAAAGAGACGCTTAGGCCTGTCTTAGGCGTTGAATATACAGGCACGCCAAAATACTTGGCTAAATAGCCAACGCCATGGATGTGATCGGAGTGCTCATGGGTAACAAGCAGGGCTGAGACTTCGTTTGGGCTTATGCCAAGCGAGCTTAGGCCGGCTACTGCCTTTTTCATGGTTACGCCGCAGTCAACGAGTATCTTTGTTGAAGCGCATTCTATCAGCAGGCAGTTGCCTGTTGAGCCTGAATACAGTGATGTAAGTGAGAGCTGTTTCATATACACAGCGCGAATAGCCTGCTTTGCAGGCATTCGGCGCTTTCCTGCCTTTTATTAGTAGCTATTGGCCTTCGTTTATCCTTACAATGTCGCTTCCAAGGGCCAGCAGCTTTTCGACTATGCGGTCATAGCCTCTGTCTATGTGCTGAAGGTCTGTTATTTCCGTTGTGCCTTCTGCGGCCAGGCCTGCTATAAGCATTGCTGCGCCGGCGCGAAGGTCTGTTGAATGTATGCGATCCGATTTGAGCGAGGCAACTCCGCTTATGTACGCCCTTGAGCCTTCGTAGCGGGTTTTCGCGCCCATCTTGTTGAGCTCCTCAAGATACCGGAAGCGGTTTTCGAAGATATTCTCATCGATTATGCTATCGCCTTCAGCCAGGCACATTAGCACGCCCATTGGCTGCTGCAGGTCTGTAGGAAAGCCCGGATACGGCATGGTTTCAAGGTTTATCGCTTTAAGCGGCCTATTGCCGATGACTCGCACATAATCATCGCCAAAGAGCACATCGCAGCCCATTTGAATAAGCTTCTCCGCAATAATGCCCAGATGCTCGGGAATGATTCTTGTTACGGTTACATCGCCTTTTGTGGCAGCAGCGCAAATCATATATGTGCCTGCTGTGATTTGGTCAGGCACTATGGAGTAGTCTGCTGCATGTAGCGACTTTACCCCGGTTATTCGTATCTGGGATGTGCCTGCGCCTGTTATTAAAGCGCCGCAGCAGTTCAAATAGTTTGCTATGTCCTCAACATGCGGCTCCCTTGCGGCGTTGTTTATAACAGTCTCGCCTTCGGCTGTTACAGCCGCAAGCATGATGTTGATCGTTGCGCCTACGCTTGCAAATGCAAAGTCAATATTGCATCCGATGAGCCTGTCTGCATGAATCTCGATGTAATCGCTGTTTTCGCCGATGACGGTTGCCCCGAGCGCCTGAAAGCCTTCAATATGAAAGTCGATTGGCCTGGCGCCTATGTCACAGCCTCCGGGGAAGGCGATTCTCACCGTTCCAAATCTCGCAAGCAGCGCGCCAAGCAGATAGTACGAGGCCCTCATGTTTGTGGCCTCTTCATCGATGAGGCCTGCATTTGCAGGGTCTACAAATGTTGTGTCTATGTCCAGCCTGTCGCCTGAGTAGCTGACTACAGCTCCCAGCTTTTCCATAATGCTTATATAGTTTCTTATATCGGAGATATCAGGGACGTTTTTTATGCTGCAATAGCCGCCTGCAAGAATAGTTGCTGGGATAATGCCAAGTGCAGCGTTTTTTGCCCCCATTACCTCAACTTGCCCATGCAGGGCTTTTCCGCCCTTAATCAGTATTTTCTCCATTTGCGCCTCAATTGGTTGTATTGTCTGTACTTTGGGTTTCTGAAGGGATGAGCGGGCTGAATCTCTTTGGAATGCCGGTTTCAAAGGCCATTTTTTCCCCTGTTGCCGGGTGGCTTATCTCCAGCCTGTATGCGTGCAGCAGCTGGCTTTCAAAGCGCTTATCAAGCTCAGTTTCAAGGCCGTATTTCTCATCGCCAATAACCGGGTGGCCGATATAGGCCATATGAACCCTTATCTGGTGGGTCCTGCCGGTATACAGGCTTAGCCTGAGCAGGCTGTAGCCTGCAAATTGCTCTTCGAGCTCATACTCTGTCTTGGCCATTCGGCTTGCAGCGGGCAGCACTGCCATCTTAGTCCTGTTTGAAGGGTCTTTTCCGTATGGCGTCTCAATAATGCCCCTGGCATTTGCAAAATTCCCATGCACAAGGGCAGTGTAGCGCCTTACGGCAGTTCGCTCGCTGAATTGTTTGGCGAGGCTGTAGTAGGCGATGTCGCTTTTGGCAACTGCCAAAAGCCCTGAAGTGCCTTTGTCAAGGCGGTGCACAACTCCGGGCCTTTCAATGCCTGCTGCCAGCGAGAGTTCCCCCACATGATATAGCAGGGCATTTACAAGCGTGCCCCCCTCGCCGTTTTTTGACGGGTGGACGCTTATGCCTACCGGCTTGTCAAGCACAGCGATATCGCTGTCCTCATATACAATATTAACAGGGATATTTTCCGGCTCAGGGATAGGGCTTAGGGCCTCGGGGCTTTCGTAGCTGACCTCATCGCCCGGCTTCAGGCTGTATGATGGCTTTGCGCGCTTGCCGGTGACGGCAGCATAGCCGGCATCTATCATATCGCGCACAGCCTGGCGGGACAATTGCGCTTGCCTTGCCACAAACGCGTCAAAGCGCATGCCTTCATCCTCTATTCCCACTGTAACAGATATCAAGACAGTTTCCTCAATATTATGCGAATATTTCCCTTTTTGGTCGTGCCCAAGATTTCGCCGATGAGCAGCCTGCCTTTTGAGCGCACGCTGAACAGATCGCCCTCTTTTGCCGTATACGACGCTTTGGCGATAGCCTTGTGGTTGACGAGCACTTTGCCGTTTTTAATAAGATCAGAGGCTTCCTGCCGGCTCATTTTAAAAGCCGCATGAAGCAGCGTGTCTGCCCTCATGCTCGAAACGGTTGCAGAAATGTCTGTATAGACTGGCTCGGTTGCAAACGCTTCGCTCAGAGGGATTATCTCAGGCTTTACAGATGAGCCGCCGACTTCCTTAAGCTCATTTATAAGGAAGGCGGCTATAGGCTCTGAAGCGTATACCTGGCACAGGCTTCCTTGAAGCTGTATGTCGCCTATTCTGTCGCGCTCAGCGCCAAGGCTTGTTATTGCCCCCAAAACATCCCGATGGCCGATGCTTTCCCCCACCTGCATTTGTATGCAGGAAATAGGGAATTCGCCATAGCCGGGATCCATGCCTTTGGGGAATATAGCCATCATCCTTCTTTCGCAGTTCTCATGGCCTCCAAAAAAAAGGCAGTCGGCAGATGGGTAGCGGGCTATTTCCCTCTCAACAGCCATCTGCACTGCCGGTTCGCAAAAGCTAAAAAAATCGCGGCTGCCATGCTCTTGGGCCTGGATTGCCGCTTCTTCGACCTGTTGTGCTAAGTATTCTTTTTTTGCCATAGTGGCCTCAGCTAGATTCTTCGTATTATATTATATGCATTTAGTAGACGTCTTCTTCGTCTTCGTATTCAAATTCGTCTTCGAAATTTTCGTCATACACTGTTGAAGCTGCCTGCGAGTCTGTTTTTCTGACGTAGACGTTGTGCGGGGCGATTACATAAACATAGCGATCTATTTCCTGCACTGTGCCCCTAAGCACATAGCTGGCCCCTGTAATAAAGTCAAAGAGCCTTTGGCAGTCTTCAAACTCAAGCTTCTCTACATTTATAACTACTGTTCTGTTCAGCTTAAGCTCATCGCATATCGCTTTCGCGTCGCCGATGCGGTTTGGCTCAAACAGCACCACATGCGCAGATTTTTCTTCTGCCTCTGCGCTCTCCGCTATTGGCTGGCTTGCAGGAGGCGGCGGCGCTGTAGCTACGGACTCAGCCTTGTCTTCCTCTCCTCCTGACTCAGGGTAGACGACTTCAAAACCGAAAGTGCTCAGTATTTTCTCACTAAATTTGCTCATGCAAAACATGCTGCACAAAAAGCCAATTCGCCTATTCTTCGAATGAATTTGCTTATGCACTGAGAATATGATTGCTTTGTTATTTGCTTGTAATCAGAGCTTGTCTTATGAATGTATGTAATAGGCGTTTAAGGTATTTGGCTGTCCGGGCAGCTCTCCTTTCCCAGCTTTTCCTGTCTTAAAATGCTCTCGAAATATATAAAGCGCATGCAGCTTGCTTTTTTATGCTTCAAAAATGGCCCTTCCTATCCTAACCATAGTGGAGCCATTGCGAATGGCGCTCTCAAAATCGTTGGTCATGCCCATGGACAATATTTGCATATCCATGTTGGCATATTCTGAAGACTGCTCTCGTGCCTTTTCAAATAGGCTTCTGGTCCGGGCGAACAGGCTGCCAAGGTAGCCCCCGTCATTTGTATCAGGCGCAATCATCATCAGCCCCTTGACTCTCAGGCCATCAAGGAGGGATATATCCTCCATAGCCTGCCAGATGCTCTCAGGCTCAAAGCCATGCTTTTGGCCTTCCATTGCAGTATTGATCTGCAAAAGGCATTCCTGGGGCGATCCTAGTGCTGATGCCCGCTTGCTTATCGCCTGTGCAAGGCGCACAGAATCTACTGACTGCACCATGCCTGCCTTGCCAAGCACTGCATTTATCTTATTTGACTGAAGCGTTCCAATCATATGCCATGTGGCTTTGCCTTCAAAGGATTCATGCTTTGAAACCAGCTCCTGGACTCTGTTTTCGCCGAAAAGAGATATGCCGCTATCATAAGCTTCGGCAATTTCCTCTATTGAGCGGTTTTTTGAAACTGCAACAAGCGCTACAGGCCCAAAGCCGGCTTTATCCGATTCCTTTTCAATTGTCTCCAGAATTCGTTTCACATTGTCTTTTATCATACAATACCGCATTCAAAAAGCTGTATTTTGCTAAACAAAAAAATTATACCATATATTCGGAGATATTCATGTTTCATAATTGAAGTTTGCTTTTGTTTGATTCTATTATGCAAAGCTATTGCCAGCATATAAATAAGAAGCTAAAATGCAGGGCCGGGCAATTGGATGCTTTTATTTTACAGTGTTAAAATCGCTAAAGCTGTGCCTGCAAGCATTTGCTCATGCGCAGCTTGCGCCCGCGGCAAAAGCTTTATTATCTACAGCCGGAGTTTAGGCACTAAGGCGCTGGGAAAAAACGCTCAGAGCGATCGCTGCGATGTTTATGCTTTTGCGCTGAGCCTAATATTCTGCTTCAACACACCATGAAAAGCCCAAACCTTCCAAGATTTGCTCTGCCTCTTCGGAACTTTTGCCAACAAGGTTTGGAACCTCCGGCTCTTCTGTTTGCACTTGGCATATTGATTTCGCATCAAAAAGATTCAATATGCGTTCTGCTGCCAATACCTGAAAGGCTGTAACTGTAAGAAATGCCGCTATTGCAAATGCTAATGCTTTATACTTCATTGTTCGAGCTCCTTTGGCTTTACCGAAATCGTTATTGCTGGCAAAATTATGGCACTAAGCTGCCTCATTTCGAAACAAGTGCACTATTTGATGGTATTGCGCAAATGCAGCCTCAACAAGCTCGGCAGAATTGCTCTGCCATAGCATATAAATGCCTGATTAATTCCAACAGCGCTTGCGCTATGCATACAGCACCGTTATTTACGGCTGTCCGGCGCACTTTAGGCCTTTAGGCTTTCCTTCGTTTGCATAAGCGCCCGTGTGAAAACATCTGGCGTTTTTTTTGCCAAAAGAAATAAGCCCCCGCATAGCTGTGCTTTGGGGGGCTTTGCAGGGTTAGTACTTGATTCGTACGAGATACCAGGTAGCATTTCTCTTTGTAGAGTCCGCCATCACTGGGGTATAGCTCCACGTCAGGTTTTTTCGATCTGTAGTGTTTGCGCAAATTTTTGGCACGCCGTCTACTATATCTGTAACAATGGCTACATGGTGCATGCTTCCAGTAGACTTCCAGTCATAAAAGACCAGATCCCCGACCTGAAGCAGGCCGTTCTTTGCTGAAGGTTCGGAATCATAGCGCTTTATAAGCTCTCCGTTGCCGCTTCTGATAAGCCATCTATACATTGATGTAGCGCCGTCCCAAGCTCCCGAGCGCAAATACCATGTGTCATCAGGCTTAAGCCTGCCTGAAGCATACAGGCACTGGGAGACGTAGTTCGCGCAATTTGCATCGCTATACCTATGATAGTGGTCGTTGGTTGTTAATGCATACTTTACTGCATATGAAGCTGCCTTGCGCCTGCTATCTGTCATTTGTGCCCTGGATGATGCGCTAGCCGGGCTGGCAATGCATACGCAAAGCGCAACAGCCAAAAATGCTGCTGCGATTTTTTTTTGTTTGTGCATTAGCTGTTTCCTCCTGATTGCTATAAACTGGCAACAAGAGTTTAGCATCGAACTTTTTTATCGCGATTACCGGTCGGTTAAGCTTTCATGGCTATAAATTTCGATTGGCTGGCCAGCTTGAAAAAAATTAAATACAAGCTAAAGCAAGAAACAAGCCAAGGCAGAGGGCATAGTTATGCCTGTAATGGCTATAATTAGAGTTGGTAACGATTTCTATATAAGCACTCTGAAGTATAGTATAATTTTTACCGTAGATTTTATTTATTTATCCATGCAATAATGATAAAGCCGGCATTTGCGTTAGAGCCCCTATATGAAGCTGTAATGCTATGCTAATTGAAACTGCGCTGTCTTGCGATCCCTTTTTTACAGCTTTTATAGAGGGCAAGCAAGGCAATAAAACGATAATGGAGGCAGCAGCATGTGGCAATGCCCTATATGCGAACGAAGCTTTTCAAAGCCAAACCAAAGCCATTACTGCACGAAAGCCAATTCGATTGATGAGTATATTGAAAGCCAGCCTGAAGAAGTGCAGCCGATTTTAAAGAGCGTTCGCTCAGCTATCAGAAGTGCCCTGCCAAATGCTGAGGAAAGAATGTCATACCAGATGCCTACGTTCTGGCAGGGCAAAAATATCATACATTTCGCGGGCTTTAAGCGCCATTTCGGCCTGTATCCGGGCGAATTGTCTCAATTGCCATTCAAAGAAAGGCTGTCCGGCTATAAAACAACAAAAGGCGGAGTGCAATTCCCATACGAGATGCCTATCGATTATGAGCTGATAGCTGACTTAGCCAAGTGGGCGGCATCAGAGGCTGAAGAAAAAAGCAATGAGAGCGCTGCCGCTAAGCGGACTGTAAGGCCGCGCTACCCTATGCCTTCGTATTTAGCCATCGCTCTTGATGAGAGCGGCATGAGGGAGCGCTATGATGCACGGCCCGCTTACCAGAGAAATGACTATATTAGCTGGATAGAAAGGGCAAAAAGAGAAGACACAAGGCAAAAGCGCATAGCGCAAATGCTTGATGAGCTTCAAGCCGGTGACAGCTATATGGGTATGGCCTACAATGCAAAGCTATGAATAAAGCTTCATGCCAAGGCTATAAGTGCTAGCAGGCAGAGTTCTTTAGCTCGCTTTGTAGCCAATTAACACTATAATTAACGAACAAGAATATACCTGCCGCTTGATCTGTGAATGTGTTATTTCCATCTTAAATATAAAATTAGGCTTCAAATGAGCACATGGCAGGCCGCAGCACAGCTCTGCACTGATAAGTATCCAATGAAACATAGACAATCATAACAGTTAATAAATGGAAGTTTAAAGCCATTCACGTTGGCTATGGCGCACGAGCAGAACCATGCATACGCTATCTCTTCAACAATGGTATAGCAATAGATAAAGGCAATTCTAATGCTTTGCATGCATGATCGGTATTGCAATTAAAAGCAGGGCGAAATGTCAGATTCGTATTATATGTAAAAGGCATTGGAGTTTAAAGCCCAATGCCCTAAGCTTATCTCTAACTGCAAACATATCTGTATAGTTTTAAGCTGCTAATACCAATCGTTACTTGTGGTGAATTTATTGGTAAATCTACTTTAATGCCTAGGTTTTTTCGCATGGAACCGTTCTTTATTGCTGTGCAAAAATTAAGTTGCACATTATTAGCCCCAGGCTTAGCATTGATTGTTTGATTATCAATAGATTCATTTGTCATCAAATCAATTAGAGATAAGCGTACAGGTGTAGTTGTAGGTGGCGTAGTTTGTGTACCATCAACTGTTATTACCGTGCTAAATACGCCATAGTAAGTGCAATCGTTAAGCCTTTTGCTAGTTCCTGGCAATATTTCAGTAGCTGCAGTTGTTGTTGTTGTTGGACCAAGTTCGCCCTTCGCAAAGTGAATTGTGGTAACATACTGTAAACAGCAGTTTTGCTTACAGGTGCTCATTTAAGCCTCCATATAATCTAAAATAAATTGGATACACTGTATATATATGTACAATATGCTGTTTTGCCATAGATTTTTTACATTATTTATCGATATGAAACGAATATCCTGCTACCTCAGTCATATTATCAATAAACATCCACGAGACCGTTGATACAGTATATATAGAGCCTGTAACCAATGCCTGCCTACGTAGCCATTGCTTTAGACTAGAGAGATGAGAGTAGCATGATGTGCCCAAAGTCCATTTGCTATTTTTGTGAGGAATTAAAATCCAATGGAGCAACTTTCAGCTATACAAAAGTGATGCCATTTTTCCACATAAACATTCGAGAGATATTCGTTCTGGCATTCTTGTTCTACAATCAAGACTAAACATGGAGATAGATTTGCATCCCATTCATCGCCATATATTGGATATAATTATTACATATATATCCATTTTTAGAGTCCAAAAAGTACAAGAATTATAGCTGCATGCTTCATACAATAATTTATATACAATATTCTATTCAAGTTTAATTATGAAATTTCCCGATGAATATTTGTACATTATCGCCTTTATAATTCCATTTTCTGAACAGCAATCGCCTGAAATTTGTTGAATAAAATACTTTTCATAACTACAAATTTTGTTTTTTACTGGAGATACACAAGGTTTGCAGCATGCCCTCGTAACTTTTGAATTTCAATGTAACATTTCAATTTCGCATTTTGTCAATATTTATAGATGCAAAAGTGTAAGGCTTGTATTCGATTATTAGAATTTGAACAAAAAAATAAATCGAACATGATTAAGCGGACTTTTTGATTCAAAATTTGGTGCATACATCAAAAGCGCCATATTTAGCGCGAAACTAGAGTGTCATCACATATATGTTTGAGTTACAATTAGTTCCAATGTTGATAACTTCGGCATTATGTTGATAACTTTCATGGCATTAAATGCCAATTCATAGGATTATCGAAACCTCGCAGTTTCGCATAATTATTCATTAAAATGCATAATTGTACTCGTGCCGCATTATGACTATAAACGATGCTGTTCGACACGCTTTCGCCATACTGGACAAAAACGCGTAAAGCATTGCTGACGGCAATATACAATTACAGCTTAAATTCGCTGTTTCACGTTTGTCTACATATCGCTATATTTCTACAATTCGCTCTGTTCTAACAACATTGCCTGTTCTAATTATATCAAATATTAACGATATATTTACTATCCTATTGCTGCTTGCTATATAAATAAATCGATTAAAGGGCTTCTGCGGGCTGTTTTAAAAACTTTAATATTGATAAAAAAAATGCGATTTGGTATCATCAAAGTTATCAACATGTTATCAACATTAATATTTCCATTAATTGACTTATCAACATGTTATCAACATTTTTATGAAAGTTATCAACATTTTTTTGGAGTTATCAACATTTTTGAGAAAGTTATCAACATGTTATCAACATCCGAAAAGTTATCAACATAGTTATCAACATAGGAGTAGAGGCAATGGAAATTATACTTTCTCACTGGGATCGCGCAAAAATGTATATTAAGGAAGAATTGACGCCCGTTGTCTTCTCCGAATACATCGAGCCATTGATTCCTTTGCATTTTGATGATGAGAATTTTGTCCTAAAAGTCGACGAAGAGTACAAGATTTCGCTAATTGAGCAGCAGTACCATTTCTTGATTCTGAAATCAATGAGATTTGTAACAGGCGGCAAATCTATAAACATACGCTATGTTCTTGACCCCTCTGACTACTCAGAGGCGGCTATGACCACAGCGCCTGAAAATGCTGCTGAACCGGAGATATTGGAGGATTCCGCCTCTATGCCCGATCTGATGGGCCAAGACTCTGGCGAAGGGTTTAGCTCAAAATATACTTTTGAGTCTTTCGTTGTTGGTTCCAATAACCGCCTTGCCCATGCTGCTGCGGTTGCAGTCGCACAGAATCCGGGCAAAAAATATAACCCGCTGTTTATATATGGCGGGGTAGGCCTGGGCAAGACGCACCTTATGCATGCAATTGCACAGCAAGTTCTGAAAACCAATCCGGGTTTCAAGGTATCGTTCGTGTCCAGTGAGAAGTTCACCAACGAGTTCATCGATGCCATACGCAAGGAGTCAAATATTCAGTTCAGGTACAAATATCGATCCATCGATATGCTGCTGGTTGACGATATACAATTCCTCTCCGGCAAGGAGGGTACACAGGAGGAATTCTTCCACACTTTCAATGATCTATACGGATCGGGCAGCCAGATTATTATGACCTCAGATAAGCCTCCAAAAGACATACCGGGCTTTGAAGAGCGCTTGAGAAGCCGTTTTGAGTGGGGCCTGTCCTGCGACATAACCCCTCCGAATTTCGAAACCAGAGTAGCAATACTTAGAAAAAAAGCTGAAGAAGAGAAATTCGCAGTATCTGATGACATCCTTGAGATCATCGCCCGCCAAGTCGAATCAAATATTCGAGAGCTGGAAGGCATGCTTACTAAAGTAAAAATAATGCAGCAGCTCCAAACTGCCCCAATTACACTCGAACAAGTGGAGATCAGCCTTGGGGCCACTGTAGATCCGCCTGCCAAGCCAATTTCCATCGATATCATCATCCAGACAACAGCAAGAAATTACTCTGTATCTTTTGGGGATATTGTCGGACAAAAGAGAACGAACGTGATTGCAGAAGCGCGCCAAATAGCCATGTACTTCGCAAGAACGCATACAGAGCTGTCTTTGCAGGCTATAGGCAATGCTTTTGGAGGCCGGGACTACTCAACGGTCATTCACGCATGCACTAAGATTAAGCAAAAAGTACAACGCTCTCCTGAGTTCAAAAACACTCTGGACGAGATTTTTGAAGAAATATTAAATCGTTCATAATTTAAGTTATCAACATAGATCAAAAGTTATCAACATGTTATCAACATGTTATCAACATGTTATCAACATATAAATGGCCTGTTTTGGCGCTTGGTTGAGCCATTTCAAAAAGTTATCAACAGTATCAACATACCTATTACTACGACTACGAAACCAGATCATATAATAAAGAGCAACGGAGAAGCACATGAAGATTTCTGCCCCCTCAAAGGACCTGCTAAAGGCCGCGAATTCCGTCTCGAGATCAGTACCAACAAAAACTACAAACCCAATTCTGTCATGCGTGCACATTCAAGCCCGGAACGGAAGGCTGACTTTGTCCGGCACCGACGGAGAGCTGGCCGCCATCTCGTCCATGCCAGCTGAAGTGATCGCAGAAGGCGAGGCTTTGATCCAGATGCGGACCATGGCCGATCTTCTCAGAACCTATTCCGAAGAAAGCACTGTTGAGATCTCTTGCGACGAGAGCTCTGTTGTTCGCTTTGCCACCCCGTCCTCTGACGTAAAGATCCAAGGCCGAAGCGTCAGCGAGTACCCCCTCCCGGAACTTGCCGCCCTGACCAGCTCTGTCGCTTTGGATGCCGAAATGCTAAGCAGGATGATTAGGGAGACAGTCTTCGCAGCATCAAAGCTTGAAGGATCTTCCCAAAGCCCCTCTGCCATGACAGGGGAGCTGGTTGAAATTGATAGCGGCATGCTTCGCATTGTTGCCCTCAATGGATTCCTTATGGCTATCAGGCAGGAAGCTTTGGCTATAGACAGCGAAATGAAGTGCGTTGTCCCGGCTAGAGCCCTTAGCGAACTGGTCCGGCTTTTGTCCCAGGAAGAAGGCGAAGTGCATATCGAGATAGGAAGAAGCAGGTTTATAGCATCATTCGGCGATACCCAGCTGCAGTCTTCGCTGCTAAGCGGAGAGTTCATAAACTACAGCTCAATAATACCCAAGGACGCTAATACAATCATTAAGGCAAGCGTTCCTGAGCTGCTTGAAAGCCTTGAAAGAGCCAGCCTTATGAGCGATGAAAAGAGCGTTTCAGTTGCATACTTTAAAGCATCAGGCACTGTTCTGCAGATTCGCAGCGAAAACAGCGATGGAAGCGTCAGCGATGAGCTTAGCGTACAGCTGGGAGGGGAAGAGATAGAAATAGCCTTTAACAGCAAGTTTCTCATTGAGATCCTAAAGGCAGTTCCTGATGAAAGAATAGTCATGGAGTTTTCCAACCCGCAAAGCCCGGGCCTTATAAAGCCTGTTGGATCAGAGAACTACCTTTACTTGATTATGCCTGTTAGGCTATGAGGCTGGCAATAAGGGCACAGGTCAAGGGCGGTGGTTAGGCGCAACATGCGGAGGAGTTTGCGATTCGGTGCTTCTGCGAACGTAGCCTGGTTTATGCAGGCAGCATTTCTTATGCAGAAAGCTGGCTGTTCTATAAAGCATGAAATCGATCAATTTCTATTATGCAGCAACTGTTATATTTAAGTAGGATTCACCTTTTCCCCTTTTTGCCAACCATAGATTTCGGCATGCGCCATAAGGCGCTTTTTTTTTCACGCAAAAAACTCTCATAACAGCTTAATACATCATCACATTCACTCGATAGAACCATAGTATATTGCGAACCATCTTTTATTAGCAAAGCCGTTATATGCACTAACGGTTTGTAAAAAGACAATACAGATAAATAGCTAACCCGCAAATATAACTGCGGTTTATAAGGAGGATTACTTATGTGCAATAGTTGCAATGTTAGAAGAAAATGCAAATGTTCGTGCAAAGCTACATGCGCAGCTCCGAAACCCGCTGCATGCACGTGCAGTGCTTGCACACCAGTGGTGGCAGCCCCACCTGCATGCACATGCAGCGCTTGCTGCCCGCCAGCACCAGCTCCACCAGCACCAACACCAGCTCCACCAGAAACATGCTCTATACCAATAGCTATCCAAGTAGTGCCCGTATGCCAGCCGGCATGCCCTCCATGCCCTCCATGCCCTCCGAGCACAACTACACCGGATGATTGCGAGCCTGCTATATGCGAAGATCCCAAAAAATGCAGTGACGAATGCTGTGATGGCTTTAGCTTATGCCTTTCATTAGGCTGCTGTGTATTTGAAGCTATTAGCGACATGGTGAGCACCTTTATAGTAGCAAGCGCAGGAACATGATAACTAGGTAAGTTTTAAAAAGCAAATAACTATTTGCATAGAAAACATGCAACACTAACATTTAAGGCGAGGCAGCTTTGCTGCCCGCCATTCGTAAAAATAAAGCGGAGACAAATGCAGTGCAATCAAATATAAATATCGACGTTGTTTCCATGCTAAATGATAAAAGGTTTCTTGAGTCAGGCTCAAAGCTGCTAGTTCAATTAAACAGCATGGACTCAGAACTAAAATTCGCAGCGATCTTAAGCTTGCTAAATAATATTCTTAGTAATAATAAAAACGGAATGCCAATGGACGAAAGCATTATTCGCGCTTTTGAGCAAGTGGCTACATAATAATCGATTCAGAAGTTAGAAGTTATATATTGCCAATGGCAATATATCAATATGAGGTAAAAAATGTCAACGAATACCCAAGTACCTGATCCCGAAAATACCCCACAAACGAGCATTTCTAGCAAAGTTCGCAGCTTGATAGCTGAACTAAAAGCTCAAACTCCCTTTCAAGGGATAATGAATGCAATTATTAAACCAATCGAGTCATTAGTAAAAATAATAGAAAAAGTTGCTAATACGATTGGCAATGCAGTAAGCCCTAAAGCTGATCCAACACCCACCCCCGGAGCCGCTAGCGAAACTGGCAGCGAATTAGCTGCCAGCGAAACTGAAACTGCAACTGGAAACGAAACTAGCAGCGAAACCGGCGATGCTGCCGGTGCCGATACTACTGGCCCAACCGGCGCTAGCGAGACTGAAGGCGGCGAATCCGGAAGCGGTGAGACAGCTGGTGAGACAGCTGGTGAGACAGCTGGTGAGACCGGAAACGATGGCCCTGGCGAAACAGATCCTGAAGACGGAGAACCTGAGGGCGGAGAGCCAGATGACGGCGACTTTTAAGTGACATGCATTTCAATCTATTTCAAAGATAAAAGGCAGCTACAAAAAACTGCCTTTTTATACGTTTTGCACCTAAATTTTTACTTAGCTTTAAATATTTACTATTAAAGCGCCCTCATTTGCATAAATAGAGGACAGCCCGCCCATCGGCATAACATGGGCTTCTTCGAAGCCCTCATGCGGGGCAAGCATGCTGAACAGCTCTTCTGCCCTCTCAGGGCAGTTGCAGTGCGATATAAGCAATGGCCCTTTGTTCTGCCACTGCCTTATGTTCTCAGCCAGCTTCTCAAGCGCCTTTTTGAATGTCCTTGCCCTGTCAAAAAGGCCTATCTGCCCATCCGGAGTCGCTTCAAGCAAAGGCTTTATGTGCAGAAATGAAGCAAAAATGCTCTCAAGCCTGCTCATTCTGCCATTCTTTCTGAGAGTTTCGAGGTTGTCAAGCAAAAACACCAGGCGATCACTGTCCCTTACCTTGAGCACATGCTCAAGCGTATCATCAAAGCTGGCGCCAGCTGACTCCATCTTTCGCATTTCATAAGCAAGCCGCGTTTCGCCTGTCGAAGCTGAGAGGCTGTCAATGGCAGCTGCTTTCATATGAGGGTATTTCTCAAGCACGTCAGCGCATGCCATTTGGGCCATGTCAAACGCTGCGCTCAAGCCGGAGGTTATTGTAATAAAGAAAACGCCTTCAGCACTTGGATCAACATATTTTGCAAATTCATACGGCGCAGGCGCTGCTGTATGCGCTACTGTTTCGCACGCGGCGACTTTGCGCATTAAATCCTTGACGTCAATGTTCTCATCGTCAATAAAATCATCTGTCCCTACAGTAATCCTAAACGGCGCTTTGTGCACTTGCAGCCGTTCTTCCAGCTCGGTGTTTACATCGAGGCTGCTGTCTGCAATTATTTGAAAACGCATAATTCCTTCTTTAGCTGCACACCCTTCTTTGAGCCTCACTTGACATGCCATTTCCCGAAAATCTGCTCAAAACAGGCTGCTTCGCGGCACACATGCCTCTCCCCATACCGCTGCTTCCTTCCGGACCTGACGGGGTTAAAGGCGGCACGTTGCACGAAACCCGCTTCTCATCACAAATCGGCGGGCACTCTTCATGCAAGATAAACCCGAGGAAGGGGATTCGGCCCTGCTATGGCGGATTGCAGGTACAGGGCACCGCCAGCTCCCCACTTAGTGCAGCTTTTTTGATTATAGATACAACATAAGCCGGAATCAAGCCTGCAATCAGAGAAATAGGCCATATACCCAAAAATCAGCATGCATTTTGCCAACTCGCAAAGCCGCCAGGGCAAAAAGCATGCAAAAAGCGTTTGATATTGCCGCCAAACGCTTATTGACAAGCACTTTTCAGGATGATATTATAATTAGGCCGAAAAGGCGCTAATTTTATTGCGCTCTATTAGCCAGCCCGGCAGCCTGATCACTGCCCGGCTCAGAGCGATGAACCGCAAAAATACATCCAAGGTAATCCCAGCCCTATGCCACACAGGATAAAGCTGGCTATAAACTTGTCAATTTCTGCGTTTTGCGCGGTAATTTTTATATCATATATATTTTTATAGGAAAGGAGAAAGCATCATGCCCACGATAAACCAAATAATTCGCAAGCACCGCGATAAAGTGGTATACAAAACAAAAACGCCTGCGCTAAAGGGCAATCCCCAAAAAAGAGGCGTATGCACCGTAGTAAGGACAGCAACGCCCAAGAAGCCAAATTCAGCGATGCGCAAAATCGCCAGAGTCAGGCTCTCAAACGGGATTGAAGTCACAGCCTACATTCCGGGAATCGGCCACACCCTTCAAGAGCACTCTGTCGTCATGATAAAGGGCGGAAGGGTTAGAGACCTGCCTGGCGTTCGCTACAAGATCATACGCGGAACCCTGGAAGCAACCGGAGTAAACAAGCGCATGAAGGCCAGATCGAAATATGGCGCCAAAATGCCAAAAAAATAATAAACACTAAGCTATCGCTTAAATAAATAAATAAGCGCACGAGCGGCGCTCCGCTGATGCGGGATGCGCCGAGTACCCGTGAAAATATTTTCATCAACAGGAGGGAAGGCGTGCCAAGAAAAGGGCCCGTTCCAAAAAGGGAAGTACTGCCAGATCCCATATACAACAGCGTTATAGTCACAAAGCTGCTCAACAACATCATGCTTGACGGCAAAAAGGGCGTAGCGCAAAAAATAGTTTACGGAGCGTTTGACATTGTCGCAGAAAAAACAGGCAGAGAGCCCTTGGAGGCTTTCATGCAAGCGCTCAACAACATTATGCCCGTGCTTGAGGTAAAAGCCAGAAGGGTTGGCGGCGCGACATACCAGGTACCGCTTGAAGTATCGCCGGCAAGAAGGCAAACGCTTGGGCTGCGCTGGCTGGTCATGAACACACGCAAAAGAAGCGAGCGTACAATGATGGCCAAGCTGGCAGGCGAAATTATGGATGCCATGAACAATACGGGCGCATCAGTGAAGAGGAAAGAAGACACCCACAGAATGGCTGAAGCCAATAGGGCTTTCTCGCATTACAAGTGGTGATTGGATAAAAAAGCAAAGTGGCAAGCAACAATATAGCATTAGAGAAAATTAGGAATATTGGCATCATGGCCCACATAGATGCCGGCAAAACAACGACAACCGAGCGTATCCTGCTGTACACAGGAAAGATCCACAAAACGATGGAAGTTGATGAGGGCGCCACCCAGATGGACTGGATGGAGCAGGAGCAGGAGAGGGGCATTACAATAACCTCAGCTGCAACCACCTGCCATTGGGGCGAGTGCGACATCAACATTATCGATACGCCCGGCCATGTTGACTTTACGGTTGAAGTCGAGCGATCCCTGCGCATTTTGGACGGGGCAGTCGCTGTTTTTTGCGCGAAGTCGGGAGTTGAGCCGCAAAGCGAAACTGTATGGCGCCAAGCCGACAAGTACAGCGTTCCAAGAATAGCCTACGTAAACAAAATGGACATTATTGGGGCTGATTTCTTTAATGCAATCGAAATGATGAAATCGCGCCTTGGAGCTAATGCAGTGGCAATTCAGCTGCCGATTGGCTCTGAAGAGCATTTCACAGGCATAATTGACCTCATAGAGATGAGGTCGTATACGCATGCCGACGAAGAGGGCCGCGAGCTTGTCGCAAGCGAAGTTCCGCAAGAAATGCTCGAAGCCTCGCTCAGCCAGCGCGATGCGCTGCTTGAAGCCCTAAGCGACGAAGACGAGCAAATAATGGAGCTGTACCTGAACGGGGATGATGTCCCCAATGATCTTATTAAGCAGGCTTTGCGCAAAGCGTGCATAGCATCATCGATTATACCTGTTGTGTGCGGATCGTCTTTTCGCAACAAAGGCGTCCAAAAAATGCTGGATGCCATTGTTGACTACCTTCCGTCGCCGCTGGATATACCGCCTATTACAGGCACAAACCCCAAAAGCGGCGAAATAGCCATACGCCAGGCATCAGAGTCAGATCCGTTTTCAGCCCTTGTGTTCAAAATCATGACGGACGCTTATGTAGGAAAGCTGACATTTGTGCGCATATACTCCGGAGTGCTTAAGGCAGGCAGCTATGTATTCAATTCGACTACCCAGAAAAAGGAGCGTGTAGGCAGAATCCTGCGCATGCACGCCAACGACCGCCTTGATCTGCAGTCTGCCAGCGCAGGCGACATCGTTGCGCTGGTTGGCATGAAGGAAATCGCTACAGCCGACACCCTGTGCGCCGAAAACGCGCCGATAGTGCTCATGAAGATCGAGTTTCCCGAGCCGGTTATATCGATAGCCATAGAGCCAAAGACCAAGGCCGGCCAGGACAAAATGATGGCTTCGCTTCTCAAGCTGGCTGAAGAGGATCCGTCTTTGCGCTACAAAAATGACGATCAGACAGGCCAGACCCTTATTTCGGGAATGGGCGAGCTGCACCTGGAAATAATAGTCGATCGCATGCTGCGCGAGTTTAAGGTAGAGGCAAATGTAGGAAACCCGCAGGTAGCATTCAAGGAAGCCATAACAAAGCCATCCCAGATTGCCTACCGCTATGCAAAGCAAACGGGCGGCAAAGGCCAATTTGCCGAAATAAGCCTGCTAATCGAGCCAAACGAGCCCGGCAAAGGCTATGAATTTATCAACAAGATTGTAGGCGGAAGCATTCCAAAGGAATACATCGATCCGGTCAGGGAAGGCATCAAGGCCGCAATGGAAGGCGGAATTTTGTCCGGCTATGAAATACTGGACATTAAAGCCACACTGCTTGACGGAGGCTACCACGAGGTTGACTCAAGCGAAATGGCATTTAGAATATGCGCTTCGCAAGCTTTCAGGGAAGCAGCCAAAAAAGCGGAACCGGTTATAATCGAGCCCATATTTACAATAGAAGTTATAGTGCCCGAACAATATACCGGCGATATAATCGGGGATCTCTCCAGCCGCCGGGGCAAGGTTGAGGGCATGGAAACAAAAGGCAACGCCACTACCATCCATGGCAGCGTGCCGCTTGCCGAAACGTTTCAATACACAACGGCACTGCGCTCAAAGACTCAGGGCAGGGGAACGCATACAATGCAGTTCTCCCACTACGAGCAGGCGCCGGGAGCCAACAGACACTAGAAATTTCAGGAGAAGAAATGGCAAAACAAAAATTTGAAAGAACAAAGCCTCATGTCAACATTGGCACAATAGGCCATATAGACCACGGCAAGACAACACTGACAGCTGCAATAACAAAGGTGCTTCACGAAAGGCTGGGCACCGGCGA
>WRIY01000021.1 GCA_009782515.1 Eubacteriaceae bacterium
AAAGAAAAAGCACAAAACAATTATAAAAAGCAATGCATTTATCGGCTGCCACGTAAGCCTTGTTGCCCCGGTTGAGATAGGGCAGGGAGCTTATATAGCAGCAGGATCTACCATTACAAAGAACGTTGGCGACGGGCTGTTCGCAATAGCGCGCTCACGCCAGGAGAATAAACCTTTTCGGCCAATACCATAATACTTATACTGGGGATGTGTTTTTATGGCTTCTTCTTATTCAGATCTTATTATTTTATCAGGAAATGCAAACAGGGCGCTTGCTAAAAGCATAGCAGACCACCTTAGCCTTCCGCTATGCGATGCTGTTATCACTGCCTTTGCAGACGGCGAGATCAGCGTCCGCATCGAAGAATCAATACGGGGCAAGGATATTTTTTTAGTTCAATACGGAATACGCGTTGGCGACACTCTCGACGAAACAAGAAGCGTCAATGACAACCTCATGGAGCTTCTCGTTCTTATCGATACCCTAAAAAGGGCGTCAGCAGGACGCATAAACGTCGTTACGCCCTATTATGCCTATTGCCGCCAGGACAGAAAAGCTTCGCCCCGCGTGCCTATATCAGCTAAGCTTGTAGCCGATCTAATTTCAGTTGCAGGCGCTGACCGCGTTCTGACGATAGATCTGCATTCAGACCAAATAATGGGCTTCTTTGACATTCCGGTGGACAGGCTTCATGCAATGCCTATTATGGCTTCCTATATAATGAACCATGATTTTGACTTGAGCCGGCTTGTCGTAGTTGCCCCTGATATGGGCTCTGTTACGCGAAGCCGAAAGCTTGCAGAAAGAATAGGCGTGCCAATAGCAATAATTGACAAAAGGCATGTTCAGGGCGTTGACAATGTTACTGAAGTTATGAGCATCATCGGGGATGTCAATGGCAAGGATGTCATTATGATTGACGATATAATCGATACGGCGGGAACAGTTGTCAATAGCGCGTACAAGCTCAAGGAGTCAGGGGCTGAAAAAATATATGCAGCATGCACCCATGCGCTTTTGTCCGGCCCTGCAGTAGACAGGATTCGGGAATCCCCGATTGACAAGCTTGTTATTACAGACACCGTGCCGCTGCCCCAGTCGCGCGCCCTTGACAAGATTGAAGTTGTAAGCGTTGCAGAGCTCTTGTCAAAAGCAATTTACCGGATACACTCTGGAGCGGCAGTTTCAGTGCTGTTCGAATAGAAAGGGTTGGCATTGAATAGTAAACTTGAAGAAATAGCACTCGAGATGAGAAAAAACATCATCATGCAGCTGTACAGCGCGGGCTCGGGCCATCCGGGCGGAAGCCTCTCAGCAGCAGACATCATTGCATTCCTTTATTTTGAAGAAATGAATATCCCCAGTTTTTCAGACCCGAACCGGGACAGGTTTGTGCTCTCAAAAGGGCATGCTGCCCCGGCGCTCTACAGCGCGCTTGCCGAAAAGGGCTCTATCGATAAAGGCGAGCTTATAACTCTGAGAAAGCTCGGCTCCCGCCTGCAAGGCCACCCCAGCATGGGCATTGATGGCATTGAAGTTCCGACAGGCTCCCTGGGGCTGGGGCTTTCAGCTGCTGTAGGCATGGCTTTAGCTGCAAAGCTTGACGGCGCGCCTTACAGAACATACGCCCTATGCGGTGACGGCGAGATACAGGAAGGCATTGTCTGGGAAGCCCTTATGGCAGCCAGCCACTACGGCCTTGGCAGCCTCACTGTAATAGTAGACAACAATGGCCTTCAAATAGACGGGCCGGTTAGCGATGTCATGAGCCCGTACCCTATCGCCCAGAAAGCAATTGCATTTGGCTTTGATGCATTCGAATGCAGCGGCCACAGCTTTGATTCCCTAAGGGAAGCTTTTGCAAAGGCAAAAGCTTCGCCAAAACCGGCTATGGTAATAGCTGAGACTGTGAAGGGCAAAGGCGTGGGGTTTATGGAAAACGATGTTGGCTGGCATGGAAAAGCACCAAACAAGGAAGAATACGAGCAGGCTATGGCCTGCCTGGAGGGATAGATGGCAGACATTCCAACAAGGCAAGCATTCGGAGAGGCGCTATGCGAAATAGGCGAGTCTAACAGCCGCCTTATCGTGCTTGATGCAGACTTGGCAAGCGCGACAAGAACAGGGCTTTTCAGGGACAAGTTTCCTGAGCGCCATATAAACGCCGGCATAGCGGAAATGAACATGGTTGGCATGGCTGCGGGCCTTGCTGCATCCGGCAAAATTGCAGTTGCCTCTACATTTGCTGTGTTTGGCGCCGGAAGGGCCTATGAGGCTATCAGAAACATGGTTTGCTATCCAAAGCTGAACGTTAAAATTGCCTGCACCCACGCAGGCCTTGGCGTCGGCGAGGATGGCGCAACCCACCAAATGCTCGAAGACATTGCCCTTATGAATGCCCTGCCCAACATGCGCGTGCTTGTGCCGGCTGACGCGGCAGAAGCGCGGCAAATGGCTTATGAAGCAATCAACAGCGAAGGACCGTTTTATATCAGGCTCGCCAGGCAGCCTTCAGAAACGATATATGATGATACCTACAGGCTTGAGCCTTCCGGCGGCATTGACGTAATAAAAGATGGCGATGACGCTGCGATTGTTGCCTGCGGCACCATGGTGGCAAAGTCGCTTGAGGCAGCCGGCATTCTTGCACGGGACGGAATAAGCTGTGCGGTGCTGAACTTTTCCCAGATAAAGCCATTTGACAGCTTTAACCTTATTGCTTATGCAAAGAAGGCAAAAGCAATTGTAACTGCGGAAGAGCACTCCCTAAAAGGCGGGCTGCATTCAATAGTGGCCTCCGAGCTGGCAGAGCTGCACCCGACTTATGTGCTTGGCGTTGGCGTAGACGATAAATTTGGTTCAAGCGGGCCACCCGATGAGCTCTTTGAGTCATACGCCATCACATCCGCTGATATAGCCGAAAAGGTTCGCCTTGCCCTCAGAAAGCTTATTTAGCCAGGCTGGCTGCAAAGGGCGCAAATGAATATCAAGTAAAGGAAGCAATCCAGTTATGACTTATGCATATATAGTTTTGGCAGGCGATATGGAATTGGATACAAGCGATTTTATTGACTATCCCGATGCGGTGGTATTGACTGAATACTCAAGCGATGAAGACAGGCCAGTCCTCATTGCAGCGCTGGACAATATGAAAACAGGGGACATCTTGCTAGTGCGCTCCTTTACTGATTTAGGCATGAGCGCCATGGACCTTATTGACCTTTCGCTAGAGGCAGAAAACAAAAGCATCAGAGTCTTTTCTGTGCTCGAAGGGTTCTCTGATCTTGACATAACGAAAATAAGGCATATGGATACTGAAGCAAAAATAGAGCAGGAATCATCAAAACACTTCCGCCTCTAAGCAATTATTAAGCCTTATGTGAATATCTTTTTAATCACAGTTAAAAAAGCCTTATTTTGGCTTAAAAGCCAAAATAGGCTTTTTTGTAGATATCAGCAAAAGCTAAAATGCCGGGCAATCTTTGAATATGATTAGAGGCATTAGCTCCCTGGCCTTTCGTGCGAACATTTTATTTATATATCTGGCTTCCAGTATTAAAACACCCTTAGACAGCCGTCTTCTGACTATATGAGGAAATAATGGCATTAATATCAAAGCCTATACTATTTCTGGTAAACCTATGCAAAATTAATAAAAAATGATCGTTTTGGGCCGATTGACGTAAAATGCCAATTATTTTATACTGCAATCAGCTTATTGATGCATAAATCGACCAGAGGGAGATATTATGGCAAATGAAATAGCCAGAAGCAAATACTGAAATGGCAAGGCAAATAATTGCATTTATAGCATTTTCACTCATTCTCTGTTCAGCGATTCCACCAACAGCAAATGCTTCCAGCCAGCAATATACTGTGCACGGAAGGATATTTGCTGATGATACCCAACAGCCTGTGGCAGCAATAGCCCAGCTCGTCGGGCCGGATGGAAAAAACATAGGCCACCCTATAGCGGCTGCGCCAGATGGGCATATATCAATAGCAAGCGCAAATCCAATGAGCCAGGCTATGCTCAAAGCGAGCATGCCGGGATACAAGACTGCATACAGCATGCCGTTTGATATAATAGGGCACACAGCTGGCATCTACCTCTTTTTAAAGCGTGATGCTGCAAGCCTGGAATACAGCCTTAGCTATGATGCTTCAGGCTCAGATGAAGGCAATGTGCCATCACAGCAAAAGCTCTTCCCCCCAACATCGCTGGCAACAGTGCTGGGCAATACAGGCAGCCTGTCAAAAGCAGGCCATGAATTTGCCGGATGGCGATCAAGCGAGGACATGAGAGTGTATAAGGCCGGCGACCAAATAGCTATTTTATCTGACACGGTGCTTAGCCCTGTCTGGAAACCGGCAAGAGCAGGCCAGGCTGCAAAGCTGCCAGCCAGCGAGCTGCCGACTGCGGGCCTAACAATAAGCGACTTGCCTGAACCTTCTAAGCAATCCGGCGATCCCGGCAGCGAAAGCAGTGAAGGGCCAGATGCCGGCAACCCGCAAACAGGCGATACCGGCAAGCTTGCAACGTATGCAGGCATTGCAGTGGCAAGCGGCGCAGTGGGCATAGCTGCCTACAAGCGCAAAAGGGAGTAACAGCATTTAGCACACTATCTAGCCGTCAGACTGCCCCCCATTTGTCTGTTTCGGCTCTTTTTCAAGCCAAGAGCTGCATGAGCAAAGCAGCCCTTGGCTTTCTTTGGATATGCACAGATTTGCAAATCGAAAATATTATAAAATGAGCCACTTTTGCTTGATTGGAGGCAACATGAGCGCAAATAGCAACGATAATGCCAGCACAAACCCTTTTAAAGCAGCAGATCGCCAGATCGCATTTTCTGATTACCTTAATTGCCTGCTTGCTTATAAGGGGCTGCCTACAAGCCTGGCTGCAATCCTGGAAGAGCTTTTAAAATACCCGGTTTATGTTGCAAGCGAGGAGCCTACGCAGCTGCTGTTTTTAAATATGGCGCTAAAGCAGCAGATAGCAGAACAGACTGGCAAAACCGTAAAAAGGGTTGAGCAGGTCGTAACGAAGCTTGTGAAGGCAGGCATGCTTATTCGGGTTACTCCGGCAACTTACCAGATTAACAGCGATTTCTTCGGCTTTGCCTCTGTAGCAAGCCTGACAGGCTTAAAGATGGAAATAGACTTTAAAACAAACGAATTCAAAGCTACATTTGAGCCCTAGGCATAAACCCCCTCTCCGTGCTTTGGCGCTATGGCGCCTATCCCAAGAGCGCTTATGGCTTCTATAGCCGCTTTTGTGCCTACACAGCGCGATATCGGCGGAAACGCGTCATCAAAGTGGCTAAGCATAACCTTTTTCGGCATTGCCTGCTTTACCAGCGCCATGGCTGGGCTCAGATTGTCAGAGTATCCCTGGTAAGCAAGCACAAGCAGATCAGCCCCTGGCCTAATGGCATTATTCGCTTTTTTTGGCAAGCTGCCTAAAACATCAATTCGTTTGCCTCCTATGGCAAACTCATAAGCAACAGCCTCCCCCCTCTCCGGAAAAGAAAGATGCTTCCTTGTGATAGCAAATGCTTCTTTTAGCCGCTTTTCGCGCACAGCCCTTGCGAGCGTTTGCACCCCGAGAGACAGCGGGAATTTCGCATGTGGCGATCTGTATGGAAGTGCTGTTGCAAAACCTAAATCAATAATCTCCCCCGGCCTTATTTCCCTGACCCGATCTGTATTGGCAAACTGCCTTTTTATTGATTTCGCGGCTGCTTTTGTTGCGTAGCAGACTGCCTGGCTGGATGCGAGGAGGCCATGTATGCCTGATATGTGATCAAAGTGCCCATGGGTAGCAAATATTGCTTGTAGGCTTTGATGCTCCTCCAGTTCAATATTCCTAGGAGGATTGACAATCGGAGAAAAAGGATCAACGGCAAGCAAATTTACACCGTCTGCTTCAATTATTATACTTGCGCAGCCCATCCATTTAACTTTTATGCGCAAAGCGCCCTTCTTTCTGCAAGCTATAAGATTCTTACAGCCTTGCCAGTTTATTCAATAGTTCAGCTATTCAGCATTTTGTCAAAATTTTTTATTGCAAAAATGGGTAAAATATTAGAAAATTAGGCTTAAATGAGTATGCTGCTGTTTTTTGCATATATAGTCTCCACAGAAAATTAATGATAAACGCCTGTTATTTTGAAATAATCGTTGAAATTGAAGGTAAATTATACTAATATAGGTTCAGAATGGATAATAGGAAATCTTTAGGGATTAGCAAGCTTCTCCACCGATTAGCACGTTTTATTGTAGGCGTTGCCATTACTGCTGTTATATGTTTTATTTCAATAAATTTGGCACCCGGAGACCCAGTAAAATCCGCGATTGATCTTGATATCTATCCCGTGCCATTTGAGCTTGGCCTTAGCGCAAGCTATATACGCGACGAAGGCATGTATTACGCGCATTGCGTGTACCCCGATACAGAGCTTCCAAACATAGACAGCACTATTGAGGCAATTGTCAAGGATTTTGAAGCCGCTGCCTACGATGAATACTTAAGCAGCAGGCAAGAAGGCCATACAGGCAAAGCCTCTTTTGCAATGCAGTGCAAAACCTATTCTATTGCCAATGGATTTGGCGTTGTCCTGATTGATGGCACTTATACTGACAGTATATCAGAAAGCCCAAAAGACTACTTTCGATCTCTGCATGTTGATCTAAACAATGATCGGATTATTGCGCTGCCCGAGCTTTACGACCTCACGCGCGAAAAATCGCTGCTTGAGATAATTGAAAGGCAAGCCCTAAATTATTACCCACATATCGAGATTTCGCTAAACAGGCGTGATTTTGATTCGATTGCGATACTTACCGACGGATTGTCACTTGCTATTGAACGAGGCAAGTATTTGCCAGCAAGCGAAGGCCCTATTTCAATAACTGTGCCATACCAGGTCATTGGCGATCTGATCATTGCCTCTCCGCTAACTGTTGAAAAGCGCGACTATTCGTATATTGACCCGAATAAAAAAGTAATTGCCCTTACTTTTGATGACGGCCCGTCTGATCATACACTTAGACTCGTAGACGTGCTTAGAAGGCATAATGCAAAAGGCTCATTCTTCGTGCTTGGATCGCAAATCAAAAATTACCATGAGACGCTAAGAAAAGTTGATGAGGCAGGCTACCAGGTCCTTGGGCACTCCTGGTCCCACAGAAACTTGACGCAGCTTTCAAAAGACGAGATTCGCCAAGACTCTTTGCTGACAAGCATGGCAATCTATCGCGCAACAGGCAGGGTGCCGCGCTATATAAGGCCGCCTTATGGCTCATATAATGATACTGTTAGGGAAGCATGCCATGATATAGGCATCTCCCTTGTCAATTGGAATGTTGACACAGAAGACTGGAAGAGCAGAAATGTCGATTCGATTGTAGCTGAAGTAGCAAGAAGCGCTAGGGATGGCTGCATTGTCCTCTTCCACGACATCTACCCTACGACTGTGGAAGCGATTGAAATCATTGTACCGGAGCTAGTGCGCCAAGGTTACCAGTTATTGACTGTAGATGAGCTGCTGCACCACAAACATGGGGAAGTGGTTCCTGGAAAACTATATTTTAACTAGCGGCAAAATAAATTGGAAGGCGGGTGAAAACCCGCCGTTTTTTTGATAAAATGCATGCATGGCATAAGCGCATCTAGCTTTCTTCAGTTTCCTCTTGGGCAGGAGATTCGGGCTCCTCAGCCTTCTTCTTTCTTGTGCGCTTTGGCTTAGCTGGCGCCTCTTGCTCTTGAGTTGTCTCCTCGTAGGCGGGCCCGCTCAAAAATATCGCATCAGCGTCTTGCGCTGCCTGTTCATTGCCATCTTGCATCAGGCTGTCGACAGGGGAGATGTCAAAGTACCCAGCATCGATTTCAGTTTCTATTGTTTCAGATTCAGCTGAATCCCATCCGTAGTAAGCATCTTCATTGCTTTCGCTTTCAGCTTCATCGATAACAGCAGGCGCAGCAGCAGTGGGCGGCACAGCATCCTGCTCTTGATTAAACGCTTCTGGAGCCTGTTTTCTGGGTTTGCCCATAGGCACTCTGTTAGAATAGAGTACAAGGCATGTATAGATTAAGCCAATTGCAGCGATAATCCCAAGGCATGCCAGAGAGGCGCTGCCTAAAGCGTTTTGCCCATAAAATAAGCTGAAAGCATAAAAAGCAGCGCATGAAGCAAGGCCTGCAATTACAGAAAGCGCAGCGTTGATAGATCCCAAAACCTTATTTCTGTAGTAGCTTCTCGTTATTCCTTCAGTGCGGGCTATTTCACGCTTTGTGTCGCTGATTAGAGGGTATGCAGCGCTAACAGGGCCGATGAGAAAGCTTCTTAGCCTTTTGGTGTACTCCTGCTTTTTGGATACAGGCATATAGACATCCTCTAATATCTCTCGAATGAGGTCTTCACAGATTATTCTCACGGATGTAAGCTCAAGAGGGTTTAGTCCATGCCTTCTGGCTGTTGAGTTTATAAGCGCATCAATAACCTCCAGCTCAGGCAAGCCATTTTCAGCTATGTAAGGCCGAAGCGCATATAGAATTTCCCTGTCTGCAAGCGACGACGCTGCAACTTTATCGGATTGATCGCCTATGCGCCTTATCCATGTATTTATGAAGAACACTATCATGCTGCTTGAAATAAAGGCCAGGGCAGTTAAAATCCATTGTTGATCCAATAAATTGGCTTCCTTTCAATAAAATATCTTTTATAGTGCTATAATGTATCTTAGTCGATTATACCATGCAGCTGTGTTCGTTGCTGTAACTAACCCGTAATTGAGCTGAAAGGACAATCAGTTGGATAAACAGAGAAGAAAAGAGCTAAAAGACGCTGCCAAACAGGAAAAAGTTTGGCTTGGAGCCTACAAACTTATAAACAAAGAGAGCGGGAAGGTTTTTATTGGCACATCGCGAAACCTTAAAAACCAATGGGACAGGCTTTCTATGCAGCTAAACAATAAATCGCACCCGAACAGGGAGCTGCAAGACGCCTGGAATGAATCTGGCAAAGAATCGTTTGAGTTCGAGGTTTTAGAAGAGCAGCTTGCAGAAGAGGCCCTTGATGCCAAAGGAACGCTTGCTTCACTTGAGATTAAGTGGGCTGAAAGCCTGAATGCATTTGGCGATAAAGGCTATAATAAGAGAAAATCCTACCTGTAAGGGCAATGCTATGAGATTATCTCATATTGTATTGTAAGGAAAAAGATACAGAAATACAGCAGATAAACTGAACAAATAGCTTAAAATAAATTAAAACAAATCTTAGGAGGACAAAATGCCAAAGCTAAAAAAGGCTTCAACCCTATTGATACTTGCCGCAATGCTCATGCTAAGCGCGTGCAACAATGCAGCCAAACTGCAAGAGTATGATTTTAAAACAGACAAAATTCCGTCAATAAATTCAATTATCGGCCAAGAGCGCAAAGTGTCAGGCGTAGCTACAGGCACTGGCACTGATGGGACCTACAAAACTTACACATATGAAGCAGATGAGCCACTAAAAGATATTCAAACTTATATTGATGAGCTCCAAGCGCGAGGATGGGTAGTAACAATTTTAGAAGGCGATAATATATCCGGAAAAGTTCAGATAGGCATTGAATCAAAAGATGAAGGGAAAATACTCCTGGTAACAATCGAATATAGCACAAGCTCTTATAAACTCGATGCCAGGAAGGCGACCGGAACGCTGAATCGCTATTAACCTGCTTATAAAGTGAATTAATTCCCTCATGTTGGATGGCCGGCGCTGCAACTCATCGGAAGCTGCTGAAACCATGCTCCCCGCACAAGCGGGGATGGACCTGTGCTAAACTGCCTCTATACGCTGCGTCTCCAATGCTCCCCGCAAAAGCGGGGATGGGCGAAAAAAAGCAAGGCCTAGAGAGAATCTGGCCTTGCTTTTTTTGTTTCTTTATTTTTTTACGCGCTATTCAAGCTCCATGACAAGCTCTTGGGCCTTCACAGCCTGAGCTGGCTCAATGTAGCTGTATGCGATAATCCCATCGTCCCTGGCAATGATCTCTGTTTCCATTTTCATAGCTTCAACCACAGCAACTGGCTGGCCCTTAACCACGATATCTCCAGGCATTGCCATAACTTTTACTATGGTCCCAGGAATGGGTGAGCCAATGTGCTTCAGGTTGCTGTCTTCAGCAATTCTCACTTCCTTGCGAATCTGGGTATAGACAGCTTTCTCGTCAGCTATTTGTATTTCCCTCCGGAAACCATTTACTTCGAATACGAATGAGCGTATGCCTTCAGTATTGGTTTCTCCGGCTGAAACGAGTTTAATGTTCTTTAAAGCGCCTTCTTCACCCATATCTCGCTCATGCTTTTTCTCTTTGAATTCGCCTTGCAGATAGTCAAATGACTCGCCTACGTTAAGCCCATAAAAGAAAACATCAGAGTCCATATCGATAAAATCGCCATACTCACGTAAGAACAGCACATAATCCTCATACACTTTTGGATACTGGGCTGCCGATGTAAGGGCATTGTCCGAAACAAAATACTCAGGGTATTTTTCCACATACATAGCTTTTATAGCCTTTAAGTCAACATCCTCAAGCATAAGGCCCGGGCGCTCTGTAAAGTAGGGCGCGCCTTTGAGGACTATCTGCCTAAGCTCTTCATCAAAGCCGAATTCAGGCTGGCCGATAAGGCCTTTATAAAACTCTATTACGGAGTCAGGGAAGGCCAGGGTAGTGCCCTTCTCCCTGATATTCTCCTTTGTTAAGTCATTTTGAAGCATAAATATAGCCATGTCGCCAACAACTTTGCTCGACGGGGTTACCTTTATAATGTCTCCAAAAAGCTCATTTGCGTCTTTGTATTTTTGCAATACTTCCTGGAAGCGGTGGCCCATGCCAAAGCTGTCTACCTGTGCTTTTAGGTTGGAGTACTGGCCTCCAGGCACTTCATATTTATATATGAGCGTTGTGTTTGTTCTAATGCCTGAGTCGAATTCATTGTATACAGGCCTGATTTTTTCGAAGTATTGGCTCAATTCTTCCAGCCCGTCCTGATCAAGCGATGACTTTCTGTCATTAAAGGCCATTGCCGCAACAACAGAGTTGAGGCTTGGCTGGCTCGTAAGCCCGCTCATTGCTGAGAGGGCAGCATCAACAATGTCTACTCCCGCTTGGCTGGCATAAAGCAAAGTAGCGACGCCATTGCCTGAAGTGTCATGTGTATGAAGCTGTACAGGTATTTTGATTTCTTCTTTTAGGGCCTTTATCAGCTCATATGCAGCGTAAGGCTTAAGCAGCCCGCCCATATCTTTGATGCACAGTATGTGCGCGCCCATTGCCTCAATCTCCCTGGCTTTGCGCAAGTAATAGTCGAGGTTGTATTTTGTCTTATCGTCATCCTCAATATCGCCAGTATAGCAGATTGAGACTTCAGCAATCTTGCCTTCCTTTAGCACCTGCTCAGTCGAGACCTTCATCTGCTCAAGCCAGTTTAGCGAGTCAAAGATCCGGAAAACATCTATTCCGCAATCAGCGGATCTGTGTATAAACTCCCTTATAAGGTTATCAGGGTAGTTCGTGTAGCCAACAGCATTCGAGCTTCTTGTCAGCATCTGGAACATGATGTTGGGGATTTTCTCTCTCAAAACCTTAAGGCGCGTCCATGGAGACTCTTTAAGGAACCTGTATGCAGTGTCAAAAGTGGCGCCTCCCCACATTTCAATGGAGAACAGCTGCGACTCAAGCTTTGAAATCGCAGGAGCGGCTTTGAGCATGTCGCGAGTCCTCATCCTTGTCGCATACAGCGACTGGTGGGCATCCCTTAAGGTTGTATCAGTAAAGAGCAGCTCATTTGTATTTTTGATATGTTCTACGACAGCTTCAGGGCCCTTCTCGTCAAGCAGCTGCTTGAGGCCTTGTGGCGGTGCGCCCTTAGGCACATCAATGCTGATGCCGCGATCAAATGCAGGCTTTTCCCCGCTTCTCTCGCTTGATTTCTCAGCTATAAACTTAAGCAGCTTAAATTCCCTGTCATCGAAGAGGCGCAGGTTAAACAGTTCAGGATGCTCATCGATAAATACTGTATCGCAGTTGCCTGACTTGAATATCTCGTGCTCCAAAACATTAATTAAGAAGTCCTTATTTGTCTTCACGCCTTCAATAACAGTCTCTTTGAGAGTCCTGACCATCTTGCGGCGCGCTTTCTCAAATGAATTGTCATATGTAGTTGCCTTGACAAGCAGAGAGTCAAAGTACGGGGAAATCTGGGATCCCGTAAACCCGTTGCCGCCGTCAAGGCGAACACCGGGGCCTCCCCCTGTTTTGTAGACTTCAATTCTGCCTGTGTCAGGCAGAAAGTTGTTGAGCACGTTCTCAGTTGTAATGCGGCATTCAATCGCAGCCCCTCTGGTAGTTATGTCTGCTTGGCTGTTTATGCCGATTAATGGATCAGATAGCATAACGCCCTGGGCTATTAGGATTTGGGCCTGCACAACATCAATGCCGCAAACCTGCTCAGTAACGGTATGCTCCACTTGGATTCTCGGGTTGACTTCAATGAAGTAGTGGTTTCCAGCTCTGTCCATTAAGAATTCAACTGTGCCGGCATTCGTATAATTCACGTGCCTTGCAATCTTTAGCGCATCTTCGCATAAAGCTTCACGCTGCTCCTGCGTTATAGACTGGCATGGCGAAAACTCTATTATCTTTTGGTGTCGGCGCTGTATTGAGCAATCTCGCTCGTACAGGTGCACTATATTTCCGTAGTTGTCTCCAAGCACTTGGACTTCCACATGCCTTGGGGTTGTAATAAACTTCTCAAGGAAAATTTCGCCGCTGCCAAACGCTTTTTCAGCCTCTCTAACAGCAGCATCGAAAAGATCAGGCATGTCTACGCTACGCTCGCATACCCGCATGCCTCTGCCGCCTCCGCCAGCTGCCGCCTTTATCATAACAGGGTATCCGATCTCTTCGCCTGCTATGCTGGCCTCCTCTTTGGTAGCAACGCTTGCGCCTTTTATGACAGGCACTCCGGCTTCTTCGGCTGCTATCTTGGCTTTTACCTTATTGCCTAGAAGATCTATTACCTCCGGAGTTGGCCCGATGAATGTTATTTCAGCCAAGCGGCATTTTTCAGCAAACTCAGCATTTTCAGCCAGAAAGCCATATCCTGGGTGTATTGCGTCTATTTGGCGGGACTTAGCAATCTCAATGATTGCTTCCATATTTAAATAAGCATCAGTTGGCGTTCCAGGGCTCTTAATAAGATACGCTTCGTCTGCTTTTGAGCGGAACAGCGACAGTTTGTCTTCTTCACAGTATATGCTGACCGCTACAAGCCCCATTTCTTGAACAGCGCGAATAACGCGTATAGCGATCTCGCCTCTATTAGCAATGAGGATTCTTTTAAATTCCTTCATAAATAACTCCTCTGCAGATCCCCTCGCCTTGGTGAGCATGCCAGGCTCTAGCAAGGCATTTTAGATATTATATTAGATAAGGGCAATATTCGCAAATAAAGATATGAGATTTTGCCTATTCCCCTCTTGTTTTTCCCATTATTAACCTTCATTTGAAAAAGAGTGCCATTTTTTGGCTGTGATTTTGGACCTCACTGGACAGGCAAGCCGTTAGGCAGTTTAAAGGCAGCGCTATGCGAAACGCGAGAAATGGGCAAATTGTATCAGGCTGGTTGCTTGACACATGTATAATTATACATTATCATGTATGAAATAGTGGAGGAAACAATGGACGAAAAACTAAAAATAGCTCTGGCATACTCTGGCGGGCTTGATACTAGCACGATCGTTCCATGGCTCATTGAAAACTATGACTGTGAAGTTTATGCAATTTTAGTTAATATTGGCCAAGATGAAGACATCGACGACGCCATTGCGCGTGCCTTGCAGTATGGGGCCAAAGGCGCATACGCCATAGATGCTGTAGACGAATTCGCCGATGAGTACTTGCTGCCGATGCTCAAATCAGGGGCAGTTTATGAGAACAAATATTTGTTGGGCACATCAGTTGCAAGGCCCCTTATCGCCAAGCGCTTAATTATGAAAGCAAAAGAGCTCGGCTGCACAGCTATAAGCCATGGCGCAACGGGAAAAGGCAATGACCAAGTTCGATTCGAACTGACAACAATGGCCCTGGCGCCTGAGATGAAAATAATCGCCCCATGGAGAGAGTGGAGCATACGAAGCAGGGACGACGCTTTGGCCTATCTGGAGGGCAAAGGCATTCATTTGCAGGTGGCAGCTGAAGAGACTTATTCAAGAGATGCTAACTTATGGCATTTGTCCCATGAGGGCTTGGAGCTTGAAAGCCCGGCCAACGCGCCGGAATATACGCCAAAGCTCCTAAAGCTGACTTCTCTTTTAGAGGAGACGCCTGATGAAGCCGAGGAAATATCTATAGACTTTGAGCAAGGCAAGCCAGTAGCGCTTAATGGCGAGAGCCTAAGCTTTGCAGATATGATAAGGGCGCTAAACAAGATTGGCGGCAAGCATGGCATTGGCATCGTTGATCTGGTGGAAAACCGCGTTGTAGGGATGAAAAGCAGGGGAGTGTATGAAACCCCAGGCGGAACTATACTCGTTTATGCGCACAATGACCTTGAAGAGCTGTGCCTCGACAAAGAGTCATCTCTGTTCAAGCGCTATGTTGCCCTTAAATATGCTGAGGTTGTATACCAGGGCAAGTGGTTCCTGCCTCTGAAAACAGCGCTGGATTCATTCATTGATGAGACTCAGAAGACAGTCACAGGCAATGTTAAGCTAAGGCTGTATAAAGGGAACATCATATCAGCAGGCAAAACAAGCCCATACACCCTTTACAGCGAAGAGATCGCTTCATTTACTACCGGCTCGCTGTATGATCACCATGATGCTGAAGGGTTCATAAAGCTGTACGGTTTGCCGCTTAAGATGCACGCTGCTGTGCGCGAAATCCAAAAGAGCGAATGAGTAAGTAAAATAGCCCTCTTATGAGGGCTTATTTTTTATTGCGCAAATAGAATTTATGCAATTCGCGCCTTAGTTCTTGCCATGATCAAGCCTTGAGTGGTCATGCTTGGCAACCTTTATGTCAATAAAGCGCTTTATTTCATCATTAGACATTCTCTCGAGCTCATACTCGGCTTTTCGCCCTTCTACAGCTATGCCCTTTTGCCTGGCGGCATATAAAAGAATAGCTTCAGCGAACCAGGGATTCTTAACAAAAACAGGCCCCAAAAGGTTTGTGAAGACAAAGCTTCCTTTTAAAATGCCCTCATGCATGCCTTTGTCATTGCCGTATCCGTATTCGTTTATTCCAAGAGGCGTTTCGCCTTTGCCAAGGCTAACCCTTACGATCTGAATCTGGCCCCCAACGACCTCCATTTGCTCTCCAAACAGCTCACAGGCGAGCACGCTGTCATTGGAATAGCAAACAGAAAGCTCCGTTAAGCTCGCATCAACAAACCCCAGGCCTGAAAACTTGCTGCCGTCAAGCCTGGTGCACTCTGAAGCAAAGGCAGCTATTGTAGTGCCTATTACAACCATGGGCTTTGCCTTGGCCAGATGCTCTTCAAACGCTGCTTTATGCTCCTTCAGCGCTCCGGCCAAATACTGGGCTGTTGAAAGCTCCCCCGGAGACATGAGCACAATGTCAAACCCGCTCAAATCGCCTGTGCGCTCAACGCTGTCGATCCTTGAGACAGACAAGTTAATGCCTATATTTTCGGCTGCTTTCCCGAAAGCCCAAATATTGCCGCGGTCGCCGTGAAGGCTAAGCAGGTCCGGGTACAAATACACTAAGCTGATAGCATTGCTGCTGCTCATATGCCCTCCTCAGGCGCTCTGCGCAATGTAGGCTTTGAAACCGTCCATTACGCGCATTAGCGTTATAAAGTATACAGTGCTGCTCTTCGACTCGCCGATGGCTTTCATTACATCCTTTGGCTCATCAGAGTTAATTACGACAAGTTTGTCCGGATCAGCGCCATCATAGAGCAAGCGGTTTGCTATGTCATAGCACACATACTCCGAAAAAGCGATGACCTTCTCAACGCCGGATGCAAGCAGCGGCTTAAAATCGCATTCATATGCGTAATAAGTGTTTGCATAGTGTGGAACCCAATGCGGCCGCCTCTCATCAAGAGTGCAAAGGCCAATAACAAAGACTTTCTCTGTTTTGTCTTGCGCTATAGCGTCAAGCGCGCCTTGCAGGGTCTCAGGGTTTTCCTGCTTCATTCTGATATAGTTAAGCGTTTTGTCTTTGTACTTAAGCGATTCCATGCGCCCGCTAACATTCACAAAGCTTGAGACAGCCTTTGCAATTGAAGGCTCGCTTAAGCCAAAGCGCATAGCCACTGCAGCGCTGGCAGCATAGTTATACAGCATCACCGGCGCAGTATAGGGCATGCTGAACTCAGTGCTGCCTATAACAAATGTGCCCTCATCGAAGTTTGCCTGCTTGACGCTGACTGAGCTTTCTTCGCTTTTAAAGCCGCAATGGCTGCATTCAAACCTTCCCATGTTGGAAACATTCATAAATGAAAACACTATTTTATGCCTGCAAAAAGGGCATGGCATTGTGACATCAAGCGGCTTGTCCTTAACATATGAAGCCGGATTCTGCTCAACTCCATAGTAAACCGTTTCGCGCCCAAGGCTTTCATAGCTTTTGGACCTGGGCTCATCGTTGTTAAGGTACATAACCATAGATTTATTAAAAGAATTCTTAAAGATTGAATAGACGAGATCAGGCTCGCCGTTCCGATGGACTTGATCCTGCATGACGTTTGTAACAACCACATGCTCGGCCGGGTAGCTGGCCAAAACATCAGGCAGGGATCTCTCATCCACTTCGAGGATAAAAACATCTGCTTTGGGCTTGCCGCTTAGGGACGTATTCTTCACAAATACAGTGGCTACGCCGTTTAGCATGTTGGAGCCCTTTAAGTTGGAAGCAGCTTTTACCCCGTTTTCAGTGAATATATGGTACAAAAGGTTGGTAGTGGTTGACTTCCCGTTGGAACCTGTAACAATGATTGTTTTTTGAAAGTCAACCTGCTTAAATTTTGATGCAAATTTTTTGTCCAAAAAAAGGGCAAGTTTTCCCGGGAAATCAGTGCCCCTGCTGGAGTCAATTAGATTTATTGCTATTGAGCTGAGTTTCGCTATTGCTAAGACTATATAAAACCACATCATTATGCCTTCCTAAATTAATGCTGACAAGCAATCAAATTATACCATGGCTTGCATTAATTGTAGCCAAATGCAGGCAAGCTAATGCGCAGCTAAGAAAAAAACTGCTTTTATTGGTTTTTTACTGCCTTGCTGACCGGCAGCAGGCACACAAGCATAGTCTCAGATTTGTCTGAAGCGTCTCTTTTCATTGTTGACAAGTACACTTCCGCCCCTTGGGGGCTAACGACGAAATAGTCTTTTGCCAGGGCGACCATCTCGGCCTTTAAAGAGTCCAGAGTCTCTTTTGATGTCTCCACCCTGTCGCGCGTCAAAATAGTCTTTAGGCGCTCCTTTGCCATATCCTTTGAAGAAGCAGCCAGAGCTTTTGATTTCATAGACAGCCTCCTATACGCTGGCTTTTAAAAAGCCGGCAATCCTGGTAAACACGCTTTCCTTCTTAATGAAGCTGGGGAAAGGCACTTGCTGGCCCAGCAGCCTTTTTGCTATGTCATGGTAAGCCTTTCCGGTTAGGGAAGCTTCATCCGAGGCTACCGGCTCCCCGCGGTTTGAGGCAATAACAATCTCGCCAGCTTCGGCAACCACGCCTATAAGCTCTATGTCAAGGATGTCTATGACATCCTCAATATCCATCATTTCGCGCCGTTTCATCATTTCAGGGCGTATCTTGTTTAAGAGCAGCTTCGGCTCCTTAAAATTCGCAGCTTTCAAAAGGCCGATTATCCGGTCTGCATCCCTCACCGATGATACTTCAGGCGTTGTTACAACAATTGCCTCCTTTGCTCCGGCGATTGCATTCTGAAATCCCCTCTCAATCCCTGCAGGGCTGTCGACAAGGACAAATTCAAAGTCTTTTGCCAATTCCTCAACAAGCTTTGCCATTTGAGCCGGCTGAATAGCCATAATGTCAGCCATTTGGGCAGCAGCAAGCAAGGAAAGGTTTGGAAAGCGCTTGTCCTTAATCAGCGCCTGTTTTGTTCTGCATTTTTTGTCAATTACATCAACAAGAGTGAATGTTATATGCTCCTCAAGGCCCATAACTACATCAAGGTTTCTAAGCCCTATGTCTGCATCAATTATGACTGCGCTATGGCCTTGCATAGCAAGCGCTACGCCCAAGTTGGCGGTGGATGTCGTCTTTCCAACCCCACCCTTGCCGCTTGTGACAACAATAGCCCTGCCTATGTTTTTATTAGCTGGCAACTTGTCTTTCATAGGCAAATATTACACTTATGCAAAAGTTAAATTTGGCGAATCCTAGTTATCTCAATTATCTAAAAACGCGCCGTTCTGCCTTTTGCTACGGCGTTTTTTTGCCATTTCTTATTGCTTGCCGCTTTAAGCTTCAGCTGCTGCAGCCTTGTTTTTCGCTATAATTGGATTTATACTCCTAGCATAAGGAAAAGCTAAAAAAATACCATGATGGCGGTAAGCTCTTGGAACACTATTCAAGGTTCTTGTACTCCGTTAACACGCTGCTGGCATATTCTATAAATGAGCATTTTTATGGCGGCTCCCATTATGTTTGGTGCTCTCCAAGATTTGATGCAGGGGAAAACAACCCGCCTTCGTCAAATCCCAAAGAGCTCGTAAACGCCCTGCTTAAGGATGTGTCCAGCGGGGATCTGCACAGCATCAAAATAGAGCAGAACCGCATAGGCCTGTTAAGGGGCGTAAACGCAAAGCACGACGACGGCCTCATCAGCGGCTCAACAAAAGAAGAATTGCAGTATATTATCGAGAAAGCAGATATAAGCTATTTCAGGCCAATAATATACATCATTGACAGAAACAGCGTAGAGGAAAGCGTTGTTCGCGTTGCTGCTACACAGACAGCGTCGCTGTTTTCCCAAGAATTCCTGATCGAGGATCTAAAAACCGATCAGTTCGATATTATTGAAATGGAAATATAGCTATAGGGGCATAATTATGTTTGAAGAATTAGACTCTCTAAGCAATGAAGACCTGGTCGCTGTTGCCCATGGAATTTTTGCGATCTGGGATGATCCAAAACGGGCCGCGCTGCTATCGACAGCTTACCATCTGGATAGCAGCCTTGCAGCAATCGCAGAATCGTTTGCCGGCAAATACCCGGCCCGCATGAACAAGCATGCCCTGTTCGGCTACATCCGCGAGAGGACTTATAAGCCTATGTCGCCGGATTCAGTGAGAGCAGGGGAGAGCTTTCTTCATAACATGGGAAACAGGCGCCCGAAAAGAAGGCCCCGCTATTAAGCATTGCTTTCGTGCCTGCTGTTTATGTGCCGGCCCCCATATAGCTTAGGTGCAGTGGCTTATGCCTTTGCCCATACATGCCGTTGCCTTATGTATGCGCTCCCCGGCTATGGGGGCGCTGTAGCTTGGTATAAGCCTAAATTCTGTTTTTTGGCTGTTTTGACAATTCGCAATTATTGGCAAAGTAATGGCCGATAGCCTGCTGCAGCTGCAGCCCAATCGATGCCTGAACTGCCGTTGCATTGGCGATTGCTTGCGATATGCCTCCATTTAGGCTTAAGAGCTGAGCCATTGGCGGGCTAGCGCTGCTAAGCATGCCCGATAAATATTCTGCCTGCGAATTTAAAGACAGGCCCAGCTGGTATTGCGCATCGGTTATATCTGCCAGGGCATCAAGAATTTCCTGGTTTGACATATACGGCTTTGGATCCATGTATGGGGGATTTGGCATAAAGTCACCGCTTTCTGCTATATATTGTTTCTATATATATTATTCTGTGGCATTCGACATGACACAAAAACAGCTATTTTTCATCTATGCCCAAAAAAAAGGGCCGCACAATCCCAATATGATATAATGAAAAGCAATGTAAGCAATGTATATGGGAAGGGGCTAAAATGCGCATCGGCTTTGGATACGACGCACATGCTTTTGCACCAGGCAGGCCTTTAGTTCTTGGGGGTGTTGACCTTGGCTACCACATGGGCCTTGCCGGCCATTCTGATGCCGACGCAGCAGTGCATGCACTTATTGACGCTATTTGCGGCGCGGTGTGCCTTGGCGACATCGGAACGCTGTTTCCTGACACTGATCCCAAGTATAGCGGCATTTCAAGCTTATTGCTGCTTGAGAGCACAGCAAAGCTTGCGCTTGGCTATGGATACAGGCTCGGCAACTGCGATATAACAATTGTGGCCCAGGCGCCTAAGATAGTGCCCTTCGCAATGCAAATGAGGGAGAATATAGCAAACGCCCTTAATGTGCAAGCCTCCTGTGTTTCCATCAAAGCAACTACAGAAGAGGGCATGGGCTTTAGCGGCAGGGGAGAAGGCATCAAATGCTATGCAGTCTGCTTGATGCAAAAAATATAATTACCGAAAGGCATTAGACTATAGAAATGAGAATATATAACACTCTAACAAAACACAAGGAAGAGTTTATCCCAATAGAGGAGGGCAAAGCGCGCATATATGTATGCGGCCCTACAGTATATGACTACTTTCATATAGGCAATGCCAGGCCATTTGTCTTCTACGGAACCCTGCGCTCATACCTGGAGTCAAAGGGGTATGAAGTTACGTATGTAATGAATTTTACAGATGTTGACGATAAAATTATTGACAGGGCAAACGAACAGGGAATAACGCCAAAAGAGCTTTCGGAGTATTATATTCAAGCCTACTTTGAAGATGCAAGGGCGCTTGGAATACGCGATGCCGATATCCATCCGAAAGTTTCTGAGCACATAGCACAGATTATCGATATGGTTGCGCTGCTTGTTGAAAAGGGCCATGCCTACCAGACGGAAGACGGGGTTTACTTTCGCGTATCAAGCTTTGGCAGCTATGGCCAGCTGACAGGGCAGCCTCTTGACAGCCTTATGGCAGGGGCAAGGGTGGAGCAAAACGAAGACAAGGAAAGCCCGCTGGATTTTGCGCTATGGAAGGCAATGAAGCCAGGCGAGATCTCCTGGCCCTCTCCATGGGGGGACGGAAGGCCCGGCTGGCATATAGAGTGCTCAGCAATGGGGCTTGCATGCCTGGGCGATGCCATAGACATTCATGGCGGAGGAATTGATCTGATTTTCCCCCACCATACAAATGAAATAGCGCAGTCAGAAGCATCCCTGGGGGGAAAGTATGTGCGCTACTGGATGCACAATGGATTTATCAACATGGGCGAAGAAAAGATGTCAAAGTCAGAAGGCAACTTCTTTACTGTGCGCGACATTCTGAAAAGCCATGCTGGCGAAGCTGTCCGGCTTTACCTTTTGTCAGTGCACTACCGCAGCCCCCTGGCATTCTCAAGCGAGCTGCTGGACTCAGCAGCAACAAGCCTGGAAAGGCTGTATAATGCTAAAATCCATCTGGAGCGCTTGCTCTTGTACTATAATGGAAATGAAGATGCAGCACATGCGCCAAGTGAAGGCTTAGCTGAATTGCACTCGCATTGCGAGAGCTTTGAGCAATCATTGGAAGATGACATGAACACAGCAAATGCAATTACAGCCCTGTTTGAAATGGCCCGCTCAATTAATGTCCATTTCACAGAAAGCTCAGCTAAAGCCGATGTAGCGCAAGCGCTTGAAATATATACATCAAAAGCTTCGATTCTCGGCTTGCTTAACAGAAAAGAAGAAATGCTCCCGGAGAGCATTGAGAGGCTTATTGAAGAAAGAGAGCAGGCGAGGCTTGCAAAAGACTATAAAAGAAGCGATGAGATTCGCGATCTCCTTAAAAGCGAAGGCATCATCTTGGAAGACACAAAACAGGGGATAAAATGGCGAAGGGCATAGCGGGGATGAGGAAAATAAGTGGCTAGCACATACCAGGCACTATACAGGCGCTTTCGCCCCCAATCTTTTAGCGAGATTTTCGGGCAGCCCAGCATTGTCTCAATTCTTAAAAAACAAATATCTTCAGATAGGATAAGCCATGCCTATCTGTTTTGCGGTTCCCGGGGCACAGGAAAAACCTCTACAGCGAAAGTTTTTGCAAAGGCTGCCAACTGCCTGGCGCCTGTTGGCGGGGAAGCCTGCGGCAAATGCGCATACTGCCTAAACTTCAGGGAGGGCTTTTCTGATATCATTGAGATTGATGCCGCTTCTAACCGTGGCATAGACGAAATAAGGGAGCTTAGGGAGCGAATAAGCATATTGCCTTCCATAGGGCGCTACCGCATCTATATAGTAGATGAAGTCCATATGCTTACGCCTGAAGCATTTAACGCTCTTTTAAAAACTCTTGAAGAGCCTCCATCCCATGTAATATTTATTTTTGCAACAACCGATCCTTCGAAAGTGCCGCCAACTATACTGTCGCGCTGCCAGCGCTTTGATTTTTCGCTTATCAGCCAGGACGATATGGTAGCAAAGATGAAAGCAGCGCTGGATGAGCTTGGCTATGGCTATGAGCTCGACGCTCTTTACTGCATTGCCGAGTCCAGCGACGGCGCCCTAAGAGATGCCCTTAGCGTTCTTGACAAGGCGATTGCAATCGCGGCCGGCAGCGATATATCAATAAAAAACGCCCAGGATGCCTTGGGCGCAGCGTCTCCTGAAAGCGTCATTGCCATTGCATATGCCATATGCACCGGCTCTCCATCCGGCGCGCTATCAGGCATTGCTGCAGCGATCCGCTCTTCAACAGATGCCTCCTCGCTGTTTTCCCAGCTGATAGAATATTTCAGATCGCTGCTTATATACATTACCGTGAGCAAGCCGGAAGAGATTCTGGCAAAGAGCAAGACAGAGCTCGACAGCTACGAGGCATGCAGGATGCATGTAAGCCCCGGCAAGCTTGTAGCTTTTGTCAAAGAGCTCTCAAAAGCAAAAAGCGACTCACGCAACCTGCCCAGCCCCAGATATTTGCTCGAAGCAATTTGCGTCGCGCTAGCCGACAGCTCGTTTGGCCTTGGCTCAAGCAATTTGGGCCTGCGCATCGAAAGGCTCGAAAAAATGGTTGAAGCTATCAGCCAAGGCGAGCAGGTTTTGCCTGCACAGCAGCAAAAAATCGAGCAGGCGCCGACAGCGCCTGAAGATGCAGCCCAGCCGGCGCCGGAAGAGTTTCCGCAGCTGGCGCCGCAGGAAGCCTCTCTTGCCAGCTTTCAAAAGGAGCTGGCCTTCGCATCAAATTATATAGCGGAACAAGGCAAGGATCCCTATATGTCCCAGATATTCAAGATGCTCAGAGTGGTGTCCTATAGCAATGGCGTGCTGACTATTGCGCCTACAAAAGACGCTATAGCGCATATGGGCTACTTTAACGACAAAAACGGAGAGCAAAAGATTGCAGATATAATAAAAGGGCGCAACGGCCTTAGCCTGACAGTGCAAATCGCTGACAATGGCGATATACCGCCAATCGACTTTTTCTCAGAGGCAAGCCAGGCATTTGGGGAGCTGACTGATTTTGACGGCTAAAGCCTGCCTGGCGCTGCAATTTTAAAAAGCACAATTATTTAAGGGAGAATTATAAATGGCCAAATATAGAAGCCCACAAAGAGGGCCAAGCCAGCCAAACATGCAAAACCTTTTAAAACAGGCCCAGAAGCTGCAGGAAGATGCCCAAAAAGCCCAAGAAGAGCTTCAAAGCATGGTGTTTACCGCGACTGCCGGCGGCGGTGCCGTCAGTGTTGAAATCGGAGGGGACTTTAAGGTTCTGGCTATTCAAATCGATCCCGGCATTGTAGATCCGGATGACATCGATTTTCTTGGCGATACAATTACAGCAGCAGTTAACGCAGCGATAAAAATGGTTGAAGATGAGTCCAGCCGCATTATGGGGTCTGTATCAGGCGGGCTAACTATCCCGGGGCTGTAGATGCTTGATCCTTTCGCCCGCTTAATAAACGAGCTCTCAAGGCTTCCGGGCATAGGCAAAAAAACTGCGCAGAGGCTTGCCTACTATATGGTCACTTCAGACAGCACTCTTGCTTATGATCTCTCAGATGCAATACGGCAGGCAAAAGACAGCGCAGTGCCATGCTCTGTGTGCTTTAACATATCCAGCACTGACCCTTGCGAGATCTGCTCAAGCGCATCAAGGGACACAAGCATAATTCTTGTTGTGCAAGACGCCAAGGATCTTGCCGCTATTGAGCGAGCCCGTACCTACAACGGGCTTTACCACGTGCTTGGTGGCGCAATATCGCCGCTTAGCGGGATTAAGCCTGAGAACCTCAGGGTTTCAGAGCTTGTTAGCCGCCTTCAGAGCGGAGTGGGCGAAGTGATCCTGGCAACGTCAACATCAATAGAAGGGGAGACAACCGCAGTTTATCTCGCCAGATTGATTGAGCCTCTTGGCATAAAAGCTACAAGGCTGGCCCGGGGCTTGCCGATAGGCGCAGAGCTCGAATACGCTGACCCCTCAACGCTGCTTTCTGCTATTGAAGGCAGAAAGCCTGTCTAGACGTCAGTGCCGGCTATATAGCGGCAAGAGGTTTCCCCGCCTGCAATGCATGCAATCTCTTTTACATTAATCTCTTCCCCAAAGCGAACGCTAAGGGCGCCGGACAGGAACCCCTCGGTAAAAGAGCATCCTGTCGAGCCTTCTTCTTCCGTATCTGAGGGCTCAATTCCGTGGCTTATTGAGAAAGCAAACTTAAGCCTGTCCAAATCTGCCTTTTCCACTCGAAGCACCCCATAGCCAAGCCCTTTTAAGAGCGCTCTAAAAGACTGCAAAAACTCAACAGGGCCTTCTGCCTCCTCTGTAAAGCTCTCAGCAAACAAAGCGCCGGCTATCTTTCCCGCGTCTCTCATAAGATAGTCAGCATAGCCTCGGCTGAATTCAGTTGTCAGGCGCTTTCTTACGGCTGACTCAAACATGCGAAAGAAAAGCACAGGCATTTCAGATCCAAGTTCCCCACGCATTTCTTCAATCGCTGCAAAGCCTATTGCATACTTGCTTGTCTGTTCCATGTAGTTTTGCCCTTCTTACTATATTTGCCCCTAAGGGCAATAAAACGCAAGCATAGCGGTATATGTGCCAATGCTTGCTATATTCTTATTGTAGCTAAGATTACGCCAATATTCAACTAAGATTGCATTATATGGCAGTTTGAGCTTTCATTGCAAAACTTCTGGTTTTCTTACTAAATACAAATTCTATCTTAATAATAGTACTAACTAAATATAATGTCAAATTGCAATAAATAGCCAATAATCATCACCCGCAATACGAATCTTATACCATATATTATAAGTTCTAAAATATAAACAATTAGAAAGCGATTTGAATTGCAACGCAAAAAATAACTTTATAAAGTTGAATAGCTAAAAGAAACTATCAATTTGTTGGGGTATAGCACAATAAAGGGCAACGCATATACGCTTTTGAAGTTTTAGCTAGCTTGTATAATTTTCTAGAATCCGGTAGAGCTCGTCTTCGCCCATGACAATGATGCCTTCCCTCAGGTTGAGCTGCTCTGCTTCCGGCAGGCTGCTTATAGGCGTGTCAAAGTTTTCTTTGAGCACTCTTTGCCCCTCTTCATCGAATTCATAAACAGCGAGCGACTCCCCTGTTCCGCTGCCATAAACTGAAAGCACGTATGCGCCCGGCCCCCATCCCTCAATTTCCTGCTTCATATAGATATTCTCCGGGCTAAAGCTTAGCAGCTTATACTCAGGCATGGCTCTGGTGATTGCATCCTGGGGCATGCCAATAAGCTCGATTGGGATTGGCAGCTCTTTTATATGCACAGTATTGGACCCGCTATAGCGCCTGACAAGGTAAAACTTTGTGTCTGCCCCGATCAGCTCTATTTCCTCAGTATCTGTTCCATACATGGCAAAAGGCTCAATAGCGCTATCGCCCTCTTCTATAGGCAGTGACTCGCCCCTTATCGTGTAAGGCTGTATGAAGTATCCAGCCATAAAGAAAGCTATGCACAAAACAACAATAGCAACTGCCTGATACCATTTGCGAGATTTTGTTTTCATGCTATAAGTTTTGCCAATGCTTTCCTACAATATACAATGAAAAAAGCGCCATATGGCGCTTTGCATGCATTTACAGGCTGTAGAACCCAACCTTTTCCTGAACAATCTTAAGGTTTGAAGCAGCAATCTCCCTAGCTGCATCAGCGCCGGCTTTAAGGACACTGTCAACGTAAGCTTTGTCCTTGGAAAACTCAGCGTATTTTTCTTGAATCGGGCGCAGCTCTTCAATAACTGCTTCGCCAACGCGCTTCTTAAGCTCTCCATACCCCAAGCCGTCAAATTGGCTAACAGAGTCTTGCACGCTTATGCCGCTGGCAGCAGCATATATCTCAAGCAAGTTGGAAATGCCGGGCTTGGCTTTCGGATCATAGCGTATTTCCGGCTCAGAGTCAGTAACAGCCCTTTTGAATTTATTCAAAATGCTCTCAGGCTCTTCGAGGATAAGCACATACGAATTCCTGTTTTCATCGGATTTGCTCATTTTCTTTGATGGATCAGAAAGCGAAAGCACCTTAGTCCCAATTTCTGCGTACCTGCCTTCCGGAACTGTAAAGGTATCGCCAAATGCCTGGTTGAAGCGAACTGCAATGTCCCTTGTTAGCTCTATGTGCTGCCTTTGGTCTTCGCCTACAGGCACAATGTCTGTCTGGTAGGCAAGGATGTCGGCTGCCATCAAAACAGGGTAATCAAACAGGCCCACCCGTATTGACTCTGCATTAAGCTTTTGGCTTTTATCCTTGAATTGGGTCATTCGCGAAAGCTCTCCCATGTACGAAAAACAGTTCAAAATCCATGCAAGCTCTGCATGCGCGCTGGCATGCGACTGAATAAACAAAAGCGATTTGTCCGGATCAATGCCAATTGCTAAAAGCACAGCAGCGCATTCAAGTGTGCGCCTGCGCAGCGTTTCTGGATCCTGAGGCACAGTAATCGCATGCATATCCACTATGCAGTAAATAGGGTTCACGCCTTCCTGCATCGCAGCCCAGTGCTTTAGTGCTCCAAAATAGTTGCCTATTGAAAATTCTCCTGATGGCTGTATGCCGCTAAAAACTGTTTTACGCGATTTATCAAATTCCATTAATGTGCCAAAGCGCCTAAAATGCGCCCGCCTTTCTGGCATTGCTGCCTTAATATTGCTTAGCAAAGCATTTTCCCCCATTATACCACACTGATATGAATGAAAAACGCTTGAATTTAAGCCTATCTATGGTATAATACTTTCCGAGTCTGGCGCTGCCTTTTTTTATGTGCAGATATTTTTATGCATATCAAATAGATTGATTCATTTGCGCACACCAAAGCGCAAAGACAAAGGAGGCAAAGTTATGAGAGTTAAAATTACGCTTGAATGCACAGAATGCAAGCAAAGAAACTATAGTACGATGAAAAACAAGGATAAGCCTAAGGAAAGGCTTGAGCTAAGCAAGTATTGCCCTTTCTGCCGCAAGCACCAGCTGCATAAGGAAACGAGATAATGGCCAAACAAGACGCAAAGGCCAAAAAGCCCGGTTTCTTTAAGAGAATAGGAAACTACTTTACTTCTTCTTACGATGAGCTAAAGAAGGTTCAGTGGCCTTCACGCAAGGAGCTTTTTAGCCACACATGGATAGTACTGGCGATTTGTGCAATATTTACAATTATTACTTTTGTATTCGACTCTTTATTCCAGTTTATCTTTGATATATTTACGAGGTAAAAAACTTTGGATGAAAGAAGCGCAGCAAAGTGGTATGTCGCGCATACCTATTCTGGCTATGAGAACAAAGTAAAAGCCAATATTGAAGCTACTGTACTTAGCAGGGGCATGGAATCAGTAATAATTGAGGTTTTCGTGCCAATGTATGAAGTTGAAGAGACAAAAGCTGGCAAGCGCACAACGAGCATGAAAAAAATCTTTCCCGGCTATGTTCTGGTAAAGATGGTTATGACTGACGAATCGTGGTTTGTTGTTAGAAACACTCGCGGCGTGACAGGTTTTGTCGGCCCAGCAAGCAAGCCTGTACCGCTTACCTTAGAGGAGCTTAGGCACCTCGGCATAGCCCCTCCGGACGGCTCAGCAGTCGAAGAGGAAATTATGCCGGTTATTGACTTAAGGGTAGGCGAGAGGGTGCTCGTTATCGAAGGCCCATTTAAGGACTTAGAAGGATTTATCGAGGAGCTACAGCTCGACAAGCGCAAGCTTAAGGTGAATATCTCTATCTTTGGAAGAGAGACTCCAGTAGAGCTGGGATTCGCAGACATCGAAAAAATATCATAGCCGGGGGAGCATATGGCAAAGAAAATAATCGGAATTGTTAAGCTGAAGCTAGAGGCCGGAAAGGCCTCGCCAGCGCCTCCAGTAGGCCCTGCGCTCGGCCAATACAGCGTAAATATTGTTAACTTCTGCAAGGAGTACAACGCAAGGACAGACAAGCAAGCCGGCAGCATAATCCCTGCTGTTGTTACAGTATTTGCCGACGGAACATTCACTTTTATCACGAAAACCTCTCCTGTTTCGGATCTTATCAAAAAAGCTCTGAACATGGAGGGAGGTTCATCAACTCCCAATACCACAAAAGTAGGAACGCTGACAAGGGAGCAAGCCATTGAGATAGCAAATATCAAGATGCCTGATCTGAATACAGACGATCTTGAGTCAGCAATTAATATGGTAAAGGGAACAGCACGAAGCATGGGCGTATTAGTCGCCGATTAAGACAGGAGAATAAAAAATGAAAAGGTCAAAAGCTTACCTCAACAAAAAAGAGCTGATAGACAAAGAGAAGCTCTATGAGTTCGAGGAAGGGATAGCCGCTATTAAGTCGGTAGCAAGCGCGAAGTTTGATGAAACTATTGAGCTTCACCTGAAGCTGGGCGTTGATTCCCGCCACGCAGACCAGCAAGTGAGAGGGGCTATAGTGCTGCCACATGGCACTGGGCGCCAAATGAGGGTTCTTGTATTCGCTAAAGGCGACAAAGTTCGCGAAGCGCTGGATGCCGGAGCTGACTATGCAGGAAGCGACGAATATATCGACAAAATCCAAAAAGAAAATTGGATGGAGTTCGATGCAGTAATTGCAACCCCGGACATGATGGGCGTTGTAGGGCGCTTGGGGCGAGTCCTTGGGCCACGCGGGCTTATGCCAAACCCAAAGACCGGCACCGTTACTATGGATATAGCCCAGGCAGTAAGGGAAGCAAAGGCAGGCAAGATCGAGTATCGCCTTGACAAGACAAATATTATCCATTGCCCGATTGGAAAAGCCTCATTTGATGACAAAGCGCTGCTTGAGAACATGGAAACACTCATCGGCGAAGTAAAGAGGGCAAAGCCAGCTGCGGCAAAAGGGCAGTATTTCCGCTCAATTGCATTGGCTTCAACTATGAGCCCGGGAATAAAGCTCTCTACTGCAAGAATTTAGGCAGAACGCTAAATTAGCAATAATATGATATATGCGCTTAAGACAGCAGGCATTTAAATAAGGCCTGCCGAGGCGGCTTACAGGCATTTATGCGCCTTTTGCTGCTGAAAGAGCAGCAAAAGGCGTTTTTTAGCACAGAAAAGATTCCAGCGAAAGGAGATATAAGTGGCTTCACAAGCAATACTTGAAACAAAAAAAGCTGTTGTTTCGGAAATATCAGAAAAAATGAAGCAAGCCTCTTCATTTGTTATCGTGGAATACCAAGGCTTAACAGTGGCTCTGGCCAATGCTTTGCGAACTCAGGCAAAGTCTGCAGGAGTCGAATATAAAATCTATAAGAACACTTATTGCCGGTTTGCAGCGAAAGAATGCGGCTATGACGGCCTGGAAGAAATTTTGGTGGGCCCGAATGCAATCGCGTTTTCAGCCGATTCAGTTGCGCCAGCGCGCCTGATAGCTGATTTTGCCAAAGAAAACAGGCTTCAGAACCTTAAGTTTAAAGGCGGAGTTATTGAAGGCAGGGTTGCAGATGCAGCTGAAGTTGAGGAAATTTCCAAACTGCCTGGCAGAGATGTGCTCTTGTCACAGATGATCGGAAGCTTTAATGCGCCTATAGCAAAGCTAGCGTATGTAATTAAAGCTATCATGGAGCAAAAAGAAGAATCACAGCAAGAATAAAGGGAGAAAAAATGAGCAGCGAAAAATTCCAAACCATTATTGAAGAAGTAAAAGGGATGAGCATCCTTGAGCTTTCAGAGTTTGTAAAAGCCCTGGAAGATGAATTCGGCGTATCAGCCGCAGCGCCTGTCGGAGGCGCCGCAGTTGCAGTTGCTGAAGCAGTAGAAGAAAAAACAGAATTTGATGCAGTGCTAGTCGATTCCGGGCCTGAAAAGCTAAAAGTCGTTAAAGCTGTCCGAGAGCTTACAGGGCTTGCGCTCAAAGAGGCTAAGGAACTCGTTGACAGCGTAGCAAGCGGCCCTAAAGCCCTTAAAGAAGCTGTTTCCAAAGAAGAGGCTGAAATGGTAAAGGCCAAGGTTGAGGAAGTCGGCGGAAAAGTCGATATAGCTTAGCATTATAGCCAATGAAAGCGCTATGCTTAAAAATAATTAAAAGCATGCGCTATTTTTTGCGCCATAAAACTGTCTAGGCTTTGCAGCGCTAAAAGCATGCTTAAACAGCTTGTTGCGCCAAGCATAGCTGGGCCTTGATGCAGCCCTCTTCATGCTTGACGCAGCATAAAAAGCTTTTTTGCAGCAAAGCAGATGAAGCTAAGCGGGGTTTTTTGGCTATTGGCTGGCTGTAATTTGGCAGTATGTAGATATTTATGAAATTTATAGCATATGGCTGCAAGACAGGCCTGAAAACGCGCATATAAAGAGTGCACAAGCAAAATTGCGTTGAAATCTTCGTTGTAGCGTTTCATGTATTGTATAATAATGTGAGGCATGATTATGCAACAGCCATATGAAGAAGTGCAAATAAGCTCTGCCGGAGGCCGAATAACCCTCTCGATATGGGAAACAGCTCAGGCCCGGGCTACAGTGGTCTTTATTCCCGGGAGCCTAATGCACCCGCTAACTTTTGCAGGGTTTCTTGAAAGCCTCTGCTCATTCGGATTTAACATTATTGGAGTCCACCCCATAGGGCATGGCAAGAGCGACAGGCCAAAGAAGGCATACACCATTTTAGATATAATTCAAAATGCGAAAGATGCTGTCACCTACGCTGCCAGCCACTATGATTTGCCAATCTTAGCCTCTGGCTCAAGCCAGGGCGGCATTGTGGCAGCAGCGCTTGCAGCGCAGGACAGGCGCATTTTTGCGGCTTTTCCCCACAACGCTGTTTTAACAGAGCTAAGCGAAACAGCAAGCTCGATTTCCCGTTTGCCAAAGCTTCTGCTTAAGCTTTATAAGCCTGCAGTGGGATGGCTTCGCTTTATGTCAAAGCTGTTTCCGCGCCTGCCAGTGCCATTATGGCTATATTTAGATCCTCGCAGAATATCTCAGGACGTAAGCCTGCTTCTTGCCATAGGCCGCGATCCTTTAACCATAAAGTCATACTCGCTGAAATTCGTTGTCAGCTTGATTACCCAAACATACCCCGAGCTAACCGATGCAAGCGCTACAAGCAGGCTCTACTTGCTTTGCCCGACACAGGACATGCTGTTTCCGCTTGCGTACTCAGAGCTTGTTTTTAGCAAGATCAAATTCCCGCATAAGGAAATGGTGCTCTTGCCAGGCTATGGGCATCTTTTTATGGTGTCTGATCCTGTGCAAGCTGCACAGGCAATATCTGCCAAAATGCTTGAAGCTCTCAGTTTTGCAACTATTTAGCATGTAAAATCAAGTTTTTCGCTGCGCGATGTTTACAAAACGGGCATGGCCTGTTATAATTTCGACAATCTTAGCCCGACGGGAGACCAAGGGGTGTTTTTTTGTTATGCAATTAATTAGTAAATATCTAAAGCAAGTGGATTTTCATTCATATGAAGATTTTTATGATAATTTCAGCCTAACGGTGCCGGAAAACTTCAACTTTGCGTTTGATGTCGTTGATTATTGGGCAGCATCAGAGCCTGGCAAGCTGGCTCTCGTCTACGAAAGCGCAGAAGGGGAGGAAATCTCGTTTACGTTTGCTGAAATAAGCAGGCTTAGCAGCCAGGCAGCCAACTATTTTGCCTCAAAAGGCATACAAAAGGGCGATGTTGTTATGCTGACCCTCAAGCACAGCTACTATTTTTGGATTATGGCAGTAGGCTTGCATAAACTTGGGGCAATATGCGTTCCGGCAACGGAACAGCTTAAGCAGAAAGACTATGAATACAGGTTTTCTGTGGCCAGGGTGAAAATGATTGCAACTGTTGAAGGCGAGCACCTGGCCGAAATAGAGGAAGCAGAAAAAAATTCCTCCAGGCCAATAGCCAAAGCGTTTGTGAGCGAGTCTGAGCGGGACGGCTGGGACAATATAGCCGTAGAACTGGCCAAAATGCCGGATGCCTTTGACAAACCAATAGATTATCCTTGCTCAAATGACCTTATGCTTATGTATTTTACAAGCGGCACTACGGGCAATCCCAAAATTGTCGCGCACAATTATAATTATGCCCTTGGCCACATTACAACAGCATATTATTGGTCTGCGTGCAAAGACAACGCACTTCACTTTTCTGTATCCGAAACAGGCTGGGCAAAGTGCGCATGGAGCAAAATATATGGCCAATGGCTATGCGGGGCACCGGTTTTAGTGTACAGCTATGACCGCTTTGAGCCGGAAAAGATGCTTGATATCATGGAAAAGTATCCAATATACGGCTTTTGCGCTCCGCCAACGATCTATCGTTTCTTGCTAAGGTGCGATCTTTCGAATCGCAGCCTATCGCATATAAAGCATTGCACTACAGCAGGAGAGGCTTTAAATGCCGAAGTGTTCCATCAATGGCAGGAAAAAACAGGCCTGACTATAAGAGAAGGCTTTGGCCAGAGCGAAAGTGCGATTATTGCCGGAACTTTTATATGGATGCAGCCCAGGCCCGGATCACTCGGAAAGCCCAACCCTCTATACAAGGTTAGAATGATAAATGAAAATGGCGATGATGCTTGTGTAGGAGAAGAAGGCCAGATCTCAATAGAGCTGGATGGCGCCATTCCTCCGGTAGGGCTGTTCCAGGAATACTACAGAGACGAAGAGCGCACCATACAAACATTTTCTTCAGGCCTGTATTATACCGGCGATCTTGCCCGAAGGGACGAGGATGGATACCTTTGGTATGAAGGAAGGGCTGATGACATTATCAAAACATCCGGTTACCGTGTAGGCCCGTTCGAAGTAGAAAGCGCCCTGATGCGCCATCCGGCAGTCTTTGAGTGCGCTGTTGCCGGCATTGCCGATCCGGAAGGGATAAGAGGGCAGATAATAAAGGCAACGATAGTGCTTAACGAAGGCTACAGCCCCAGCGACAGCCTGGCTAAAGAGATCCAGGACCTTGTCAAATCTATAACAGCGCCTTACAAGTACCCCAGGGCTATAGAATTCTCAGATACCCTGCCAAAAACCTTTAATGGCAAAATAAAGCGCTATGTCCTGCGCCGGCAGCAGTAAAGTGAATATTTGCCGCCTGAATGCAAAAGCTATAAAAAACAAAAGGCGGGCAAACAGCATGCCAGACAAGAAAAAAAATAGCGATAGCACAAAAAAGAGCAACAAGCTTGCGTATATGCCTGATACCGGGTATCAGCCACTCATAGGGGTGCAGAAAGAAGCAGAGGAAAAGGCAGGAATAGACCCAAGGTCTCTCGAGTTTGACATCACCAAAAAGCGCTCAAAAAAAAGCAAGAATTAATAACAGCACAATGATACAGCAAAAACGGGCGAATAGCGCCCTTTTTTATCTCTATCTAACAAGCATCGCGAAGGTGCTTGGCAGCACTTAAATCTTTGGCTATTGCTGCATTTCCCGGGCACTGGCCGCATACATATACATTCACTTGAATTAAAGCTATTGTTCCCTGCAATTCTATAATGCCTTGCTGTTAGCGCTGCTGTTAAAGCTTGGCGTGTTTGCTGCGAAAATAGTTATAGTTTTTCTAAATGGCACTAAATATCTATGCTGCTATATAATGTTATGCACATAAATTGCTATTTTGTATACTTTGTATTGGCATTTCATCGGTAAATTATTATAATAAATATAGAATAATGAAAGAAATACTTTATTGAAAAACAGTTGCATCTATAGATGCTGAATAATTCATCGGAGATTACATAACAATGGCGCATTTGACTCCAAAAGAAAATTACTTAAGAATAGGCCGGCATGAGCAAGCCGAGTATATACCTTCTTTGATACCATTCAGAGACAGGATACTCCCGACATACCCTATAGGGCTGTTCGCCATGCAGTTTGGCCAAGACACTTTAGAAAGTGGATGGGAGCAGCCATATGGTGAATGGCAAGATTTCTGGGGAGCTACTTTTATTAATTATGACGGCTTTCCGGCAGCGCTGCCGAAGCCAGGCCATTTTCCCCTTAAGGATATACGCCATTGGGATAAATTTATACAAAGGCCGGAAGTAAGCAATATCAACCTTGCAGAAATGGCAAATGAAGAGCTCAGCCATGTTAACAGAACACAGCTGGCCCTAACAAGCGATGTAGGCTTTCAGCCTTTCCAGCAGCTCGTAGCGCTAATGGGCTTTACCGAAGCGCTCTGCGCCCTTGAAGAGGAGCCTGAGGCTGTCAAGGAAATGCTTAACTACATGGCTGACTGGTATGTGCCCCTAATACGGGCTAACCTTCACTATTGGCAGCCAGACATCGTTACCATAGCTGATGACACGGCAGCAAAATACCAGCCTCTTTTCTCTCTGAAAACGTTCAGAGATATATTCTTGCCTATTTACTCAAAGCTGCTGTCGCCGGCGCATGAGATAGGGGCTTTGATAGACTACCATAATTGCGGGAAATGCGAATTGTTTTTGCCGGACATGCTCAAACTTGGCATTAGCTATTGGAATCCTTGCGAGCTTGACAACAACCTTTTCGGAATAAAGATGGAGCATGGAAGAGACCTGACGCTCAGCGGGTGCTGGTATTACGATGTGCAGCCGAAAGACCCTCAGGAAAAAGTCCGTTTTCTGGTTGACGAATATCTGGACACATTCGCCCGTGATGGCGGCCTTATCGCTATGGCTTTCGCCGGGCCGCTTGATATGAGCATTGAAGATGCCCCTGTGTGGAAGAAAGTAAATTATTGGATATGTGATGAGCTCTATAACTATGGGACAAAAATACTAGCTTAATATTAGCCACGCTGTAACTGGTGCATGAAGAGCGCTCTCAAGATAACGCAAGCTTGTAGCGCTCTTATTTTAATGCAATTTATCAAAAAGCTGCGCTACAGAGGGCTCTTTTGCTCCGGCATACGCCGCCGCCTGCCGGCTAAAGACAAGGGGTATTGCAATTATTGCCGTGCGCTGGCAATAATTTTTGAAGGCGCCAGAAATTAATGTTATCCTTATCAATAACAGAGTGTATGCAGGCTGTGTGCATGCACTCGCATAAAAACAAACATTAGGGGGATTTATGACACTACTTACGCCAAAAGAAAACCACCTTAGAATTGGCAGGCACGAAATACCGGAATGGGTGCCGACAATGATGCCATACAAAGACCATGGCAGGGCTACGCAGCCGGCGGGGATCTTTGCTATGGGTGTTGGCCAGGGGGAGTTCGTCACCGGATGGAGGCAGCCCCAGGGTGAATGGAAAGATTTTTGGGGAGCTTCATACATATGGGAAGAAGGCGTTATTGCAGGGCTTCCAAAGCCAAACGCTTTCTTAATTGATGACATCACGAAATGGAGCAGCTTCATAACAAGGCCCGAAGTGCCTGATCTGGATTGGGAAGCAATGGCGAAAGCTGAACTTGATAACATTGATCGGGAGCAGGTCGCGGTTACATGCGATCTTGGCATGCAGCCTTTTCAGAATGCAGTAGCCCTGCTTGGGTTTACAGAGACGCTATGCGCCCTTTATGAAGAGCCTGAAGCCCTTAAAGAGATGCTTGATTATATGGCAACATGGTGGGTTGAGATGATAGAGCTTGAAATAAAGCACTGGAAGCCGGATATCGTCACAATGGCTGATGACACAGCTGCCAAGCTCGCTCCATTCTTTTCGAAAGAAATGTATGATGAGTTTTTCAAGCCCATTTACTTCAAAATAACAGCTCCGGCCAGAGATCGCGGAATCTTGGTTGATTACCACAACTGCGGCAAATGCGAATCATATGTTCCGAGCATGGTCGAGTTCGTTAATTATTGGAATCCATGCGAAATGGTCAATGACATGAGAGCAGTGAAAAAGGAGTATGGCCATCAGATAGCGCTTACTGGCTGCTGGGACTACACTGTAAAGCTGGATGACACAGAAGAAACGGTAAGAGGGTATGTACGCGAATATCTGGATACATTTGCAAAAGGGGGAGGCCTAATTGCATGGGCTTCTGCAGGGAGCTTTACTGATCCGCCTGAAGTCCGCGAAAAATGGGCGCCATTAAACGAATGGATAACCGACGAGATATATGAGTACGGCACTGCTATGTACAAGTAGCAGCAGCATTGCGCCGTTTGGGGCAGCTAATGCATATGCTGCCCTATTTTTTTCAAGCCAGGCGTAAGGGGCACACAAAGCCGGTTTTGCCTGCACTGGCTTTATGCCGGCTGTATGGCTTATGGCTCATAGTTTCTGATTAGCACCTCTTCAATTGCTCCGCGCTTGCTTGCATTCGAATTGATAGCCCGCTTTGCTTCAATGACGGAAATCCGATAATCTGAATAAAGCTCTCTAACGAATTTCGTTGCGGAGTTGGAGAGCAAGAACTTGATTCCCTGCTCGTTTAGATCGTCACAGCATTCTTTCAGCCTTATTTGCTCATTCCTGTTAAAACCGCCTTTATTGTAGCCGGTAAAGCTTGCAGTGCCGGATACAGGGTCGTACGGCGGGTCGAGGTAAACGAAATAATCTTTTGAAAGCCGTTTTAAGGTTTCAGCAAAATCTTCGCTGTAAAATGAAATTTTGCTTGCGTTTAGATATTTGCTTACGGCTCGCAAGACAGGTTCATTGACAATGTTCGGGTTTTTGTAGTATCCAAAAGGGGTATTAAATTCTCCGGATGAATTAACTCGAAACAGGCCGTTGTAACAAGTTTTATTCAGGTAAATCAGCCTTGACGCTTTGGCTACTTTTGGCATCAGGCTATAAGCAGATTTATCTCGGTCTAGATCTCTTATTGAATAAAAATACTCCTGTGAATTTTCATGCTGCTCGAGAGCGTTTATTAGCGCTTCCAAATCATCGCGGATAGTTTCATAGACCATAATTAAGTCTGTGTTTAAGTCATTTACTATTGCAATTGATGGCTGAGTGAAAAAAAGAATAGCGCCGCCGCCCAGAAATGGCTCACAATACGGGCTTATTCGTTTTGGCAGCAAAGGGCTTATATCATCAATTAATTGCCGCTTGCCGCCAACCCACTTAACAAATGGCGCAACCAGCTTGTTTTCTGCCATTTCCCGCTCCCTTTAATGATAGTGAATCTTTACAATTAAAGCTGCTCGCCCTATGAGCCGACTCTAAAACTTGAATTGGCAAGTTTATATGTTAAGCAGTGGCATTCCAGGCCTGCTTTCCGGGGCCCTTGGCAATATGCAATGCAAGCAATGCGCTCGTGCTTAAGCGCAGGCATGTCAATACTCATACCAAAGCCCTGAACTTTTAAGATCGGATATTATCTTTGAGTGCTCGCTGTTAGTCTTGGCAAAGTACATATCGCCATTCTTGTCTGATACAAAAAACAGGTACTCAGACCCTCCTGGCGAGCAGGAAGCAATGATAGCTTTTTCGCATGGCGAGGATATAGGCCCGACAGGCAGCTTGCCTATCATGTTCGGGCCCCGGGTATTATAAGGGTTGGCCTTTGATATCTCGCTTTGCTTAAGATCCCTTTCAGCCATGTCTACTTTTACAGCATAGTAAGTTGTTACATCGCTGCCCAGGCTCATGCTTAAGTTAAGCCTGTTGTAAAACACGCTTGCCACGCCTTCAAAAGCATCAGGCGAGCTGGCTTCGCAGTTAACTGTCGAAGCCAGTGTCAGTATTTCATGAATGCCGAATTCTGACTTGTTTATTGCTTCATAGTTTTTGTCAAGGATGTCGCCCATCCTATTTAGCATTGCTGCTAAAATTTCTTCAACGCTAACCTCAGCGCTCTTGAAAAAGTAAGTGTCAGGGAATAAATACCCCTCCAGCGGATAATAAATGCCTTCCTCCAATATAATGTCGGTCAGGAACCAATACTCTTCGATCAAGCCTTCAATATACTGCCGGTTTTCAAGAAGGCTGAAAACATCCTCTTGTGAATTGTTGGTCTCAGATGCTATCTTTTTAGCGATCCAGCGCATATTTTTGCCATCAATAAATGTAATCCTCAGCTGCTCAGAAGAAACAGTGCCTTTTGTTAGCTCAACAGCTATTTGGGAGTATGGCATCGAAGGCGGCAATTTGTAGCTTCCCGCCTGAAAATCGCTTATGCTGTTTATCTTGGCATAAACGCGAAAGGCCAATGCGCTTCTTATTATTCCGGCTTCCTCAAGTTTATTTGCAATCACCAGCATTGGGCTTCCGAGCTCTATTTCCACTTCAACCGGCTCTTGCGAAGGCAAAGGCCGCATTGCCATGAAGAAGGAAAGCATAGGAATAGCCAGCACCAGCAATAGGGATGTGCTTAGGAAAATTTTTTTCATATACTACCATTTTCTAATAGTTTCTATCGCATTTTCTGTGTATATTGCCTATCCATTTTCGCATATAATGCAGTGTTTAGAAAGAAAATGGGTAAAAAAGTGCACTGCAGCTTTGCCAAAAAAGCTGCCGAATATTATCACTTTTTGCAGCTTTTATTGCATTTATGGAAATTTCATGAAATAAAGAGGGAAACTTAGCGCATTTCATGGTAAGCTTATCTATGCTTATGCAAAAATAACAATCAAGATTGGAAGTGCTATTCATGGTTTCTTATGAGCACATTTTATTTTTGGGAATAAGCGGCTCAATATGCTTTGCGCTGCCGATAATCCTATACCTTATCTTCAAGTCCTACTATAATATAAAGTTTTTTCCTGCTGTTCTCGGAGCAGCAGTATTTGTTGTGTTTGCACTTGGCCTTGAGCAACTGTTTCATGCTTTGGTTCTTGGCTCTGAATCAGGCGCTGCCTTTATGCAAAACAGCCCGTATGCATTTGCAGCGTATGCAGGCCTTGCCGCCGGCGTTTTTGAAGAAACAGGGCGCTTTGCCGCATTTAAAGCCCTAAAGAAAAAGTACATGCAGCCTGAAAACGCTATATCATACGGCATTGGCCACGCTGGCATAGAAGCCTGGCTGATTGCCAGCTTGCAGCATATACTATTCTTCTTTGCTGCAATGGCATACAACTCAGGCTCAAGAACTGAAGCTGCCATTAGCGCAGCACAAGCTTTGGCAGCCACGCCGCCTATAGTAATCCTGTTGTCAGCTGTTGAGCGCATATCCGCAATTGCATTGCATATTGGCCTGTCTATTCTTGTATGGCCGGCTGCAAGCCTGACAGGGTACATGCACTATTACTTTTTTGCTGTCTTTTTGCATGCAGCAGCAGACTTTATTGCAGCTTTGTTTCAGGCCGGCTCAATAACCAGCGTTGCTCTCATTGAGGCGCTTCTCTTTGCGATATCTGCTGCAACTTTGTTCTTTGCCCTGAAGCTTCTAAAGAAGCTCATATGGGATATGAGCGCCCAGCAGGACTCTGAGGCGCTTATATAGCGCTTTGCTATAGCTGGCATGCAAGCCGATTGCAGCTTATATTTTATGATCTGATACCATAATATCTAGAATAATGCTATAATGCTCTAAAAAAAGGCTAAAGAATTTGAAGAGCGAATATTATAGAAATAAGCCGGCTATTGTAACAGGGGCCGGCTCAGGCATCGGGAGGGCTCTGGCTGTTAAGCTTGCTGAGTATGGCGCAAGCTATGTTGGAGTGTTTGACATCAATATTCAATCTGCCAACGAAACTGCAAAGCTTGTTGAAGAAAAGGGTGCGCAGGCGGTGCCAATCGAGTGCGATGTCTCAAACAAGGAAGGCCTGAAGGATTCAATCGACGCTTTTGTGGAGCAAAGCAAAAGCTTGGGGTTCATGTTTAACAATGCCGGGATTTTGTTTTCCTACGATCAAAACATACCGATTGAAGATCGCTACGAGAAAGTGATATCAATAAACCTGCTGGGCCAGGTATATGGCTCGATAAATGCAATAAGGCATATGAAAAGCCAGAAATCCGGCCATATAGTGAATGTGTCATCAATAGCAGGCCTTGTGCCGGGCATAGCCGGCACTGCTTATGCAACCTCTAAAAGCGGCATCGTAGGATATACTCTGGGCTTAAAAAGAGACCTTGCTTCAATGGGGGTGCGCGCCAGCGTTTTGTGCCCGGCAGCAATAGCAACCCCTATGGAAGGCTTCGGGCCGGGCTTAAAGCCAAACAGCACGAAATTCAATTACATGGCGCCCGATGCGTTTGCTGTCCAGGCACTTGAGGAAATCGCAAAAAACAAGGTAATAATACCGATAGGCTATATGTCAAAGCCCCTTTGGAACCTGTTTCGAGTGTCTCCTTCCCTTTATGACAGGGCAATGGCCAGCTCCAATGTATATTCAGCCGACGTTCAGCAATAGAAAACAGCAAGCAAAGTTTTGGCTGCAATTTTTTAGTAGTTATTATGCCTAGTGAAAACAGAATAGACAATTATGAGCTTGGCCACGTTCGCGCCAAAGAGATGTTTTTGGCCCAGAGCGCCCAAGTTATGGCGGATCGCTGCCAGATGGAATACGACAAGAGCAAAGGCATAATCCTTGCCCCTTACCTTGGCACAGACTATATTGTCGACTGCAAAACAGCAATAGTCACCGATGCAGCCAGCGGCGAGCCTGCAGAGCGCAGAGAGTCAATAGACATCCTGCACCACCTGAGCTTCAGCCAGGACGGGGTTAAGGTTATCGGGGAGCTCAAACCCTTTTATGCCCTAAAAGGCGTAGGGCACTTTTACCCTGCTTTTCAGCAGTCAGTTATGCCTCGGCTTACAGGGGCCTTTGCCGGAAAGATGGGCAGCTTTATAGCCGCAGCGGAAAAGCTTGGCGGTATGGTTACCGGGCATGGGGATGCTGCAGCAACCCTTAATTTATTCCCGATTGTGCCAATCGAATACATCATGTGGGATGCAGATGATGAGTTTCCCTGCACTGCAAACATTCTGTTTGATGTTTCAATAACCTCTGCCACTCACCCTGAAGACGTGCCCGGGCTTGGGGCTTATGGCGCTTTCAAGCTCATACAGGCGGCCTTTGGCGGCGATATTATGCAGTTCTAGGCATTAGTATGGAGAAAATTTATGAATGATCTGACAGAGCGCCTATATACATTGCTCAAAAGCGAAGGCGCAGCTATTGCCCAAGCCGGCAGCCTGTTGGAAGTGGCGCCTGAGGAGAGGCGGGGCATGCCTGTCGGGGTTAGCATTGCATGCGCATTCGAGCCACATGTCATTAGAGGCATTCAAGATGGCCCGACTTTAGAGTACTTTGCCCACTACCAGAAGCTTAACGACATGCTTGACAGCCTTGCTGAGCAAGGCGCTGAGTTTTTGAAAAGCGAAGGCTACTCTGCAATAGCTATGACGAGGGCTGAAACTGCTGCGGTGAGCGCAGCGCTGACAACGCCGCTGCCGCATAAAACAGTGGCAACAAGAGCAGGCGTTGGCTTTATCGGCAAGTGCGCTTTGCTGATAACAAGGCAGTACGGATCCGCTATTCGGCTCATATCAATACTCACAAACGCCCCTGTTGATTTAAGCGAGCCGATTAATAAATCCTATTGCGGCAAATGCATGGACTGCGCCAGCGTTTGCCCGGGCAGCGCCCCAACCGGGCAAAACTGGGCTTTGGGAAAAGAGCGATCCAGCTTTTTTAATGCAGGCGCATGCCAGAAGGCTGCATCTGCACAGGCAGCAGCCATTGGCGTTAACTATACTCTGTGCGGCAAATGCATAGCAGCTTGCATGTATACAAGAAAATACCTGAAATACAGCTAATAAATAGCCACAGCGTGCCTTAACAGGCACGCTTATTGTATTTATAACATCATCATATATATTCTTTTTTTTCTATATAGTTTCTGTGCCACTGTTTGGTAACCGTTTTGTAATGATTTTTTTATAAAATAACCTAACCTTAATAATTTGAGGTTCAAAGGAAGGTGTAATTATGAAAAAATCACAAAGAGCTGCATTATTTGTGATTATTGCAGCTCTTTTCATTGTATTGCTTCCAAACAGCGCAGCGCTTGCAGCTGAGGGAGATGGAATCGAGCTGGCAATCGATTGGGCCAGGACCCCAGAGAACGCAAGCAGCGTCATGAATGACCTCAGGGGCGTGCGCTACCTGAGCTGGAGCTCAATAAGCCAGATTAAGTCAAACTCTATAAGCAATGTCTGGGATGCACAGGGGCCAAAGCACAACTTCACCGGCTATTTGGCAGACAGCGAGCAAAAGCAAAACGCTGCTACATGGGCCAACTTCAACAGCGACGGGGAGTATTCGATACGCCGCTTCACAGGCACATTTGCGCTTCCTGACGGGTATAGCTCAAAAGACTACTTCTCACTCAAGTCAGTTAACGACTATTCATCTTTAAACTTAGGCGACATCATTGCAGTTAACGACAACATGTATGTCTTTTTGTATCCCAAAGGCACTGAAGTCAACAACAGCAACTATATGAATTACCTTGCATTTTGGACAGGAACCGATAACCAGGTCTCTGTAACAAGCTTTAACGGAGTTTTAGGGACTAAAGCGATGCAGATGCCGAACTTGCCGGCAAGCCACCCTCTCAAGCACGTAGACGGATGGCACTGCCCTGCTGCAGCAGACAATATCGGCCAGACAATGGCCTTTGCTGATCCAAACGGCAATGCAAGGGAGTGGATTGTCGATATCTTTGCAGAAGACTATTGCGAAGGCGGCGGCATGGATCGCATGGCCCTAAAGATTGTGCCGAATGACGCATACCTGATCATTAACTACCATTTGGGCCAAGTTGGCAGCACTCCATACCAGGTGTATGTTGACAAGTATGCCAAAGTCGGCGATGTGGCAGCCCTGAGCCCGGGCAGCCTGGCAGGCCAGCTGGACTGGAACAGGCCAAATGGCTATCTGGCCGGAGTTCAGGCAGAGCAGCCATATGAAATAGCTGCCGGCATGAATGCTGTAAACGTCGTCTTTGCCCAAGAGCAATATGGCAGCTATACAGTCCAATACATAGACAGGCAATCCGGCGCAGAGCTTTTCCCTGCAAAGCTGGCTGCCAATGCCGTTGCCGGAGTCTATACAGAATGCCCTGAAGATATCGAAGGATTCGTTTGCCCAAGCGCAATGGAGCAGATTCAGATAAGCCAGGGTGAGGACAAGCTGCTAGTTTTCCTATACGATCCGATCGATTCTGACGGCGATTATCTTGGCGGCGGGGCCGGCTCGCCGGATACTGGCGACCCTACAAGAATCGCTTTATATGCGATCGCGCTTCTGGCAAGCTCGCATATAGCTAGAAAGACGCTTTTAAAAAGCGCCGGGCGCCAGAAAGCTAAAGCGCCAAAATAATCAGGCAAATAGATTAGAGCACAGTAGGCAATCTTCAGTGGTTGTCTAATTGTTTTTACAAGAAAAGGGGAAATAAATTCACTCGGGCCGTTATAGCACATGAAAATTTGCTGATAAAAGCGAAGCTTTTCGGAGTATGAAATTGTTACAATGTAATTATTTTAAAAATATTCAGATAATCTCCCAAATGTAACCGAAAAGTAAGATGCAAACATTAAAGTAATGTTAAGAAAAAACTAATAACTACAACGGAGTATGAAGGATTATGAAGATACCAAGGAAATTAGCTTTTATAGCTGCTGTACTATTTGCTTTTGTTATAGTCTACGGCGCTCTTGGCGAAACAGTAGTTCAAGCGTGTGGGCATACAGGGTTATTCCACACAGCAGATTGCGGAGGCGGATATAGCGGTGGGGGATCAGGCGGATCAGGTGGCGGCAACAACTACGGTGGCGGCGGCTCAGGCGGGTCAGGCGGAGGTTCTGGCGGTTCCGGAGGCTCGGGCGGATCAGGCGGAGGCTCAGGTGGTTCCGGTGGCTCGGGCGGTTCTGGCGGCTCTGGGGGATCAGGCGGCGGTTCTGGCTCAGGCGGTTCCGGTGGCGGATCAGGC
>WRIY01000022.1:0-20000 GCA_009782515.1 Eubacteriaceae bacterium
TGATGCTTGTTAAAGAATGCCTTATGCCAGTAGCTGCTGCAAGGGGGTGTTCGAATGGGGTGCAATAAGGCCAGTTTTCGTAGTTTTTAATCAGAAATGCGCTTAACTCATCAGAGCTGGGCGAAAGCATAGGCGATATATAAATATAAAAGCTCCCACTTTGGTGTCTCGCTGCAACGTGGGAGCTTTTGCTGCATTTTACAGATGCTTATAGCCTTTCATCAAGCATTTTGTAGCGAAGCGCAACCTGTGCCTGCTTGCCGCACGACATTGAGCCTTCAGGGCAAGCGCCCCTAAGGCAGGGCGGGCCGGCATTTTTAAAAATTGTTGGGGCAATAGGCTTAAGGATCACTACCATTTCCTCGGCCAGCGACCTAATCTCCCATTGCGCCCTGTTGCAGCACCTTTGGCCAAAGAAATGCAGCAGCTCCCTGGCATTCATTGTAAACACAAGCTTTGTCTCTGTTGCGTTAGGCAGCACAAACCTTGCATCCTCATTAGCCATTTTTTCAGCATTGTCTTTTGCCTTCTTCTCAGTCTGGCCTTCAGCAATAAGCTGCTTTTCAAATTCCGGGGCGAGAATGCCCCTGAGCTCATTGTAAGCTGTCTGTATGGCTTCAAGCGCCTTAGAAAAGATTTCTAAAGCTTCAGGCGATTCATTGATTGAGGGCGGGATTACATAGTCAAACGAATCCTCAGTCACATACCTTTGCGACTGCTGTGAATAAGATGCAATGCGGTGGCGCACCAGCTGGTGGGACAGGGCACGGCTTACGCCCTCAATTGCAAATGTAAACACCGCATGCTCTATAGGTGACATATGCCCCATGTTCATCAGCATTGCAATAAAGCTGCCGGCGTCCTCATCGCTCAGGTTTTCTTCAAGCTCCATGGCCCCAATGTCTGAATAGCACAGCTTTGCAGCTGCTGCTACAGCTTTTTCAGGCTCTGGAGTATGCCTGATTAACTTAACTTTTTGTTCGCTCATTCGCCACACTCCTTATAATTAGCTTTTAGCGCATATCACCTACCATAATACCAAAAATCTTTTAATCTCCTATCATGCCAAATAAAATCTCTGATTGCGTGTTTATTTTCATGTTACAGGGAGCATCAGATCTCTTTTTCGACATGATGCAAAAAATCGTAATAAACATTATTTCTTCTTATTTCTCCCGTTTGATCCAAAATGCGCACATAAAACTCCAGCGCGAAAAAGTTTTGGCGTGTTTTGGGCAGATGGCTTATCAAGCGGTTTTCGCTGCGAAAAAAATTACTCTTCAAGACTGTCATGTTATACTCATAAAAGAGCTTTAGTAGCGCTTTGGAGGGCATTTTTGAATATAAACCTGCTTATTGCCGTTCTTCCAACAATTGTGATAATAGTTTTTGCCAATAAATATGACCAATACAACAAAGAGCCAACAAAGCTGCTGGCAAAACTGTTTATTTTTGGCTGCCTGTCGGTAATTCCGGCGCTTATCCTTGAAAATCTGCTGCTGGCCGACATTCAGGGCCCACTCGTGCAGTGCCTTCTAATAGCGTTTATTGAAGAGAGCGTAAAATTCTTCCCGACAATGCGGCTTGCATTTAATCACGAAGCGTTCGACGAAATATATGACGGAATACTGTATTGCATTCTCATATCGCTTGGCTTTGCCACTATTGAAAACATCATGTATGTAGCAACATCAGGAGTGGCTACAGGGCTGCTGCGGGCGGTAACCGCAGTTCCTGCGCACGCAATGTTTGCTGTATCAATGGGATACAACATGTCGATATATAAAGCTGCCGGATCAAAGCGGCGCCTGGCCCGATCGCTCATCAGCCCTGTACTTATCCACATGGTGTACGATTATATCCTATTTACCCCATTTAAGTGGACCGTTTTCATCTTCATAGCATATCTCATCGGATTGTATGCCTTTGCCCTAAGGCGCATGCGCCAGACAAGCAGCTTGCATCCGTTCAAAAGCCAGAAATCCGAAGCGGAAGGCGAAGCTGAATAAGCACTGGCATTTGCCTTGCTTTCGCCAATGCAATTTGGCGATCCCAAAATCTTTCATCGCCCATTTGCTGCCCTGGGCGCATTCCCGCGCTCTGGCGCAGGCTTGCGAAGCAATCAAGCCAAAGTTAGGCCAAAGGCGCCCTGATCTGGCAAAGTGGCCTTAGCAGTCATATCTAAAAGAGCTTTTCCATATAATTGATCAGAAAAGACGGAGGCTTCATTATATGTTTGCTAAGTTAATTAATGCTGCAATAGATCTGTTTGCCAAAATCAAGCCAAAGGCGAGAGCGCGCGTGGAGCGGGAGCCGAAAAAAGAGAAGCCCCAAAAAGAAGCATCCCAGCCAGCCGCTGCAAAAAGGGCTGCACTTAGGGGAGGCCTTATAATGCCGCGCTTCACACTGCCTTCTGTAGGATCTGTGTTTTTGGTGGTTGCCCTAATGCTTCAGCTTGGGCTGCTGGGCAGGAACACATACATCAGCACATCTTCAAGCACTATAGACTGGGGCATGAGCTACCAAAAGGAAGGCGAAGCCCCTATAGGCAATTCCTCAAAGGAATTTTTGCTAAAGTACGGCGCGTACTACATAGGCGATGAGTCAAGGCCTGTAGTTTACCTGACATTTGATGCAGGCTATGAAAATGGATTCGCTGAAACAATTCTCGACACTCTGAAAAAACACAATGCAAAAGCGACGTTTTTCGTAGTGAAGCACTATATCGATTCAGAGCCTGACCTTGTAAGGCGCATGGTTGAAGAAGGCCATATCGTTGCCAACCACTCCTCATCCCACCCTGATATGTCTAAAATGCCTGCAAGGGAGTTCGAGAATGAGCTTGAAAGCACGGCTCTGAGCTATCTGTCTGTTACAGGCCAGCAAATGGCAAAGCTGTACCGGCCGCCAAGCGGGAAATACTCTGAGGACAGCCTGAAATTAGCGCAAGACTTGGGCTATTCAACGATTCTATGGTCAACTGCTTATGCTGACTGGGACAATAATAAGCAGCCATCGCCTGACAGTGCGCTAAGCACCCTCATGAAGCGCACGCATAACGGTGCGATCGTGCTGTTGCACTTGACATCAAAGACTAACAGCATCGTGCTTGATGAATATCTTTCCAAGCTGAAGGCGAACGGATACAGCTTTGAAACTTTATACGACTTAAAGCAATGGAGCGAAAAGGCCATCGTGCCTAACGCTGAAGGCGGCACCTTCTGAGCCTACTGGAAAAAACAGCCTAGTGTTAGGGGGTTCGCGTTTAACGAGCGCGCATATAAAGCCCAATGTTTATAATCACAAAAGATAAGTTTAATTACATAGCCATTATTCTTGCCCTTGCTGCTGCTGCCCTCATTGCAAGCAGCAGGGGCAGAATGCTTAAGGCCAGCTCTGTTGCTGATGAGCCTGAAATTTCATTTCCTGTTGTAATGTACCACTCTGTTTCTTCCAAATATGACAGGCTGAATGATTACGTGCTTAATATTTCCGAACTTGAACGGGATCTTAAGCATATCCAAAGCAATGGATACGAGACAGTCCTGTTCAGGGAAATTCTTGAGTGGCAAAAATCAGGCGATGCAAAGATGCATGTGGAAAAGCCGATAGTAATAGTCTTTGATGATGGTTTTTACAACAACTATTCATTAGTTATGCCACTGTTCGAAGAATACGGGATGAAGTTTTGCCTGTCGGTTGTCGGCTCATACATTGACAAGGAAACGGAGCTGGGAGACCCCCAAGCCGAATATTATTCATACTGCACCTGGGATCAGCTTAAAGAAATGCATGAATCCGGGAATGTTGAGCTTTTCAACCACTCCTACAACATGCATGTAAACGGGGCCAGGAGGGGAGTTTTGCAGAAGGGCTCTGAATCAAACGAAGCTTACCTGCAAGCCTTAACGCAAGACATATTGAAATGCCAGGGCATGCTTGACTCTATCGGCGCCACGCATCGGATGTATGCCTATCCCTTTGGGTTTTACAGCAAAAAAACAGAAGAAGCGCTGATTGGCCTTGGGTTTAATGTCAGCCTCTCATGCGCCACAGGTGTAAACCATATAGCAAAGTCAACGCCTCTCATGCTAATAAAGCGCTACAACCGGCCGCATGGCATATCGTCTGAAACCTTTTTCAGGCCAATGTTCAGCGCTTTGGAGAAATAGCTATTCTAATGCTTGCTGGGCTTTGGCAAGGGCATTGCATACATCTTCAGATATTTGCGCTGCTTGCCTTATATATGCGGCTGCTTCATCTGCCGCATTGGCCTGGGCTTTCTGCGCCCAATCCAGGTAGCCTTCAGCATGGGAGCGGTTATGCTCGATCCAATGGCCAATAAGCGCTTGCAGCGTCTTCAAGTCGTTGGCATCAGAAGAATCGCTTTGGCCGCTTTCATGTGCATGATCATGGCTGTGCGTTTGGCCGCTTTCATGTGTATGCTCATGGGAGTGGGCCTCATCGCCCTCATGGGTATGCTCGTGAGTGAGCTTTGCCTCATTTTCATGTGTATGGGCCTCGTCGCTTTTATGGCTGTGGCTGTGTTTTTCGTCTTGCATAATATTTCCTCCAGTTGTCGCATCAGTATTACATTGATTATTGTATCACAGCCTTAGCCAATCGATTCGTAAGCTTGAGAATATAGTGCTATAATATAAGCTAATGTTGGAGGGATGCATTGGATAATAACAGCTATAACAATCGCCGCAGCCAAAGGGGCACGGGCAGGGTGCCTCTTGCCATTTTTCTTGTCGCCACACTGATTGCCACAAATCTTGCAACATGGTTTATATGCAGCTCTGTTGTTGGCTCCAGCTCTACAAGGACGCAAACAAGCAAGTTGGCATCGGTTTATATCGGCAAGATGCTATCTTTGGTAGATATTATAAATAAAGAGTACCTCTGGGACGTTGATGAGGAAGATCTGTGGGTAAATGCCGTAAAGGGCCTGGTGGCAGGAACCGGGGATGTATATTCTACGTATCTAACCAAGCAGGAATTCAAAGACTATAATACTTCATCAACTAACTTTGATGGAATCGGGGTGCAAATATCCAATAACAGCTCAGGAAATGTAGAAATAACCAAGGTTTTTAATGACAGCCCAGCTTTTAAAGCCGGGCTTTTGGCAGGAGACCAAATACTTACATGCGATGATGAAAGCCTCATAGGAAAGAGCACAGAATACGCTGTTACGATTCTGAGAGGCCCCAAGGGAACAAAAGCGAAATTGGTTATTTTGCGGCAAGGGGAAGCGGATTTGCTGGAGTTTACTGTAACACGCGATACTATTATTAATAAATATGTAGACAAATCCATGCTTGATGATAAAATTGGTTATATTCATGTATCTGAATTTGGCCTAAATTCATCCTTCTCATTTGACAGCGCAGTTAAAGAGCTCTCAGATGCTGGAATGAAAGCCTTAATTCTCGACTTAAGGCAAAACCCGGGCGGCAATGTCATGGATGCCATAAACATAGCCGATGCCCTTTTGCCTTCGGCAGAGATAATCTACACCCTTGACAAAGCAGGAAACCGCGAAGACTATGTTTCAGACAGCTACTTTATTGATGTTCCGTTAGTTGTGCTTGTTGACGCAAGCAGCGCTTCAGCATCAGAAATAGTAGCCGGCGCGCTGCAGGACAATGCAAGGGCTAAGATAATAGGCGCCAAAACATTCGGAAAAGGAATCATCCAATATATAAAGCCGCTTAGCGATGGCTCCATGTATAAGCTGACATACCAGGAATACTATGTGCCTTCAGGAAAAAAGATCCATGGAGAAGGCATTACGCCTGATATTCTGGTCGAGCTTCCTGAAAGCCAGCAAAAAAAGCTTGTGGAGCTTATACCGGCAGGGGAAGATACCCAGCTGCAAAGGGCTATTGAAGAGCTGCAGTTTATGTTGAGGTAACGGGAGGTTTCATTTGGATAATAAAACTTACACTGCTGCTGAAATAGCGCAGAATCTTTATTCTATCGATGAAGGCTTTGTTCGATCGTTTCTAATTGCCGGCGAAGGCGCAAATCTTTTGGTAGATTGCGGCATGGGGGGTGGCGGCCTGGTCCCATTCATCAAAAATATATCGGACAAGCCTGTTACGGTTGCGCTTACCCATGGTGACGGCGATCATACAGGCGCATTGCCGGAGTTCGGATCATGCTATGCGCATCCAAGCGAATTTGCCTTCATACAAAAGCCCGGAATAAAACTGTATGCATTATGGGAAAATGAAATCCTAAGCTATGGAGGCTATGAATTCTCAGTAATCCATACGCCTGGCCATACACCCGGATCGATAATGCTGTTTGATCACATAAGCGGAACTTTAATCGCCGGCGACAGCCTTCAAGAGGGCCCGATATTTATGTTTGGGCAAACGAGAAGCCTAAGCGCATATGTTTGCAGCTTGAAAAAGCTCGTCGGCCTCGGAATTGGCACAAAAGCAAAGCAGGTGCTGTCTATGCACTATAAAGCCGTGTATGAGCCGAGCATTATTCCCAGGTGCCTGGAGGCGGCTGAAGAGCTGCTTGGCGGCAACTTGGAAGGCACGCAGCCGGAAGGAAACAGGTTCGGGAATGGCTGCTTGCTGTATGAGCATAACGGCATAAAATTTCTTTATTAACTACAATATGGAGTAAGCCAATGTTTTCAAAAAGAGTTGAGGAAATGAGGCCATCGCCTATCAGAAAATTCGCAACCCATAGCGAAGCTGCTAGGCTGGCTGGAAAAAATGTAATACCACTAAATATCGGACAGCCTGATATTGAAACGCCGCAAGCATATTTTAAAGCGCTGGCATCTATTGAAGAGCAGGTTATTGCTTATTCCCCATCTGAGGGAATACCTGAGCTTAGGGAAGCATTTGCTGCTTACTTCAAAAAAAGCGGCTTGCCATATGAGTATGATGAGCTGCTGATTACTAACGGCGGAAGCGAAGCGCTGCTTTACGCATTCGCCGCATTATGCGATGATGGCGACGAGATAATGATGTTTGAGCCTTTTTATTCGAATTACCTATCAATATCTCAGGTTATAGGGGCAAAAGTTAACCCTGTGCCAACAGATCCTGAAAACAACTATAGGATTCCTTCTTATGAAGAGATTGCCATGCGCGTGACGCCGAAGACAAAAGCCGTTATTGTTACTAATCCAAGCAATCCCACAGGGTTAGTCCTGAAGGCTGAGGAGATGGAGACAATAAAAAGGGTTTGTGTGGAGTTTGGCTTGTTTCTCATCTCTGATGAGGTCTATCGCGAGTTCACCTATGACAATGCCGTTTTCAGATCATTTGCTATGTACCCGGAGCTTCTAAGCCGCTTAATAGTAATTGACAGCGTCTCCAAGCGCTTTTCTGCATGCGGCGTTAGAGTTGGATGCATAGCCACAAAGAACAGGGAGTTCCTAAGCCACGTTTTAAAGCTGTGCCAATCCCGCCTCGCTGTGCCTTTTGCTGAGCAGATTGCAGCTGTGTCTTTCTTTAAGGAAAGCGAAGAGGAGATAGAAAAAGTAAGGCTGGAATACAAAGCCCGCCGGGATGTATGCGTTGAGGTGCTTTCCCAAATGAAGGAGATCAATTTCAAAACGCCTGAAGGCGCTTTCTACTTCATTCTAAAGCTGCCTGTAGAGGACAGCGATGACTTCACAGGCTGGCTGCTAAGCGATTTTGACGTAGATGGCGAGACAATAATGCTTTGCCCTGCCAATGGCTGCTATGTCACAGAGGGCGGGGGAAAAGACGAAGTAAGAATAAGCTATTGCATTAGCCAGGACAAGCTTAGAAGGGCTATGGTTATTCTTGAGCAAGGCTTAAGGGCATATAGCCGGCGATAGCTTTGGCATATGCTCCTGCAAAAGCGTGAATATTTATATATTGCTCTCAAAAGGCAGTTGCAGTTGTATGCTGAAAACTGCCTTTTGCTGTAAGAATTATGTCCTGCCACTGCCTCATCTTCCCTGCAGTCGAATAAAACAATTGACTCATTATTGCAGGCATGATAAACTATTATGCATTGTATCCGCTCGCAAATGGGCTTAAGCGCAAAAGCGCCCCAGTCGCGGCGAGGTTGGTTAGTGGAGGTAATAAAGCAAGTGTACGCGATCATTAAAACAGGCGGAAAGCAGTACCGGGTAGAGCAAGGCGATGTTATCGACGTTGAAAAGATCAAAAGCGAAGAGGACGAAATTTCCATAAATGAAGTCCTGATGATAGCTGATGAAAACGAAACGCTGATAGGCACGCCCTACATTGGCGGCGCTTTTGCCAGAGCAAAGATAGTTTCTACCGGCAAGATGGAAAAAGTCATAATCTATAAATACAAAGCAAAAAAGGGATATAGAAAAAAGCAAGGCCATCGCCAGCCATTCACAAGGCTTGAAATTTTATATATCTCAAAAGATGGAAGCATTCCAGAAATTGAAGAGACAATTGAAGCCGAAGTCGAAATAATTAACGCTGAGACATGATTACAGCGCATTTCGAGCGAGCAGACGGAGTGGACCGCATCATGGGAGCAACAGTGAGCGGGCACAGCGGCTTTGACTCATACGGCAATGACATTGTTTGCGCAAGCGTTTCAGCGCTTGTCTTAACAGCGATCAATGCCCTCGAGGAGTATGTTGGCATACCGTGCGAAGTGGAAATACAGGAAGGCTATACTGCATTTCGCGCTGAAGCAATAGACGAGTATACCGAAATACAGGCACAAACGATAATGCATGCGCTTGAAATTGGCTTGCTGGGCCTTGGCGAAGAATATGAAGGCATAATAACAGTTATCAGCAGTTAAGCAAGGAGTAGCTATGTACAGGTATACAATAGAAAACCTACAAATTTTTGCCCATAAGAAGGGCGTCGGCAGTTCCAGAAATGGCCGCGACTCCGAGTCAAAAAGGCTTGGCGTAAAAAGGGCAGACGGCCAGATTGTCCCTGCCGGCAATATACTGGTCAGGCAGAGAGGCACAAAGATCCATCCGGGCCTCAACGTCGGCCGGGGAAAAGATGACACGCTTTATGCAAAAGCCAGTGGCGTTGTAAAGTATGAGCGCCTGGGCAGGCACAAAAAGCAAGTGAGCATTTATCCTACTGCAACAGCAGAGTAAGGGGATTAACGGAGCTAACCGCTCCGTTTCTTAATTATGGCATCGAAAAGCATACGTGTTAGAGGCATTGTGCTCAAGAGCACTTCGTATGGCGACAATGACAGGATTCTTACAATCCTTACACGGGAGCATGGGAAAATCACTGCTACTGCCAAGGGAGCGCAAAGCGTAAAAAGCGCGCATATAGCGTCATGCGCCCCTTTTGCAAAAAGCGATTTCAGGCTTTCAGAGTCATCGCGGACAAAAAGGCTGACAGTGTCAGCTTCACGCTTGCTCAACAGCCATTACCGGTTGAGCTCAAGCTATTTGAAGCTGTCTATGGCCAGCTATATATCGGAGGCAATCGGCTCTGCCACTGAAGAGGGGACAGAAGACTACTGGGCATACCAGCTTTTAAATGCTGCCCTGGCTCTGGCAGTAAAAGCAGATGACAGGCACTTGCCTGCTCTGGCAATAGGGTGCATGCTAAAACTGTTTAGCATTTTTGGCGTGCTGCCGCATTTCTCCGGATGCGTTCTGTGCGGCGCTGAATTCGATGGCTATTACTTCAGCTTTGAGGCTGGCGGACTGGCCTGCGCAAGCTGCACAGACACGAAGGATCTGTACCTGGCTAGCGACAAAGCCCAATACCTTAATGCGGCATCACAAGCCCAGCTTGAGCAGCTGGCAGTTTTGGAGCCGCCATCTGTGCATATATGCGCAAAGCTGCTGGAGCTTTTGAACCAATACTACACATATACATTCAATAAAAAATTAAGAAGCTTTATTAGCCTAATCCAGGCAGAAAACAATATGGAGAGTTAATAGCAATGCGCGATCTAAACATGAATGAGATTATCTCAGTAACGAAAATGCGTGGGATTATATTCCCCGGCTCAGAGATTTATGAAGGGCTGGCGAATGCCTGGGATTACGGGCCACTTGGCATGCTGATGCTTAACAACGTTAAAAGCGCTTGGCTAAAAAAGTTTGTTACACAAAACAAGCTGAACGTGGGCATTGACTCCGCAATCCTTATGAACACGCGGGTATGGGAAGCAAGCGGCCATTTAGCCAACTTTCATGACCCGATGATGGACTGCCGAAAATGCAGGAACCGTTTCAGGGCTGACAAGCTCATCGAAGAGGATCTCGCAAAGAAGGGCACCATTGCAAGCGCAGACGGTATGAGCCTTGAGCAGATGGCTGAGTATATCATTGCAAACAAGATAACCTGCCCCGAATGCGGAGAGTCAGACTTCACTGATATACGCCATTTCAACCTGATGTTTAAGACATTCCAAGGCGTTACAGAAGAAACTGCCAATACAATATATTTAAGGCCGGAAACATGCCAAGGCATCTTTGTCAATTTTAAAAACATACAGCGCGCATTGCGCAGAAAAGTGCCGTTCGGGATTGGCCAGATAGGCAAAAGCTTTCGCAATGAGATAACGCCTGGAAACTTCATTTTCAGAACCAGGGAATTTGAGCAAATGGAGCTTGAATTCTTCTGCCATCCTACTCAGGACATGCAGTGGTTTGAGTACTGGAGAAGCTATTGCATGGAGTTTTTGATAAAACTTGGCTTAAGCGAAGACAAGCTGCATTTTCGCGATCACAGCAAGGAGGAGCTTTCGCATTACTCTAATGCTACTACAGACATCGAGTTCGATTTCCCGTTCTCAAGGGGCGAGCTTTGGGGCATAGCCAACAGGACTGATTATGATCTTCGCCAGCACGAGCAATTCTCCGGCAAAGACATGGCATATATTGACCCTATTACAAATGAAAAATACCACCCTTATTGCATCGAGCCGTCAGTTGGCGCAGGCAGGCTATTTTTAGCCCTTTTGTGCGACGGGTACAAAGAAGAAGCGCTGGAAGACGGCACACAGAGAACGCTGCTAAAAATACACCCGTATCTGGCTGCATACAAAGCATGCGTTATGCCTCTTTCAAAAAAACTGGCAGAGCCGGCAGAAGCGATTTTTTCAGATCTGCTTAATCAATTCGAATGCGACTATGATGAGACAGGCAACATCGGAAGGCGCTATAGGCGCCAGGATGAGATTGGCACGCCATATTGCATAACCTACGACTTCGACAGCGAGAATGACGGCTGCGTCACAGTGCGCGAAAGGGACACGATGCAGCAGCTCAGGATGCCTATAGCTGAAGTTGCGGGCTACATTGCCCAAAACACAGCGCTGTTCTAAGCCAGCCTTTAGTGTATAAAGCCTTTTGCGGTGTGAAAGGCTTTTTTTGCGCATAAATAAAATATTCAGGCCGAAAAAAAAAAGCTGCCATACATTAGCAGCACGATCTGGCTAAGCTATTCCAAAGCTGTGAGTGCAGCATAACTCCCAGATGCACAGCCAAAAGTTTTGGTTCGCGCGCAATCTGAATTAAAGGGCTTTATGTATTTTCCGCGCTTTTCTCCCCTTGGCTTTCAATATACTCGCTCAGCACGCTTAGCGGCACCCCGCCCACAGCAATCAGGCAAAAACTTTGGCTCCAAAACGTTTCTTCCCATAGCTTTGTGCGGATTTCAGTATATTCCTTTTTCAGCAGCCGGCTGCTAGCACTTTTATAAGCATTCAGGAACTTGCTGATTTCCGTTTTGGGGTGCGCTTTGAACATGGCGTGTACATAGTCTTTGCCATGCTGCCACTCCAAAAGCGTTATTTTATATCTATGTATTCAAATATTTCTTTTGCCCTTTGTGATATTGTATCGTCGAAGGCTTGCCGTCTGTATTTTACAGCCAGCACAAGATGGTAATGAAGCAAGAACACCGAATGGTTGTTGTTATCCAAATTCATTTGCATAAGCAGCCCTCTTTGTAGAATCGGCTGGCTATAATAACGGCTGCCTAAAGCAAACGCCAAAGACTTGCCGATTCATTCCGCCACCTAAATATTGCACGGAAATTCTCAGCAATCAAAAATCTAAAGCGGCAACTGGCCCAGGATAGCTTGAGTAGCGCTTGCGCCTAATCTGTCAGCGCCGGCATTTATGAGCGCTATCGCATCTTCAAGAGTCCTGATGCCCCCTGAGGCTTTTACTTTTGCTCTGCCGGCAACGCATCTGCTCATTAGCATAACATCCTCTGCCCTGGCCCCGTATGTTCCAAAACCAGTGGATGTTTTGACAAAATCACATCCGGCGTTTAGCGCAATGTCGCACATAGCCTTTATTTCATCCTCTGAGAGGTAGCAGCACTCAAATATCGCCTTGATAACAGCGCCATTATCGTGCGCAGCTTTTACGCAAGCATCCATTTCCTGCCCAAGCTCGCTATAGGCCTTGCTCTTAAGAAGGCCGATATTTATGACAAAGTCAACTTCGTCAGCCCCTGCTGAGGCATACAGGCTTATCTCATGCGCTTTTGCCATAATTGAGCTGCTTCCATGCGGAAAAGCAGCCACTGCGGCAGCCTTAACGCCCGTTCCGGACAGTACTCTGGCTGCAGCGCTTAAATCGCACCCGCGAACGCAAGCTGCTGCCACTTTCATTTCTACAGCAGCAGCAAGCCCGGCCTCGAGTGCAAGCTTGTCCATTTCCGGCCTAAGAAGGGCATGGTCTATGTATGAAGCGAGCTCGTTTCTCGTAAGTTCCATAATATTCCTTTGTTCTGAATAAGAAAAAAGCTCTACAGGAAATCCTTGAGCTTTTTGCTCCTTGTCGGATGGCGAAGCTTGCGCAGCGCTTTTGCTTCTATCTGGCGTATGCGCTCTCTTGTTACTTTAAATATCTCTCCGACCTCTTCGAGTGTCCTTGGCCTTCCATCCTCCAGCCCAAACCGGAGTATTAGAACTCTGGACTCTCTTTCGGTAAGAGTCTTGAGAACATCCAGAAGCTGTTCGCGAAGAAGCATGTAGCTTGCCATGTCTTCCGGCGCTGTAGCGTCTTCATCCGGAATGAAGTCTCCAAGGTGGCTGTCATCCTCTTCTCCGATTGGAGTCTCGAGCGACACAGGATCTTGGGCTATTTTTAAGATTTCAACAACCCTCTCCTCCGTCATTCCCAAACGGGCTGCAATTTCCGCTGTTGTAGGGTCTCTGCCCAGCTCCTGCACAAGTATTCTTGTTGTCCTCATTATCTTGTTTATGGTTTCCACCATATGTACAGGAATTCTGATTGTCCTTGCCTGATCAGCAATAGCCCTTGTTATTGCCTGGCGAATCCACCACGTGGCATATGTGCTAAATTTAAACCCTTTTGTGCAATCAAATTTTTCAACAGCTTTTAAAAGCCCAAGGTTTCCTTCTTGAATAAGATCAAGAAAAGCCATGCCTCTGCCGACGTATCTCTTGGCAATAGAGACAACAAGCCGCAGGTTGGCGTTTGTAAGGATTCTTCTGGCTTCCATGTCGCCTTCAGCTATCCTTTGGGCAAGAGAAACCTCTTCCTCTGCGGTTAGAAGATCAACTTTGCCTATCTCCTTGAGGTACATACGGACCGGGTCATTGATATTAATGCCGTCAAAATCAGCTTTGTCGTCTTTTACTACGGTTTTTTCTTCTTGTATTATTTCGTCAATTTCTTCTTCTGGCGGGATAGTCGGTTCAGCCAATAGATCATCTTCTTCTTCATCAGCTATTACGATATCAACTGATTCCTTGCTAAGGTATTCAAGGACTGCTTCACTTTCTTCAGCTGTCAGGTCAATATCTTCAAGTGCAGTGCTGAGGAAGTCAAAAGAAAGCTTTCCTTCATCTTTGGCTTTTCTTCTTAATACTTCAACTTTCTGCGAAAGCTGCTCATTTTGTGATATTAAATCAAATACATTCTGCGAAGAGTTGTTCAAGGCTTTACCTCCTTTTGCGCTAAAATTTCTTTCTTTAATACAACATACTTATTCAGCAGCTCATTAGCCAGCTGTATGTCATTTTTTGACTGTGCTGCTTCTAGCTGCTTATACAGGTTGCCTAGCTCGATATCATACTGTGCAATCAAAAGGGCTTTCATACTGGAAATCATTTCGGCCTCGCTCACTTTGGAAAAGCCGGAATAAATAGCTTTGGATAGAGTAGAGGCAATTCTATCATTATATGACAAAGCCGCTACAATGTCAATGTTATTTTTCCCCTCCCTGTCTGAGCTGTAAAATTCTTCTATTTTGCCATAACACTCTGTGTAATCGCTGTCAATAAAGATGCTGCTTCCCCCTCCTGCTGCTATAAAGCTCTTAAAACTGCCCAAACCGCCCAGAAGATAATTAATTAGGGAAATCTGCGCTTTCTCGCTTGCGATACTCTGTTTTTTTCCTGCTATCTGCTCATCAGATATATCAATGCCTTTATAAGCTTTTGAAATAAGGCGGCTGGCAGCATCTTCGCCAATGCGGGCTAGATCAGCAATTATCTTTGAATAATAAGCCCATTTTACTTCATCACCCACCTTAGCAGCTTCTACCGCCGCGATCTTGGCGAATTCTGATCTTTCGCCAACATCGTTAAGGTTATAGCTGCCGGCAGCGATCGCAATTTTTGCCTCTGTTGCCGGCTGCGCGTTTTTAACCAGCTCTTGAAATTTTGCCGCTCCATTTTTGCGCACATAGCTGTCTGGATCTTCCCCGTCTTCCAGGAAAACGATCTTAGGCTCTATTCCGGTTTCCAGCAATATATCTGACGCCCTTGTTGCTGCCTTTATTCCGGCAGAGTCTGAATCGTAGCACAAAACAACAGTTTGCGTGTATCTTCGGATTAGCTTGGCATGCTGCGCGCTAAGAGCAGTGCCAAGGCTGGCCGCAGTATTCGTTATGCCGTGCTGGGCAAGCATTATAACATCCATATAGCCTTCGACAAGGATTAGCGGCGCGCTTGCTATCTCCTTTTTTGCCGAATATAAGTGGTACAGGTGAAAAGCCTTTTGGTAGACAGCATTTTCGGCAGAGTTCAGGTATTTCGGCTGTGCGTCCCCCATAGCGCGGCCTCCAAATGCAATCATCTGGCCGCTTACATCCTGTATCGGGAAAATTACCCTTCCAAAAAAGAAATCTCTCGGGTAGCCTGCTTCATTTTTGCGTACAAGCCCTGAGGCGAGGATGTCGCTCTCAGAGTAATCTTTAGATTTTAGGTGTTTAAATAATTCCTGGTTTCCAGGCGCATAGCCCATTCCAAACGCCCTTACTGACTGCGCTGTTATTCCCCTGCTAGCCAGATACGACAGCGCTTGGCTGTTTCTTAGCAGTTGGGTGTAGTAATAATTCGCCGCAGCCTTGTTAATTTCATATATTTTTTTCTTTTGGCTGTAAGCAGCATCGCTTTCAGCATCGCCGCTTTTCTCCAAGGGAATGTTGGCCAGGCCCGCCAAATGCTCAATAGCCTCTATATATGGCATGTTGTTCATTTCCATTACAAAGCCTACAGCATTTCCGCCCTTTTGGCAGCCAAAACAGTGGTATAGCTTCTTGTCTTCATCAAGGTAAAATGAGGGCGTCTTCTCATTATGAAACGGGCATAGCCCTACGTACCTGCCCGATTTTTTATTAAGAGAAGTGTATTGGCTTGCAATATTTACAAAATCTGTTGCATCAATAACTTTGTGTATGAACTCTTCGCTGTATCTTGTAGCCATTCTTCCCTTCCTTACTTCATTTAATCAAGGCAAACATAACTTTTTTACAATTTTTTATGTAGGTTTAGCTATTAATAGCTTGGCTAAATAGTGATAGAGCATAATTATCAGTCATGCCGGCTACATAATCGCAAACTGCTCTCTCAAGGCTCTCTTCTTCGACAATTATCATATATTCCTGCGGCATTTTCTCCGGATTTTTTATAAAATAATGATAAAGGCTTTTTAGTGTTTCCTTTGCTTCGCGCTCTTGCGGTTCAGCTTCTTTTCGGTAATATACATTTTCAAACAGAAAATCTCTGAGAAGCATTGTTGCTTCGCCTACTTCGTCGCTTTTTTTAATGCTGTCAGTTCCTGCGCTGGCGCAAACAATGTCAATTACCATGTTGTTGATTCTTGAGCTTGCGCTGTCGCCTAATACCTCGGCAAGCTGAGCAGGTATATCTGCCTCTGTTATTATGCCGGCTCTAATAGCATCATCAATGTCATGGTTAATGTATGCGATTTTATCAGCTGCGAACACTGCTTTGCCCTCCAGGGTTGAAGGCGTGTACCCCGTGCAGTGGTTTTTTATCCCATCCCTGGCTTCCCAGGTAAGGTTGAGCCCGGATCCGCCCTCAAGCCTCTCAACAATTCTTAGCGATTGGATATTGTGCTCAAACGGAAACGGGCATACCTCATTAAGGGCAGCTTCGCCCACATGCCCAAACGGCGTGTGGCCTAAATCGTGCCCCAGAGCTATTGCCTCTGTGAGGGCTTCATTAAGCCCAAGCGCCACCGCAATTGTCCTGGCTACCTGGGAGACTTCTATGGAGTGGGTCAGCCTTGTGCGGTAGTGGTCGTCTTCCGGCGAAATAAAAACCTGTGTTTTATGTATAAGCCTGCGGAATGCCTTCGAGTGCACGATCCTGTCTCTGTCCCGCTCAAAGCATGTCCTGACAGGGCATGGCTCTTCAGGCTGCTGCCTGCCCTTGCTCTCAGTCGATTTTATGGCATATAAGCTAAGCAGAGAATGCTCTCTTTGCTCCTTTTGCTCTCTGATATTCACTAAGCACCTACTGATATTATTTTTTATATAGATTGCAGTCGCTGCATGAGCTGCTTAGGAAATGGCTGCGCAGCCGCTGCCATTCGTTTGAAATGAATTGAATAAACACTAGCTTGTCATAGAAATTTTACCACATTCGCCTGTATGATGCAGGCAATAAGCAGCTCTTTTTAGCTTTTGTTTGATTGAAATGTTAGGCCAGCATTAATGCCTCTAATAAACACTGCAGCACTCCGGCGCTTAAGGTTGCCTTAAGCTTGTCTAAGTATAATTTTAGTGAATAAAATAAAGCCCTGGCAGCTTTATGCATACATAAACAAACATATCCCGAATTATTCGCGAGTAAAATAAAGGCTGGTGGTATAGCAATAAGATGTACATAAAGAAAGCTAAGCTTTGCCTGGTTGACCCGGGCAGCATCAAGCCTGTATCCACTTTTGTCGGAGCAGCTAAAAAATTTCAGTCAACAATTACGATATCAAGCGGAAATATGCATATAAATGCAAAGAGTTTCAGAGGCCTGCTTGCCTCAGATCTGCAAGTTGGCAGCGAGGTAACGCTTCGGGCTGAAGGGCCTGATGAGATTGAAGCTGTGTCATCGCTCTGCCAAATGATATCAGGATAGCAATTGCTCAATCGGGGCTCCAGCCCCCTTCTTTTTTTTTGCCATATTCAATTACAGTGAGCATATACTGCTTTTGAGGTGAATGCACTTTGAGCAATATAGGCTTTATAATCCATAGGGACAGCTATAAAAGCGCTTTTGACAAAGGCTTTTTCAAAAAGGGCATAGACAAATTAACACAGGCATTTAGCGGGGGCCCGCAGCCATGGATAGCTTCCAACCTATATGATGAATCGCTAAACCAGATAGGCGTAGTGATAGCATCTGACAGGCAGGGCTTGCGCGAGCATGAAGCTGTAAGCGCAGCCTGGAATAAAATACTCACGCTTCTTGAACAGTCAAAAGCATCATGCATTATAACTGAAGGCATGCCATTGCCTGAAGAAGGCTTAAGCCTTCCTGTATTTGATGGCACGATAGCCGCTGCCTGCTACCTGTACATGAAAAAAATTTCATCCGGCGATCTTAGCAGAACTTCCAGCATTGCCCTTCTAATAGGCGAAGACACAGACTGTGAGTGGCTCGAATACTTTTGTGATGAGTATAACTATATAAAGTATTATTCCCATGACAGGCAAATGGCGCAGAAGGCTATTGACTATTCGTATGCATACAACGGCACAGCTGCTGAAGCCTCTTCGAGCCTGAGCGCCCTTTCAGGCAGTGATGCTATCTTCTGCCTAAGCCCAGAACTTAGCGAAATATCCAAGCGCATTAGGGCTAATACTATAATAAATCCATATAGCGAAGCAGTGCTAAGCTCTGAAGAGCTTAAAGTCAGCGTTTACACTGACAAGCTTGGGGTTATTCAAATAGGGCCGGCTTGCTTTGAAGCTTTATATTATATAAGAACAGGCCAGCACCCTTTAAAAAGCTTATATGGTTTCCAGGCGCAAGCAGCGCACTACTATTTAGGCATAGCGCTTGAATAGGCAAATGCGTGCTTGAATTCCATATTGCTTAATTGACTTGGCAAAATGAAGGCTTTATAATCAATATCTAGAACCGTGCAAATTTCGGATTTAGTTTTTTTTTGCGATTTTCTGTTGGAGGAAACATATGGTTGAAAAGGAAGTGCTGTTAACAAAAGAGGGCTTTAATGAAATTGTAGAGCGCCTAGAATACTTAAGGACTGCTAGGCGGCATGAAATAGCAGAAAAGATAAAAGCTGCCCGTGATTTCGGCGACTTAAGCGAAAACGCAGAATATGAGGAAGCCAAAACAGAGCAGGCCTTTATGGAAGGCGAAATTCTTGAGCTCGAGTATAAAGTTAAAAATGCAGTAATAATTGATGATGTCAATTTGCCACATGATATAGTAACAGTTGGAAGCAAAGTAAAGATCAAGGATATGGACGATGATGATCATATTGAATACATGATTGTAGGCAGTGACGAAGCGGACTTGGAGCATAACAGGATATCAAACGAATCGCCGCTTGGAAAAGCCCTGCTAGGCTCAAAGATCGGTGACATAGTTGAAGTCATGGCGCCTCATGCTTCATACAGCGTTGAAATTGTTGAAGTAAAGTAAATGGCGAAGCATGGCAGGGGAGGCCCAAACCTCCCCAAGGAGTTTGAATATGAGCGATTATTACGACAGTTTGCCAGAAGTAGTCCGGGTAAAGGTGGACAAGTTCAACAAGCTATCAAGCGAGGGCTTATACCCTTATAAGGAATCCAGCTATAATGCCAACGCCTATTCGGATGAAATTTTAGGAAATTTTGATGGCTTTGACGGCAAGAGCGTCAGTGTTGCCGGAAGGGTAATGGCAAAAAGGGGCCAAGGCATGATTGCCTTTTTTGATCTTCAGGACAAAGGCGGAAAAATACAGCTCTATATAAAAAAGGACAGCTTTTCTGATTCCGTGGATTATGAAAGAATACTATCCTATGATATTGGAGACATTGTAGGCGTACAGGGAACAGTTTTTAAAACTGACAGAGGCCAGATATCCATAAAAGTTGATGCAATGGTGTTATTGGCAAAATCAATCCAGGTGCTGCCGGAAAAGTTCCACGGCCTAAAAGACCCTGATCTTCGATACCGCCAAAGGTATGTTGATTTAATAGTCAACCCCCAGGTAAAAGAGACTTTTATTGCCAGGGCAAAGACAATATCTGCTGTGCGTGAATTCATGGACAATCGAGGCTTTCTGGAAGTTCAGACGCCGGTGCTCTCTAACATTGCCGGCGGAGCGACAGCCAGGCCTTTTGTAACGCACCACAACACTTTAAATATTCCTATGTATATGCGGATTGCCCTGGAGCTTCCCCTAAAGCGCCTTGTTGTCGGGGGCCTGGACAAGGTGTATGAAATAGGCAGCGTATTCAGAAACGAAGGCATGGATGCTTTCCACAACCCTGAATTTACGATGATGGAAAGCTATGAAGCGTATGCGGACTACTATGCAGTAATGGAAATGATTGAAGAGCTCTTCATGTTTGTTGCGCTAAAAGTTGTTGGCACAGATACGATAGAGTATAAAGGGCAGACGGTTAGCCTGAAAGCCCCGTTTCGCAAGGCAAGGATGGCTGATTTGGTCCTTGAGCATACAGGAATTAACTTTGACAGCATAACTGATTTGGCCGAGGCTCAGCAAGCAGCACAAAAGCTCGGCATTAAGGTTGAAAAGAGCTGGGGAATCGGAAGCA
>WRIY01000022.1:25000-40295 GCA_009782515.1 Eubacteriaceae bacterium
CCAGCTGGCGGAATAGCTGGGCCAAGCGTACGAGCGCGGCAGGGAGGTAAATGGCCCTGCCAAGCGTGAGGCGTGATGGGGAAACGAATGGGTTGAAGAAGACGAGTCCACGCCGGCAAGAAAAGCCGCTATTGAGGAAGCACCGGCCCGTACCGCAAACCGACACAGGCAGGCAGGGAGAGAATCCTAAGATGAGCGAGAGAAATGCTGTTAAGGAACTCGGCAAAATAGCCCCGTAACTTAGGGAGAAGGGGCCCCCGCGCAAGCGGGGCGCAGTGAAAAGGCCCGGGCGACTGTTTACCAAAAACACAGGTCTCTGCAAAACCGAAAGGTGAAGTATAGGGGCTGACGCCTGCCCGGTGCCGGAAGGTTAAGGGGAAGGGTAAGCCGCAAGGCGAAGCTCGGAACTGAAGCCCCGGTAAACGGCGGCCGTAACTATGACGGTCCTAAGGTAGCGAAATTCCTCGTCAGGTAAGTTCTGACCCGCACGAAAGGCGTAACGATCTGGGCACTGTCTCAACAGCATACTCGGTGAAATTGAAGTACCGGTGAAGATGCCGGTTACCCGCGACTGGACGGAAAGACCCCGTAGAGCTTTACTGCAGCCTGGCACTGAGCTTTGGCATTGCATGCACAGAATAGGCGGGAGGCTGGGAGCTGGGCGCTTCGGCGCCCAGGGAGCCGCCGTTGGGATACCGCCCTTGCAATGCTGGAGTTCTAACCTGGCGCCGCTACCGGCGCAGGGACAATGCCAGGCGGGCAGTTTGACTGGGGCGGTCGCCTCCAAAAGAGTAACGGAGGCGCTCAAAGGTCCCCTCAGGATGGATGGAAACCATCCCAAAGAGCGCAAAGGCACAAGGGGGCTTGACTGCGAGAGAGACAACTCGAGCAGCTACGAAAGTAGGACTTAGTGATCCGGTGGCCCCGAGCGGGAGGGCCATCGCTTAACGGATAAAAGTTACCTCGGGGATAACAGGCTTATCTCCCCCAAGAGTCCACATCGACGGGGAGGTTTGGCACCTCGATGTCGGCTCGTCGCATCCTGGAGCTGAAGCAGGTTCCAAGGGTTGGGCTGTTCGCCCATTAAAGCGGCACGCGAGCTGGGTTCAGAACGTCGTGAGACAGTTCGGTCCCTATCCGTCGCGGGCGCAGGAGATTTGAAGGGAGCTGCCCTTAGTACGAGAGGAGCGGGGCGGACGGGCCTATGGTGCACCGGTTGCAGCGCCAGCTGCATAGCCGGGTAGCTAAGCCCGGATCGGATAAGCGCTGAAAGCATCTAAGCGCGAAGCCGGCCCTAAGATGAGATCTCCAGCTTGAAAAAGCAAAGGCCCCAGACAGACGATCTGGTAGATAGGCCAGAGGTGCAAGCGCAGCAATGCGCTCAGCTGACTGGCACTAATAGGCCGAGAGCTTGTTTTTAAAGAATAAGGTGGCGCCAAAGCAGAGCTTTCCATGCAGTTTTCAATTAGGGCCTGGAGCCTAAAGAGCCCGGGAAAGAGAGGCCCCCGCGGCAATGGCGGCGGGGCAACACCTGTACCCATGCCGAACACAGAAGTTAAGCCCGCCAGCGCCGAAAGTACTTGCCTGGCGACGGGCCGGGAGGATAGGGCGCTGCGGGGGCTTTTTTTTTGTGCACACAGACCAAAGCTTGGCACAGTTTGATATTTATAGTTCTTTGCACCGGCGCGCCAAGCTGCACTATGAGCATTATTTAGAGTATTATAGTATTATACAAACCATGGGCGGCGCCCTAATATGGGGAAGCTGCCTGATGCGGCGCTATGGCCGCACCGAAAGGAAGGTCAAGATCATAGGCTAACAAAGGAGAAAGAAAAAATGCTAAAAAAGAGCAAGATAGGCAAAGCAAGTGAGGAGGATGGAATACGCTATGGCAAAGAAGAAGACTTACCAGCAAGTTTCCACCACTCAACAGAGGGCAACGCGAAGGCTAATTAACGCTTCGCAGAAAGATCCGGCAACTCTTCTCATCCAATATGACAATAGCTTCGATGGCTATGATGAAGAGAAGGTTGAGGAGATGAGGGATCAGTACGGAATCAACGTCATCACAAAGCACAACGAAGAAACGGTATTTACAAGGCTCAAAGACGCTTTTGTAAATCCTTTTACGATCGTTTTGTTTGTACTCTCAGCTATTTCATTTGTCTCAAATGATATTCAAGCAGTCATAATTGTTATGTCAATGGTGATTGTGAGCGGCCTTTTGCGCTTTTTCCAGGAGCAGCGAAGCAGCGTAGCTGCTGAAAAGCTCGGCGAAATGGTGGAAACGACCGCTGCTGTAATGCGGTGTAGCGAGGAAACAAGTAAGCCTGAAAAAAAGGAGCTGCCACTTGATGAGATTGTTGTTGGAGATGTGGTGCACCTTGCCGCGGGCGATATAATCCCTGCGGACATTCGAATAATCCAGGCTAAGGACCTTTTCGTAAGCCAATCGTCACTAACAGGCGAAAGCGAGCCTGTTGAAAAGTTCCCAACTGAAGTTGAGAAAAAGACAACAAACCTGCTTGATTTAAATAACCTTGCATTCATGGGAAGCACTGTTGTTTCAGGATCAGCGATAGCTATTGTCCTTGCTGTTGGCGATGACACGTCCCTTGGAGCAATCGCCAGCCAGCTGCAGGGCAAAGCTCCGCCAACCAGCTTTGAGAAGGGAGTGAACGAAGTTTCGTGGCTCCTTATACGCTTTATGCTGGTAATGGTGCCTTTCGTATTTATACTTAATGGATTTACAAAGCATGACTGGCTTGAAGCTTTCCTATTTGCTGTGTCAATTGCTGTAGGCCTGACGCCGGAAATGCTTCCAATGATTGTATCTGCAAACCTAGCCAAAGGCGCTGTCTCAATGTCTAAAAAGCAAGTTATTGTAAAAGAGCTCAGCTCTATACAAAACCTCGGCGCTATGGATGTGCTTTGCACAGATAAGACCGGCACTTTGACACAAGACAGAATTATACTTGAGTACCATATGGATATTCATGGCAACAGCGATGACAGAGTGCTGCGGCATGCATATTTGAACAGCTATTACCAGACCGGATTGAAGAACCTGATGGACATTTCGATAATTGAGCGCGCGCTTGAGGAAGAAGTTATTACTGCCAATGACAAGTTCAGGAAAGTAGACGAGATTCCTTTCGATTTTGGCAGGCGCAGAATGAGCGTTGTTGTAGCTGACGATAAGGGAAAGACACAGCTTATTGCCAAAGGCGCCATAGAAGAAATGCTCTCTATTTCCAGCTTCGTTGAATACCAAGGCAATGTTGAGCCAATGACTGAAGCTTTAAGGGATGAAATAATGGGCATTTGCACCGGCTATAGCGAAGACGGGCTTCGCATTTTAGGCGTAGCCCAAAAGAACAATATCTCGAGTGCCGGAGCTGTTTCAGTCTCCGATGAAGCGGATATGGTGCTAATCGGATACCTGGCTTTTCTCGATCCGCCTAAGGAAAGCGCAGCAGCAGCAATTGAAGCTCTGCACTCATATGGCGTTGATGTTAAAGTTCTCACAGGCGACAGCGATGCAGTTACTGAAAGCGTGTGCCGCCAGGTAGGCTTGCCGTATGAAAACACGATCCTCGGATCCGATTTGGACAATATGGGCGATACTGAGCTAAGCGAAATAGTAGAAACCCACCAGGTTTTTGCAAAGCTATCTCCATCCCAAAAGACCCGTGTAGTTACAGCCCTTCGCATGAATGGCCATACTGTCGGCTACCTGGGAGATGGAATCAATGACGCTTCCGCAATGAGAGCTTCTGATGTAGGGATATCTGTTGACACTGCCGTAGACATCGCCAAGGAGTCTGCGCGCATAATCCTGCTCGAAAAGGATCTGAATGTTTTGGAAAAGGGCGTAATTGAAGGCAGAAAAATTTATGCAAACATTATAAAGTACATTAAAATGACTGCATCTTCAAACTTTGGCAATGTGTTTTCTGTTGTAGCAGCAAGCGCGTTTCTGCCGTTTATGCCAATGCTTCCCATTCATATATTGCTGCTTAACCTTATCTATGATACAGCGTGCGCATCAATACCTTGGGATAACGTTGACAAAGAGTTTTTGGCGGTCCCCCGCAAGTGGGATGCCAGCTCGATAGGCAAGTTTATGCTGTGGATCGGCCCGACAAGCTCGATCTTTGACATAACTACGTATCTGCTAATGTATTACATCATATGCCCGCTCGTTTGCGGGGGGCAGCTGTTTCCACAGATTGCTGATCCTGCTGTAAGGCTGCTGTTTATTGCAACATTCCAGGCAGGCTGGTTTATAGAGTCCATGTGGAGCCAAACGCTTGTCATACATATGATAAGAACGCCAAAGATACCGTTTATCCAAAGCTGGGCATCAGTTCCCGTTGTGCTTTCAACGCTTGCAGGCATTGTTGCGCTAACGGTTATACCGTTTACGCCATTTGGAGCCTCACTGGGGCTGGCACCACTGCCGGCTGTTTATTTCAGCTGGCTGGCTGCAACGATCCTGGCTTACATTTTGCTGGTTACGCTGATCAAAGCTATCTTTGTAAAAAAATACGGAGAGCTGCTGTAGCAAGGATTTAAATATAAAGCTATGCATACAGGCCAAAGCCTGTGCATAGCTTTTTTAGTGCAAAAAAACTTATGAAAAGTTCGCATGCGCTTTGGCATTTGCTGTTGGCATTTATAGGGAGTCTTTTGCAGCAACTATATTGTTTCCCGGCAAAAAAGCTTGCATTGATATTATTGCTTTACAATAAATGCTCATATACTTATAATTAATACAAGATTTGCCCGAGCGCTTCGCGTTTTGGGCAAGGGCTATTATGCCGAAAACTATAGGAGAAAACAAAATGCCAACAAATGATGCAAAGGCCAATTATGACGCGAGGGTAAAACGCGTTATGACAGCAGCCGCCAACCAAGAGCCGGATCGAGTGCCAATCATGCCGGGCATGATGCCATTTGCAATTGACTATTACGGCCATACGATGGCGGAAGTGACATACAATGCCCAGATAGGCGTTGACTGTGCGTATAAATTCATAGAAGAATTTGAGCCTGACAATGCGATGGGCTTTTACACGAACGCAGGCAAAGGCCCAATGCTAGAGCTGATGGCCCCCAAGTCCTGCACTTGGCCAGGCGCTCCTGACAAAAGGATTCCAGACAACTCTTACCACCAGTTCATTGAGTTCCCTGTGCTCGAAGAAGACGAGATGCCGTTCTTTGAGCGCGATTATTCAGGCTGGGTTATACAAAAGGGGCTCCCAAAAGTAGTCGGGCTTCTGGAGCCATTTGCGAAATGGAATACTTCAGCTTTAGGCGTAAGCTATGACGCGAGCATGCTGGCTGCAACATTTTCCCAGCCAGAGTTCCGCAACATCATCGAGACATTCTGGAAGATCGACGATATGAACAAGGAAATCCAAAAGATACATGCTGCCGGCACAGCCAAGATGGCAGAAATGGGCTATCCCACTTTTGGAGCAGGCGTTGGCGGGGGCGTCCCGTTTGACCAATACAGCGATTTCTTCCGTGGCACTATTGACAGCATGGTCGACATGTATGAGAACAGAGGCGTAATCGAGCGCTTCATCGATGAGCGCATTGACCGCCAAATTGCAGGCATTAAAGCATCAACAGCTGCAATGGCCCACCTGAAAGATGAAAAGTGGGCAAGCATAATTCTGCATAAGGGCATGGATGGCTTCATGAACGAGGAACAGTATGTCAATTTGTACTGGAAGCATCTGCGCATGATCATCAATGAAATGACTGCTGCAGGATTTAAAGTTTATGTCTACACAGAGGGAGGCTATACCACACGCCTGCCGCACCTGACTGAAGTTGACAAAAACATGGTTGTCTACCACTTTGAAAAAGTTGACCTGGAGCTTGCCAAGAAGACGCTTGGGGATATGGCTTGCATAGCCGGAGGATTCCCGGTCTGGATCGTCGAGCAGGGCACCAAGCAGCAGGTTATCGACGAAGTTAAGCGCGTTTTGGATATATGCGCGCCAGGTGGCGGCTATATATTTGAGGGTGGATACAGCTTTGGCGAAGCGCCTATTGAAAATGTTATGGCAATGTTTGAAACAGTGCGCAAGTACGGAGTATACTAAAGCTTTAAAGCCTTGAACCCGTATTGAATGCAAAAGGCCTATTGCCCGTATAGGGTGATAGGCCTTTTGTGTATTGCTTAAAACAGCTCCCCAAGCATTTGGCGTTTGCTAAGCCCTGATTCTTGCCGCATTTTCAGCAGCGTACTTAGCAGTGTTGTCGTCAGTGAGCTTATAGGCGAACGTTAGCATCAATGACGCGATTATATTGCATGCAGCCGGGTATCCAAACCAGCTATACAGGAAGGTTCGGGCAAATGCGGCTGTAACGTCTCCGGGCGACATAGCGCCCGAGTAGCCAATATTGGCAAGGATATATCCGCCAATGGCGCCGCCGATAACCATGCCTATCTTCATTGGGATGTTCATCATGGACATGACAACAGCCCTATAGTCTTTGCCTGTTTTCCAGAATCCGTATTCGCCGCAGTCAATGACATAGTTCGCTCCGTACCCCATTGCCAGATAAGTTCCGCACATTACTGCGCATGCAATTACAATATAGGATATAAGCGCTGTCATAGGCGTGCGCCACACTGTTGAAAGCACTACAGCATTGATGATATAGCCAACAGCGACCCACATCTGCGATACAGGAAGCGATCTTCTTTTTCCAAGCCTTGCGCCCAGGCGCGGCATAACCATTGCGGCTACCAGGCCGAAAATGGTTGTTGCTGTTGAGGCAATGGTGTAGAAATTCAGGTTGCCGAGAATTAGGCGGTAAAAATACATTGTGAATGCGCCGAATATAGCCATTCCAATGTTAGTGAGAGTCGTTGCGCCCATGTAGATAAGCAGCTGGTCGTTACCTGCAACAGCAGCAAACATGTCTGAAACCCTGACTCTTTCCCTTGGCGTGCCTTCAGCGGCATCCCACATTTCTCTTTTGTCATATGGCTCTGAGAGCCTGATGATTATCTGCGCCCCTATCAGCACGAGGCATCCGAACAGCACGGCAACAGCCATGTAGGCATTTGCCGGGGACAAAAACCTTTCGAACAGGCCAATAACAGGCAGTATGGCTGCGCCTGTTATAATGCCGGCAACTGCTCCATACCTTGATGTTGCAACAGTCATTCTGAAGCGCCCTTCCATATCAGGTCCGGCGATAAGGGACAGAACCCCCATATTTGCTGTTGCCACAAAGTTCATAGTTCCATGCATCATCATATAGCCGATGGCGCATATGACGAGCTGGGCATTCGTTGGCAGTGTCATCGCATTAGTTAATTGGAATATAATGCCAAAGAACAGTGTCCAGCGGCCAATTACAAACCATGAGCGGTATTTGCCCCACTTCAGGTGCGAGCTTTCGATGATGCCGCCGGCCAGCACACTGACAATAAAGTCAAATATTCTGCCTACGAGCAATGCAGTGGTTACTTTTGCAATGCCTATGTCCAGAATGTCAGTCATAAAAAACTGGCCATAGATAAATGGAACCATTATAGCAATGTTTTGAAAAAAGCCATACAATGCATAGCGGTTCACTTCGCTGTTTGTTACAACGCGTTCATTTTCCATTAATAAGTGCTCTCCTTGTTATTTTTTGGGCATAAAATAAATGAATGAATAAATTATGATAAAATCTTAAATGCTTGGTTCGCCTGGAATATTGCTTATCATTTCCCTTTAATAGCATTTGGCTAGAAGCATGCTTGCTATTCATGCATATACTGCAAAACTATCCAGCAATGCCCATAGAGCTTGAATTGGCATTATATTGCCCTTTTATTTCCTTGTTATTCGCGCCTGGATAGCATTTTGCATTTTGGCTGTTTGTCATATCGATTGCAGCTCTATCATAAAATTCAAAGCGAGGGCATATCATGGGGAAACTATCTGAAGGCGCAAAGGAAAAGCTAAGCGAGAGGCTAAGCCTGCCAACAAGCGCAATAATCGGCGATCCGCTAATAGAGCTTACCGGAAGCAACCAGCTGCGAATAGAGAACCACAAAGGCATAGTCAAGTATGCTGGCAATGAAACTAAGGTTAACACCAGCTTAGGGACACTGCTTGTTACTGGAACAAGCCTTGTAATAAAAAGCATGATTCCCGAAGAAATTGTGATTTCCGGCACTATTGAGAAGATTGAATACTTGAAATAGCATTAGTGAGGCATATGTGGACAACATTCTGCTAAAAATAAAAAGCTATAATATTATATCTGTCAAGACAAGAGAGCCTGAGAAAGCCTTAAACTTAATCAACAGAAATGGCATAGCAATTTGGGATGCTGTCTACGATGGCAATATCCTGCAGTTTAAAGCCGTTAATTCCGATGTCAGCAGGCTAAATGAGGTGCTAAGCGTTTTTACAACTGAGGCTGTTGTTGAAAAACAGCTTGGCGCGCAGCGCGCGCTAAGGTATATAGCAGGAAGAAAAGCTTTCTTTTCATCTTTGGCCGTTGTTGTTGCCGCTATTTTATTTTTTGCAAGCTTCATCTGGAAGATTGAGATTTATGGGGCAAGGGATGTCGAAACAAGCGATATTTTAAATGCCCTGTATGATAATGGCATACGCCAGTCAACAAAAAAATCAAGCATCGATACAAAAGAGGCGGAGATAGTAATTTTAGAGAGTTTTTCAGGCATAGCTGACGCTATGTGCGAAATTAAAGGCAGCGTGCTGCTCATATCCATCGTTGAGAGGGAAACGCCTCTAGTCCAATTTGACAAGTCGATCCCGGTCGATCTCATCGCAGCAACAGACGCTACTGTTATGGAGTATGAAGTCTACAATGGAACGCCAAATGCGCATGTAGGCAAGGAAGTAAAGGAAGGCGATACCCTGATAAGCGGCCTTGTGCCATACGAATACCGAAATGAAAAGGGCTACCAAAAGGTGCATGCCCTTGGCGTTGCCCTGACTTACGAGCAGATAACGATGAACACCTCTATAACGCTGTATAAGCCCATTGTGGGAGCTGAGCATGTAGCCCAAAAGATATACTATCTGTTCAGCAGGGAGTTTTCCGCAACAAACGGCCAGATTGAAGAAGGCTCTTTATTCCTGCTCAGCGAAAAGCAAAACGTGCGGCTCGGATGGATTGAACTGCCTATTTTATACGATGAGTATAAGTGGTATACTATGGATAATTGTATGCATAAAGGCGATGATGAGATATATGGCGAAATATATAATGCTGCTTTGGCCCAAATATCGCCAAAACAGTCTGTGCGATCTATAGCATACCACATAGATTCACTCGAAGGCCAAAATGCTAACATTACAGTCTTAATTGATGTCGCTACAAATATCGCAATAGAGAAGGAAATCTAATCCTAACCGTATGGAAAAAACTAACTTAGCTATTCCATGGAACAATGCTCAAAGCCATGCCGAACTTTTTGGCGCCTACGACGAATACGCAAGAATTGTTGAAGAAGCCTTCCAGGTTGCAATATCGATAAAGGGCGATTCTATTCATGTCAGCGGAGCGCAGGCAAATGCAGAGTCTGCAAAGCAGGTGCTTCTCTCGCTCATGTCCCGCATGCAGAGCGGACAGGCTTTGTCAAAGCAGTCAGTAGAATACATTGTTAGCATCTACCAGGCGGGCGAGGATGTATTTGGCGTCTTTAACGATATAGTTGCCTACACTGCAAGGGGAAAGCAGATAAGATCAAAGACTATAGGGCAGAGAAAGTACATCGACTCCATTAAGCGAAATGAAATAACATTCGCAATAGGCCCTGCCGGCACAGGCAAAACCTATCTTGCTATCGCTATGGCAGTTGAGCAGTACAAAAGCAACAATATAAGCCGGATTATTCTTGTCAGGCCAGCTGTTGAAGCAGGCGAGAGGCTGGGCTTTCTGCCAGGCGACTTGAAAGAAAAGGTTGATCCCTACCTAAGGCCTATATATGATGCTTTATACGATATTATGGGCATTGATGCATACGAGAGAAATGTAGCCAGAGGCGCAATTGAGATAGCGCCGCTCGCATATATGAGAGGGCGAACGCTTGATGATGCGTTTATATTGCTTGATGAAGCCCAAAACACAACCCCTGAGCAAATGAAGATGTTTCTTACAAGGCTGGGCTATAATTCGAAAGCTGTCATCACAGGGGATGTTACCCAAGTTGATCTGCCTGCAGGCAGGGAATCAGGCTTAGTTAATGTCCAAAGAATACTTAAGGGCATTAAAGGCATTGAATTTGTCTATTTATCAAAAAATGACGTTGTCCGAAATGCTGTTGTCCAAAAGATAATAAATGCATATGAGGGCTACGAAGCACAAGAAGAAAAGTAATGGGCGGCAGCGCCCTTTTTTAGCATATGGCAATGATACAAGATATTGATTTTCAGGACCGTTCAGGCTTCAGCCTGGCTCAAGAGCACGAAAGTCTGCTGATAAGCTGCCTGAAACAGGCAGCTGCCGGCATTGCCCCTCACGGCTATGAGCTTAGCGTCTGCATAGTCAGCGAGGATGAGATAGCTGATTTAAATGAACAGTACAGAGGCAAGGCTGGCCCCACTGATGTCCTAAGCTTTCCGATGAATGAAATAGACGCAAGAGGCGTTGCAATACTGGGGGATATAGTTATAAACCCCTACCAAGCACAGTTGCAGGCAGGAGAGTATGGCCATTCGTTTGAGCGCGAGCTTGTGTATTTAGGCATTCACAGCTTGCTTCATCTTGTAGGCTACGATCATGAGAACGAGACAGACAAAGAAAAAATGCGCGAAATGGAGAGGCATCTAATGGCGAGCCTAGGCATTAGCAGGTAATGCATGCGTTTATTCGCAGCCTTAAGCATGCGCTTGATGGCCTTGTCGATATATACAAGTGCGAGAGAAACTACCGAATCCAGCTCACTATAGGCTTTTTGGCAATACTGCTTTCATTTATCCTGAAGATATCTGCAACTGAATTGGCAATAATAACAGTATGCATAGGCACTGTGCTGACAGCAGAGGCGCTGAACTCTGCTGTTGAGCGTTTTGTCGATGCGCTAATCGACAAGCCTGACAAGCGGGCTCAGGTTGCCAAGGACTGCAGCGCTGCTGCAGCGCTTATAGCATCTATTACTGCTCTTGCAGTTGGCTTTCTCATATTTCTGCCGAAGATTCTGAGAATCTTGCTTTACAGGCAAACTTAGGCAGCCTGGGAATAATGCAAAGGATATAGATGGCTTGCGCACGCTCTGAGCGCAGCCGCATAAGCCTGTTCGGCGCGAGGCAAAAGCGTCGGGCGGCGAAAAATAAGCAATATTGAAAGGCGCAACCAATGATAGATCAAGAAAAAATAAACAGCCTTGTCAGCCTTGCAACCAGCATGCGCGATAAGGCATACTGCCCTTATTCCAACTACCAGGTAGGCTCAGCTATTCTGGCTTCAAGCGGAAAGCTGTATGGCGGCTGCAATGTTGAGAACGCTTCATACCCTGTCGGCATCTGCGCAGAAAGGGTAGCTGCCGCAAAGGCTGTAAGCGAGGGAGAGCGGTCATTTGCTGCAATAGCAGTAGCCGTTTCCGGCCCTTCCGGCTACCCGTGCGGCATGTGCCGCCAATTTCTTAACGAGTTCATTACTGGCGATATACCGATATTTTTGATTAACAGCGCCGGGGAAATAATACAAGACTCTTTTAAAGCGCTCTTGCCCCACAGCTTTGGCCCCGCAGATATGGAGTTATAGATATGGACGAAAACTACCGCTCAGGCTTTATCAGCGTAATAGGCAGGACCAATGTTGGCAAGTCTTCGCTGCTTAACAGCATGATTGGCCAGAAGGTCTCAATAGTCTCAGACAAGCCCCAGACTACAAGAAACATTATCAGGCTAATTCTGACAACACAAACATTCCAGATGGTTTTCCTTGATGCCCCCGGCTTTCACATGCCAAAGACCCGTCTAAGCGAAAACATGGTTAAAAGCGCTACACGCTCAATGAACGGGGTAGACGCAATTTTATTCGTTGTAGAAAATGACCTTGCGATCGGGCGGGGGGACATGCGCTTAATTGAGTCTCTTCAAAAACGAAGCGAGCCTGTTATCCTGGCGATAAACAAGATTGACAAGATCCCCAGAGGGGACATTTTAAAGAAGATCGAGCTTTTTAAAGACTATAGCTTTATTAAAGCAATAGTTCCGGTAAGCGCCCTGAATGGAGACAATGTAAGCGAGCTTGTCAAAACGCTGTATGAATATATGCCCGAAGGGCCTATGTATTTTCCTGAAGGAATGCTCACTGACAGGGCGGAAAGATTTTTTGTTTCAGAAATAATCAGGGAAAAAGCGCTGCTTTACCTAAGGGATGAGATTCCCCATGGCATCGCTATTGATATAGAAAAGTTTGAGCCGAATGATCAAAAAGGCATAATCGGCATTAATGCTGCAATCTATGCAAGGAAGAGCTCCCATAAAGGGATTATTATCGGCAAAGGCGGAGCAACGCTAAAAAAAATTGCGAGTGCAGCACGGGAGGGCCTTGAGGATCTTTTGGGCACTAAAGTTTTTTTGTCGCTTTACGTAAAAGTTAAGGAGGGATGGCAAGACAGCGCCCGGGATTTGGCTGAGCTGGGCTACAGAATAGATGAGTGATCTCTTTGGCTTCGAAATAGAGCATGAATGCCCCGATACGAATGCGCGAGCCGGCCGCTTGTCAACTCCGCATGGCGATATTGCAACGCCTGTGTATATGCCCGTAGGCACAAGCGCTACAGTAAAGGGAATGCTTCCCGAAAATGTTGCGCAGGCAGGGGGCCAGATAGTTTTGGCAAACACTTACCATCTGTACCTTAGGCCGGGCGAAGATATAGTCCGCCAGGCAGGAGGGCTGCACAAGTTCATGAACTGGCCAAAGCCAATCCTCACTGACAGCGGAGGCTATCAGGTCTTCAGCCTTGCCGGCACAAATGACATAACTGATGAAGGCGTCAGCTTTAAAAGCCATATTGATGGCAGCCGCCACTTTATCAGCCCGGAAAAAGCAATGCAGATCCAAAATGATCTCGGAGCTGATATAATAATGGCATTCGATGAATGCTGCAGCTATGATGCCGGCTACGAATATGCCCAACACTCAATTCAGCGCACCCATGAATGGCTTATCAGGTGCATTGCTTCGCATAAAAACGATGCCCAGGCGCTTTTTGGCATTGTGCAGGGCGGCATGCACAGCGAACTGCGCAGGCAGTCAGCTGAGCAAATCTGCTCGCATGATCTTCCCGGCTATGCGATTGGCGGCCTGAGTGTGGGAGAGCCAAAAGAGGCTATGCTTGAAATGCTTGCCTGCCAAGCGCCCCTTTTGCCTAAAGCCAAGCCCAGGTACCTGATGGGGGTTGGCGCGCTTTATGATCTTGTTGAGGCGGTTAGCTTGGGAATAGACATGTTTGATTGCGTGATGCAAACGAGGATGGCAAGAACAGGCTCGGCTATGGCAGGCCTGGGCAGGATTAACCTAAAAAACGCTGCCTACAAGCGCGACTTTGCTCCCATAGCAGATGACTGCAGCTGTTATGTATGCACAAACTACACAAAGGCATATCTGCGCCATCTGGTTATGGGCAGGGAAATGCTTGCTTCTATGCTGCTCAGCTACCACAATATCGCATATACAGCACAATACATGGCAAAAATAAGAAAGTCGATAATTGAAGGAGGCTTGCAGAGCCTGCTTGCCCGCGAGAGGGCAAAATGGGCTGAACTCAATCGTTGATATACTAAGAAGGAACTCAAAAAACATGCTATAATCTAATGGCTGTTATTTAGGAGGGTATAAATGGATTCGAAAACAATGTGGCCTATATTCATTATTATGATGGCGCTTATGTTTGTCCCGAACTTAATCACTGGAAGATCGCAAAAGAAAAAGCAGGACGAAAGAACACAAATGCTCAATAGCCTCCGCCCGGGCGATGAGATCGTAACTATTGGCGGCTTTTATGGCAAGATTGATTCTGTTGGCAATGATTTTTATATGATAAAGTTTAATAAGGGCGACGCTGTTGCAAAGATAATGAAAGATGCTGTAAGGCAGGCTGTAAACGAAATACCCGCATCAAGAATTGCTGAAAACAGCGAAGAGCTTGATGATGATATCTATGCCCCGGTTGACGAGAACAAGGAAAAGAACCGAAGATAGCTGCAATTTGAGCAAAAGCAGTTGTCTATATTTTGCTAAGCCTTAAAAAGCCAAGCTGGTTTGATGGATAGAAATAATTAGGCGAAAGCGGGCTATTTTACTATATGGATGAAAAGACACTACACACGCTATTCATTGCCTCTGCTATTACAGGAGCGATATCGAGTATACTATTTATCATGCTTTTGGTTGCCCGCACTAAGAAAAATGAGGAATGGGGCTCAGATGATCTTGGCCCGTCTGATATACTGGCCCCTTCTGAGAGTTTAGTATCAAAGCCGCTCGTGCCGCTGCTATTTACTGATGTTGGCATAAGTGTGCTGTTTTTGGCGTTTGGGCTTATAGGCAAGCTTTTGGCATCTGTTCTTGAGCCCAGCCCGCGAATGATAGTAAGCTTTTGCCTTGCGTTTGCCTGCGAAGCTGCTGCATCTATATGCGTTTATGTCTACAGGCTAAGGCGCGATCGAAAAATAATTTATGTGCCAAAGTCTATAGGGCTAACAGGGCGGGTGCTAAAAGACATCCCTGCCCAGCTAAAAGGCATGGGGGCTATACGAATCTACATGAATGGCCAAGTCGTGACTGTCAGCGCTTTGTCTGTTGATGAAGTTACGCTCACAAAAGGAACTGAAGTCAAGGTCATGTATGCTGATTCGGACAGGGTAGCTGTTGTTGAGAGATTTGTTGCAAAGCCTGATATAGATTGATTTTGGTGTTTATTTATCGTAAAATGTCAGTGTTTGTGCCGCTGTGATGGAATTGGCAGACGTGTCGCACTCAAAATGCGATGGGCAATCCCCGTGCCGGTTCGAGTCCGGCCAGCGGCACCATTTTAGATAAAGCTAAAATTATAGCTTTTTTTTGTAGCAGCAAATTTTTGCTTCTATTGTAACTTAACAGTTAAAAGTTCTCCAAGCTCTAATTGTTAAGCAGCCATCTTTTTCAAGCTCTTGCACTGCCTGCATTTTATATACCGCATTATTGGCAAATGGCTGAAGCCCTCAATGTCTGCAAGAATCCGCCTCTGCATATATTCTGCAATAGCGCCTTCTGATGGCCTCTTCCTGCTTGGCGTGCGCATCCAGCGAAG
>WRIY01000023.1 GCA_009782515.1 Eubacteriaceae bacterium
CAATTTGTAGTTGCCGGCAAATATTTTGGATTGCTTTTATGGGCTGCAGTAGGCTGCGAGTGATACCCTATAGCGCTGATGATATTTTCAAAGCTGCAGCGAAAGCGTGGAAGTAAGAGCGCAAAGCCCAGGCGAACCCTATTGCAAGAGGCTCGCCTGGGCTTGTTTGCACTGGCAGCTTAAATGCAGAAAATTTAGGCTTTATATCCGCATTTGGGGCAGGTGCCGTCTTCATCCAAGGCTATGCCGCATAACGGGCAGCGGGCTTTTTCATTGCCAGGCTCGTATTCTTCTGATGCTGCATTAACGCCGCTTGTGAAGGTAATTTTGGCAATATTAAGCTTGTCTTTAAGCAAATCGTAGACGATTTTGATCATGCCTTCAACGGTCATGGTTTCTTTGGTAACAACGAGGCGGCTATCCGGATAAGCTGTAGCAAGATCAGTCTTGAATGCCTCGCCTTTCATTGTATTCGTTGGAGAGCCGTCTTTAATGCCTTGCTCTTCGTACACTGCGAGGATTGCAGGCAGCAGAGGGTCATCTTCACGCAAAACAAGCGCATGATCAAAGTTTTTTAGTACATCCCATGCGGTTTTATTAATTTCATTGCATGGGAACACCATGTTTACGCCCATGTTCACAGAGTCTTCGACTTCGATGGTCAATATGCCTGTGTGCCCGTGAAGGTATTGCGCCTCCCCGTTGAATCCATAGAACCTATGTGCATATTGCAGGTCGAGCGTTGTAAAGCTTCTCATAGGAGTCTCCTTTTCCGGTTGCCTTGCTTTGCCATTGCCAGAGGCCAAAACATGAAGTTTGCCAAACTTTGCTTTCATGCAATCTGGCGGGCAGCGCAAAGCAAAATGCCAAATAGCCATGCTAATAGGCAATGTATGCTATTTCAGGCAGCTGCAACCTTAATGATAATAATATTTATTTAGAATAATAAAGTAATAAGATAAAAATGTCAATAGCTGATTGCTATACGATAAAATGGCGGGAAAAATAACCAAACTTGCTTTCAATCTAAGCGTAGTGCCGGGAGCAAACTGCAGCTTTAGCTTCGTGGCACCAGCATTACTGCGGAGTGGCGGCGCAAAAGCATGCGCATGGCAAACACCAGCAGCAGCGCTTTACATATTTATGGGCGCTGCTGCTTTCCAAACTCAACAAGCAGCGGATTGCCAATAACTAAGGCTTGGGCGCCTGGCTGGATGATATTCATCAGGAAAAGAACGCGAGCATTCTCTCCCATGAGTCTATGACGGCATCGGTGTTTCCCTGAATAGTGCCCCCCATCGTTAGTGCCAGCCGCGGCGCGATTTTCATAGAGAGCCTGATGCTCTCCGGGATAATATAGGGTGCGTAGAATGGCTCGCCGGCATTTTCATACGCGATGTATTCATAGCTGTATTTGTAATTGCATTTGCCAAGTTGGGCCATGATTTCAGTACAGCCGTCGTGTGAATTCCACATGTTGCATTGCTTGCCTGAGAAAATGAGCAAGTCAGCTTTGATTTCTTCGACCTTTATGCGGGCTTGCTCTTTGTTTCGAGCCCGTTTCAGCCCCATAACATGGGTATGGGTATAGCCAAACGGTTCATTTTTGATAATGCATCTGAGCATGTCAGCATATAGCGTCCTAAATTGCAAGCGTATGTATGCAAGCTCTTCTCCTTTGTATGTCCATGATGAAGCGTGTTTGGTGAAGCTGGTGCCTTGAAAGCAATATGCATGAGGAGCATAAGCAGCGATTTTTTTAATCTCAGGGTGAATCGCTGCAAGCAAGAGCCCCAACTCTCCGCCTTTGGACATACAGTGCATGTATATATCCTTGCCTTTGGAAAAAGGGTTGGCATCAAGCCAGCTAAACACCGGGCCAAAATATTCGAGCGGGATTCTCATAAGCTCTTTAGGCAGGCGCGGCTCAGCGAAATAGGCAACCGCCAGCACATTGAACCCATGCGCAGCAAGCAGCGACGCAACAGGCAGTATATTAATAAGCTCACCGCTTGATCCGCCAAGCATGAGCACAGTTTTGCTGTGGGGGGCATCAGAATAAAAGAAAGCGCCTACAAAGGGGTCGGCTATCATTTCAACCTTTGTTTCCTGTGCCAGGAAACTCCGCTCAATTGTTGCTGTCGCGCTTTGCGCGCCGCATTCGGCGCTTATCTCTATTTGCATGCTTTTACCTATTGAAATGTTCTCCCACGCATCTTTGAGTTCGCCGGATACATGCCGCATCGATGTAATAAGGCCCATGGCATCAGCATTTTGGTAATCACCTGAAACCGGCGCCTGCCTTGATAAATCCACGCAGCAGCTATCATCAGCTATAAAATTCGCCGTTGATTTGAACACAACGCTTGGCGCCCAGGGATAGCTCATGCTGGCGGTGAACTTTACATTTTCGCCTGGCAGCAATCCAAGGGCCATAATCTCGATTTTTCTGTCTGCCATTGACGCCTTTTCGCTAATATATATTTGCATATAGTAAGTGCCCCTTCTGTTATTCTTGGCCGGGAGGCTTCACTTCTCCGTCCTGCCACTGGTATTCAAAATCCGCCGGCTCTTCAAAGCCGTCTTGCTCCTCGCCATCATAGCGATAAAGCTTTTTGAGCATGCTCCATAGCATTTCAAGCTCCTCGGCTGAAAAATCTCTAAATAGCTTCTCAAAGAAAAACATGCCGCGCATATAGCTGGCAGTAAATGCCCTCTGCCCTTGCTCTGTCATTTCGACGCTGTAAGCGCGTTTATCTGATTCAGAAGCGGCAATGATTACATACCCTTTGCGCTCCATCGCGCTTACCAGCTGCTTTGTGTTTTGCTTGGTAGTGCCCATTTTCTTTGCGATTGCATTTAGCGAAGCCCCGCCTTTGGGCAAGTGGATTACTGCAGTGAGTGCCATCACCTGGCGTGAAGTCAATGCGCCAAGCTCTTTGTCCATTTGGGCTTGAATCTTATTGGAGACAGAAAACAATGTCGCGTAAGTCTGTTGCCATAGAAACACTTCGCGTGTATAGTCCATTCACTTTGCCTCCCAATATAAGACAATATATTGTCTTATCTATGTTAACAACAAGCGACTATATTGTCAATATATTGTCCATTAATCATTTATATTTTTCCAATCATCGAACTTGCCTGCTATAGCCTTGGCGGAAGCACCCGAATCTGCTCTTGCTTTTCGTGCTTGGCCGGCTGCCTATCACGTGCAGTTTCAATTTTGAAGTACTAACAGTGCAATCATTGCCTTGGCTCAGCGCTGCATTTATAATCGATACGGAGGGTTAAATTATGAAATTAAATAAGCGTTTGCTTGCTGCATGCATTGCGATAATGCTGCTTGCATATGGCTGCTCTTCAGGAGGGACTGCTGACAGAGACTATAAAGCGATCTCTGATGAGCCAATAGAGTATGAAATCCGTACGGTGTTTGAATGGCGCGACAGTTTCACTGATGGCACAAAGAGCCTATTCGTCTATGAATACCCGTATTTTAGCGGAAACGACGATATTGCCGGCAAATGGAATGCAATCTATGAAGACATCATGCTGGCAAATGACCATGCAGATGAAGGGGATGAGCACAACTATCAGGATTTTGTGCGCATACAGGACTCCTATACTTTTGGCGACTACATAAACGAGCTGGCCCCTGACATAGCTGAAGACGTGTTCTACGACATCACGCTGTGCTCTATCTATGAAAGCGAATATGCCATCTCCGTTTCACAGCAGGGAGGCTGGTTTATGGGAGGCATACATGACACATGGTATGTCAACCGAACCTTTGAGCCGCTAACTGGCGATGAGATTCTAATAACCGATATACTGCAAGGGAGCATAGAGGAGATTCACAGCATGCTGCAAGAGGAATTCGCGCGTGAATACGATGAGCTCAATGAAGAATCAGACGGTTCAGTCAATTACTTTTTGGGCGAAAGCGGCATATACTATGCCCCGGACAATATCTTTGGCTTTCAGCGCGGCTGTTTGCTTTTGGTTCCTTATTCCCGGCAGGGTGTCGTAAAGCAGCCATTTTATGCCGAGAAGGCACAACAGGAAGTGCAATACGAGTCTCTTCTGGGCGAATGGGAGTTTTTAGATGACAGTGGCAACGGAGGGGATTTCCTCTTCACTCTTGTTTTCACAGAGCCTGACAGCGTTGAATATACAGCCGGCTGGTACTTAAGCGAGATAGCAGCCTGCTACACAGGCCGATTCACTGTAGAAACCGAAGGAATTGTCAGCCTCAGCTTAGAGTCAGATGATCCTGACGGCTCAGACTTCGATACTATCAACATGGATCTGGAATACACTGTAAACGGCAACTACATGGCCATAAAAAAACTCAGTGGCGACAGCCTGTCTGTTTACTATGGCATTGGCGACACTATGAACTTTGTGAGAACGTATTACGACTAAAAAACAAAACTTGCCGGCCTTGCAGCAGATCCTTTGCCTATCAAGCTTTTCAGCTGGCTATTGGGCAGCGAAACAGCACTGCCTGAGAGTTTAAATCCTTGCCCCAGCAAGGATTTTTTTGTTGCATAGCTTTTCTGATCTTTATGTGATGGGAGCGCAGCAATGCCTTTTTACGCTGGAATGCTGTATCAAAGAGTAGCCGTCTCATGGCTGCCTTGCCAAAAGCTCCTTTGGCTTTCATGGATATTCTGGTAATATAAGGCATGGAGTTCGAAAGGAGATTAAAGTGTCTGTTACAGTAGAAGTAAATGCTCTATGCAAAACTTTTGAGCTGTCTAAAAAGCAAATGAAAATCGAAGGCGCTAAAGAACGAAGGAAAGTAGCTGTTGACCATTTGTCTTTTGACGCAAGGGACGGCGAAATTTTTGGGCTGCTTGGGCCAAATGGCGCAGGCAAGACAACTACTCTTAGGATCTTGGCAACTTTGATAAAGGCGGATGAGGGGGATGCTCTGGTTAATGGATATAGCGTTGCCAAAAATCCGGAGAAAGTCAGGGAGAGGATAGGCTTTTTAACAAGCGAGCTGAAGCAAGAGGACTTCTTTACTCCAAACTACCTCTTTGGATTCTTTGCTTCTTTATACGGCATTGAATCTGGCGCAGCTAAAAAAAGGAAGGAAGAGCTCTTCGGAAGGTTTGGAATCGATGGCTTTAGCGAGGTTAAGGTAGCCAACCTGTCTTCCGGTATGAAGCAAAAGGTATCGCTGGCGCTGTCTATAATACATGACCCTGGCATTATTATATTTGACGAGCCGACAAACGGGCTTGATGTTATAACAGCAAAGGCAGTCACTGACTTTTTGGCTGATCTAAAGGAATCCGGCAAAACGATTATTATTTCAACGCATATTTTTAGCATAGCCGAAAAGCTGTGCGACAGGATTGGCATTATCATCGATGGGAAGATGGCAGCTTTCGGCAGGCTAGGCGAGATAACAGGCGAAAGCAGCCTCGAAGACGTTTTTTTCAGGCTTTACGAGGAAGCAGGGGGGATTTTGCTATGAAGGGCGCAATCGCAACAGTAATGAAGAAGGAATTTAAGCGATTCTTTGGAGATTTCAGGCTTGTGTCATCTTCTCTGATATTGCCCGGCCTTATGGTGTATATAATGTATTCCTTCATGGGCTCGGCATTTTTAAGCTTCCTGAGCGTCGAGGAGGGCTATATTCTGAAGGCTGCTTTTATAAACATGCCTCAGGGCCTCTTCAGCGAGCTGGGCCTAGATGGCGTTATTGAACCGCATTATGAAAGCATCGAAAGCCTTGAGATGCTTAAAGAAAGCGTAAAAAGCCAGGAATATGACGCTCTGGCTGTTTTCCCTGACAATTTTGGCGATATTGAAGCCATTGTTTTCCCAGTAAAGGATGTTCCGAATGTTGAGATTTTTTACAACTCGCTAGAAGCCAAATCTTCAGCAGCATATAGCATTATAGTTGATGCTCTAACCATGTATGAGGAGTCAAGAGTCAACCTGTTTGATATTAATAAGGCAGGTGAGTACAATCTCGCCACTGACGATGAAATTGCAGGCTTTACAATTGCGATGATGCTTCCGATTTTGCTAATAATGTTTTTGTTCACTGGCTCTCTTGCTATAGCAACAGAGTCAATTGCAGGCGAAAAGGAAAGGGGCACTATATCAACTCTGCTCGTAACGCCAATAAAAAGAAGCGATTTAGCGCTGGGCAAGATATTTAGCCTTGCATTGATAGCGCTGCTTTGCTCGCTAACTACTACTTTGGGCTCGTTAATGTCGCTTCCGAAGCTAATGGGAGCAGAGTCGGATGGAGCAGCTATCAAAATAACGCCTGCGATGTATGCCAATCTCTTTTTGATATCACTTTCAACGATATTGGTGTTTATTTCGATAATGTCCATTATATCTGCCTTTGCGAAATCAGTTAAGGAAGCCCAGGCATATGGTATGCCCCTTATGGTAGTTGCAGTTGCATTGGGCGCGAGCGGCATGTTTGGGCCAAATTCGCAAAACCCTGTTTTATATGCAATACCTGTATACAACAGTGTTCAATCGATATCTGCCATTTTGGCAGCAAAGGCTTCAGCTTTGAATATATCTATTGCAGTTGCATCGAATACGCTTTTTTCCGCGCTGGGCGTTGTTGCTCTTGCTTTGATGTTCAGCAATGAAAAAATAATGTTTTCGAAATGATAGCAGCGAGAGTTCCTTGAAGGCAATTCTTGTATCGGCAGCGGATTGTTCTTGACTGGCTGAGCCTATGATGTATACTTTCAGTAAGGCTATTTAGTATATTTAGCCATTATAATCAAATTCTGGCGAAAGAGGGCATTATGGCGCGCTTAAGGGCCGAAGACTATAAAGCTTTTGAAGACATAAAGCATTTAAGCGAATTGGGCGAAGGCGAGCAGGCCGAGTGGTGGTCTGCAAGAGAGCTTGCAGAAGCGCTCGACTACTCTCAATGGAGAAACTTTCAAAAGGTGCTTGAGCGTGCAATAGCAGCTTGCGAAAACAGTGGCGAAGATGCCGGCGGCCATTTTGCGCAGTCCAGCAAAATGGTCGAGATAGGCAGCTCTACATACAGGAAAGTCATGGACTACCAGCTCTCACGGTATGCATGCTACCTTATAGTGCAGAATGCTGACCCGCATAAGGAAATAGTAGCGCTGGGGCAGACGTACTTTGCTATACAGACGCGCAGGCAGGAAGTCCAGGATGCGTTTAATGAGCTTGATGAAACCTCAAAGCGGCTTATCGCCAGGGGCAATGTCAAGCAATGGAACCAACTGCTTGCGGAAGCGGCGCACATTGCAGGGGCAATATCTGACGAAGACTTTAAAGTATTTCAAAATGCCGGGTATATGGGCCTTTATGGAGGGTTGACTGTATCTGACATACACGAGAAAAAGGGGCTTGAAGGCGATGAAAAAATCCTTGACTTTATGGGCTCAACCGAGCTTATTGCCAACCTTTTTCGGATAAGCCAGACAGAGGAAATGCTAAAAAGAGAGCATGTAGCCTCACTGCAGGAAGCAAATAACACCCACTTCGCAGTTGCAGAAAAGATTCGCAAGGCAATTATCGAAATGGGGGCAACCCTGCCTGAGAACCTTCCTGTAGCCGCTGATATAAACCTTGTTGAGATTGCAGAAATTGAGAAGCTGCATGGCCAAAGCCTGATGCTTGACGAGTAGCATATTTGGCCCTTTGGCGCGTGCGCTATGCAAGCTATTTACTGCGCTATGAAATAAAAGAGGCTGTGGGAATCTGTTTGATAAACACCACAGCCTCTATATGTTTTTATTGAAGCTAATTATTCTTCCTCGTCTTCAGGATTTTCTTGCTCAAGCGCTTGCTCGTCTTCCACTGTGATATCAGGAGGCGCGTCCTCATCGTCAGTCATATCCTCCATGTTTATCTCTTCGGTAACGCTGTCGTCACCTTCCGCTTGTGTGTTTTTGTCGTCATTGCCTCCGCATGCTGCAAATGTTAAGAGCATTGCCAGAACCAATAATAAGCTAACAAACTTTTTCATACTTTATTTCCTCTCTTGCGTGTAATATTGGCATTATAACTAAAACTCGTTTTCAAACAAAACATTTGGGAGCATTTTAATAATTATTTTTTGCTTTTAATATTGATTTGCATAAATAATTTTGTAGTTCATCACTATATTTACATAGCATTTTTCAATTTCTTACACAACTAACAAGTGACAGTTATAGTAATCGGATTGCTCGCTATAAGATGCAAAATTGTGCGCTTAATGATACAGAGCGCTAATAGCGCTAAAAATGCATTAGCGCTCTGGCAAAAAGAAATTGCAACCGTATAGCCAATACTATATTTAGCAACTTATAAAGCAGTACAAATCTCATTAATATACAATCGACGCCAGCAATTCGTTAAAATCGCCAATATGCTTTGGATAGAATTCAAGCGCTGTATTGGGAAAGCGCTCCCTTAGCAATTCCGCTGCTTCATAGAGCAATGGCTTTCTAAGGCCGGCCTTTGCCACTATTGCTGATGATGAAAAGACATCTTCAATAGAGGAGTCTGCTATTACCTCACCTTCACTGAATACAATGCCTCTTGTAGCGAATCGATAAGCAAAGTCTACATCGTGGGTTGACACTACCAAAGTTATGCCGGAATCGCTAAGCTCATTAAGCGCTGTTTCGAGCATTTGCGTATTCATGGGATCAAGTGAGGCTGTCGGCTCGTCAAAGAGCATGACAACGGGCTTCATAGCAAGGATGTCTGCTATGCTGACCCTTTTCTTTTCCCCGCCGCTTAAGTAGTGGGGGGCGCGCTTTTCATAGCCCTGAAGGTTCATTCTTTCAAGGGCTGATGTTATCCTCTCCCTTACTTCATCTTGCTGCAGGCGCATATTCATTGGGCCAAAGCTAACCTCGTTTTCCACTGTGCCTGCTATAATCTGGCTGTCGGGATCCTGAAAAACTAAGCCTACTGCCTGCCTCAGCTGTTTTGGGGCTGCTTGTGCGCCATTTAAATAAATCTTTCCTCTTTGGGGAGTGAGCACGCCGTTGCAGCACAAAAAGAATGTGCTTTTGCCTGCCCCGTTGCTTCCAAGGGCAGCTATTTTTTCACCCTCAAAAATCTGCAAAGAAACGCCTTTGAGGGCAGGGTATAAATCATCATAGGAGTAAAAGACATTATCGAGCCTTAAGAGTTCATTCATTGCTGCAAAAATACCGCCAATGCAGCCAGCGACACAATTAGGCCTGCAGCAAATGCTGAGTGTTGCGCCTTTGGCTCAGAAGCGCTTTCTATAAAAGATATTCCACCGCTGTAGCAGCGGCTTTCCATTGCCTTGAAATTTGCTTCAGCATTCCTGTAGGATCTGGCCAGCAAGCTTGCATATAATATTCCTGTTGTTTTTATGCTTGTAGGCATGTCTTTGTAGCCTAGCCTGCTTCTTGCTGCTGAACCCATAGACTCAAACATGCTAAGGATTACAAAGATATACCTGTAAATAAGGTATGCCAGGTCTATTAGGGCTGAAGGGCATTTTGCCTGCTTTAGCGCACTAATGAGATCGGAGATGCTTGTGCTTACAGCCAGTGTTATCAGGCAGCTTGCAGAGCCAAGGGCTCGGGCAGCTGCGAGCTCTGCTGTCCTTTGCGAACTCTTTGTAACCACAAGGTATGAGCTGCCAAATCCCTTAAAGCACAGCACTCCCAGGGGCATGGCTGATTTTTCCACCAATAGCGCAAGGCAGCTCAGCAGCAGGAAAAGCACTGGAAATGCCAGCGTTTTGGCATAGTAGCGCGCTTTTTGGCCACCAATGCCAACAGACACAAATGCCATTGCAATAAAGAGGCAAGCTCCAACGGCAGGGGACTTTGAAGCAGTGCATATGGCCATTAAGGCTAGGCAGCTCCAGAGCTTAAGGGCAGGGTTAACGCTAGAAAGCTTTGATATCTGCGCCATGATGTCTATATGAAGATAGCTGTCGTTATGGCTATGGCGGGTCAGCACTGCTATTGTAAAGCCAACAGCAATGCTAATAGCCCCTAAAAGCAGGCTTTGCAGCCTGCCATAGTATAAAAGCCAGATAAAAAGCGATGCTAGCGCAGCATTTATCATGCCTGCTTTGCTTCTGGGATTGGTGAAAATTTCTTTCTGGCTGCAAGGTACCCAAAGCTGTATGCAATTATGCCAACGCCGATCCCTGTTTGGATGCAAAACATTAGGGATTCCATTTCGCCGGGCAGCTCTCCGCCTATCAAAAGCTCCAGCACAGGGGTTGCCCAAGGCTCATAGCCTTCGACAATATCTTCAACAGCTTCAGAGCCTGCTCCGTCTGATCCTTCAAAGTCTGCACCTTTCATTGTTATAAGCGGCACTGCGATTATTAGCACTACAATGGCGATTAATACAGATGCAAGCATTTTGTTATTCATGCTGTTTACCTCTCCTAACTATAGCGCGGCTTCCTCGAGCTCCGCTGAGGCGAAGCTTTCAAGGCCCATAATGATAAGGACAGTAAGTATTCCCTCAACTACAGCCAGTGGCACTTGCGTTGGAGCGAATACCCCCAGAAATTTCACAAAGCTGGCCATAACGCCGCCGGACTCGCTTGGATAAGCAAGCGCAAGCTGCATTGCGGTAACTATATATGTGAAAAGATCTCCAAGGCTTGCCGCTATAAAGATATTGGTTTTTCGTGGCGCTCTGGCTTTTTTGAGCATGGCATACAAAAGCCAGGTGAATACAGGGCCGGCAATTCCCATGCTAAAGGTATTGGCGCCAAGGCTTGTCAAGCCGCCGTGCGCGAGCAGAATCGCTTGGAAAACAAGAACGATAAATCCCAGCGCTGTTGCCTCAAATGGGCCAAATAGGATTGCAGCCAGGCCTGTTCCAGTCATGTGGCTGCAGCTTCCCGTTAAGGATGGTATCTTTAAAGACGATATAACAAAGACGAATGCGCCAGACATTGCAAGTATTATAAGAAGGCTGGCCTTCTCGCTGATAAGCTTTCTTATTTTTATAATGCCTGCGACCAGGAACGGCGCGCTTGCTGCGCTCCATGCAATGCAGTAGCCTAATGGAAGGTAACCCTCCATGATATGCATCGCATTGGCTGTCGGCTGTATCAATAATGTAATAGCTATTGCAGCCACTATCGCCACAGCCTTTTTTTCTTTCATGCTAAAACTCATGTTTTTATCCTTTCGCCAACATAAGCAGCAATAAAAAAGCAGCTATACGCTGCTTGCGGTATTTGTAAAATACAAGATTACAGAAAATAATTTCTTATATTCAGCACGCTGATCACCGCAGCAACTGTTGCTAACACGAGTAGGTCTCCTGGCTGAAGATCACCGCTTATTGCGCCTTCTCAGCTGTTATGCCAATGGCTTTGTGCAATAAGCTCCCTTATCACAGTGACGGGTTCGCTCCGGATTCGCACCGGATTCCCTTTTATTCCTTTCGAAACTCGCTTTATCGCTATTATCTTTAATTTATCACAGAATTCCAGCGTTGTAAATGCAATAAGCCATCAGCAGATTTGTATATTGCATTTAATTAAGGCCTTGTGAGCTATTTGGGCCGCATGCATTAGGGCAAATAGTGCCTATAGCGCTTGCTGGCCGGGCAATGGGCTTTTTTTTTGCTGCCGGCAAGCTGAAGCGCGCACGATCAGTTCAGGCATTCGCGCCGCGCTGCTAAAATCATAGCGTAAATTAAGCGCAGCGCCCATTTATTAACGAGGCAACTGGATATTCCACCAGAATTCTACTGCTGGTTGGTTTTTAAGTGCCCTGATTTTTGCTAACTTATATATACTAGATATAGACGAATCGCAGCCAGCACGCTGCAGCATGAGATGATGGCATGCTTTTCGCTGAAATATTGCGCATAGAAGACATATCAAAGTTGGGGGGTATGAATTGAATCAATTTGTCATTGGCAAATTTATTGCCCTAAAAAGGCGTGAGAAAAATCTAACTCAAGAGCAGTTAGGAGAAATTATAGGCGTTTCGCACAAGTCAGTATCAAAATGGGAGACCGGAAAATGCATGCCTGATTACTCGATAATCGAGATTTTGTGCAAGGAATTAGGCATTAGCGTTTCAGAGCTGCTAAACGGAGAAGAAAATGAAAATGAAAACGTGCAATACTACAATGATGGGCAAATGTTGGACTTAATAGGGCGCGTACAAAGCTTAGAAAAGCAAAAACATGCAAATCAAGGACTGATGGTAACGGCAATGGGAATAGCCCTGTCAGCACGCTCTTACAATGTCGGGGGAACACCCTTCAGGGATGCTATTTCAGGGTTTATAACTGGTGTTTCAGTCGCTGCAATGTTTATTGGCACTATCACAACGGCAAGAGCAACCAGAGAAGAGCAGTAAAATTTCCTGGATCCCGGTATGGAGTGATGCTGATGTTTTTTGCGCTTCTGGCGATTATTCCAGCATTGTTGCTGCCTAAATAAAGGGCAAAAGCGCGGCTGAAGCTTGTCAAAGATAACAGCCTGCATTTTGCCATCTGCTACACAAGCTTTTTGCATATGCTGCTGAGTGGGCAGGTGGGGCACACAGGCTTGGTTTTTTTGCAGTGCAATTTGGCATTTTCAACAATCAGGGAGTGGAACCGGTTGTACAATAAGGCATCGCTTGGGAGATTTGATTCGAAGTGGGCTTTAAGGGCCATGTATGTGGCTTGGCATGCGATTGGGTAGCGGCTGCGAAGCCTCATAGTGTAGCTGTCAATAACAAACGTAGAAAAGCCAAAAGCATACAGCAGTATCGAATCAGCAGTCTCGTTGCCAATGCCCTTTATCGAGATTAGCTCCCTTCTTGCTTTCTGCAAAGGCTCATGCAGCACTGCCTCAGCACTGTATTCATACTGCGAAAACCACTCAGTCACTAATTTAAGGCAAACTGCCTTTTGGCTGCTTAAGCCGGCAGGGCGGATTATCTCAGTGAGCGCAAGTATATCAACGCTTGCAACAAAGGATGGAGTAAGCGTTTGGCCAAAGTTCGAAATAGCTTTCTCAACATTGGCCCATGAAGTGTTTTGGGTTAAGACAGCGCCCACAATGACTTCATAGACAGTTTCAGCCGGCCACCAGCCGAGATCGCCATAATGGCTAAAAAGCTTCTCGTACAAATTTGTGAGTTCCAAAGCGGCATTCTGCTCCATGGTTATTTTATTATATGAAACATGCTGGTATATATAAAGCCTGCCTTATATAAACAAGCATTCTTGCTCTCAAGTTTGCCCTCAATGCCTTTAATGAAGTGAAATATAAAAAAAGCTATTCCAAATAGCAATGCCCTTTGCCGAGCCACTCCGTAGTGATGGTTTTCGGCGAGATATAGAAGTAATCCTAATATTTCGGCTTAGCAGTATAAGATTCGCCCGATATAGAATGGTTTGGCGCGTCGAAGCATTATAATCGATTTATCGTGGAGGATTATTATATGTTGGACAGAGTTCCATTCAACAAAGACGAAATAACAAATGCGGGTGAATACCCACCTTTTTTCCCAGGTTTTCCGCCGGCTAAGAAATTTGCTACGCCCATAACGCCAAAAGAGAATATTCAGGCTCTCTATAGGCGCGAGCTGCCTCTGTGGATACCTCTATCGACCGACTCCCGGCTTTTTGCGCCAAGAGTAGACCCTGACAATATTGCCAGATGCCTGGTCTTGGAAGCAAACGGCCTGTCGCCCGAGGAGATGGTTGGCGGCAAGGACAAACATGGAATTGATTGGGTTTTTATACCGCAAGCCGGAGGCTCAATGGTAGTTCCCGGCAACCCTGTCTTAAGTGACGCAAACGATTGGGAGAGCGTGATACAGTTCCCTGAACTTGACTCATGGGATTGGGAAGGATCAATACAGGCAAATAAAGCTGGCCTTGAAAGCGATGAAAGGGCGATGACCATTTGGATTCAGACGGGCCTATTCGAGCGCCTCATTTCATTTATGGATTTTGAAGGGGCTGCAATTGCTGTCATTGACGAAGACCAAAAGGATGCAGTCAAAGCCCTTATGGATAGGTTGGCTGACATGTATATTGACATTATAGGCCGCTATACGAAAGCGTATAACCCAACAACATTTACGCTGCATGATGATTGGGGCAGCCAAAGATCGCCATTCTTCTCACTAGAGACAGTTATGGAGATGGTAGTGCCAGCTCTTAGCCGGGTGGTTCAGGGCGCTCATGACAACGGTTTAAATTTCGACATGCACTCCTGCGGAAAGAATGAGCTGCTTGTGCCTGCATATATAGCTGCCGGTTGCGACTCATGGAGCGGGCAGCCGATGAACGACAAGGCAATGCTGTTTGAAAAATACGGCGATCAGATAATACTTGGCATAGAGGCTGATATTGCATTTACGCCGGAAACAACTGCTGAAGAAGCTGCTGCGTGCGCTAAGAGGTTTGTTGAAAAGTATGGGCCAACTATGGCTGAAAAGCCAGTGCTATGCTCAGCAATGATGGCGAGCCCAATTTTCACTGAAACGCTGTACGAAGAAAGCCGCAAGATGTTCAACTAATGCCATTAATTCGCTAAAGCATGCTTCGCGCAGTTCAAAGCATGCTTTTTTATTTTGCGAACCAGCGGCAGCAGCTTATGCTTTTATGCTTTTATATCTAATTGCAGCAAGCGGTTGCTTACTCTGCTAATTGGTGCCCGCACTGGGCGCAGAATCTGGCATTCTCCTGAAGCAGCTCGCCGCATTCCGGGCACAGCAGCAGTGCAGCAGATATTTCGCTGCCACAGTCAGCACAGAACCTGCTTGACTTAGGCATAAGCTTGCCGCATTCCGGGCATGCTACGCTCTCCTCTACCTGTGGCTGCACGTTAAATGGCGAGACATAGTCGCTTGTTGCATTGTAGCTGTAGTTAATCCCTCTTTGGGGAATAGATATATTTGCGCCGTCAGTAGCAATGTACTGGCTGATAAAGTCCAGGATTTTATCTGGCAGCCTTACATTTCCGATAAAGCCTATAGAAGAAAACGCTATAAGCGGCAGCGCAATCGGAAGTGCAACTATTGCGCTCAAACCTGATGCAACAGCTTTGTCAACCCACTTTGCGCCCCCTATTTGGACGTTGACATAATAGCCGGTTTCTGTTAAGTTAACCTGCATTGCATTGTCCATCATCGCGTACTTTTTCCAGTCTTCCTTTTTGCGGGTCTGAATGCTTATGCCATCAGGGGTTTGAAACATCTGGCATACCATGCCTTCGCTTTGCACCAGGAATTGCTCTATCCCTTGGGCTAGATCATCTAAGCTAATATTCGGGCTCATTTGGAATACTTGCGCTTTCTCACCAAATGCCATTATTAAAGCCTCTCTTTCAAAAGTAAGTAGTTGTCCATAAGGACATTATAGGCTATTAGCATAAGCTTGCTATGCTCTTACATGCTAGAAAAGCTCGAATTAGTGATCTTTGCACAAACTCTTTCGTATTTATTGGCATAGCATACAAATTGATCATTACAGGGCCGCCAGGCTGGCTGATTAGGCGCTATCGGCAATTTGGGCAAGGGCTCATGTTCCCTTGCCCAATTGCCAAAGTTTAAGCTACTTAATACAGGATAGCTGGCCCTTTGCCAGCATTGCGATTCATATGCGCTAGGACAACAGCTCGAGAGCATCCTTATATAAGTCGTCAAGCTCACACCCACAGCTGCCGCATTCGCTGTCTGCTTGCTTGATTGCCTCTATAAGCTCAGGTGTGTTTTCTCTTTTTTCCAGCCATACTGCTGACGGATCGGCGATCAGTTCCCAGCCAGAGCTAGCGAACTTTTCAAGAATTTCCTCTATGCGTTCCACATTGCCTCCAAATGGATATTTTTTCTTATTTTACTCCGAATTGATGAATTATATCAAGACCTCAGCTTGAAATGTGGCATTATAGAATATAACAGTTATGCAGCAGCCTCAGAGCTATTTTGTATATATATCTTCGATTTTTATTACACAGCTATGAAAAATGCCTTGCATGATTATCGACTTCATCAGGGGGCGAAACTAGCCTAGAAGCTGAATTGAATTTCATTTTCGCTAAGCGCTTTGATGCTTAACTGGCATAACGAAGCATATTTTCAGCGAAGCTCCAATTGCTTAGAAGAAATACAGCAATGCTTCTTGTAAAACGCAGCGCCAAACAGCCAGATGCTGCTTGCGCCTTCTCTTTCCATTCTTCTCCAATATTGGCGATCTTCAATTTGCTTTATCGCCGCTTCGCTTGCTTCCTTCAGTGCCTCTTCGCTGCGGGCGTATTTTATTTCAATTGCAAATGCTTGGCTCTTATACACTACGCGCCTAGCAGCAATATCCCAAAAGCCGAATCCTGACTCTGAATTAGATGTTACATGCCAGCCTTGCATGTCAGCCAGTGCGCCTAACAGCAAGCCGTGGTAGAAAGATTCCTTGCTGGCCTCTTTGCTTGAGTAGTCACGCGAGCTGATAAAATCCGCTAGCAGCTCATTTGCTGCAGCTTCTGCTGCAATCCCGTCGCCATTTGCGAATGCATGCTGCATAGCAGATATTGCAGCCGTATTAGCAGCAACGCGTATTTTGAACCACTCTTCTATTTGCTCAGCGAAAATTAGCCTCACGCTCTCATTTGGAATGGCAAGCTCTTGCTTGCCGCCTTCAATGGCCCTTCTTGCAGTTAGATAGCCTGTAGCATGCATAACGCTCCATACATTCTCAATTGAATTGCCAATCTCGGAATATGAAAGCTGCTCGTTTATTTTTTTCGCAATAACTCCGCCATCTATCAGAGTGCCTATGTCATTTCGAGCAGATTGCCCAGCGATGTCTGCCAGCTGCTTGACGATTGCATTTTCGCTTGTATTCATCCAATACGGCTGAAGCTGTGCGCTTGGGTTGTCATACGCATCGTCACAAAAGCTTACAATATCCCATGGGCAGTATATTTTGGTGCCTGCAAAGTTATAGCCATTGTACCATTCCCGCACTTCGCTAATCCTGTGCAAAAGGCCTCTTGACTCAAGCAATGACTCCGTTTCGGATTCAGTGAAGCCAAAACAGCTTGCATATCTAGGGTGGCTGATGCCAAAAGGCCTAAAATTGTTCACACCAGTAAATATGTTCTCTTTAGACACGCGGAGGCAGCCTGTTAAGATTGCAAATTCAAGGCTGTTGTTCCCTTTGAGGGCAAGATTGAAAAGCAGGCGAATAAACCCAAGCATTTCATCATAATAGCCTTCGTGCCAGGACTTTTCGAGGGGCACATCATACTCGTCAATAAGCAGTATTGCCTGTTTGCTAAAGTGCTTTTCCAAAAGATCTAAAAGAAGTGCCAAGCTTTCATGCAATCGAACATCATTGCCTTCAACTGTACTGAGCCTGCGATACTCTTCTTTGGCAGCGTTGCTTAGAGCGCTGCTATTTTCCAGAAACCCTAAGCGGTTAGCTTCTTTTCTAATAGCGTATGCCAAATTGCCTCGAGCAATTTGCATTGTTGCCCCATGCACATCTTTGAGCGAGATCGAAATAACAGGGTATTTTCCCATGTGCTCTTCAACAAGGACTTTATAACGCATAATTTCAAGGCCTTCAAATATAGCGGGATCTGTGCCAATCTCGAAAAAATGCCTTAACATGCTTAATGCAAGCGTTTTGCCGAAACGCCTGGGCCGTGTAAAAAGGGCGGCCGTGCATGGGTTGTCAAGAAAGCGCTTAATTAATAGTGTTTTGTCAACATACTCATAGCCTTTCTCTCTAAGCCTTCTAAAATCCTCAATTCCAGCGCCCATAGGCGCAATGCTGCTAATAAGCGCCCTCCCTATGGTTTTTGTAACCATTATATCAGAATGCCAAAAATATATAGAATGCTCGCTATACATATGCCATGGCAGCGCAGCATTATTTTGATCTTGTATTAAGCCCATTGATTCCAGTGTGCGATCAATAGATTTGGGGCTGCTGCCCCGAAAGGCAAAGCAGCAAAAGCACAATTCATTCGAATGAAACGGAGCCATAATGAGGCCGCTATGAAAAGTTAAAGCACTATTCTGTGTTAAGCTGCAAGAAAAGCATAACGCTGCCTGCCAACAGAAGCCCAAGATATCTGCAGCCAAATAAAACCTATTGCTCGATGTCATCGATAGCAGGCCCTGGCAAACAGGGCATCCACAGGAAGCGCAAATTGATCGCCAGGATAATAGAAATCAAGGCATGCAAGCATTTTGTCGAGGGAAGCCTGCTCGCATTCTTGCTTGCCCTCTCAATGAAATTGCTTTTTCAACTGCATCGAAGGTTGCCTAATCACCAAAAGCAGTTGAAGCTATGCCTACTCCATATCGCTGTAAGTTTAATTGCTTTATGGACAGCTTTCGAACTCTACTCGGGCACTCTCCCGATTATTTTGGCATATTTAACATCAGAGCTTGCAGTGCGATTATTAGTTAATGCAAAATGAAAACAATATGATAAAATATAAGCCAATAGCGCCAAAATGCAATGATTAACCGATACATTGGCTGAAAAGCCTAATATTGGAATCAACGTTAAGCAATGCCAAAGCATTGCTGGCGAGCTTTTAAACACTGGCATATCAATAAAGTGAGGAAGCTAAATGCTTATACCTATTTTCTACCGAAAAACAGACACTAAAGGCAACTTGTTATTAGGAGCGCAGTTTTTGCTTATGCTGCCGATGGTAGGCCTTGCCGCAGTTGGCCTTTATTCAGATACATGGCTTTTGGCTGGGGCTGACACAGCGCTCTCAGTGCTAAAAGGCTACCTTGCATGGTACAGAATTATGCTATGGGGCGGTCTTGCAATAACTGCGCTTGCAGCGCTAATGCATGCCGCTATTTTCAAAAGCCTGAAAAAAACCGACAGCTCGGGCCCGCAGCATGTTTATATGGCTGTGCTTTGCATGGCTATTATATGCATATTTACTGTCATCATGGTTTACAGCGAGGGCGTTCCAAACCTTATTGCGAATGCCAAAGCAGACATATCAGCAATTAAGCGCAGCCAGCTTGTTAGCACCAGCGGGCAAGTTGCGCTGCAAGGCTCAGAGTACGGCTTGCGCGGCCCTTACCGGGAAGGCAGGAGCACACCGCTTGTTATGTTTGTTTTGTCACCGGATGGCCAGAACCCCTCTTATATATATGCACCAAAAGCTTCTGCCTTGCCATCAGGCTCCGGGGCTTATGAGGTTTTGCATACGCCAAAATTTTTGCTGGCAGTTGAATTCAGGCCTGTTGGCGACAATTAGTTTTTTTTGGCATTCAGAGTGTTTTCCGCGCTTTTTATAAATACTTATTCTATTTTTAGTTTTCATCCAATTTAGCATCTTTGGCTGAGTTTTGCCGGCATGAGGCAAATTTATGCTAAAAGCTGCATTTTCTTTTTGTGTGCCGCAAAGCGCTATATTTCATCTCTAATTGCAAAGGCGCATATAAAACTCAGGAAAAATAAAAGTGCGCTTTATTGACGGATTTACAGCTATATGCTACACTTCTTAGCAGAACAACAGTTAATATCGACAAATGCTAATATAAAATGGCAAAAAGCAAAGGGAAGCTGGGTGAGAATCCCACACAGGGCCGCTGCTGTATTTCCTTAGCAGCCTCCGAAATGCCACTGGCGCAAGCTGGGAAGGCGGAGGGTGCATACTGGATAAGTCAGAAGACCTGCTTTTTAGCCTTAGCCACAAACTCTGCGTGCCCAAAGAGTGAAGGCGCTGCTTTTGCATATTGCTTTAAGGCAGCCATATACCTTCTTTTGGACATTAAGAGAGTATATGGCTGCTTTTTAATTAGCCAGGCAAGAAGGTGATAAGTTGGACGGTTATATTCTAAAGGGCGGCCAAAAGCTTCGCCTTGGCTACACAACTGGCACATGCGCTGCCGGGGCTGCGTATGCAGCAGCAAAGATGCTCTTTACAGGCAGACCGCTTAGGTCTGTGTCCCTTATGACTCCTAAAGGCACAGCCGCAAACCTTAGGATTCTGGACATCAGGATAGGCAAAAGCTCAGCAAGCTGTGCTGTGAGAAAGGACGGCGGAGACGATCCTGACGCTACCCATGGGATGCTTATATATGCAAAAGCTGAGCGAATCGAGAAAGGCGTTGCCATTGAAGGCGGCATTGGCATTGGCAGGGCTACGAAGCCCGGGCTAAGCATAGGCATTGGCGAGGCTGCAATCAACCCTGTGCCCAAAGCAATGATTAGCCAGCAGGCAGAGCTGGCTTTGGCCGAGCATGGCGAAAATGGAGTAAAGATTACAATATATGCGCCTGAAGGCGAAGAGGTTGCAAAAAGGACATTTAACAGCGCCCTTGGAATCATCGGAGGCATATCAATCCTTGGAACGAGCGGCGTTGTTGAGCCTATGAGCGAAGATGCCCTTATTGCAACAATAAACGCGGAAGCGTCTGTGAGGCTGGCTGAGGGCAGGAGCGTTTTAGTCGGCTGCCCGGGCAACTATGGCACTGCATTTGCTGCAATGGAGCTTGGGATAACAAGCGCTGACACTGTGAAATACTCCAACTACTTGGGGGAAATGATCGAAATAGCAGAAAGCTTGGGCGCCAGCGGCCTTCTGATAGCAAGCCACCTGGGCAAGCTTGTAAAAGTTGCCGGAGGCATGCTCAACACCCATTCCAAGTATGGAGACTGCAGGTTGCCGCTTATAGCGGCCCATGCAGCAGCTGTTGGCATAAGCGCAAGCGCTGCCCGCGAAATTCTGGCCAGCGCCACAGTTGACAGCGCGCTTGGCTGCCTGGACGCTTTAGGCATTAAAAATGAAGTTATGGGCTCTTTGCTCTCAGAGATAGAGCGCCAGCTTGCCAGGAAGGCGCAAGGCAGGCTTAAGGTAGGCGCCATTGCATTTACATACGAGCATGGCAGGCTGGGCGGCACCAGCATGGCTGGAGAGCTGCTGGAACAGGCAATAAATGAATCAAGGAGGCTAGCTGTTTAATGAGCGGAACCTTGTACGGCATTGGAGTTGGGCCGGGAGATCCCGAACTAATCACTCTTAAAGCAATTAAGGCTATCAGATCATCAGATGTGATCTGCTTGCCAATGTCAGGAGATGGAGAGGCAATGGCTTATGCAATTGCCGTAAAAGCATGCCCGGAGGTTGAGCTGATTGAAAAGCTGGAAGTGTCCATGCCTATGAGCAGAGACGCTGCCCTGCTTGACAAAATGCATGGCCTTGCAGCGCAAAGCATAATAGAAAAGCTTGATGAAGGCAAAAACGTTGCATTTTTAACCATTGGGGATCCATGCCTTTACTCCACTTACATGTATGTGCACAAACGCGTAGCCAAAGCAGGCTACGGCGCCGAAATTATCAACGGCGTTGCTTCATTTCTTGCTGTGTGCGGGCGCCTGGGAATATCGGCGGCTGAAGCGAGCGAGCCGGTTATAATCATTCCTGCATCATACGAAGGCGCAACAAACCTTATAAGCCAGCCGGGAACAAAGGTGCTTATGAAGACCGGAAGGGCTATAGAGGCAGTAAAAGAGGCAATAGCGGAGCGCGGCCTTGAAAACCAGACGTACGCAGTGTCCAACTGCGGCCTTGAAGGCGAAAAAGTGTATATTGGCTCTCAGGATCTTGAAAGCAATTACTTTACGGTAATTATCATAAAGGATGATAAGGAAATGGCAAGCATTTAATACAGCCAGGAGGAAAACATGCTACATATCGTTGGCGCCGGAAGCGGCGCGGCTGATCTGATAACTGTTAGGGGGAAAGCGCTGCTTGAGAGCGCTGATGTAATTATATATGCGGGATCGCTTGTTAACCCTGAATTATTGGATTATGCCAAAGAAGGGGCAAAGGTTTACAACTCAGCAGAAATGGACCTGGGCGAAGTCATCGCTGCAATAACCGAAGCCGAAGGCTTAGGCCTTACAACTGTAAGGCTGCATACCGGGGATCCATCGCTTTACGGAGCCATAGCAGAGCAGATTGCTGCATGCGATGAGCTCGGCATAGAGGTTGACGTTACGCCAGGCGTCTCAAGCTTTCTTGCCGCTGCCGCCGCGATGAAAGCGGAATACACCTTGCCCGGGGTAACCCAGACAGTAATACTCACCCGCATGCAGGGAAGGACAGCCGTGCCGGAGAAAGAGTCAATCGAGTCCCTTGCCAGGCACGGGGCTTCAATGGCCATATTCCTTTCGACAGGCATGCTCGGGGAGCTTTCCGAGAGATTGATACAGGGAGGGTATGCAGCGGATTCATCAGCAGCTATTGTATACAAAGCTTCATGGCCTGATGAAGCAGTTTATAGATGCTCTGTAGCGGATTTAGAGAAGACTGCCAAAGAAAATGGCGTAGAAATGACTGCCCTTGTCCTTGTAGGGGGGTTCCTTTCTGAGCCATTTGAGCTCTCAAAGCTGTATAGCCCTGATTTTTCGCATGCTTACCGGAAAGCAAAGAGCTAGGGCAAAGATAGCCGCCTTCTCTGAAGCTGGATTGCGCTTGGGCCTTGAGATAGCCAAATGCACGGCTCTGGACGCAACCGCAGAAAGGGTAAAAAGCGGCGGCCTTGCAGCTTGGGCAAGCAGCGCCTGGGAAGGCGGCTTTGAGGCGCTTATATTCGTCTCTTCAGCAGGAATCGCAGTTCGGGCTATAGCGCCGCTTGTAAAAAGCAAGGCCAGCGACCCGGCTGTCATTGCCATTGATGAGGCAGGGCAGTTCGCTGTAAGCCTGCTGTCCGGCCATATGGGCGGGGCAAACCGCCTCGCCAGGGAAATAGGCGAATATATCGGGGCAATGCCTGTAATCACCACTGCTACAGACGCAAGAGGCCTATTTGCAGTGGATCAGTGGGCATCTGAGATGGGGTTTGCCGTTGAGAACCCGGCAATGATAAAAAAAGTCAGCTCGGAGATTCTGGCTGGCAACACTGTGGGGTTTGAATCTGAAGTCCCTATTGGCGGGCAGGCGCCCGGCTGCCTTACAGGCGCGCAGGCCAGCGCCAATATATACATAGGGGACAGTGCGCCCGATCTGGCCAGCGCCTTGTGGCTAAGGCCAAGGCCCTACGCTATCGGGGTTGGCTGCCGCAAGGGCGCCGGCATCGAAAGCGTTGAGCAGGCTGTGAAAGATTGCCTGCACAGCGAGGGCATCAGCATTAAAAGCGCGTTTGCGCTGGCATCAATTGACCTAAAGAAAGGCGAAAGGGCCCTTATTGAGCTGGCAGCTAAGCATAGCATGGCATTTATCACTTACAGCGCAGCTGAGCTTATGCAAGTAAAGGGCGATAGCCTGGCTTCATCTGAATTCGTGCTCAAGACAACAGGAGCTGACAATGTATGCGAAAGGGCTGCCCTTTGCGCCTGCGGCGAGAATGCACAGCTCATATCTCCTCGCACAGCCGGCAAAGGGGTTACTGTAGCCCTTGCTAAATCAACCAAGGAGTATTTTTTCGATTGAATATTAAGATGGCTGGCATTGACCATACAAATGCCCCCATTGCAATTAGAGAGAAGTTCTCATTTTCTAGCCGCCTCATGTCAAAAATCCTTTCGCTTGCAGTATCTGAGAGCGGAGTGCTTGGGGCTGCCATGCTGCAAACATGCAACCGCACTGAACTTTACGTATCATATGAGGCCGGATGCGATTTCAGCCCGGCAGGCTTTCTGGCAGATCAGGCAGGCTACTCTGAGTCCCCCTATGCCTTTTCAAAGCGCGAAGGCATAGAAGCAGCAAGGCACTTATTCGAGACAGCGTGCGGAATGAAATCCATGATCTTCGGCGAAAAGCAGATTCTTGCCCAAACAAAGGCCGCCATAGCGTTTGCAAGGGAGTGCGGCACTGCTGACGCTGCTTTAGAGTCCCTTTTCAACAAAGCAATTGACAGCGCCAAAAAGATCGCTACGAATGTGCGCTTTGCAAGGGACAGCGCTTCAGCAGCCTCGATGGCTATCGCGGCTGCCTCAAAGCACCTGAGCATAAACGGCGCCAAAGTGCTGGTAATAGGCAACGGCGAGATGGGCAAGCTCGCAGCCATAGCATTCCAAAGCAACGGCGCAGAAGTTTTTATGACGCTTCGCCGGTTTAAAGAAGGCTTGCCAAACATACCTGAAGGCTGCACAGCCGTTGAGTATGAAAAGCGCCTTGAATTCATTCCGGTATGCGATGTTGTTGTTTCTGCAACGCTTAGCCCGCACTACACGATAACAGCGGGCGACATAAACACGAGCGATCCCGGCCTTGGCAAAAAGGTGTTTGTCGATTTGGCCGTGCCCAGGGACATCGATGAGCAGATAGCCGCTATAAGCGGCGCGGCGCTGTATGACATTGACAGCATGGGCGGCAGCAGCGCTGCTTGCGATCCGAATGAAATTATGGCAGCAGAAGCGATAATTTCAGACGCTCTCTCTGATTTTGCGCACTGGTATTACTTTAGGCCGTACCTGCCGATTGTAAATGAAATATCAAGCAGGGCAGCTGACGATGCCAAGCTTCGGGCAAGCGCCAAGATAAAGAAAGCAATTGGCACAGAAAATGCAGTGATTATAGAAAAAGAAGTGTACTCAGCAGTTTATAAAGTAGTGGGAAAGCTTATGTTCGGCTTTAAAGACAACCTTGACCCGGGGCTTTGGGAAGACTGCCTCGAATGCATGAAAAAAACAGTGGAGGCTTAAATGCCAAGTAAACTTTATGTTGTAGGAATCGGTCCCGGCGCTTTTCAGGAGATGACGCCAAGGGCCCTGAAAGCACTGGAGGACAGTGACATTATATATGGCTATAGGACATACACAGAGCTTATAAAGGGCCTATTTAATGAGGACAAGCAGATCATCTCATCCGGCATGATGAGCGAAGAGGCCAGGTGCGCTGCTGCGCTTGCTAAAGCGGCAGAAGGCAACATTGTGAGCATTGTTTCATCAGGGGATCCGAATGTTTACGGAATGGCTTCGCTTATTGTTGAGCTCAACGGCGGCAAAGATGAAATAGAAATTGAGGTTGTAAGCGGAATAACCGCTGCAACAAGCGGCGCTGCGCTGCTTGGGGCGCCTTTGTCATCTGACTTTGCGGTTATCAGCCTCAGCGATCTGCTTACGCCCTGGGAGCTAATAGAAAAGAGGCTCAGGGCTGCAGCAAGCGCCGACTTTGCAATAGTGCTCTATAACCCTGCGTCAACAAAAAGGGATACGCACCTTGCCAGGGCGTGCAGCATAGTCGGCGAGTTTTACAGCCCCTCAACGCCATGCGCCATCGTGAGGAATATTGCAAGGGAAGGCGAAGAGGCGCTGCTGTTCACCCTTGCAGAGCTGAGCGAAGCAAAGGCTGACATGTTCAGCACAGTTTTTATCGGCAACAGCACGACTGTCACTCTTGGAAGCCATATGCTAACGCCCCGTGGCTATCACCTTAAGCGCCAATGAAAGCCCTCCTGTTTGCGGGAACGAGCGAGGGCAGAATAGTTGCAAACGCTTTAGCTGCAAATGGCGCTGACGCGCTTGTGTCTTTTGCTACAGAGTACGGCTTCTCATCAAGCGGGCTCAGCATGTATGAGCCGGGCGAAAACGATCAGCTGCAGGGCACGAAAGCTGTATTCGGGCGCCTGGACGAAGGCGGCATAGCGCAGCTTATTCGAACTCTCGGCTTTAGCGTTGTTGTTGACGCAACCCACCCGTATGCGTCAAGCGCCACTGAAAACATCAAAGCAGCAGCCGAAAGCTGCAGTATAAAGTACATTAGGGTTGCCAGGAGCATTGCCAGCGACAAAGATGCCATATGCTTTGGCGAACCCGGGCAGGCAGCCCGATTTCTCAGCTCAAAGAGCGGAAACGTCCTGCTTACAACCGGGGCTAACAGCCTGGAGGCATTTGCAAGCCTTGGCAGCAGGGTGTACGCGCGCATGCTTGCAAGCGAACAGAGCATTCAAAAGGCCCGGGCGCTGGGCATAGGGCCGGCGCAGCTCATATTGATGCAAGGGCCGTTTACAGAAGAGATGAACCTTGCCTGCTTAAGCTATGCGAAAGCAGCTTACATGGTAACAAAAGCGTCCGGCGAGAGCGGCGGGTTTGGCGAAAAGATCAGCGCTGCGGAAAAATACGGCGCAGTGCCTGTTATAATAGCCCCTCCTGCGCAGGAAGATGGCGTAGCTGTCGAAAAGGCGCTTGAAATGCTTGGCATAGCGCAAAGCGGCGAACAATCCGCCATCAAGCAGCCCAAGAGCATGTTTCCGGTGTTTATAAACCTTGGCGGCATGAAGGCCCTGCTTGTTGGCGGAGGCAATGTCGCACTGAGGAGAGCCGGATCCCTAAGCGCCTTTAGCGCTGCAATTACGGTAATCGCCATAAATGCATGCGATGGCATAAAGGGCATGGCCAACAGCGGGCTTGTGTCGCTGCAAGAGAGGGCTTATGAGCAAGGCGACGAATCCGGCTTTGATATCTGCATCGCAGCTACAAATGACGCGCGCCTTAACAGCGAAATAGCCCTTAGGGCCAAGAGCAACGGCACCCGCTACTACAATGACAGCTCCAATTCGCAAAACTCCAACTTTTTTTTCCCCGCCCTTGTGCATAAAGGCGCAGTGACAATAGGCATAGCATCAGATGGCGGCCATGATTCCCACCTTTTGGTGTCTGAAACTGCCAGCCGGCTAAGGGCATTGCTAAACGAGGTATAAATGGGCCAAACAGTAAAAATAGGAAGCAGAAGCTCAATTCTTGCAGTAAAGCAGTCAGAAATCTTTATTAAGGCTGCCAAAGAGGCGAACCCCGGCATTGATTTCGAGCTTATTACAATGGAGACAACCGGCGACAAAATACTTGGCAGAAACCTTGCAGACATTGGAGGCAAGGGCCTGTTTACAGCAGAGCTGGATAGAGCCCTGCTAAATGGCGATATCGATATATCTGTATCAAGCCTGAAGGATCTTCCTTCGCCGCTTGAAGCAGAACTGCCAATAGTGTGGCACTCAAAGAGGGCAGACCCTTTTGACTGCCTGGTGCTGCCCGAAGGAGGGCAGCTGGACCTGAGCCTGCCAATAGGCACTTCAAGCCTTCGCAGGATAGCGCAGATAAGGCTTATGTGGCCGGAGGCTGTATTTAAGGCCGTTCGCGGCAATGTCCAGACAAGGCTTCGCAAGCTAAATGAAGAAGGCTATAGCGCGCTGGTGTTTGCTTATGCAGGCCTTGAGAGGCTTGGGCTTGAAAATATCGCTTGGAAGAAATTTACGCCGTCCGAGATGCTCCCCTCTGCAGGGCAGGGAATAATCGCAGCCCAAAGCAGGAAGGGTTTTGACGTTTCGTTTTTAGAGAGCTCAAACGATTTTAGCTCCCGATGCGCAGCTATTGCGGAGAGGGCTTTTGTTGAAGCGATGGGCCTTGGCTGCGCTTCGCCGATAGCTGCATATGCTGAGCTTGACGGCAATGAAGTGTTTCTTAGGGCAATGGCTGAAATCGATGGCAACTGCCGCTTTGCAGAGCTCAGATCACAAACAGATCAAGCAAGGGATCTTGGATACAGGGTTTGCGAGCTGATCCAAAAGGGGAGCGCGCTATGAGCGCCGGTAAAGTCTGGCTTGTAGGAGCCGGCCCGGGGGACAGGGGCCTGCTCACGCTAAAGGGAAGCTCAGTGCTTGCCAAAGCGGATATAGTTGCATATGACGCGCTTGTCGGCCTTGGCGTTCTGTCTATGATTCCAAGCAGCGCTGAAAAGATAAATGTCGGCAAGCGCTCATCAAACCACACCATGCCCCAAGAGGATATCTCCGAAATGCTTGCAAGGCTGGCGCTGGAAGGGAAGAATGTTGTGCGCCTCAAAGGCGGCGATCCGTTCCTCTTTGGCAGGGGAGGCGAAGAGCTCGAAACGCTTGCCAAAGCTGGCGTTGCGTTTGAGGCAGTGCCCGGCGTCCCCAGCCCGATAGCCATTGCCGCATATGCAGGGATCCCTGCAACCCACAGAGACTTTGCCTCATCCCTCCATATAATAACAGCGCATACAAAAGAGCCGGACAAAGAGCTGGACTACAAGTCTATTCTGGCACTGGGCGGCACGCTTGTATTCATGATGGGGCTTAGCGACTTGGAGGCAATTGCCACAGGCCTGATAAATGCCGGGGCTGATCCCAAAACGCCTGCAGCAGTCATTTGCGAGGGCACAATGCCATCCCAGTTAAACGCTGTTTCAGACCTTGAGGGCATTGTCGAGCAGGCAAAGCGCATGGGCGCAAAGGCTCCTGCGATCATATATGTTGGCGGCGTTTGCTCGCTTGCAGGCAAGCTTGGCTGGAGAGAGGCTTTGCCGCTCTCAGGCGTGAGGGCTATAGTTACAAGGGCCAGCGCAAATGCAAGCTCTCTTGCAGAGGCTTTGCGCGATCTCGGGTGCGAGTCAATAGAGCTTCCATCGATAAAAGCAGAGCTTTTGCCGAGCGGCAGCCTTATTGCAGGCATTGCCAACTATGACTGGATAGCGCTTACATCCCCTACAGGGGTTGAAATGCTCTTTCGGCACCTTGATGCGCTTGGCATAGACATAAGAGGCGTCAAAGCCAAGTTTGCCTCGATCGGAAAATCCACGCAAGCCGCGCTGAGAAGATACGGCATACTCTCAGAATACACTGCAAGCGAGTCTAACGGAGCTGCGTTTGCCGAAGGGCTCTCTGAGCTTGTTAAGCCAAACCAGACGCTTGCAATCGCGCGCGCCCGTGAGGGCAGCAGCGAGCTTACAGAAGCGCTTGCGCAAAAAGGCGTCAACTATATTGATATAGCTACATACGAAACACTGCATGTCGGCAGTGATGTTGGCATGTACCTGGAAGCCGGTTTTGACTATATACTCTTTAGCAGCGGATCTGCTGTAGAAAGCTTTGCAGCATCAAGCCCGCAAAAAAGCTTTGAAGGCATCAAGGCTTTGTGCATCGGCCCGACTACAGCCAAAACAGCACTGGGCTACGGCTTTAGCGTTGAAGTCTCAAATGAGGCGTCAATAGCGTCAATGGTTGAAAAGCTTGTCAGCCTGGCTGCAAGCAGAAGGTGAAAACATGATAAAACGCCCAAGAAGGCTTAGAGACAGCGACAGGCTAAGGCGGCTTGCCCGCGAAACGCGCATCTCAAAAGACAGCCTTATCTATCCGATATTTGTTACACAGGCCCAAAGGGAGGAAATCCCATCAATGCCCGGCCAGTACAGGGAGAGCCTTGAGAGCCTGCCCGGGAGAGCAGAGGCGCTTTTAAATGCAGGCGTTTCGGCTGCACTGCTCTTTGGCATTCCTATCAACAAAGACGAAGCGGGCAGCGGGGCTTACAGCCCTGATGGCATAGTCCAAAAGGCTGTGGAGCTTCTCAAAAGGGAGTTTCCGGAGCTGTATGCAATTTGCGACACTTGCATGTGCGAGTATACCTCGCACGGGCATTGCGGCCATATAAACGAGGATGGCTATGTGGACAATGACAAATCCCTTGAGCTTATAGCCCAGACTGCCCTAAGCCAGGCCCAGGCAGGAGCAGACATGGTTGCCCCCTCTGACATGATGGACGGCAGAGTGGCGGCTATCAGGGGTATTCTCGACAGCGCCGGCTTTGAGCGAGTCTCCATTATGAGCTATGCAGCAAAGTATGCTTCCGCTTTTTACGGGCCCTTCAGGGAGGCAGCCGGCTCTGCCCCTGCATTCGGCGATCGCAAGCAGTACCAGATGGACTTTCACAACAGCCGCGAAGCTTTAAAGGAAATAGCCCTTGACATCGAAGAAGGCTGCGACATAGCTATTGTAAAGCCCGCGCTTTCCTATCTTGACATCATTGCAAAAGCGAAGAGCCAGACAAACATCCCTATCGCTGCCTATTCGGTAAGCGGCGAGTTTTCAATGATAAAGGCAGCGTCGGCAGCGGGCTATATAGATGAAGATGCTATAGTTGCTGAATCTGCTGTATCGATATTTCGAGCCGGAGCGGATATGCTTATAACTTACTACGCCGAGGAAATAGCTGCATTTGTAGCTTCAGGGAGGATAGGGTGAGCATTTTGGAGCGCGCCCGCTCGGTAATGCCGGGAGGCGTAAACAGCCCTGTTCGGGCATTTGGCGCAGTTGGCGGGAATCCGCCGTTTATAGCCAGCGCAATCGGCTCAAAGGTTACTGACGAGAGCGGCAATGAATACATTGACTACATAGGATCATGGGGGCCTGCGCTGCTTGGCCATGCGCACCCCGAAATAGTAAGCGCTGTTAAGCAAGCAGCTGAAAAGGGGCTTAGCTTTGGCGCAGCTACAAAAGCTGAAGTGGAGATAGCTGAGCTGATAATCTCGCTCGTACCGAACATCGAAATGGTAAGGCTTTGCTCCTCCGGCACAGAGGCAGCAATGAGCGCGGTAAAGCTCGCCAGAGGCTTCAGCGGCAAAGACAAGATCATCAAGTTTGAAGGCTGCTACCACGGCCACTTTGAGTCCATGCTCGTTAGCGCCGGATCCGGCGCTATGACATATGGCATCAGCGGGTCAGCCGGCGTCACTGACGGCGCAGCCAAAGACACTATAAGCGTGCCGTATAACAGCGTTGAATTGCTGCAAGAGGCATTTAGCCGCAACAAAGGCGAAATAGCCGCTGTGATTATAGAGCCGCTTGCAGCAAACATGGGGCTTGTAAAGCCCAAAGACGGCTACCTGCAGGCAATAAGCCAACTTGCCAAAGAGAATGGCTCTTTATTGATCTTTGATGAGGTTATTACAGGGTTCAGGCTTGGCCTTGGAGGCGCGCAGGATTTTTACAATATCGATGCAGACATTGTAGTGATGGGCAAGATTATCGGTGGCGGCATGCCTGTAGGCTGCTATGGCGCCAGGGCTGAGATCATGCAGTTTGTGTCGCCTCTCGGGCCTGTCTACCAGGCAGGGACACTGTCCGGAAACCCTGTGGCTGTGGCAGCAGGCTATGCCCAGCTTTCGCACTTAAAGAGCCGCCCGAGCATATATGCTGACATCAGCCAAAAGGCTGGCCGGCTTTTCGGCGAGCTTTCAGATTTGGCCGAAGGGCACGGCGCGTCGGTTGTATGGGAAGGCTCTCTTGGATGCCTGTTCTTTTCAGATGATCTGCCATACGATTATGAAAGCGCAAAGCTGTGCGATACACAGCGCTTTGCGTCCTGGCACGCACATATGCTTGCAAGCGGCATATACCTGCCGCCTTCCCAGTTTGAAGCGATCTTTGTTTCAGCAGCCCACAGTGACGAAGACATTAGCACAACAATATCAAAAGCAAAGGAATTCTTTAGTTAAGCATGGGAAACAAAGCGATAGTAATTCTAGCCCACGGCAGCAGGGAAGACCGAACGGTTGATACGCTGCACTCAATAGTTTCGCAAGTCAGAGAGCAGCTGGCATCAGAAGTTGATGCATTCGTTGAGGAAGCTTTTATGCAGTTTCGCAGCGAAAGCCTTAAGTACCGCCTTGACAGCCTCGTTGAGAGAGGTTATGAGGATATTGCCATAATCCCGTATTTTCTCTTTGACGGCGTGCACATAAAAGAAGACATACCTGCAGAAATTGCTGAGTTTGAAAGCAACAACCCGAATGTCAAGATAAAACTCGGCAAAACACTCGGCACAGACAGCCGCATGGCGTCAATTGTAACTGATCGCATTTTAGAGATCTTATGATCAATGAAGTATTGGTAGTTGGCTGCGGCATGGGCACGAGGGCAACTATGACATATGAAGCATATGAAGCGATAGCCTCAAGCGATGTCTTAATCGGATCAAAGCGGCTCATTGAAGAGTTCGGCAGCGGCAAAGAGTGCTTTGCCGCCATAAGCGCCAGCGGTGTAGCAGATGCGCTTAACCAAGCCAAAGGTGAAAAGGCGTGTGTTGCTGTTTCAGGCGATGCCGGCTTTTACTCGCTTGCGCGCTCTCTGAGCGGGCAGGAAGGCAGCACACGCTACAGGTTTATTGCAGGCATAAGCTCAATGTCAATGCTGGCATCGCGCTTTGGCCTTAACTGGGATGATATATCCTCCTGCAGCCTTCACGGCAGAAAATCAGACGGGGCTTCATTCGTTTCAAAGCATGAGAAATCCTTCTTTCTGCTGGGAGGCGAGGGTTCGCTAAATTCCCTTTTGGGCGAGCTATGCGATTCCGGCTTAGGGGAATGCATCTGCTATACAGGCTGCGATCTGGGCATGGCAAGCGAGTCTTTGATGCACGGCACAGCACACAGCCTTAAGGAGGGTGAATTTAGCAGCCTTTCTTGCTGCATTGTTATCAACCCTTTCTTTAGCCTAAGAAGCCAGAACATCCCCGACTCAGGGTTTGAGAGAGGCGAAGTGCCGATGACAAAGCAGGAGGCGCGCTCAGTAATAATATCAAGCCTCGCGCTTAGTGGCAGTGACATCCTCTATGATATAGGGGCGGGGACAGGCTCTGTTTCGATAGAGGCTGCCTATACTGCCCGGAGGGTATACGCTATTGAGCGCAATAGCGCTGCCATAAGCTTAATTGAAGCAAACATTAGAAAACATGCGGCTTATAATGTAAGCATTGTAGGCGGCAGCGCTCCGGAGGCGCTTAGCAACCTGCCTGTCGCCTCAAAGGCATTTATAGGCGGATCGGGCGGGGGGCTGAAGAGGATTGTAGAAGCTTTAGCTCAAATGAACCCGGGCATTCGAATATGCATAAGCGCTATAACGCTTGAAACTGCCTCAGAAGCGCTGGAAGCTTTGTCGGCTTTCAGCAACCTTGAAATATGCCAGTTGTCGGTTTCAAAAGCCAGGCTGGCAGGAAGCTACCATATGATGATGGGCCAAAACCCTGTCTATATTTTCACAGCAGGAGGGGAAGCTTGAAAGGCGAATTGACAGTCCCTCGAATAATGCTCTCATCTACAGGATCAGGCACAGGCAAGACCACTATAACAATGGCAGTGCTTGCATTGCTTAAAAAGCGCGGCTTAAAAGTTGCAGCGTTTAAAAGCGGCCCGGACTTTATTGATCCAATGTTTCACGAAAAGGCTCTGGGCGTGGACTCTGCCAACCTTGACATGCACATGCTTAGCGAGAATGCGCTGCTCAGCCTGATGGCCAAGAACTCGCAAGGCTGCGACATTGCAGTGATAGAAGGCGCTATGGGCTATTACGACGGAGTGGGCGTTACGCCGCAAGCGTCAGCCTCAGCCCTTTCATGCCTAACAAAGGCCCCTACAGCCCTAATCGTAGGCTCCCACGGCATGGGGGCTTCAATGCTCGCGCTTATATCGGGATTTTTGAACTATGGCGAAAATACCATCGCCGGAGCGATCTTTAACTATATATCAGAAAATTACTATAGCCGCATTTCGCAGGCTGCTGAAAGCCAGCTTGGCATAAGCGCCTTCGGCTATATGCCCCGCATGCAGGGAATTCATCTGCAAAGCCGCCAACTGGGCCTTATCACAGCCGACGAGATAGAAAACATCAATGAAATAATTGGCGCTTTGTGCGCTCAGGCAGAAAAGTCTATAGACATAGACGCCATATTGGCAGCTGCCGCAAAGGCGCCTGTTGTCGAGTTCGAGCGCATTGAGCCAAAGAAAGCTGTTGGCAGTGTTTGCGTAGCTGTTGCGCTTGATGAAGCTTTCTGCTTTTACTATAAAGACAGCCTGAGGCTGCTTGAAGAAATGGGCGCTGAAATTATTTATTTCAGCCCGCTGCATGGCGAGAGGCTGCCTGAGCCGGCTGACTGCCTTATACTGGGAGGCGGGTATCCCGAGCTGTACTTAAAAGAGCTTTCGGAAAACAGAAACTGCCTTGCATCCATTCGCAGCGCAATCGAGCATGGAATGCCTGTATATGCAGAAAGCGGAGGCTTTATGTACCTTCATGACTATATAAAAACCGAAAGCGGTGAGATATACCCTCTGGTTGGGGCAGTTAGCGGAAGCTGCGAAAACAAGGGCCGGCTTGTAAGGTTCGGGTACTGCGAGCTTGAAGCCATGTATGAGAGCTGCCTGTCTGAGCAGGGCGGCATAATTAAAGCGCATGAGTTTCATTACTACGACAGCACAAACCTTGGTGACGCTTTTGAAGTCCGAAAAGCAGGAGAGTCATGGCGCGCAGGATTTGCATACAAAAACCTTATAGGGCAATTCCCGCACATTAACTTCTGCTCTAACCCCCTGTTTGCTGAGAGATTTCTGATAAAGGCGATGGAATACAACAAAAGCAACAAAAGCAAAGGATAACTGCTCATGGCAAAAACACTAATGGTCCAGGGCACGATGTCCGGAGTGGGCAAGAGCATTATAACCACAGGCCTGCTTAGAATATTCAGGCAGGATGGCTATATAGCTGCTCCGTTCAAAAGCCAGAACATGGCTCTGAACTCTTATATTACAAAAGAAGGCTTGGAGATAGGAAGGGCGCAAGCAGTACAGGCAGAGGCTGCCGGCCTTGAGCCATGCGCTGCGATGAACCCTATATTGCTTAAGCCTACAACGGCCTCAGGCTCTCAGGTGATACTCAATGGCGAAGTTCTCAGCGTTATGGACGCTGAGCGCTATTATGAGCATAAAGCAGAGCTAATGCCCCACATTGAAAAAGCTTTTAGGGCACTCGCTGAAAGCAGCGACATCATTGTCATTGAAGGCGCTGGAAGCCCTGCTGAGATAAACCTGAACGAGAACGACATTGTTAACATGGGAATAGCAAAAAGATTCGGCGCCCCTGTGCTGCTTGTAGGCGATATTGACAGGGGAGGCGTCTTTGCTGCGCTGATTGGAACCCTGGCGCTGCTTGAAGACGGCGAAAGGGATCTGATCAAGGCGCTTATTGTCAATAAATTCAGAGGCAGCCTTGAAAGGTTCAGTGAAGGCGTAAGGCTGCTTGAAGAGCGTTCATTAAAGCCTGTAGCAGGCGTTGTTCCCTACATTGATATCGAAATAGAAGACGAAGACAGCCTCTCTGAGAGGCTATCCGGCAGAGCGGGCGGCGGCTCAATTGACATCGCTGCTATAAGGCTCCCGCATTTGTCCAACTTTACAGATATGAGCGCGCTGTCGCTTGTAAACGGCGTTAGCGTCCGCTACGCTTCAAGCGCCAGGGAGCTGGGAAACCCTGATCTGGTTATTGTGCCTGGCACCAAGAACACTATGGCGGATCTAAAGTGGATGAGGGAAAATGGCCTAGAAGCAAGAATACTCCGGCTATCTTCAGAAGGCGTGCCAATTTTCGGCATATGCGGCGGATACCAGATGCTCGGCAGAGAGCTTTCAGATCCGCTCGGAGTTGAAGAAGGCGGGGCCATGAAAGGCATGGGGCTATTGCCAATAAGTACTGTTTTTGAGCAGCAAAAGGCTCGAGCCCAATCTGAGGGGCATATAAGCATTACTGAAGGCTTGCTGGCAGGGCTCTCATCCAGTGTATATGGGTACGAGATTCACATGGGCGTTTCAGAGCTGGATGCAGGGGCAAGCAGCCTGGCTAGCATTAAAAGGCTTGGAGGCAATGATTACAGGCCTGATGGATGCCAGCAAGGCAATGTTTATGGCACATACCTGCACGGGGTTTTTGACTCTGAAGAATTTGCGGGCAGTTTGTGCTCTCGCCTGTTTAGCCATAAGGGCCTTGATCCCAAGGATGTTGCAGCTGTTGATATGAAGGCATTTAAGGAAAGCCAGTATGATCTCCTGGCAAGCCACTTAAGAGAGCACCTTAACATGGAACTAATATACTCTATATTGCAGGAGGCGACATTGTGATAAAGGCAACCAAGCCTGAAGACATAGAAAAGGAGAGCTTTTCTATAATTTCATCAGAGCTTGAAATTGAGCTTGACAGTGAGAATGAGCTTGTTATAAAGCGGGTGATACATACAACCGCTGATTTTGAATTTGCGCAAACCTTGAAGTTTTCTGAAGGAGCTGTTCAAAAAGGGATAGCCGCGCTTAAGGGAGGGGCTACGATCATTACTGACACAACCATGGCGCTTAGCGGCATTAATAAGCCCGCCCTAAACAGCTTGGGAGCAAGCGCTGTATGCTTTGTAAATGACCCTTCAGTTGCACAGAAAGCAAAAGAGGCAGAGATTACAAGATCACAGGCTGCAATTGATGCGTCACTTGAGATCAAAGGGCCGAAAATTTATGCAATCGGCAACGCCCCGACAGCTCTAGTCAGGCTGCATGAGCTTATGCAAAGCGGCAAAGCTTCACCCGAGCTTGTCATTGGGGTTCCGGTAGGCTTTGTTAATGTTGTAGAGTCAAAGGAGCTTATCATGGCAAGCGATGCGCCTTATATAGTAGCGGCCGGAAGAAAGGGAGGCAGCAGCATTGCAGCAGCAATTATAAATGCAATGATGTATCAGATCCAAAGGCCTTCGCTGTACGCTGTTTAGGCTGCAGCTATGCCTTGCCAGAAAGGCAATAAAGTGCCCAGCGCCTAAGCGCAATAATCCGGCAAGAGACAGCATGCCCTGCTGTTTCGGGAACAATCGCTTATGCGCTTTCGGCACAGCCACTGCAAGGCGCAAAATGCCCGGGAGCCAAAATGCTATATATACTCTGTTTCGGCGCCTAGCGTAAATGTAGAATAAAAGCTTCTTTGCCTATAAGTGCCTCTTAGCGTATAATTCCCCGGTTCTAATATATGATCCTTAAAGGCCAAATGAAATGTAGTCACCAGCTTTGGCTGATCATCGCTCTGCTCATACCATATCCCTCGGGCTGCATTTTCGTTTTCAAAAGAAATTTGGACAGGCTTCTTTTGCTTGAAAAAGGAAAATGTGCCATCCGGGCTTGTTCTTTCTAAGGCCAAATCTGTAAGATCCGAAAGATCAAAGGTGCCCTGCTGCTGTTCAAAGCCAAAAAACAGCCCCGCTATTGCCTCCAGTTCGCCATAATATGAAAACCCAACTCTGAATAAATCGTCGGCATTGGCTGGCAGCATGGGCATATCTTCAGCTTCAACCAAAGCCCAAGCGTCAAAGTCCACGCCTTTATAATTTCCTTGCATTCGATAATTGCCCTGTTCCAATAAGCTTTCTTCAAACAGAGCATGCACTAAAGTATAAGGCGCCACGTCATGGGGGTGCTGCTCGATATTTGCCTCGGCAAATATCAGGCTATAGTCTATAGGCTTGCCATTGCATGTTATCTCCAATGCTCCAAAATCACTCTGGCTCAGCTCACTGGCTGCTTCCCTAAGGCAAAACCATACCCCGTTAAGGCCAATAGTGATGCCATCGCGGCTTATTGCGCTAAAATCGGCTAATGAAAATTCAGGCGGAGTGACAGGTTCATAAGTCAGGTTATCCGGAGCTTTTGAGCATGCAGCAACCATCAATAAAGATGCAATCAACAAGATAAAAACATGCTTTTTCATATAATACCTTCCATTGTTGCGGCTATTGGCGGGCACCAGATATAAGCCATGCCAAAGGGCAAGCTATATAAGATTTTTTGCCTGCAGTGCAAGCGGCTGCGCCTGATGGCCTCTAAAACCATGGCAGCATTGCTTTGCTGATCACAGCATTATTTTTGCCAAAAGCCTTATATGTAACCAGCCAATGCTTATGGCCAGTGCAATTTTTTTGTTCGAACTGCTGCAGGAAAGAATTCGTTTTGGGGCTAAAATGCATGATTTGTTCAAAAATCGCAATGAAAAAGGCAGAGTGGGCAATATGAAGGCAGAGTTTACTTCTTAGTTGCAGCCATTGCAACCAGCGCAATGTCTCCATTAGCATCAGCTTTCAGAAATTTGGCGTCAAAGTCTCCGCCATCTCCAAACTCTTTTGCGAAGTTATCAATGCACCAATCTGCCCATGGCTGCCACACAGCCTTTGAGTCCTTTATGCTGTAGCTTGAAATGATCTCGCATAGGCCTGTTTTCTCCCAAAGATGGCGCCACCATTTGTCGCTATGCAGCGTAAACAATTCAGGAAACCACAATTCTTCCAAAGTATCAGGATAGCCTTTCTCGAATTCAGACGCAAGGCCGGGGACGACAATTCCAAGCTGGCCACCGGCCTTCACAAGCTTTGAGAATATATCAGTGAAGTAGGAATCGCTTGTGCCGAAGTAGTGGTAGCTGTCAATTGCGACAGCGATGTCAAAGAAGCCTTCTGCGTACGGCAATGCATGGGCTTCTGCATGGATTGGAAATACACTGTCTGCAACCCCAGCCTCTTCAAACCTCTTCAGGTTGTCAGCAGCACTAATCCACAGGTCAGTTGCAAAGACAGTAACTCCATATTCCTTTGCCAAAAATATGCTGGTAAGGCCCTTACCGCACCCTAAGTCAAGCACTTTCATCCCGGGCTTTAGGCTAAGGTGTTCACAAAGATCCTCAATGAGCCATAAAGGGTTTGGCCCCATCCAATTTTGTTCTACCCATGCATTATCATATTTTTCTGTTCTTGGATATTTTTTCATAATTTCGCCTCTCCTGCATTATACAGTACCAGGAACCAATGCGGTGAATTTTTAACCTGGCGATACAGGGCGCAGATCAAGCAGGGCATTTGCTATGTTTGGTGCCGGCATGCCAGACATTTCAGAGCTTCTTAATGCTGCAATCGTATTGGCCCGGTTAAGCGTGCATATCATGCTTGATTGTTAGTATCATCAATGATTTTTACCAGATCAGCCAGAGCATTGGGAGTTATTAAGCCGAATTGCAGCTTTTGCAGTGTTCAGCAGCAAGCAAGCGCGAAGCATGCAACCACTACACTGTAAAGCTGCTTATCTAAGCTGCTTTACAGCTATCTTGCACATTCTGCTTGCATACGCTATGCCTACAGCAACAACAGTTTTGTAGCCCTGGACACCCTTGGAGTGCCTTTTAGCAATAATCTGATCGATAGCCTCCTCTGATTTCTCAGAAAGGCTGCCGCCATCGCTTTTTACGGTAAACTTCTCTTCAATAACAATTGCAGCGCTCAGAGACTCGTTAGTGCATAAAATGTCGATATGCCCATCGCCGGACTCGGCTTCGCTTTTCACATCCCAGCTGCTGCAAGCAAGCAGAACAGCTGTAATTAGGTGGCAGTGCCTATCCTGGCTTATCTTGAAGCTTCCATGGGCTGCAACGCCATCCCTGGCGCTAAAAACATTTTCAAGGAGATCGTTAATCACAGCCTCTGCCTCCTCAGCATTTCCTGCAAGCAAAGCCGTATATAGCCCATCGGCCTTTGCCTCGTCTATTGGCATAGACGAGATTGCCCACGAAAGCGCATCTTGCCTCAGCGCGTCCCTAATCTCAAGGTTGGGCGCCATGAGCTCATAAATATGATTATTTACCCTCCTAACCCATGTGAGGTAGCCTGCCATGAACATCATGCCCCACAAAGCCTCGCTGTCTGGAATGTCTATTAGATCTGTGTATGTTGCCATAATAGGCGCATCTGTATCGATTGTGCCTCCATTAACCAGATCCTCAATTGAAGCCAGCGCTTAAAGCCGTCTTGCCTCAGAATATCCCGCACTAAGCTGTTCGAAGCTGTGTTTGCCCAATGCCTTTCCAGTTCAGCGCCTGGCTCAAGGATCATATCGTAGCACGCATTCACGACAGACCATGGGTTGTAAACCTTATAGCTTCCCATCCTGTAGCCG
>WRIY01000024.1 GCA_009782515.1 Eubacteriaceae bacterium
GCTTGATCAAATCACGCTTTCAGATATTCAGGGCTGGTTTTTGAATTGTGGCTACTCGTGTGAAATATTGTGAACGCTCTAAAGCAATCTCTGATAAAATAGCTTCAAACCCAGCGCCATCATTCGTGAACTCCAGATGGGCTGCTACGGTTGCGCCGCGCCAGTCAGTGAATTGGGCGGCATGTGTTCTTTTAGCGATGTCAATTCCAACAATAAGAGTTTCCTTTGTGATGCTTTCGATTTTTGAATTGATGTTATTTTCGTTAGACATAAAAAATTCTCCTGTGCTTTCTTGTTTAGTGGTATTGTACACTGCTTAGGAGATTTTTTTATCCTCAGCGGCAAGCTTTGCTAAAGCTTCTACACAAGAATTCTTAACAATTCTGCATTCCCTTTTAATGATAAAATCCGCTGAACGCACGGGAATTTAGTTGTCCATATATAACTTAGCGAAAGTCAGTATTGATATGCAGTGCAGCCAGCTAATTATCGACAAGCTTAGCTGGCTGCATGTAAAAGCAATTACGATGGTGACTCAATGATGATTTTCTATAACACAATAATGTATGCCTTTGCGTTAATTATTGTATTTTTAGTGCATAAACGCATAAATAATTGCATAAAAAACAATACATTTCGAAGAAATGACTATGTATTTTTACGGATATGCATATTAATAGGGGTGCAGTTTTTGTCTCTTCATTATATTTCTTCTATTTCTTATTCCAATAATATTTTCTCAATAACACTATACCAATGTGGTTATCTTATAATGATATTCATCGTAGAAGAATTAATGAAGATTATGCAGCACCTTAATATGCAGATGAAAGAGAAAAAAGATGATGGGTGAGTGTGGCGTAATTGCCTGTCACAGAAAGCTCTAGCGTGCTAAAATGATGTTCGCACAGCAAAACTGTACCATGGCCTTCAGATTCCGCCTCGCTGCAGACAACCTTGCCTTGATAAACAAGATAATAACCATTGGCTTAACAGTTCCCACTGCAGAGCCTGTAGCGGATTTTAACCGCCAAGCTGTTGCCCATGCCGGGCACACATAAAAAGGCATAACTGTTTCGCTATGCCTTATGCAAATTCTTCTTACCGGAATCCCTTATGCCCTGCCCTTATTGGCTAGTTGCCAAGATCGAACACTATCGCATCCCCTCGCGCACTGCCATGCGTGCTATATCTCATATTATCTGGCTCGCTCATTATATTAAGCGCTTGCTTTCACTATCAGCAAGCCCAGCTGGCAAAGCATAATGCTCAAACACTTGTTAATCTGCAATCTTTAACATAGGAAACATAGGAATTTATATCGCCATGACAGGCTTAATCAGGCGCAATTCTTGTGATGACAGCCCCGTAAGACTTAAGCAAGGCATGCTTTTCCTCTAATGGCATACCTAATGCCATATCTACCAATTCATCATGATCAATGCCAATAACGCCGCTTAAGTCAACATACCATTCTTCTGGCAAGTGGAGCTCTTGAAAGTTGCGGGCTTTCTTCATAAGCTCTATCTGCTCGAGGCTTACTGCGCCTTCCATGCCAGCAGCCCACTTTAAGCCATATTCCGTATATTCGGATTCATTGTGCTCGGCATGCCCTTCAGGCTCAATCTTTGTGATGACAGCCCCGTAAGACTTAAGCAAGGCATGCTTTTCCTCTATCGGCATACCCAATGCCATATCTACCAATTCCTCAGGATCAATGCCAATAACGCCGCTTAAGTCAACATACCATTCTTCCGCGATATTGTCTGTTAGCTTTGATGGCGCGGCTTTCGGGAATATGATGAATGCAGCCGCAAAAGCTATAGCAGCGGCTAGCAATAATTTTCTTTTCATGCTGTACTCCTTATTTTGTTTTCTAATAGGAACAGCTAATTTTGTGCAATTGGCCCTGGTGTAAAGCTAGGCGCTGCATGAACTTATAAGCTCCTTCTTCATAATTTTATGCCGCAGCCGTTTGGAACTACTGCCAGACGCTCGTTAGTGTAGTATTTGCATTTGCTGCATATATACCTTTCCACAAATTCGCATTTGGTGCAATACCCAGAATTATTAAGGGAGTAATGGTGCGATGACACCCTAGTCCACCCGTAATACCCACCACAGCCACATGGGTCGACGCCTTCCTCTTCTGCAAAAACATTTAGTGGCGAGACTATTAACGATAGAAGCAGAACAAATAAAACAAATAGCGCAATATGTTTTTTATTCATCTTTTTCCGCTTTTTTTCTCGCTGGGCTCTAAAAGCTCTTTTGGTACTTTCAGTAAATCCTCCAATCGCTGGCAGTGCTTGATGTTGCTTTTGCAATTGATAGTACCAGCCTGGAAATGAGCCTGCCTGTTTTTTGATTCATACTGGAACCTCCCTTTAGAAACAGAATTTGCCTTTCATTAATAATAAGCGAGCGAGGGGTATGGCTGCAACCTTTTGGCACGAATAACCAGTCTGTGGCACGAATGACATGCCTTTACAGTGAATAAGGGCCTATAATTTACTCAAGAGCCAAGAAAAGGGGGAGACAGGCATGAGGGTTGCTATTTGCGAAGACGAGCGGTATTGGCAAGAGGCGCTTGAGGCATCCGTTTGCGAGTGGGCAAGGCAAAGGGAGGTGGATGCAGAGTGCCTAAGCTTTTATGGGCCAGCCGCCCTTCTAGAGGCCCTAGGGCAAAGAGAGGGCATAGACTGTGTTTTGCTCGACATTATGCTTGGGGATGATGCTATAAGCGGCATGGGCCTGGCAAAAGCCATACGCCAGGCTGGAAGCGCAGTTCCAATAATTTTTGTAACAAATGACAGCTCGTGCGTTTTTGACGGGTACGTAGTTGAGGCTATGGGCTATCTTAGCAAGCCAGCAGATCAAAGCAGGCTTTTTATGTACTTAGACAGGGCCTTAAAGCTTAAGGGCAACAGCGAGCCAGTACATGAGGCGCTCGATATCAATTCTGGCGGCATGATTGTAAGCGTGCGCAAAGGCGACATTGCATACGCCGAAGTCCTTGCCCATAAAGTCACATACCATGCAGCAGGCAGGGCGATAGAGTCAAGGGGTACGCTAAAGGGGGCGCTGGATCTTTTAGGCGCCGAAGGCTTTGTCCAAGTTCATAGATCTTACATAATCGCAGTTGGTAAAATCCACAGCATTAAAGCAACTATTCCATATGCCGTTTTTGTGCGGGTGGGGTTTGAAACAAAGAAGCTTGCCGTAAGCCGCAAGTACATTGGCAACTTGGTCAAGGCGTATGCAGACAATGCGCTTGGGAAAATATCATGAGCGCGGCAAGCTTTGCCGTAGAGATGCTTGGGTATGCTGCAACAATTTTAGCGCAGCTGTATTTCTTTTGCCGAACGATGCAGGAAAGGGCAGGCAAGGGAGAGCGGGCTATAGCCTCCTCAATCTTTTTTGTAGTAAAAATGGCAATGGCGCTCATCATGGCGTGGGGTGCGTATAGGCCTTATATTTCGCTAGCCCTCTGCATAATTTATACGCTATTTATATACGAAGGCAGCTATTTAATGCGAGTGGCATGGCCCTTGGCTGCCATCGCAATTGACGGAATAGTTGAAAGCGCTGTAATTAGCGCGTACCTTTTTTTGCCTGGGTCTTCAATGCAGGCAGTTGTGTCGCCTGGGCTTGCCAGATCGGCACTTGTAATTACAACAAACTCGGCTTTGTTTGCAGCATACTGGCTTTGCACGCTTAAAGTAGACAAAACCAGAGCGGCGGTTGACTGGAGGGACGGCATCCTTTTGATTGCCATCCCCGCTGGCTGCTGGGCGATGCTTGAGGCTGTGTTCGCCTATGGGGATCTTCTGCCACCTGAAGCGGCAAGCCGCTTTATGGCCGCTGCAAGCTTTTCGCTCTTATTAGTTATAGCAAGCGCAATCGCGCTAAGCAACCGAATTGCAGCAAGCGCCTTTGAGCTGGCACAGTCTAAGATACAGCTTAATGCCGCTGAAATGTCGAGAGGGCACATAGCGCAGCTTAATGAACTGTATGAGCGCCTGTCAGCTGTACGCCATGACGTGCGCAGCCATTTGGCCGCAATTTTATCATATCTTAGCGCAGGGGAGTACAGCGCTGCAGAGAGCTACGCTGCCAGCGTTATAGAGCTGGGCGCTGGCGGGGAGGGCTATAGCTATACCGGCCATTTGGTACTGGATGCCCTTATAGGCGCCAAAGCGTCTGCAGCAAAAGAGTCAGGCATTAGTTTTGCTGTTGAAATCCAAATGCCAGAAAAGCTTCCCATAACAGATGTTGACTTGTGCATACTGTTTTCAAACCTTATTGAGAACGCGTTTGAGGCGGACCAAAGCGCTCATAGCTGCCGCCATGTGCGCCTAAGCGCGCAGCCAATGGACTCTTATTGGGCGGTGGCGTGCCGCAACGGGACAAACAGGCAGGGCAGGTTTAGGGCCAGCGGCAGCATAAAGTCGACGAAGAAAGGGCAGGGGGTGTATGGCATTGGAACCAAGCAGATTCAAAAGATTGCAGAAGCTACAGGCGGCTTTGTTGAGTTCAGGCTTGAAAACTACGAGTTTAGCGCCCTTGCAATGCTAAAGATGGAAAGCGAGGCTGAAATGGAGGGAGATTCATATGCTTGAGAGGATGGCGGCGGCAAGCGCTAGCTGGCTGGTTAGCAGCAATGCAATATGCGAGGCTGACTGGGATGTTTATAAATACGGCTTCCACGCAATGTATAACAACATTGTAGACATTGCGTCTATCGCTGCTATAGCGCATATAGCCAAAATGGCGCCAGAAACAATTGCTTACCACATTGCCTTTGTGCCAATGAGAAACACGGCAGGAGGGTGGCACGCCAAAACGCACTTGCGCTGCTTTGCGCTGTCAACTGCCATGTTTGCAGCGTCGCTTTGCGGCATAGCCCATACAGTGCCACCTTACGCTACGGCGGCGCTGGGGCTCTTTTCGGCAGCGCTTGTGTGGGCATCTGCGCCTATAGAGCACGAAAACAGCCCGCTAAAATCAGAAAAGCGCTCTCATATGAAAAAGCTTGCCCGCACGCTGTCAACTGTTTTTGCAGGGGTAATAGCGCTTATTGAGGCTTTTGGCGCTGCATCTTTTCGCTGGATAGCCTTATCGCTTGCATATGGGATGGCCAGCCAGTCGCTTCTTGCCCTGATGGCCCTATGGCAAAAACGGGTATCCGGAAAATGGGAAAAAACTTAACACAAGCCGGGTTCTGTATATTTTCGGTGCAAAGAAAAACCGCTAGAAATGGCGTTTTTTATTCTTTACCGGCAGATCGGGGCATATATCGCTTTTGTCTTTTGCGCCCAAGCTCGGTAGTTTTCCGAAAACTGCGAGTACTGGTAAGGCACGCTTCCTTCTGCAGCGCATTTCGCGGTATATTCTGACCAAAGCAGCGTAAACGTTACCCCTTTCTTGGCTAGCTCTTTGTGCATTTGCTCATAGTCAGGAATTCGGCGCGCCCTTAAGTCCCTGCTCAGATAGAGAGCCTTCTGAATGTGTTAGTGCCTGCTATAGTAGGCGCGTCTGTTTTTACCCGCAATGTTTTAAGGCTGCTAACAAGGAAAGCCAGAGCTGGCTCTGGGTGATGTTATGGAGCCAGCCTGGAACAAGGGCCAGCCTGGCCGGCAGATCGAATCTGAGATTCACTTTCACAGCCATGGCAAAGGCTTTATTGACACCGCGCTTGCTGTGTAGAATACGCAAATAGAGGCGCTTGTAGCCGAAATCGCTGCAAGCGGGGCTGAAGATGCGCGGCTATTTATAAACCAGCTTATTGGCATGGAGCCAAAGACGCTCTCGGGCATTTATGCCGAGGCTGCAAACAGGGTTATGCCTTTTGCCACTGACAGGGATTTGCGGGCCTGCCTGCAAAAGCAGAAACAGTTTCGCCAAAAGACATCGAAGGCAAATATGACGTATACCTAAGCATACATGAAGACAGGTTTGAGGCCTGGAGCGGTCTGCTCACGCTAATTGTCAGCCAGTTTTTAAAGTATTTTGAGAGGCGGGCCGAAGAAGGGGCGGAGCCTGTCTTGTTTTTGCTTGAGGAGTTTGCGCGGCTTGGCAAGGTTGAGGTGGCAGTGGGCGGCCTTGCCACGTTTAGGAGCAAGAAGGTGACGATGTGCATTGTGGCGCAGAGCCTTGCGCAGCTTGGGGTGAGGCGGGGGAGAGCCGGACAACAGAGGAGAAGCGCATTGTAAAGCCTGAAGAGCTTGCGAGCATGGGGGGCAAGCTGCTTTTGTATATGCCATATGGGCACTGCATGGTGAAGAAAGCGCCTTATTATGGGGAAAAGGCTTTTACAAAAGGGGCCTAGGCATGGCAGGCAATGAGGCATGCCTGCTGCCCACTGCACTGCAGAATGCATCACTGAAAAGCGTCTTGAATAATGCTGGTAACGAAGTCGATATTATTGCGGTTGCCATCCAGCTCCCCTTCCAGGTTCGCGCTGCTAACATACCTGCTGTCAGGAATAAAATATATTTTGCCAGCCCCAACTGCAGTAACAGTGCATGCAACATAATTTTCGTACTGATAAAAAGGCTTTGTCGCCGTATTGTTGTAGTCCACCTTCCATAATTCATTGAATTGCGGCCCTGAAATATCCAGCGTTGCTGACAAGCTGTAGTGCAGCCATGGCAATGGACCTAGAAACTCTGGCCTATAGCTAATTTCAAAAGGGCTTAGCAAATGCTCAACTGAATCTTTGTATTCATATCCAGCAATCAACAGCACATTCCCGCCCTTGCTAACAAAATCAATTATGTTATTTGCATATTTTTGGCTTATTTTCTTGCGAGGATTGATGATTACAAATAGTTTGCAGTTCAATGGAGCATTATATTTTGACACAAATGCAGGAATGCCGTTTTTAATACCGATAAACCCTAAGCCAATGGCCTGATCTTCAGACATCATTGACGAGGAAAAATAATTCCCGCTTCCCGCTTGGATAACAAGAGAGTTGCCGCGAAACTGCTGCACAAGGCTTCTAGAATAATATGCATACATACCGCTATTAATTGCTGTGCTGGCAATTGTGCTGAGAAGCAGGGTCAGAGCAAATGAGCGGAACTTGACAGACAAATCGAGGCTCTTTCTGCTGAAAACGGCCCACCCCAGCATTGCTGCTACAAGCAAAGAGATAACTTGCGCCATTGGGCTATATTTGCTCAAAACCTTAGCTGTGCTTGTGTCCCGTATGATCTTGTTTACAAATTCCCAGTTTGATACATGGGAAGGCATTTGAAAGTATGAAGCGTCCCCAAAAACAGTGACGGAGCCATTGCCATAAAAAGCCCGGTACACTAGCGGCATATCGCCAGCTTCTTCGCCAATGTCAAACATCCTGTTTCCTAAGCGCCCTTCAAGATCAAAAGGGTTTGCCGGGTCTGAATTACCATACTTTGCGGCAACAAGAGGCTGGGCAAACAGAGGTCCGGAAACGGAGGCCCCTCCCCAAACCCCTATCTGATCTATTGCATCAATATGGGAGTTTACAAAACAATCGAAAAGCGACAGGCTGTTTCCCCATACTTTGCCATAATGGTGCAGAATATTGTCGCTTATGTCATCATTAATTGACAAGCCTGAATAAGAGAGAAGCTCGTTAGTTTTTGCCATAGAATTAAAGATATTTGTATGATCAGAAATTGCTATAACGCTTCCGCCGGACTGAACGAAATCACGCATCTGCCTACGTGCATTCTCGCTAAACTCTTCGTTGTAGTGAATTAGAATAACCAGATCTGTCTCTTCCCAAACAATATCGCCTATTGATTTGCAGATATAGCTGTCGCAGTTAAATTCCTCTAAATACAGGGCAACCATTCCAAATGTTGTGTTTGAGTAAGCGTACCCTAAGCTTCCTGCGTCCATTGGGGCAACATCAATATCAGCAAATGCTGCGGTTCCAACGATGGCAGTTTTAGGCGGAGAGCTTTTTAGCGCTAAAGGCGAAAAATCAACAAAGGCTGTTATTAGGAGCACGGCTGCTAAAGGCACTGCTGCAATATGCTGCGGGCGTTCATCAAAAGAGCTTTGCATTTTATTAGATGCATGAAGCCCTTCAGCCTGAATGGCAGGCACAATAAGCCAAACGCCAAGAAACATAGCATTTGCTGCTATTGCGGGGGCTGCAGCCAGCAGCAGCACGAACAAATTAAGATAAACAGTGTAGGCGACTGCAATTCGAAACACGATAATCATAAAGCGCAGCATATTTTTTTTCATTGCTGCCTCTTTTGAAGCAGCAGTGATGGCTGCCGCCAGCACTGCGCTTGCATACGGAATAAAACTGCTAAGGGAAGGGCCAAGAATGCTGCCAAATGTTAGGCTGTAAGTAATGGCCCTTGATGTATTTCTTACAAGATTCCAGCAAAAGGGCACTTGGCTTTGCAGGATAACTATCGCTGAATAAATGATGCCCCATGCAAGCGTAAACTCATCAATCCTGCTCTTGTGTATTAACAATGGCGATAAGGCAACTAAAATGGGGATAGCAGAGTAAGCGCCATTGAACGGGAAAAAGATAATTATGCAGACGCTAGCCGCAAGGATTTTTGGAGACAGTTCCTTTCTGCAAAAAAAGATATGGATACAGGTTACCGATGAGTATAATATTTTTTGAATAACTTCGCTGTTTGCCCATATTCCCAAACAATTAATTGATAGTAATACGGCTACAATTAATAAGTATCCATTGTTTTTAGCTTCTTCAGTTAGCTTTCCTTCTGCTTCAGCGGAACTGTCAAGAACCTTAAGCGCACCTATAACTGCGTTTAGTAGAATGATCAGCCCAAATGGCTTTAAAGATGAGTAAAAGTATGCAGGGCAGTGTGAAAGAGCCCTAAAGACAAAACTTGACAGAAAAACTACTATCCCTAAAGATATGAATGATATGTAAACCCATGCATCTTCCCGCCGAAAACGGTACTTGTTTATATGCCGGTGAAAAAAGCAAATAGCTATAGCTTCTGCTAGCATAATTCCTAAAAATGCAAAGCTGTAAGGGGTAATCGCAATGTTAAAAGTGCTACTGTGGTAGTGCATAATATAAATATACCTTTCGTTATTTATTCATAAAAATTTGCGAACATCATTTTGTTGCGCTAGAGCTTGCTGTGACAGGTAGTAATTCATGCGCTCAGTCATCTTTCATCTTTCTGCTTTAGTTGCATATGCTCACTGCCATTTAAATTAAAACGCATAATCCTCAATAATTCTTCAACGATATTTATTATTATAAAAAAACCGCTTTGATATAGTATTATGGAAAAAATATTTATGGCAGTAGAGACAAAATAAAAAAAATGAATAGACAAGAAAAGTGCTCCTATTAATATGCATATCCGGCAATATACATAGTCATTTCTTCGGAAAATATTGCTTTTTATACAGTTATTTATGCGTTTACGTAATAAAAATACAATAATTAATGAAAAGCCATATATTATTATGCTGTAAAAAATAATCATCATTGATCTCCTTAACGTAAATGCTTTTGCATACAGCTAGCTAAGTTTTTCGATAATTAGCTGGCTGGCTTAGCAATATTGACTTAACTCAATTTTCGTGCATTCAGCGGATCTTATCTTAAGAGAGGGATGCTGAATTAATAAAACCTATTTACAAGAAGGAAGACATATGCTTGGGCTGCATGAGCTTGCGATGCAGGTTGTTTGACCGCAAGTTGTGCTAACACACGAACTTGTTGCGCATCCTGTAGCACTGCACGTACTTGGAACGCAAAGGCTACCAACGCAAGCGCTCTCACCAATACAAATGCTGCCAACACAACCACTGCCAGCACAAATGCTGCCAATGCAAGCGCTGCCAACACAAGTGCTGTTAACGCAAACGCTGCCAACACAAACAGTGCCAATGCAAGCGCTTGCTGCACAGCCGCTGTTTGCATTTACGCTTACTAGATCCTCAAGCCTTTCATTCCCACTATCTCCTAGATACGCATCCTCGGCATCATAATTTTGCTGTCTAGTATTTTCCATTGCTGCAAATTGCTCATTTATTTGCGAATGGCGCACTTCATTTACAACACTGTAGTCAAATTCTATTCTTGAGTTTCCGGTCGCAAATACAGGAGTTATTATATGAAGTGCGAATAACGCTGCTATAGAAAAAATAAGTGTTTTTTTCATTTTCTCACCCCCTTTCCCACGTACACGAATTGTTGATCATTTTTTGTGAAATAAGCCGAATCTCAAATTCACACATCCCCCAGACGGAAACAAAACTGGATCGTACTTTTTGTTTGGAACACACTATAAATTTCCTAATATAAATACGAACATCCTGTATAATTCATTGTGCATTTCTACTTGCTTTTGAGTAGGTGTGTACATTGGATCCCCTAACGCTAAGTTAGAAAGCATTTCTATGCCATGCACCACAAATACTTTCCCTGCATTTGGCTGAAAGAAATCTACTCGAATATCTGCATATTGCAAGCTCTTTTGGGAATAAACAAAATTTTGCGAAATTGGGGTTTTGTTTATATAATTTATGAGTAGCTGTTCGTTTCCAATGCTTTGAATGCCCAATGCGCTTTGCTCTTCATAGTATTTGATATCGAAAGCTGATAGAAAATTGATAAATTCATTGTCCATAAACTGTGCTGAGCCTATAACAACAGTTCCTCCATGCGCTACATATGAAATTAATAAGCTTTTTTGCAGATTGCTTACTTGGGCAGGATTTAACACAATAATGAATTGCAGTGCTCTGGTTTCTATGCACTTTAGCACGTCATCTGATTCTCTCGGAAATAAGCCCATCCTTTGAAAAGCTATAAACAAGGATGAATATTCGTCATGGCTATTTGGAGTGTTTATAAAATGGTTTATTTGCTTTTCACTGCCAGATAGAAAATAAACCGCTGGTATTTCACTAAGCTTGGAAGCAACCGTTTTTGACAGCATGCTGCTTGTATTTATCAAGCATAAAGAAAAAGGAATTATATATGCTGTAATGATTAGCCATATCATTGTTTGGCGAATTGACAATTGTTTGATTGCAATTATTACTAATGGAACAACAAGCAAAAGGGCTGAAATTGCATAAACATAATTCCATGTTAATATATTCATGTGCCTCAGATATTCGGTGCAAGAGAATATGAATTCAGGATTGTTTGACATATGCATTGAAAATGACGAAAAGGTTGTGCTGTCAGCATATGCAATAATTCGCCCCTTGCCGATTTTTTTTGCAATGCAGGCATCAAACAAGCCAAAGTACTCTTCTTCAGAAAGGCTCAAATCGCCAAAATAGCTCTGGTGGCTAAGGTCTTGAAGTTCTGCTGCCGTATTTCCAGTCGTCATTATTTTGGCTGTATTTATTGTTGATTTTAGTGAGCAAGCTGTTGCAAACTCATAATTGCCGGTCATTTTGGAAACAGTATGCAATATAGGCTGGTTTTTTATGCTGTATGTAACAAGATTTCCAGTATCGAGCTCATATACAGAATCAAAGTTAAAATTAATTCCATAATTATTAGCGATCGCATTTAAATGCGTATCCATATTTAAAAGATCAGTATGATCACCGATTAATAAGACACCACCGCCACTTTTAATGAAAGTATCTATTTGGGCAATTTCGTTAGCATTAAATTTTATTGTCGGCGTCTTGATTATCAGTACATCACTGGGTGTTAGCCTATCATATTGGTTAGAGCGATTAATCACGCTTACTTTATACTGTTTTTCTAACATTTTCATAAGAGAATATGTAGATTTTTGTCCCCCATAGTTCTCTCTATCTAGCTTTTGGTATACAGTTTCCCAATCAGGGCTGTGATATTCATCTATATATACTGCTCCATCTTTTTTAATACCGGAGCTTGAATAAGCATAAAATATAAAAATGAGTACTGAAAAAGATGATAATAAAGCAGCGCAGCTATTTATATCTAGGTTAATTTCGTATTCTTTGATTGCTAAAGATTCATTCGAATGAAGAATAAACGCTGGTGCGCACAAACAATATGGGAGCCAAGAAAATAATGTATATGCAGATGAGAAAAACACAGAAATGTTTTTTTCATAGGTATATATAAACAATAAGACAGCATATCTAAGCACGAAATAAGCAAGGCTAAATGCACAGTACTTTATGATATTCCTAACCTTTATATTAAATGACGCCAGTATATATATAATTCCTGTTAAAAAAATTATTAGGAATATCCATGCTCCGGACTGTTCGTACGAGATAGCGAATTTATATGTCTCACCATTGAATATAAACATAAGAAAGTTAGATGAAACTGTTGATCTAATACCGAAAACAGCTATAGCAACCTGCATTGTACGCAATAGAAGCTTCGATGCATGCATTGAAGGCGAAATGTGATATATTATGAGGAATAATAAAGCAATGATGGAAATAGACACCCCTAGCGTATATAAATATTTGCCTGTTTGAATTAAGCTCCCGCACATGATATATATGCTTAATATAAATATGCCGATTCCTAAATGAAAGGGCATTAACAATGCCATCGGCGCGCTTAAAAATAAAACAAAGGCTCTCACAAAAACCGGAAATGAAAATTTGACAGGATTAATTCCTATAAAAATGTACATTATGCATCCAGCAATAAAATATATATAATAGCCTTGGCTATTCGCTGAATATATGCAAAAACGTTTAAAAAAAGATATAGCTATTAATAATGATCCACAAAAATAAAGAGGAAGCTTTAAGCTGTATTTTAGCTCCTTGTCTTTTATTTTTTCACTTAAACTTTTAAACGGCTTCATTAATGGATCACCCACCCTACCAATCACTACGTATCACAACAAATTCATTAAGCAGTTTTGATAAAAGATTTTTTATTTAACAGTGGCGCCATTTAGCGAAAAGCAGCCAGCATAGCAAGGCTTAGGGCCAAAGATCGCCTCTACGGGCTTCCTAGAACCACCCATAGTTTTCTTTTCATACAGATGCCAGGTTTAGAAACAATCGGTTTTGGCTGGATTACAAGAACAGAGGCTTTTGGGTACTTTTAACTGATAAATTCTCCATTCGCTAGCAGTGCTTGACGATGCTTTTGCAATTAAAAGTACCAGCCTGGAAATAAGCCTGCCTGTTTTTCGATTCATATTGAAACCTCTCTTTAGAAATAGAATGTACCTTTCTTTAATAATAAGCGAGCAAGGGGTTTGGCTTCAACCTTTTGGCACGAATAACCAGTCTGCGGCACGAATGACATGCCTTTACAGTGAATAAGGACCTATAATTTTCACAAGAGCCAAGAAAAAAGGGGGAGACAGTGCAATGTCGATTATAGTTAAGGCAACCAGCATGCCCTGAAAAAAATAGCCAGGCAGCCTTGAGCAGAGGATGCAGTGAAATTATTGAAGCACTCATAGCTCCTGTCTCCAAGGACAATGGCAGGGCCTTTTATTTCGCTCGCATCATCCATTTCGCATAGAGCCCGGCACTCGTTTTTCTTCCTGCCGCCCTGGACGCAGGCGCCAACATATATATTGTTGCACACGTCATAAAGGGCATTAATGTGCATCTGGTTGTATCTCTTTCCTGGCTTTTCGTATTAAGTGCCTTTGTCGCTTGGATCGTATGCAACTTAAGGCAGCTTCCGTCATGAGTGAAACCTGGAAGCCGCGGTATGTTTTGGGGCGATCCAATGAGTTTATAAATTTATGAAACAAATATACAAAAGCTTTGGGCATTATGAGGGCCCACGTTGTTTTGGATGGTTGCTGTCATACTTGACAGTCCAAAGTTTTCTAGGCGCAAATTGCTAGGCAGCCTTCTTTTTCAAGCTTTTGGCCTGCTTGCTTTTGATATAGCCCATTATTGGCAGTTAGCTGAAGTTTTCGATGTCTATAAGAATGCGCCTTCCCATATATTCTGCAATAGTTGCCTCTGAGGGGCACTTTTTGCTTGGCGTTCGCATCCAGCGAAGCTCCTCCTTGCTCCAGCCAAGCGTCAGCGAGGCCATTTGCATCAGCCCCATCGCTATAGCCGAGATCTGTGCAAATGCCTCTGTCGCCTTGAGCGCGCTTCTTATCGCTTCCCTTGCTTTTGGATCTGATGTTTCTGCAAGCTCTTTGTCTGCGTCTTTGTTCTTTCCAAAACGGCTGATCTTTGGCATTAGCTTCGGCCAAAAATGGCTGTTGAAAGCAAATATAGTTTGCTTAAGCGCCTTGAAGCTTGACTCAATTTTAAACCTGAGGCTGAACATCTCTATTATCTCTTCAGCGCTCAGGCCCAGATCCGTGCATGCAAGAGCCATCATGCTGCCACCCTCAGGCTTTAGCAGCACAAAGCGCAGCTTTTGCCAAAGCCCGTTTCCCCAAAGCAGATCGCGCTGTAGTATTCAGCCCTTCTGAGGCTCCCATAGATATAGACTGTTGTCTTCATAAACTCGCCTGCCTTCGTTTCAAAAAGCTCAGCCAGCTTAACTTTGGCGCCCTTCTTTCTTTGCCTGCCCGTTGGATCCGCGTAGCCGACAGTGTTCATCTTCGCGCGCATTATAGCGCTGATCCACCCGGGGCTGAGCGCCAGCTCCTTCAGGCCCGGCACGCTCAAGTATGCCCTGTCCATCACAAGGGCGCACTTTTCGCCCATGCCCTTTGCACACTTCACAGCGTCCCTGAAAGCCATCACAACAGAGCTTAGGGCCCTTTGGGCGTCCGCATCGCCGCCCCAATCTGACATGCCCTTTTGGCCAGATCGAACAGAGATAGAAACGACTGCGCAAAATTGCTGAAAGCAGTTTCCAATTATTACTACAGTTGCGATATATTCCCTATTATGTGATACAATGTCACATAATAGGGAATTATGGAATTTGAGCTGAAGTAAATAGAAAAAGAGTTCGAAGCTTTCATGAAGAGGTTTCGGCCATATATAAAAACCACCAGGACATTTATAAATGCAAAGAAATATATAAGAGGGCTTCTAGGGCCAGCCGAACGCAAGAACGGATGGCAAATTGCTGAAAGCGAAGGCGCATTTATTGCAGACTCTGCCGGAGACGAGATGAGAAGCTTTGTTGCTGAGAAAATCGGCTCGGTAGACGGGGTTATTATAGCTGGCGATACTGGCTTTGCTAAAAAAGGAACGAAATCCTGTGGGGTTAAGCGCCAATACTCTGGCACCTTTGGCAAAATCGAGAACTGCCAAGTCGGAGTGTTTCTTTCGTACTCGAGCGAAAAGGGGCATGCGTTGATAGATCGAAGGCTATACATTCCGAAAGAATGGGCTAGCAGCGAAGAGCGGCGCAAAGAGGCAGGAGTGCCTGAGGATCTTGAGTTTCAGACAAAGCCTGATCTGGCTTTAGACATGATAAAGCAGGCCACTCAGGCAGGCGTTCCATACACATGGGTGGCTGCCGACTGCGCCTATGGAGAGGCCACAAAGATAAGAAGCTACCTTGAAGAGAACAAAAAATGCTATGTTCTAGCGATTTCTGGCAAGCAGCATTTCTGGCGCGATCTAAAGCAAGTGCCGCTTTCGAAACTGCTTGGCAAGCTTCCGAAGAGGGGCTGGAAAGAATACAGCATGGGCGAAGGGGCAAAAGGCGAGAGGGCATATGAATGGATCGACGCTGGCATAGACAGCCATCCAAATGACGGATGGGAAGGCAAAGCAATTGTAAGAAGAAGCAAATCAAACAAAGAAGACATGAGCGCATACATGTGCTTTGCGCCAAAGGGGACGCCAATGCAAAAATTTGTAGAGATAGCAGGCATGCGCTGGACAATCGAAACTTGCTTCGAAGAGGCAAAAGCCCTAGCCGGCCTTGGCCACTACGAAGTTCGAACGCACTCAGCCTGGTACCGCCATATAACATTGTCATGCATGGCAATGGCGCTGCTAAGAGGTTGTTTAGTATCTTCGTAGCAGAACAGAAATGAACGACAGCACGGCCATTTGTAAATAGTTGCTTAGCTTTCTTTCGCATACTTTCCATAGCCTTCGGCTGTTGTCGAGCCATCCGAAGGATCTTTCAACAATCCATCGTTTTGGCATAACAATAAACTTATGGGCTTCATTGCGCTTAACAATCTCGACTTCTGCGCCAGTCAGCCCTTTTATTTCTAAAGCGAAGCTTTCCCCTGAATAAGCGCTGTCGGCTAAAAGCTTTTCTACGCTTTCGTATTTGTCCGCATTAATTGCAGCTAGCTCTATTGCGCCTTCCCTGTCAGTATAGTCTGCTGTTGTCATATGCACCCCATGTGGCAGGCCGAGAATGTCTGTTGCCAGGTGCAGCTTAGCCCCTGATATTTTTTTTTGCCCCGTCATAGCCTTTTTCTCCGGCTGTGAACGCGTTTTTTGTGCTTTTTGAGTCAATTATCAGCATTGAAGGCCTGGGGCTTCTCCCGCTGATGATGCGCTCTGACATGGCTAGCTCTTCTAATATTTTTTCGTATATACTGCTTTCATCATCGTTCAGATAGTTTTTTATGCCCCATTTTTGATAATGATAGTATACATTCTCCCATTTCGGGAAGTCATGAGGCAATGCCCTCCACCTGCACCCTTCCCTTAAAACATATAGTATTGCACAAAAAATATCATATATATCGTATGTGTAAGGCCGTGTTATTTTGGATGCTCCCTCAAGTGCTGGCTTTATTAGCTCAAACTGCTCTCTAGTTATGTCGCTAGGATAAGGTTTTCTCATTTCTTGGATAATAGCCTTTTTTATCGCCATTATACCATTTATCGACATTTATGGTGATACTAAACAACCTCTTAAGCTGTAAAACCAGGCACAGAACTTACGACTCAACAGTTTTAGATTTGGAACCAGATTATCCCGAATGGCTGCTTGAATCCGCCATGCTAGAAGGCCTTGTTGTCGCAACATTCTTGAGAACGGAAGTGGAATATAGACTGTCTGATGCAGCAGGCAGAAACTATCTATACTTTCAAACACAGGGCAAGCAAACTCTTGCCACGATCAATAGGTATTTGGCTATTTTGCACAACAGGCCTAAAATGCACGCTGCTTTGCCAAGCAACGCCAACTAAAAAATCGTGGTAAATTTCACTATAGCTTAGCGCTCAAAGCGGTTGAGTGAGCTCAAAAACGCGCTTTATGGCGAGAAAAGCTTTATGCAGCCATAGCATAAACCTGGATTCATATGCATTTAACGTTGTGAAGAATATCTGCAGTGGAAGCTATTTGCGCTTTTGCCTCCGATGGGCTTATTTTCATATTTATTTTATGGTTAGTATAATTAATTCTGTCTAACAATCTCATTCTCATCATTTTCTTTTAAATCGCCTTGCTGCATGGTATAATCATGTAAACGTAGAGGCGCGGATTTTATCAGTACCTTCCAGGACTTACAGCGGTAGGGGTGAATGTTGGGAAAGGAAAATCCGCCGAGATAGCCGGATCCGCTGAACCGGCCAGTCGGTGCCGTATGCGAATAGCTGCGGCATTGTCATTTCTGTATAGAAATGGAGAGCTACCGGACTGCAGATATTTTTTGTATTGGCCGGTATCGGCCTTTTTTCTTATTCAAAAAGGCAAAATTAACCTTGAAAGGTACATACACCAATGAAAAGCTACAATATTGCTCTAGCTGGCGCAACAGGCGTTGTTGGCAGAAAAATGATCGAAGTGCTGGAAGAAAGAAATATTCCTATAGACAACTTCTATCCGCTGGCTTCATCAAGAAGCGCCGGCAGCAAAATCACAGTCAACGACAGAGAGTTTACTGTTGAGGAGCTAGACGAAAACTCATTTGATCGGCCAATTGACTTTGCCCTGTTTTCTGCAGGCGGGGATGTAAGCTTAAAATTTGTGCCGATTGCTGCAAGATCAGGCGCTATTGTTATAGACAACTCTTCGGCGTTTCGCATGGATCCCAACGTTCCGCTGGTTGTCCCTGAGGTAAATGCAGCAGCTGCCCTGCAGCACAATGGCATCATTGCCAACCCCAACTGCTCTACAATACAAGCTGTTGTAGCGCTTAAGCCTATATATGATCTATTTGGCATTAAGCGGATTGTCTACACTACATTTCAGTCGGTTTCAGGCTCAGGCCTAAAAGGGATTAAAGACCTTGAGAGAGGAATCCAGGGTGAGCCAAACGACTTTTACCCAAAGCCAATTGCTTACAATGCAATACCTCATATTGATGTGTTTATGGACGAAGGGTATACAAAAGAAGAGCTTAAGATGGTCAATGAGACCAGGAAGATATTTTCTGATGACTCTATAGGAATAACAGCTACATGCGTAAGAATACCTGTGCTTTATAGCCATTCAGAGTCAATCAACGTTGAAACTGCCAAACCTTTTGATATGCAAGCCGTAATGGAAGCGCTTAGGGATGCTGAGGGTGTAGTAGTTGTTGATGATGTTTCAATTCCAAGCTACCCGACGCCACTTGAGGCAGAAGGCACAGATCTTGTTTATGTAGGCAGGGTACGTAGGGATTTGTCAGCTGAAAATGCTTTGAATTTATGGTGCGTAGCTGACAATGTCCGCAAGGGCGCTGCCACGAATGCAGTTCAGATCGCAGAGTGCTTGATTGCAGCAAGTGAACTGGCCGCAAATTAATAAAGGAGAGAAGAGTTTATGTTGTTTAAAGGAGTGGGTACGGCTCTTGCAACGCCATTTTCCGGCGGAGCTATCGATTATGAGGCTCTAGAGAAGCTAATAGCCCTCCAAATCGAAGCAAAAGTACCAGCTATTATCATCAGCGGCACTACAGGAGAGGCTCCTACTATATCCAGCGAAGAAAAAGCTGAGCTGTTTAAAAGGGCTAATGAATTTATAGACGGCAAAGCAATGTTTATAGCCGGAACAGGCACCAATGACACTTCTGAAGTCATAAAGCTGTCTGAAACTGCAATGAAAGCCGGGGCCCAAGGGCTTCTAATCAATAACCCTTACTATAACAAATCCTCTGATGAGGGTGTTTATGCCAGCTATGAGGCAGTTGACAAGGAAGTCAATATCCCCATTATCGTATATAACGTTCCCTCAAGGACGGGAAAGAACATATCTGCCGAACTCGGCCTTGAGCTTTCAAAGCTCAAGAATGTTGAAGGCTTCAAGGAAGCAAGCGGCGATATAAGCCAAATAGTACAGTTTATGGCGCAAAAGCCTGATGGCATACAGGTATACTCAGGCAATGACGATCAAGTGCTTGCTATTATGGCACACGGCGGTTCAGGCGTAATATCCACCATCTCCAATATAGTCCCTGAAATGATGGTGAAGATAACTGACGCCTGGTTTAGCGGTGACACAGAAGCTGCAAAGCAAGCCCAATTTGAGTGCCATGAAATATTTAAGGCAATATTTATCGAAGTCAACCCGATTCCGCTTAAAACAGCTATGGGGCTTATGGGGCTTTGCAGCGGCGAAATGCGCTTGCCTTTAGTGCCTCTTACCGGCGCTAAGCTTGAAAAGCTCGAAGCTGTGCTGGCAAAATACGGCCTTTTAGGGTAAGCGTGCATTTATGGCTGAAATAAAAATACTAATTATTGGCGCTGGTGGCGCAATGGGAAGATCAGTTGCAGCGATTGCCCCTTCAATGCAAGCGGTTGTTGCTGCAGGCTTTGACATCGCGCCGGTTAATGCGGCATTTCCCGTGTACACAAGCTTTGGCGATATCACAGAAGATATTGATGTAGCCGTTGATTTTTCGCATTATTCGCTGCAAAAAGATATTGTTGAATTCTGCGTTTCGCAGAGCCTTCCGCTTGCTTCTGCTACCACAGGCTTTGAAGAATCCCAAGAGCAAATGGTCAGGGATGCTTCTGAAAAGATAGCGGTTTTAAGAAGCGCCAACTTCTCATATGGGATAAGCGCATTTAAAAAGATTCTTGAATTGGCGGCTTCGCTGCTTAATGAAAATTTCGATATTGAGCTTATCGAGTCCCACCATAACAGAAAGAAAGACGCCCCCTCCGGCACAGCTGAAAAACTGGCTGAAAGCGTTATTAAGGGGGCAGGCAAAGAATACAGCCTTGTATACGGCCGCCATGGAAGCGAAGCCAAAAGGCAGCCCGGAGAGCTCGGCATGCACTCTATTCGCGGAGGGGCAATAGTAGGAAAGCACAGCGTTCTTTTCGCAGGGGAAGGCGAAACAATAACCTTGACCCACGAAGCTTTGTCAAGGGATGTATTCGCCACTGGGGCTATCAAGGCTGCACACTTCCTGGCAGGCAGAAAGCCGGGCTACTACTCCATGGACGATATAGTGAAAGGATAAATAAATGGATACAACAGGGTATGATTTTACAGATCCTTACGAGCTTGCGCGCTTTATCAAAGACGCAGAAAAGACAACTCCGGTTACTTTCTATGTGAAAGGCCAGCTTAGTGATGAAGCTTTCGCCGGTTTGGAGTTTTATGGCTCGAATGGCTCATATACAGTGTTTTGCACAGCAATCGAAGCGAAAGATTTCATTGCGGCTAACCAAGCTTCAATAGCCTCTTCCCGCATAGTAAATGACAGGCGCAACTCAGCTATTCCTTTGCTCGACATGACAGAGATTAATGCAAGAATAGAGCCGGGAGCCTTCATCAGGACAGGGGCTATTATTGGGGAATCTGCAGTCATTATGATGGGCGCTATCATTAACATAGGGGCTGTTGTCGGAAAAGAGAGCATGATAGACATGGGCGCTGTGCTTGGCGCAAGAGCCCAAATAGGGGAGAGGTGCCACATAGGCGCTGGAGCCGTTATTGCAGGCGTTTTAGAGCCTCCAAGCAAACAGCCGGTTATCATCGAAGACGGAGTTCTGGTTGGGGCTAATGCAGTAGTGCTTGAAGGAGTTAGGGTAGGCAAAGGAGCCGTAGTTGCTGCCGGAGCTATCGTAACAACTGATGTTGAGCCAGACACTGTTGTAGCTGGCAGCCCTGCCAGGGTTGTTAAAGACAAAGACGAGCAGACTGAGTCGAAGACACAGATAGTTGATGATTTAAGAAGATAGCGTGGCAGCCAGTTGTTCAAAGAAAGCAAATGGCAGCAGTGAAGCTATTGAGAAGACATTATTTTTGAAATAGTCGTATAAAATGTCTGGCAGGAATATTCAGCTCCTGCCAGATTCTCTATTAAACGCCAATCTATGCTTCATTGCTGGCCTAATTTTTCAAGCACCCGAGCGGAACTGCCCATACGCCGTTTTCCATTTGAAAAGCATATTCCGTTGCTGTCAGCACCATTAAGAAGGAAGGGTTCTCCATCTTTTCAGTATCCACTGTTTTTTTGAGTTTCAGCAAGTTGGCAGAAGCTTCCTCAATTTCGCCTGCTCCCATTTTGATTTCAATAGCGCTCCAGCGCCCATCTGCAAGCTGAATGATTGCGTCAATCTCCAAACCGCTTTTGTCACGGTAGTGATAGACACTTCCGTCAATGCTCTCGGCATAAACTCTCAAATCACGTATACACAACGATTCAAAAAGCAATCCGAATGTTTCAAAATCCGACATTAGTTTTTTTGGCGTAGCCCGCAAAGCAGCCGTTGCTATAGAAGGGTCAGCAAAATGTCTTTTTGCTGCTGTTCTGATTGCTGTTTTAGAACGCAGTTTGGCGTTCCAAGCAGGCAAGTCTTCTATAACAAATATTTTTTTGAGAGCATTAATATATTGGGTGACTGTCACTTGCGACAGCGCCTCACCATTTTCTGTTAAATCACTCAATATGGTAGAAATTTTTGACTCTTTTGATATGTTTCGCGCCAAGGAGCGCAGCAAACCTTTAACTCTGTCAGGATTCTTTTTTATGCCATCTGCTTTTGAAATGTCTTCATTAGCAACTGCTTCTAAATAGTCATTAGCAACGGCTAAAGCTATTCTCTCATTTTTTTCCTGAGCAACCGCGGGCCATCCTCCGCGATTTATCAAAAAGGCATATTGTTCAATTGATATATCAGATTTGCTTTCCATGCTTATATCGCCATCGAATAGTTTCCCAAGAGAAATATCGCCACTCGAATCTCTTGATTCAAATAATGACATCGTACGCATTTTCATTCGGGCGATTCTGCCTGTTCCTGTATGCATGTCATCTGTGCGTGTTGGAATAACAGAGCCGGTCAGAATAAACTGCCCATTCAAACGGCGTCTGTCAACTGCGAACCTTACAGCGTTCCAAAGCTCAGGAGCGACTTGCCATTCGTCCAAAAGGCGCGGTGTTTTGCCCTCTAAAAGCAGTGAGGGCTTTGTTTTGGCTGTCAAAATATGCGCTTTTGAAGTGTCAGGGTCTTGCATATATAAAACACTTTGCGCTAATTCTGCAGCCGAGCTTGTTTTTCCGCACCATTTTGGCCCTTCAATCAAAACAGCCCCTTTCGCTTGCAAAAGGAGCGACAGTTTTTCGTCTGAAATGCGTGCCAGATAATTCTTGACCATTTTAACCACGCATACATAGTGCATCCAACTATAAGCTTTGTCAATGTTTGACTATCAAGTTTGGCAGCATTTCACTATATAACTTGGCTGTATTTTACTATCAATTTTGGCATTGAATTTCATGGTATTAGATGTATAGGCGTATAAGCCGGAGCTGTCTAGGTAGCCTGGGCAAGCAGCATTGGAGAAGTTAAATGAGTTATTTGCCGGCATATAAAGCTAAGCTGGCGCTGGCTGATAGACAGCATCAAACTGCAAGAACAGCCTTTATAGCAGAATTGATGGGTCCCATATGGCTTTATTTCGAATTATGGATTTTTTTATTATTTAACTGCTCGATGTGAGTTGCATTGGTATATTTTCATTTTTTAGTGTTTCACTGTCTAAATTAGGCAATCAAAAACAATCCAACGCATTTTCGAATGTCTATAGAATTTTGAGGCATCTATTTATAATGCTGCCGACAAGCTATTGCATTCGCGTATCATATATTCCATGTATGCAATCATATCGCTACGGCGCTCAAATGAAGATTTATAATGTTTTTGGCCTTTGCCGGTTCGAATGAATATTGCCTCGCGCAAAAGGCTGTGATACTCTTCTGAAGCGTGTAAAAGCATATACTCGCCAGCGTTTTCTTTCGAGCATACATCATTTTCAGACAATGTATAAAGCATGCGTGAAATACCAAGCACACACCATTCTACTGATGAATCTGCAAGCGCATATAAGCCCATTGGCAAAAAAATATTGCTTGTTCGTGAAAGCCTTTTCACCCAGTATGAATTAATATTATCGAGCACATATGATCGCAATTCATTAATATCGATATCAAAAGGAAGTTCCGATGAAGGCAAGCCGTAAACTGTCACGCCATATTTTTTCAAGGTGTACCATGTGACGGCATTTATTCCCCGATAGCCATTTTTTATTTTCCCATCAGAGCATACGATCACAGGCTCTATTTCATTCGGCTTCTTGCCCAGCTCCGAGAGGGTAATGAAGTGGCCATCAAAAAAACTTTTTGGATATGAGTATTTTTTTACAATGCTTTTATGAATGGCCTTTAATTTTGTTGCTTGCTCATTTGTTAGCGGCTCTTTCATTGCCACAGTAAAATCAAAGTCGCTCTTATTGTCTATGTAACTGCCTAATGCAATAGAGCCGGTTAAGTAAATACCTATCAAATTGTCATTAAGCATTTGGCTTAATTGTCCAGAATATTCGCCAATAATGCATTTTAGCTTTTGGCTCACAGAAATGCCCCACTTTCATAAGGATATGTGCGTGTTATGAAGCTGCCCTCGATTGCCCATCATTGCTATCATATGCCGGCTTTGTCCTGTTCCTCAAGTGCTGTGCAGGTGCTAGCTGTTACTCGTCTTTGTTGCAGATGCCTCAATTTTGCCATTTGGCTACATGCATAATAAAGGTTGCTGAACTTCATAATGTATTTCAGTTTTCATTATTGAGCCTAAATGGAGGATTTTCCTGTCCGTACAGCAATGAAATCTGGCATTGAGTATGCCCGAAATATCTCCAAAGACGCATGTTGCTGAATAAATTGTCGTAAAGCTTTTCAAATTCCAAACATAATTCTTTGTTCTCTAAGGGAAAGCCAGATTCTTGTAGGCAATTATATATGAACCCGGGAATGCCGGCACTAAAAGGGTTAGTTAGATCCATAAAAAGCTCATCAAGTAAGTCATTGCTAGAAAATATCCCTTTTAGAAACACTTGTATTTGTGCAGAATACTCAGTTTTTTCGTATTCCCAGTCTTCGTCGGCATAAGCGGATATTACGCTTTTTGTCGGCATATAGTAGTCTATTTCGCTGCTTTCGGCTCTCTCAATTAAATAGTCAACCTCGTCATCGCCTATCCATTCGCTGATAATATAGCCCCCTTCTGCATAATAAATGCTATTGTAACCGTCATAATCATAATAAAATGATTCTGCATCCATAATGCTCATTTTTTCTTTATGGTGTCTATTCCAGATTTCAACATATTGCCCAATTTTATATACGCCGTATAAGTTATGCAGAGCAGCAGCATATGATCGCATCTCTCGAGTGCGCAGCGCTTTTTCCGAGATGCCTTTTTCTTCCTTGATATTTTTGTATATCAGCCGGAGTTCATTTGGCAAAACGATATGTATATCATCGTTTTGTTTATAGAAGTAAATGAATCTATCGATATATAGTGTCTCAATTAAGTATGGTAAAAAAGCTGCTTCTGGAGCAGGCATCTTTCTTTCATTCAACGCAGAAAGATCATCGAGGATCTTGTTTAATGCTTTGCTCGTGTAGGCTGATGCTTTGAAAATGAAATCTTCCAAGATCTTGGCAGCAATATCAGAAAGGCTGTGCAAATCGTTGGTATATCGAGTGCCAGAGCTGTTCTGTTCTGAAAGAATACACTCTTCCAAGCTATATACTGGCGCAGAATGAATTACCCGTAATGCTAGTGTTTCACTAATAAAATCCATATATTATCTCCTAATTTATTGCCTGGCTGCATCTTATTATATCGAATTATGCTGTTTTGCTGCAGAAAAGTTCCTTGTTTATGCAACTGGTGAGAAAAAGCTTGATCGGCATTTGCATTCTGGCCTTACACATGAGCTTTATTTTTGAGCTTTGACAGCTGCGCAATTGGCTGCATTATCTGATGAGGTAACAGGCTTATCCAACGTAGAAATTGATCGAAAATGCATACATTGCCCGCGAATAATGTGGTGTGTGCGCATAAAATATGCACGAATATCCATTGCGTATGTGGCAGGCATGCTGCGTGCTTTCTGCTTCAGAAGGAAAGGCAAGCTTTTATCGTTTGCATGCATTTTGGCAGGTTGCATTACTGTAGTGAAAAATAATGGGCTGGAAAGAAACCATGCAGGCAATATCTTTACATAAACATTGTGCCTTAATGCAGTATTTTGATATTCGATCTTAAGCCCAGTGGCCATTATATATAACATTTAACATTTGCTGCCAATTCTCGTGCCAACAAGTGCATGGGAATGGCTTGATTATAAATATTCTAGCTTGAATGACAGTAAAAATGAATGGGAGAAGGCATAAACCGGCAGCACTTCTGCTGAGTATTATTGATCCTTATTTTTGAATATTGATGGCAAGCTCATTTCCTGCTATACTCTTTTAAGTAAAGCGTGCATCTGCTAACTGGAAATAATAGTCATTAGCATACTCGCAGCGGCTAGCTTAATGCTTGCTGCTTAAGCAAAGAGAGGAGCCATACAAATGAAAAGGCTAAATGTAGTCGATAATGACGCATGCGCAGCATGCCTAAGCTGCACTGTGGCATGTTCAGAAGCTTACCATAAGCAAAACAATTTAAAACTGTCTACTGTACAAATTGTCGAGGAAGATGGCAATGTTAAAGTGCTTACTTGCGATCAATGCGGCAAATGCGCTGAAGTGTGTGAGCCAGGCGCAATAAGGCAGAACAAGCAAGGTGTTTATTTAATCAGCAGAAGAGACTGCACAAAATGCATGAAGTGCATTGATGCCTGCGAATGGGGCCTTATAGTTGCCGCATCTGAAGACTCTGTGCCATCAAAGTGCATCGCATGCGATATTTGCGCAAAAGCGTGCCCAATGGATATTCTAAAAGTTGAGGAAACTGTAACTGTTTAAAGGCCTAATACTTAGCTTGATCAAGCCTCTTTTGCTTTGCAGCACTTAAGGGGCTTTATTCATATCCAGGCAGAAAAGCGAGGATAGGCATGCCATTTCAGGAAAGCGATCTTTCAGATGTGCAGGATTTGTCTTTTGCATCAGCATCTGAAATATATGCAAGGTGCCGAATGCAGTTTGGCACACAGCTAATGGGCTTTATCGCAGACAATGAGGGCCGCTACTTAAATCTGGCATTTATTCTCTCTGATCAGAACCCATATACTGTGAATATAGCAGACTATAGCGATTCTGCGGGAGCTGTTTTTTCAGAGAGTATTTCAGGCTCGATATTTTGGCAAATACAATCAGCCTTTGAGGTGCTGAGAATATCGAGCAAAACCGGGCGTTATCCCTTAAGTGCGCTTAATGAAGCATTTATTAATGCAATTGCGCACAGATCCTATGATTTTGACAACGCTATCGACATAAGCGTCTATAGCGACAGAATCGAAATAGCATCGCCCTACAGGCAAGTTGCCCAAAAAGATTTTAACAGCGAAAGCTTGAGAAACCCGGCTCTTGCAGCAGTATTATGCAGCCTTGGATATATGAGGCTAAATAACACGGGCCTAAAGCTTATTTATGAACAATATGCCAACTATAGCCATAAGCCTGTAATCAAAACTACAGAATCAAGCTTCATAGTGTTATTGCCTTCATTGTACTAATTTTATTTGTATTTATTCGACAGGCCATACTCCAGTTATTGAAAGCATGGCGAAATTTCTTGATTCCTGAGCCAAACATATAGTATAATGCAGCAACTATAAGAAATAGCGAGGAGCAAAATTATGTCTCTAGACGGTAGATATCAATTAGCTAGCCCTGAATACTATGCCCCTCTTCCTGATCTGGGTATGGCGCTTGAGCGCATTGGGCTTGATCCAAATGGCGATTACTCTCCGAGCAAAGAGAATCTGCAGAAAATAATGCTTGCTCACATCATGTCCGTTCCATACGAAACTCTTGATCTTTGCGATTTCAAGCGTTTTGTTGATTTTGATCCCCCGCATTTATTTGAAAAATTCGTATTGCAGCGCAGAGGCGGCTTCTGCTATGAAATTAATGGCTTTTTCATGGCAATTATCGAAGGCCTGGGCTATGACTGCTTCCCTCTTTCAGGCAGGCTGCTCTTTGGAAAGCCATTTTATGGCCCGATGAGCCATAGAACCACAGTTGTTAATATTGATGGAAAAAGGTATCTTTGCGATGTCGGCTATGGAGCAGGGTGCGCAGAAGGCCCAGTGGATATTGATGAGCCTGGAATCCAGGAAATACTGGGATACAGATTTTCAATTCGCCACCATCCGAATGCCCAATTTGGCGATATTACCCTGGTTAAGCATCTGGACGACGGCACTGAGCAGGATTTCTATACAGTATACCTGCATCCGCATACACTCCTTGAGTTTATCCTTCCAAACCAGCAAACCCAAATTTCCATGGCGGAGAGGCGCGTTTGCAGGCTTCGGACTGAAACAGGCAGCATAGCTATTGATGGAACTATTTACCGCCAAAAAGTCAACGGCGTTGTAACTGAGACGGAAATTACCAGCTACCCGCAAATGTATGATATTTTGACAAATGATTTTAAAATGATTGTGCCCCGCATGTCTTTCAGCAGAACCTGGCCAAGGCAATTTGCAATGCAAGGGCTCAAGACAGAAGCGACTACATAAACAGATAACAGTATTTCGATATTTTGATGTGAGGAAATGATATGTCACTTGATGATGGCAGATATACAATATCCAGCCCTGAGTACTTCGCCCCGCTGCCGGATCTGGGGATGGCGCTTGAGCGAATAGGGCTTGATCCGAATGGAGACTATACTCCCAGCAAGGAAAACTTGCAGAAGATCATGCTCGCGCATATAATGACCGTGCCGTATGAGACTCTTGACAGCTGCGAATATAAGAGGTACGTGGACTTTGCCCCGGAGCATTTGTTTGAGAAATTTGTGCTCAACAGGCGTGGCGGGTATTGCTACGAAATAAACGGGTTCTTCTATTCAATAATTGAAGGGTTAGGCTATGACTGCTACCCATTGTCTGGAAGATTGCTCTTTGGCAACCCTGTGTTCAGCCCTATGGGCCATAGGACTACTGTAGTTAGAATCGATGGCAAGAGGTACCTGTGCGATGTTGGCTATGGAGCCGGATGCGCTGAAGGCCCTGTTGATATTGACGACCCTGGAATACAAGACATTTTGGGCTATAGGTTTTCCATACGCCACCATGACAATGCCCCATTTGGAGATATAACGCTGGTTAAGCACCTTGATGACGGAACAGAGCAAGATTTCTATACAGTGTACCTGCATCCGCATACGCTGCTTGAGTTTATGGCATCAAATGAGCGCGCGCAGCTCAGCGACAGGCGAGTTGTCAGGCTTAGGACAGAGACCGGAAGCATAGCTGTTGACGGCACAATATTCCGCAGGAAAGTTAATGGCGAGGTATTTGAAGAAGAAATAACAAGCTACCCGCAGCTTTACAGCATTCTAACGAAAGAATTCAACATGATTGTGCCTAGAATTTCTTTCAGCAAGACATGGCCCAGAGAATATGCTATGGAAGGCCTAAAAGATTCATAGGCTGGAGACATTGCGTTTACTGCTGCACTGATAGCATTTCCCAGAGCTGAAATTCCCGCTTGTGAAATGTGCCCTTTATTTTTCAGTGAAAAAGTTGTTTGATTGTAATAGCTTCATCAAAGCTTGGCTTAAGATGCATTAGGAGCCAAGCTTTGCTTTTTTTTGCGAGCCACAAACTGTATTTTGCTATTCTCCTAACTTAAGCCTTTTCGCATACCGAAAGAATATTTCTTATTAGATTGTTTGGCAATTGCGCATGCGCTGCAAATCATCCCGTATTGCTGCCTGATAGCATCTGCATTAATGGTGAGAGAGTGCTATTCTCTATGGCATAATGCATGCGAGGCTGCTGCATTTTGGACGCTGCGGCTGTTGTAGCCAGTTTTTTCCGTTTTACGTCCCTGGCATTTAGTTAGATGCATTATTTGGCCTATACTGGCAATAAGCATGCATTATGAAAGGCATAAGGAATGAGGAAAAAGCAGTTTTTATTAATCGCTTTGGCTATAGCGGCTATGCTTTGCTGTGTTGGGTGCCAAGCGGGAGAGAGCACAGCAAACAGCGGTGAAGAGCCGGATATTGCACAAGAGCCTATCACGAGCAGCCTGATCGGGAAATGGTTCATGCAAAGCGATGGGCAGGAGCGCGTGGCTTATCTTTCTTTCGAAGAAAATGGATTTAACAGCCTCACTTTTGAAATGAACTGTGACAATGGCGAAAACTCAGCTCATATCAGCGCAACTGCTAGTGTGGCTTCTGCCAACGAGGCGCAAGCTGTCGTTATGGTATGGCACCTTGAAACGCCTGTACCTATAAGATTTGTGCTGGATGGGCAAACTCTTTTTGTCAATGTAGAAATGCCGGAAAGCGCAGAAAGCGAATGGGAGCTGTTTGGCTTTGGAGAATATATCACCTTGAGCGGTGAGTATAAAAAGGCTGATGAACCAAGCTAGAAATTAATTATGAGGGTGCTGCTATTTCGATCCTGCTATCGGCTCGTGCGCTTTTTTTCTCAAAAAGAGGCGGCTTTGGCAGAGCCGCTGCGCTGCTGAGCAAGCTGGCACGAGGCGCTTTCCGTATAGCCTCCGAATGCAGTTAAGCCACTACTGCTAAATGAATGGTGTATAGCGCATAGTGGCTTATTTTTTATAGTTTATTGTTTGCATTCCCTTTTTTAAATATATTGCTTTGAATTGCCATCTTTGCTAGCTAATGCATGAGCAGTAGCAATGCACGAAGCATGGCATTCCATTGGGGTATTCAATGCTTGTTTGCAGAGATCCGCGCCTATTGTCTGTGACCCTGACTGTTACCGGATGCAGCCTCTCATCAATGCTCCATTCACAGGATGACTGGTTAAGCGCTTTGATGAAAAAGCTATATGACCCTGTCTCGCGCAATGACAGCGTCGAGAAAATTGTTTCTCCGGATGCATTATTTGAAGCACGGGCAATTTCCCTGCCATTTGAATCGAATAATCCAAATAGGAACATTCCTTCTACCAGAAGTGCGCCTTCAATTTCTACCAGAGCGCTCAGTTGGGTTGAAGCAGCTCTTGCCGAGTAACGAGTACTGAATATTATCTCGCCTTCAGAGATGGTATAGCTAATGATAAGATTGCTGCTTTCGTTTTCAACTGCTGTTATTCTAAGAGAGTACACTTTGCTGTCATATGCCCAGCCGTTGTAGCGCTGCGCTATTTCCTTCACAGTAAACGTATATTCTCCTTCCGCGCTTATAGTAATAGAGCTGAAGTTAATAGTGCCATATTTAGTGTTTCTTGCAGTCGAGACAAGCCTGTTGTTTTGATCATAAATGCCGAATTTTATTTTCCTTGCCGGCAGGTATGCACCAGTTGAAATTACACGGCCTGTGATCGCAACTTTGCCTGGATTGATGTTCTTAACGCCTATTGTGCAAGCAATATCATAGTTATTGATAAGATAGGCAAAATTCATCGTACGGCTTGTTGCTCTGATATTGCCTGTATACCAACTTATGATCTCAGTGCTGTCAACGGTGTATGCAGTAAATGCTTTGTTATTTTGTAAGATAAAGCCTTCTGCTATGCTAAGGCTAAACAGTTCATCAATATCTATCCAAATGCCACCACCATCTCTTGTGGCGCTGTTTGCTGATATCTCACCGGCTGTAAAGACAGTTGAGCCGCTTGTGCTTATGTAAATGCCTCCACCGTCTGAAACTGTAGCCGTGTTCCCTTTTACACTAGCGTTGATGCCTGTCATTTCAAAAGAACCGTTGGACACATACACACCGCCTCCAACAGGGCTGGTGTTAGCACTGATTGAGCCGCCGCTCATTTCAAATGATCCGCTTGCAATGTACAAGCCACCGCCGGATCCATACATAGAATTTATGCTCTTTGAAGCGTTATTATCGATCGATCCACCTGACATTGTGCAGGCAGCCATAGTGTAAACGCCTCCACCGGCGAGCGCTGCGTTGTTTGAGACGCTGCCGCCAATGATGTCTATTGTGCCATCTTCCAGGTAAATGCCTCCACCATTCAATATGGAAGTGTTGCTTGTTATGCTGCCTCTTTTGATGCTTAGAGCAGCATTTTCAATGTATACGCCTCCGCCTGCTTCAAATGCTGAGTTATTGGCTATTTCAATAGCTGTTGTTACAGCAGCAGCATCGCCTATCAAGAAATCGCCTGATTTCACGTATATGCCGCCGCCCTTATTAGCAGTGTTTAGGTTTATAGTGCCACCATCGAGCGTGAATTCACCATCTGCAACATATACCCCTCCTCCAAAGCTGGCGGCAGTTGCATAGATAGAGCTGATCATGTTTGCTGAGATTGACCCGCCTGTCATATTGAAAGTGCCTTTAGTATATACACCAGCACCAATCAAGCAAGCATTTTTGCTGATCTCCCCAGCGCTCAAGGCAAAAGTTCCAGCTTCTGTCACATATACCCCTCCGCCAAAGCTATCCTCTGCCGCATCGGCTGAGCCCGTTATATTTGCTGAGATTGACCCGCCTGTCATGGTAAAAATGCCTGCGGCATATACCCCTGCACCTTTCAGGCTGGCATTTTCGCGGATTTCTCCGCCGCTCATGTTGCAAGCGCCATTGCCTTTGACGTGAACTGCACCGCCAGAATCAGCGTTCCCACTATAGCACTTTGTTATCAAAGCGCCTTGTTCAATATTCAATACAGCGCCATTGTTTACTTGCACACCGCCGCATTGATCTCCGCTTACAGATAAAGCGCTGCTAAAACTGCCTTCTAAAACAACTGTGCCGAGCGTAAGCTCGCCATCAACAGTAAAATGGCGATCTGTGCCAGCCATCTTGATTTTATAAGCTGTAATGCCGCTGGATATAAGCGTTATATGTATGCCTGCCGGAATATTTACAGAGCTGTCCAGCTCATCATCAAAATTGATAACTATAATAAATTCAGTATCGCCATCAGTGTCATTTTCTGCTGCTGTTACTGCATCCTGCAGCAGATTGAATGAAGCACTTTCTTTTGTTTCATCGCTATACAAAAGAACATAGCGTTCTTGTTCAGCCATATTATGTTTCCTCCACTTTATGTTATGCCAAGCTGAATGAAATGACAGTATATGAGATTGCTATTCAGACATTTGGTTGCACAAAGCTAGAAATTGCCCTATATACAGTCTTATCATTGTTGAAGGCATAACAATGCTTTCGATTAAGCAAGGCTAGTGGAGTATATGTGCATTTGCTGAGGCTAACTGAAATAAGAAAAGCGCTGCTGTTATGATTTGCTTAAAACTCGCAGCGCATGGCGTGATTGGGCTAATATAAGCTCTTTTGGCTTCATTTTAGCGGAAGCCACGCACTTTCTCTTTTTTATTAATGAGCTTTTCTGCGTGAGCTATAATACTCAAGCGATCTATGCTGAAATTCCACAGTAGTGCTGCGAATCCAATTCCTATATTGCAAAGCGTTCTCATATGTGTTCGTATCGCCTCGAGTATTTTGTGACAGAACTTTTTTTACGCCATCGATGCCGGCTGAACCTGAGTTGTAAAGAATGTCCATATCATAAGTTGCTATTGTGCCTGAAAGAAAGCGCTTAGTATTGTAGTTGACAATTCCTTTATCGATATTAAATACAGACAGGCAGATAATGATAATGGATGCTGCGATTGCACAAAACCGCATGGACCTGAAAGGCCTTATCTGGTTTGCTATAACAGCTATAAAGCAGATTGCCAGAAAGAGCATAAATATGCTTGATGCTACTCTAAGCTGTGTAAGCCCCAACTCTGAAATATAAAGCATCATTTTTGCTGCTGATGCAGTGGCAAAGAGAAGCGAGTAGCATGAAATTGTAATGATCAATGCCTTTCTGATGCTGCTTTCAGATGAAAAACGCGTAACAGCGCCAATAGCGCATAAGTTTATGGCGCTTGCGATAATCAGCTCAAAAAAGCCTCTGCGAGCAAAAGTTGAATATGACATTGCGTTATTTGGCAAATGCCCTAAAACAGCAGAAACCACATATTGAATCTGGCTTGCCCAGAAGATGCCATACCAAACACAAAGCCCGCCAAGAGCTATGTTTACTGTTATTGGGCTGAGCGGGCGGCTTTGCTCTTCCTCTTTAATGACAAGCTCCTGCTCTGCAAGAGAGGTGTGCATGCCATACCAATATGGGGCTATAAACACTGCAAGGCAGCAAGCGACTATTGTTTCGATAGCAAACAAGCTGCCAAACTTGCCTCTTAAGCCATCAAAAAGATAAGCAAAGCTTCCAAGATCAGCCTGAAAAAGCAGAGGAGTTACGATTGCTATCAAGAGAGCTGCAATAACAATGCCTAGGAAAGCCTGGCCAAAAAAACTCTTGCGCTCATCTGAGCTTTCTGCCGAAAAAGGCGCTGCAGCCTCTTTCCATATGGAAAAGTAGCTGTCAAAGGTATCTTTTAGCATTGCTCTGAGCATGTCGCTGATCTCGCTGTTGTGCTTGGTTGGCGTCTTCATAACAACAAGCAGCAAAAAGTAAGTTGATGAGAGCACCAGAAATAATGATCTAGCAAACACAGATATCATGCCGTCTTGAATGCTATAGCTTATAGCGCAGATAATGCAGCATGAAAGCCAGTATAATGCCTCGCGGTTTATAATATGCCCTCTAGAGCGCATGAAAGCCGCGGCTAATGCTATATAAGCAATGCAAAAGGCTGTTACAATCCAGCCTGACCAATAAAACAGCACATGCTTAGCGAAAATGTATGCTAATGCAATGAGCAGGTATGCGTATATAGTGCTGTTGCCGGTGAAGAAATATTTTTTGTCTTTAATTTTATGCTTCATAATTCCTCCGAGATTCGCATCTGGATAGAGAATAGCATATCGCATATCGTTTATCAATACGTTTATATTGATAAACGATAAATATTTTTCGAATAGCTTTATCTGCCAATCTAAATCTACATCAGCAATGCGCGGCGCATGGTTTCATTCCTGAGTTTTTATTAATCTTGCCGGTACAGAGTTTCTGCTTGGGATCTGCTTTTGCAGCCTTAAATAGGCTGACGAGGCAATAGAGAGCTTTGATGCGGGAAAAAGACAAAATAGCAGTAAAAAGCAAGCCGAAAAAGGACGATAGCATAGCATCACAGAGCTTCTTCAGCTTGTTGGCAGTTTCAAGCAGCGAATAGGTTGAAATTGTGCTTTGCGTAAAGATAGTAGGCTTTGCCAGGTGCCCAGCCCCGATTGCTGCAGGCATGCCGCCTAAGCGAAAAGAGAATGAAAAAGCGTTTTCACATGAACACGAAAGCAGTAGGCTGCCAAGTTGGCAGAAGTGCTGCTTAACGCCTGATTGCCTATGGGCCTTTGGAAGCGCGCTCGGAGCTGCATCTGCAGGCGCAGGATGGGCTAAGGCAGCGAAATTGTAGAAATCTTATGAAGCCAGATATAACATGATTGATAAAATGATAAATGCTGTTGTCGAGTGGATTATACGCTACTTTTATGGCATGGCAGAGGCTGAGGGCGCATCATGCTTTGCAACATAGTTCGTTCCTGCACAGACAGGCATCAAGATCGAAAAACCATAAAGCTCCATGCAGGCAATATAGCTTCGCTGTTTTTAGTGGTTTCATGAACGCAAGGCTGCTTAGCAGCTCTGATATGCTCGACAAATACTCGATCACGATATTGTCAATCGCACAGTGAACAAAATGCTTTGCTTGGCCAGCACATAAATCCGAAATCGATCCCATAGAATGCCTAGTAATATAAATATTGGAATATAAAAATGGAAGCCTTCCTATGATTGCCCTATTGAGAAATCATAGAAATAAAACTTAAATACAAATATGAGGCTTCCTTATATGAATAATAGCATAAATAATGCCGAAACGAAACAGACATCTATTGCCCAAGCGCCAAAACTGCCTAGCCCATGCACTGAGTCAGGCCTTCTCGCGCAGGAAACTGTCCTTGCCGCCATGGACTGGCGGGGCTTTAACCGCCAGCCCAAGCGGCGGCTTAGAAAAATCATCAGATCGTGCCCCATCCTTTCTGATGCAATAGGCGAATACATGCCTGATCTGGCTGGCATGCTTTGCGACTACGTTTTAAGGCGCTTTGGGATTTTTGTATAGAGCCGCTCAAAACCTAGGGGCTATAATATACGATAATGCCCCTTTCAGATATCGGGTTCCGAATCGACAAAGAGGCCTCATCAGATCCAGGCTTTACAATGGCGTGCTTGCCATCAGGCAAATCGCCAGCCCTTGTTAAGCCGCTTTCTGTTTGCATTTCTTCTATATTTGACAAATCCAGTGAATCAAAGTCGCTGTTTGCGCCCTCCAAGCCTCCCGGCTTGGAATAGATCGCTATCATCCCCAAGAACGAGCTGTCATAGACTGCACCTTCAAGGATACTGTCAATGCCTTCGCTGTAAGCTTCACAGCTGCTTAGCGCAGCGTGCGCTATTTCTGCGGCAATCCATTGGGCATGATCCAGGGCAAGCGCATTTCCAAGCAATCCGCTCAATCCGCCTGATTCGCTATGCGTATTTAGGAGAGCAGCCGCTCGGGAAAGCACGCTTTCAATGTAGCGTTGGCTGGCGATGCTGAACTGCATCGCCCAGTTTGCTCTGCCGGCAATAAACTGGCTGTCTGCTTTTAGCTTTTCGATCGTTTTGGCATCTCCAACACTTCCGCTTAGGCGAAAGTCGCCATAGCCAGTTTCAGGCTCGAAAACAATTGCGCCGGTTCCCTCCCAGCTGTTGAGCAGTATAGGCTCTTCAGGCACGATGGCTGACAGGCCATTGGCAATCGCATCGCCAATAGAGCTAATAAGCACTCCAGGTATTTTTAGCTGGGCAGTTTCAAAATCGGCATTGCCCTTTGAGGCAATATGCAAAGGAATGCCAGCATTATATGAGTATGCAATAACTGAAGCTGTGCATACAGAGCTCGCTCCGGTGAATTGCTCTATAACAGCGCTTGCGAGAGCAGATGAAAACATCCCGGCAATAAAGTTAAGCTCGAAATTTTGGCTTTCATTGCAGTCGGTAGCCTTTGAATCGCCAAATGCGCCGATTGTGTCGATCGCAAACCATGCTTCTTCATCGCAAAAACTTATTTCTCCTTTCAGCAATAAAAACCTTAATTGGTATTCTGCGATGCAAATATTTAAGCTTGGCGCTCTTGGGTTTTCATATATCTTTTGCAGCAAGCTTTCATAGCTGTTAAGCTGAAAAAGGTATGACTTTGCCATTGCTGACAAATAGTGCAGAATGTTATCGTTATAGCTCGCGCTTTCGCTAATTTGCCTCAAATCCACACGCGCTTCGCCTTCCCCCATGCTGCCGCAATCAACGGCAAAGGAATATACACATCCCACTTGCACAGTTTTGCGAAAGCTCATGGTTGCGCCATCAGAACGGGCAACTAAAACCTCAAGCGTTTGAAGGCTGCTGAGCGTGCTTGCATTTCCGTAGAAAACTTTTTCGCCAACTGTCAGCGCTGTTGTGAATTTTGGCTCGCTGTCAATTTGCGCCCTGGCATTTTCTTCTGTGAATTCATAGCCATATCCATATTCGCTGTTTAAATAGTTTATGGATATTGGAATGTGGCGCAGCTCCGAAGCGCTTGAAGAAAATTCAATGCCATCCAATCTAAGTGATATGCTGTACGAGTCCAATGAAAATTCTTTGCTGTTAGGCAGGCTGTTTTGCGAGCACCCGTTCATGCATATAGAAAGCTGGATAAGCGCCAGCGCAAAAACAGTGCGCCGCTTGCCGGATGAAAGCATTTTGGCCATCTCCTCTGGTGTCATTTCATTTAAAGGCGGCAGCTGCATCCGAATGGCAATGCCCACAGCCTTCATATTTATCCTGATTGTACCAGCCAAACCCAAGCCTGCGCACGTTTTTTGTCAGCATTTGGCATGCTTCTGGGCGAAAGAAAGAGCCGCCTTATGCTGATTTTGCCTGATATACGCATTTTTAGAATAAGCCCGCTTGGCGCGCAGCGAATTGCGCTTCACAGATGCCAAATTATTAGCCAATTACTCTTATGCAATTCGAGCAAAAAACGATAACGAAGAGGCATTCCATATGCGCCTTTCGCTATCAAGCTGTCTGAAAAAAACCTTGCAGGGAAACTGCTAACCACAATTATGCATAAAAGGCCAATAAAATTGTAGATTCGGCAATCCTGTCTGCAGTGCGCAAGTTTCGGAATGCACATGCGAAGGGAGCAGCGAGCCATAAGATATGCGATGCACCAGTTAAATTCTTTCTGCTTTTATTCAGGCTTAAGGGATGTTAGTGTAGAACGCAAGTGTTATAATTGTTAAAATGGATTTTTCGCATGGCTAAAATGCCATGCAGTAAGGAATCAAAATGCAAAAAGAGCCAGATATACTGATAGTTGAGATGCCTGTTTGTCGAATGGCATCTTCAGGGCCTTTATCAGATGATGATGAGATAAAGCGCTTCGAAGCAGCTTGGAACCGTCTCGCTTCACAAAACGCAGACAAGGTGAATCCACGTGACTATATGTACATCGATGAAGAGAGCGGAAAAAGCGTTTGGCTTTATCTAGTTGAAGACTGGATGAGCGAAGATGACATTGACGGTTTCGAAATAATACCTTTTGAAGGCGGGCTATATGCATCAGCACTTGCAGACAACTGGGACTACAGCGAATACGAGCGTGTGTATAACGGTATTGTCTCATGGACTGATAGCCAGGAAAAAATCCAGCTTGATGATAAAGTGCGCAACTTGCTGTTTCACTTTGCCGGCCCGCATTCGGCGCATCTTATTGAGTTAAACTATGGAAAGATTCGCTATTTTATCCCGATTAAGATGATCAAATAGTTACGCCATCTCTTTGAGATGGTTGTAAACTCAAAATGTGCCACTGTTAAACCATGCGCCAACTGATGCAGAAAAGACAGCATGCATGGGCTCTGAAGTGCTGTAATATGCTTTCGTAGAATAGCATGTAAGGGTATATATAGACTGGCTTTAGGGGTGAGGACTTATTGCTTCTTGTGCACGCATGCCAGGTGAGAGGCTGTCTTGAATGATGTAACAAGCAGAATAAACCATTCCGCTGAGCTCTTTCACTGCGTGATCGTAGGCGAAATTTATACTTTGCATTAGAGTAATTTTGTTTCACGCGATAGATATTTGATATCAGGGCAAAGTGCACAGTTAATTCTATACATATATAAATAATGATAACTCTGGAAAGCTCAAGAGGCATATTAAGCAAGGGGCCTTTCCGAGAGGAAAAAAACTACAAAAAAAAAGCACATTTTTAAAGGAAATTTCCATTTTACTTATGGGATATAATGGATGCTAAATAGAGAGTGTGACAAAATGTTGCCAAAAATGATGAAAATTGAATGGCCTTTCCGAAAAGGTACCCTGAAAGCAGCTTATATTGCGAGTTTCAAGAAGGCAGGGTCAGAATTAAGGACGACCCCTTCGGGGGATTGAGACGCCAAATAAAAAGAATGCTTCCAATTTTTTTAGTTCTGTCAGAATTAAGGACGACCCCTTCGGGGGATTGAGACCCCTTTTCAGATATGTTGGCATAAACTTCTGTTGTTACGTCAGAATTAAGGACGACCTCTTCGGGGGATTGAGACTTTTCGACCGTTGAAACTGAGATGGCAGAATTGACATTGCGTCAGAATTAAGGACGACTCCTTCGGGGATTGAGACGCTTTCGTAGACCTTATATTCCTCAATTCCAGTGTTTGTCAAAATTAAGGACGACCCCTTCGGGGGATTGAGACTTTTCGACCGTTGAAACTGAGATGGCAGAATTGACATTGCGTCAGAATTAAGGACGACTCCTTCGGGGATTGAGACGCTTTCGCAGACCTTA
>WRIY01000025.1 GCA_009782515.1 Eubacteriaceae bacterium
TTTGCTGTATTGACAGGGGTGCTGAGGGTATCAAAAGAAAGCGTATTTTCAGGCCTTAACAACATAACAGTATATTCGGCGTTTGATGAGGAATTCAGCAGCCACTTTGGCTTTGCTGAAGAGGAAGTAGCCGCTATGCTCAGCTATTATGGCATTGAGGATCGTATGGCTGACATGAAAAAATACTATGACGGCTACAAGATGGGCAGCTTCGAAATGTACAACCCTTGGTCTGTAGTGAGGCAGTGCAGCCGTATGGTTATGAATAAAAGCGCCGAGCCTGAAATGTATTGGGCAAACACAGCCACAAACGACTTAGTGCGAGACATGTTAAAGCGCGACGGCTTAGAAGCGCTGTCTTCTATTGAGGATCTTATATCTGGAGGCACTGTCGAAAAGAGGGTGTCAATTATGGCAACATACAGGGACCTTATAGACACTCCCGGCAGTGAGGCTTTGTGGGGCATGATGTTTTTGGCAGGCTACCTCACATGGGTTAGGAGGGTAAATAATCATGTTTATGAGCTCAGGGCGCCCAACCTTGAAATTAGGGACGCGCTGAGGGAAGATGCGCTTTCGTGGGCAATCTCGTCTATGCCAATAGACGGGGCAAAGGCCGATGGGCTATATTCGGCTTTGCTTGCAGGAAATGCTGAGGAGGCAGAGGCTGCAATTAACGATCTCCTTGAAAATGTTTTTAGCGTCAGGGATGGCGTTGTAGCCCATGGAAGCTTCAAGATAAGCCAGGAAAGGCACTACCACCTAATTACAGCAGTACTGCTTGCTTGCAGCAGCTGGGATGTGAAAAGCGAAGCCGAGTCCGGCGATGGGTACGCCGACATCGTCTGCACGAGCAAAGACGCCAATGCAGCAATCATTATTGAAGAGAAGTATTCTGCAAGAATTGACGATGCAAGCCTTTCAAAGAAAGCAGAGGAGGGTATCGAACAGATTATTGCCAAGAGGTATGTTAAAGCCGTCCAGGGCTATAACATTGTTGTTGCCGTAGGCATAGCGTACGCAAGCAGAAAGTGCAAGATAGCTGTAAGGCGGCTAATGTAGGTTGCCATCAACTGGCACTGCCTTGCTGGGCAGATTGTCTATTGCCATTGTTGCAAGATAGACATCAGGAGGTTTCTGAGCACATCGTTGAAGGTGCGCGTGAAGTGTAAGCTTCAAAATAAGCGGAGCGCTCATGCTGCCCTTGCCCTTAGGCAGGCGCGGGCGGTTTCGCTCTCATTGCCTTCCAGGGCATATGATGTTATGCTTGATATAGAATATTTTCAACATAGATACACACGCATTCAACATGGGGTATAATGACAATAACACATTTAACGCCATTTTATTCCCTTCTGCTCTAAATCGCTGAGAGTTTTATACGGCTGGAAAGCAAAAGCAAACCTGGAGTAAGATGGCTTGCAGATGATTGATTTTGTATATGCATCAAATGATGCAACCTAAGGAGGAAATAAATGGCGAACTATCCTTTTTCACAAACAGAAGTTGACACAACAGAAACTTACCCGCCACGCTTCGCGGGCATGGCACCGATGAAAAAGTTCGATACCCCAATCAGCCCGAAAGAAAACTACAGGCTCGTCTACGAGCGCAAACTGCCTCTGTGGATCCCAATGGGATCTGACGCAGCTGGGATGACCCCGCGGATCGATCCAGACAATATAGCCAGGAATTTTGTCTTTGAAACGAACCTTCTTGCTCCTGAAGAGCAAACAGGCGGCAAAGACAGGCATAACATCGATTGGATCTACGTGCCACAAGCAGGCGGATCAATGGTGCAGCCAGGCAGCCCAACTCTCAAAAATGCGAATGATTGGGAAAAGGTGATATACATGCCTGACGTGGACTCTTGGGCCTGGGAACTGTCTGCCGAAGCAAATAAGGATTTTGCAGCACCGGAGCGTTGGCGCACTGTCACAATTCTTACAGGCTTCTTTGAAAGGCTGATATCAATGATGGACTTTGCTGAAGCTGCTGTAGCCCTTATCGATGAAGATCAGCAGGCAGCAGTGCAGGGTTTATTTCAAGCGTTAGTTGAAATGTACAAAAAAATGATCACGAATTATGTGAAATATTTCAAAGTTGATGCAATCAGCTTCCATGACGATTGGGGATCACAAACCTCACCATTCTTCTCGCTAGACACAGCTATGGAGATGATCGTTCCATACATCAAGCAAGTAGTCGATCATTGCCACGAGCTTGGCATTTATTACGATCAGCATTCATGCGGCAAAAATGAAAAGCTTGTACCCGCATACATAGCTACTGGGGCTGACTCATGGTCAGGCCAGGACATGAATGACAAAGACATGCTCTACAGCCAGTATGGTGGCCAGATAATACTTGGCATGAATACAGGCCTGCCAGGATTCGGATCTCCAATTGTGCCAACTCCTGAGGAGGAAGTTGCTGCTGCAAAAAAATTCATTGAAAAGTTTGGAGCAGATTATGCTTCAAAGCCGGTATTTGCTGGGTTTGCGATGTCTCCGATTTTCGTCGAGACTCTGTATGTCGAAAGCAGAAAGCTGTTTGAGTCAATGAGGTAGCGCTAACCGGCTTTGCAGTAACAGGGAATGGTTCTTGATCGCAATGATATATACAAGAACCGAGCACAGCATTAACAGCATGCAAAAAGGGTTGCCATATTTAATTGCACCCTTTTTTTGCTGCTGTCAACATACCCGTACAATTATGGCAGTGGCGATAGCAGCCTATGAAAAGAATGGAGAGCGTGATGGATATCAGAATCATTACAATAAACAGTGCGAAAATTGCTTTAGCCAATAGTGGGGAAGTGATAATCTCAGACAGCCAGACAGCCTTGGATTTTGCTGTAGGCATCGGGTATGGGCATGATTGCCACAATATTGCGATTAATAAAGAGGCTATCAATGAATCCTTCTTCGATCTCACGTCAGGGTTGGCAGGGGAGATCACCCAGAAGCTTGTGAATTATAGGTACAGGCTCGCAATTATCGGAGACTATTCAGCATATCAAAGCAGCTCTCTTAAAGCGTTCATATTTGAGAGCAACAATGGCAACTGCTTATTTTTTGTGGCTAGTGAACAGGAAGCAATAGAAAAGTTAGCCGAGCTATGAATCCCAGGAATCCGAATAGAATTTGCTGATGCTGTATACAGGCAGGTTTTCCCACAGTAGCGAAAAGCCTCACCGGGGGCAAAGTGCCGATGCTCTTGCAGCTAAGGGGAATTGAGGCATAACATGTGCAATTAGCTGCTTAGTAGCCTTTTGTTGGCTGAGAAGCTCTTGCCAGGAACTGGCTCTCAAGGGCTAAACTGTAGTTAAATATCCTTCCAAATTAAAAAAGGGCATACAATGGTATGTTGAGAAGGCCGTTATCAAGGCGCAAGTTCGACAACGACGTGCGGATTGACAATTCGGGGTTGTATCGCTCGCGATAAATTTTCAAGCTTTTCGCTTGCAGGTTTATACTTGCCTTGGCTTCAACAGGATATACGAGTTTATCGCCAAAGAAGACAAAATCAACCTCCGCTGTTGCTCCCGAAGTCCAATAATACACGCTTCGGATAAAGCCTTTCGCCGATAGTTCGGAGAGCACATATTGTTCGGTTAAAGCTCCTTTGAATTCCTCGAAAACTTTTAAGCCGTCCAGTATCGCCGCCGGCGGCAATTCGCTCATATAGCGGAGCAGCCCAACATCAAGATGGTAAAGCTTGAAGGCTTTCAAATCCTCGAAAGCTTTTAGCGGCCAGGAAGGTTTCGTTATCCTGCCGACCTTGGGGAGCAGTCCGCTGTCAAGCAGCCACAGCATCGCTTCCTCATAATCACGCGCCCTCGCTCCCTCGCGAACCAAGCCATATATGAATTTTTATTCTCTTTAGCAAGCTGTGAGGGTACACTGTTCCACAGATAGCGAAGTTTGGGCACTATGCTTTTCGGAGCATGTTTGGAAAAATCGTTTTCGTATGTCTCAAGCATATCGCGTAACCGCGCTTCAACCGCCGAGAAATCACGCATGCCAAGCCATGTGCTGACAGCACCAGGCATGCCGCCGATAACTAGATAGAGTTTCAAATAATCAGCCAGCTTGTCGGCAATTGCTTTTGGTATTTCGTTTATGCCGTTATTCCTTATAAAGCTAATTAATGCTTCCTCGCCATTGGCAAGCAAAAATTCCTCATAGTTTAAGGGTTCGAGCATAAGACAATCCACCTTGCCTACAGGAAACGAAGTTCCGCTATGCAGCGCGGCTCCAAGCAGTGAGCCTGCACAGCAAATAGCATACTCAGGAGCGTTTTCAGCAAAGTATTTTAACGAGGTTAAAGCTCGTGGCATCTCCTGCACTTCATCAAATATAATGAGTGTTTTCTGCTGCATTATTTTCTTTGCGTGCAGCGCGCCAAGTAAGTCGATAATTCTCATTGGAGAAATATCGCCATCAAAAATTTCATTCAATCCGGGCTCGGCCTCAAAGTTTATATACAATACATCATCAAATGCCGTTTTCCCAAACTCGTTGAGCAGCCACGTTTTGCCAACTTGGCGTGCGCCTTTAAGTATTAGCGGAAGGCGGTTTTTTTGTTCTACCATTTAATTAATTCATCAAACAAGAGACGTTGCACAGTATCACCTCACATTTTACGAACAACATTATTTCATAATCAACACATTCATAAGGAGAATTAATGTTAACACCCACATTTTTCAAAGGTAAATACTATTCAAGTGAAGATTGGTTGGGTAGGCATCGTTTAAGCAAGAAGCAAAATGCTTTAATGCATAACAGGCCAGAAAAAAAGCAATAAATGTATATAATGTAATGAAATTGGAGTACTGTTATGGGCAACGAAATTAATTCTAAAACATACGAGTTCAATGCAATAATACAAAAAGTTCCAGACCAAGATGGCGCTTACGTTGCATTCCCATATGATATTTACAAAGAATTTGGCAAAGGGCGAGTAAAAGTACATGCAACATTTGATGGAGAAGCATATGATGGCAGCATCGTAAACATGGGCGTCAAGCATCCGGATGGCTCCATATGCTACATTATTGGGATACGCAAAGACATTAGAGTTAAAATTCGCAAAGCGCCAGGCGACAGCATTAAAGTAACAATAAAAGAAAGGCAGTGAGCACGGCGTTTCAATGTTTGCTGGCAATCCATAGTGCATTCTTGTAACCAGCCTCTTGAAATAAGCTTCAAGCTGAACTTCAAGCTTTGCCAACAAGCATCTATCTTCAAATATAAAACATGACTAGCTTTTTGGGCTGCACACTCCTCTACAGGCAAGCTTTCCTTTGCATAGCGCATCCCAAAAGGGGTAGCGAGGCAATGCTCTAGCCGCAGCTATATTGCCGTTTAGAGCGCCATATTAGCCCATGGCTGTTTTGTCCTGAATTTTTGCTTCATAAGCGCAAGCCTGTGCAATAAGGGCTGCTGCGCTGTATGAAAAGCAGAAAAAAAATAAACGAAAAAGCAAGCCTTTTAGGCTAATACACAGCTAGGAATAAAGGTATACAGATTCCACGCTCTTTTTAAGCTAAATGAGATATGCAAGAGGAAGGCTACAGAGGGCATGCGCTCTGCCTTTAGCCCGTGAGCGGATTGCCTTGCCGAAATAATCGTGGTTCTGGCTGCCATGCACTCTCAAGGCTGTAATTGAGTTTGATGTTACTTCCAATGTGGATAACAAAAAAGAGAGCATGATCGCTCATACCCTCTTTTGTTTCGCACTTTAAGCACAATTATCAGCCTTTATAAGCCATTTTCTTTAGCGCCATGCTCAGCCTGCTCTTTGGTATACCCGTCATAAACAAGCTGGTCAATTAACTTTTCTTTAGTAAATGGCATGTATTCGAGGTATTCCTTAGCTGATTTAACTGCTTGCTCCATCCAGTCAGCGCCGCAATTGTCAGCTCCATACTTTGCTTGCTCACTGGTAAACTTCTCGTACTCCAGCTGATAGATAAGGCCGCTGTTTGAAAAAGCGGAGTATTCGATGTATCTCTTAGCTGACTTAAGCGCTTGCGCTCTCCAGTCTGCTCCGCAGTTATCGGCTGCGTAAACAGCATCCTCATGAGTATATTTATCGAATTCCAGCTGCTCTATTATTCCAAGGTAGGAATATGGCGAAAAGCTCAAATACTGCTTGGCTGACTTAATGGCATTTGCTTGGCTGGCTGTTGCGCCTGCAGGAGCCACAGCGGTATCCGGCAAAGTTCCATTTGCATCAGGCTCATCTTCAGGATCGCCACTTGGAAAGCTCTCCTGATCTCCCTCGACAGCGGCTGCTGCCAGCATCTCTCCATATACGTCATCTACGTAAACAGGATAGTACTTTGCATTGCCGTTTAACAGCCTGGTTATAATCAGTGCGGGATGGTTGTTAAAGTCTTCTGAAATGCCAAGATAGGCTCCGAATACTGTGATCGTATTCCCGATATGTATGGGCATTTTCTCATACTGGCCGCTTGAAGCAATTAGCCATTGGTTCCCGTTTTCGCTAACAGTATACGCGAAGCCAAAGCCAGCTTCGTGAATAATCTCCACTATGCACTCAAGCTGCAGCAGGGTTCCATCGAGGCTGTTTAGCGGATCAGGCGTAGTATACTTTGAGTAATCATCTACTTTTTGGTATAGGCTCAGCCACTCCGGCGGTTCAATGCTCTTAAGGCTAATCAGTACCTTTTCATCCAGGTCTTCTAATAAAAATTCCGTATCCCCGTTTGACAGCTTTTGCTTCGTTTCGCTTGTATCCTTTACAAGAAAACCCCATTTAGCAATCAGTTCGCCATACGCTTCAGCGACTTCATAAAGCGCCTCTTCGTCTATGCCGGAAATGTCATATGTGTAGACTGTATAATCTCCACTTGCTGTTTTTTCAGCTAATTCAATCTCGGCAAAGAGCCCGAAGTCAGGGACATCAGGAAAATCTTCATAGAATATCGACTGTTTCTCCTGAACATCATTGTCTTGTGTTGGAACTACTGTGTTTCTTGTGCCGCTGCTGCATGCTGAAAGCAGCAATGCCAGCAATAGCACAGCTGATATCGTCCTCTTCATAATTCTAATAACCTTTCTTTCTTTAATTAACATAAATGGTGCTCTACATCCCTTAAGAACCGGAAGCATAAAGCAGGCAGGGAAATCGCTTCTGCTTGCCATTTTTTTAACATGTTGATTTAATCAAGAGATGTGGCTATATTGTATCATGCTTGCTATCTTCTAAGTGAGAGTGCCAAAATTAATTGTTGAAATTATGTGTGGCCTTTATATTTCGATGGTTGACCCGGTTGCAATACTGTTTAACTTATCGCCCATAACGGCTTGCATATGCCTAAAAGCTTTCATGCCTGTGCAATGCCCTGTATAAAAAACAGCATCATGCTCTGAGAGCTCGGCTGCAAGCCGCTGCATTACACTCTGTGGCTCTGCAAATCTGGTTGCAGGATTGAATAAATGAAAGCCGCCTATAACTGCAGTAATCTCAGGCATATGGCGTTTTGCAGAGCGCAATATATTTGCAATGCCCTTATGCGAGCATCCTGTGAACAATACGTTCTTCCCTTTTTCTGAAATAATGAGATTTTGCTCATGGGAAAAGCCATCCTGTTCAAAGCCGCTTGCAGATTTTTTTAGCAGGCGGCGATTGGCGGCAGTATCAAAGCTGCCCTGAACATCCGAAAACACAAAAAGCTCATCATCAAGCCTCATCGCGCCATCTGTAAATACCAGCCGTTCGTTTTCGGCCATTAGCTTGTTTATGCCAATAGGCACTTTAGCGGAAACAACCTTAATATAGTGCGGCTCAAAAGCATTTTTGCGCATATAAACCTTGGCATGCGCATTGGCTTTCAGAAATTCCGGCAACGCGCCGCCATGGTCTCTATGGCCATGCGATATTATCGCTGTGCCAACTTCAGAAATGTTTATTCCCAGTTTTTTTGCGTTATCAAATATCGTGCTGTCCGGGCCTATATCAAATAGTAGTTTATGGCTATCTGTCTCAACATAAATGCTTAGGCCATGTTTAGGCTTTAAGTTTTTATTTTTTGAGGTATTCTCAACAAGTATTGTAATTTTCATACACTTACATTTTCCCAGAAGCAGCATTTCATGCATAGCGCTGAGCAAAGGCTACTAAACACAACATAGCATGAATTAAACAAATTGCATACACTATGCCAGAAAATACAGCTTGCCAACATTCATTGCCGGTGTCTGCAAAAGCTATTGCAAGGCTTCATTTTTGTAATGCGCCTTGATTTGCACAGCACTGAACTGTGCAAACCCCCTCGCATAACTGAAAGCCGCTAACACATAAAAATGCTGTTAGCTCAGCGATAAGCTTTCTTTGCAGGAGATCAGCAAGGCGCTGCAGCCAAGCCTGATACAGGGATATAGGCTCATATGGCTTTTGGCTTCCAGGCTACTCTGAGTCTTCATTCTCTGCACGCTCGTGGCCAGCCAGCGGTTTGCTGCATGTTAAATAAGCCAGCTTCAGTGCAATTGGCTGTATCAAGAGGCTGACGGCATACCCGATTACGAAAGACAATGGTATTCCGCTAAGCACAGCGCGAAGATAGAACGGAGGAAACCCTATAGCAATGGCAGTAAACAGGAAACTAAAAATAACTGTATAAAACAATGCATAGACCAGGGATTCCAGCAAAGTGCGCACAAAACTGCTGCTGCTTTCTGAGATAAACATGTCTGCGAATTTTTTTGCTGCTTTGGAAATCGGCACAAGAAAGCCGGCTGCATAGGATACAATAATGCCAATGCCTATTTCCAATAATATGCTTGGAAATGCAACGGTGCCGGAGTGGATTAATGACATAACTATTGACATAATCGCTGAGAGGAAAACAGAAAAATAAAATGGCATCACATATTTAAACGATTTCATTGTTAACATTCAATTTTCTCCTTTAAATTTCTTTTCTACTCGTTTATGTTCACTGCTGCTAATCCACAGCATGAAATTATCGAGCTTTTTTAATCCGCTGTTTTGAAACCATCACCACAGCAACTCAATTGATTCGTTAATAAAAGTTTAAACGGTACAGTAAGATTTGTCAAGCACTTTTTGTAGGTACCTTAACATTAGGCTATTCAGTGATTTTGAATGCAGTTTATAAGGGCATCAGCGATTATATGCATTTTCCACAGAAATAAAAAACCTTAGCTGGCAAGCTGCTATAAAAGCTGCAATGAGCAGCATGTATAGCTTTAGCAGAGAATTCTCCGCCTCTTAAGCTGCGTGATGTATCAGCAAGCCTTGGTTTCGCTTTGAATAGCTGAAAGCCGATTCTGAAAGAGGGCACGTATGTGTATAAATTGGAAAGCAATATCAATTCAGTTCTCCTGCCTCGTTGCAATCTTGTACAGAATGCAGACTGTAAGCCATCGGCGAGAAAGTATCCCAAAATATTAATAGCGCTTGTGGAGTGGCAACATGGCAATGGCCAAGTGCTCGCCTTGTTCAAAGCACACCCCAAAACGGAAATCAGCAGGTTTTTTCACAAAGCTGCATGGCGCGTGTTTACTGGCCTCCTGCAAGCCGGCTGCCTGGAACTCTAAAATTTTCAGAGCGTTTCGCATAAGGGGCTGGCAATTTCCAGTTTTCATATCATAAGCTCATCCGGGGCGCTTATAATCTGCCCGTCCCTTAGCCTGATCACCCGGCCGCTGCTTAAAGCGGCATCTTCGGAGTGGGTAACCATCAATATAGTGACACCATACTGCCTGTTCATTTTTCCCAGAAGCTCCAGCACTTCCGCGCCGTTTCTGCTGTCGAGGTTGCCAGTAGGCTCATCAGCGAAAATAACCTTGGGGCGGTTGATAAGCGCGCGCGCGAGTGCGGTGCGCTGCTGCTGCCCGCCTGACAGTTCCGCTGGCCTATGCTTGCGGTGGCTATGCATCCCAATTCCTTGCAGAAGCTCTTCAAGCCAAGGCAACATGCTTTCCCGTTTTTTGCCGCCCAGCAGCGCAGGCAATAAGATATTCTCCTCCACGCTCAGATTGTCAATCAAGTTATAAGCCTGAAATACAAAGCCTATGCTATCGCGGCGCATCGCGCTTGCAGCGGCATCTGACAAGCCGCTTAATTGCCTGCCGTCTATCGAAACAGATCCCGAATCGGCGCTGTCAAGGCCGCCAAGAATGTAAAGCAGTGTGCTCTTTCCGGATCCGGATGGCCCCATGAGTGATACGAACTCCCCTTGCTTTATTAACAGGCTGACGTTATTGAGCACTTGCAGTGGCTGTGAGGCCACATAAAAACTCTTATAGATACCATTTGCTTCGATCATTGTCCCTGCCTCCTTGTTATGCTACTCATACCGGATGTTATCCATGATCGGTATGTTTCTTCCCTTAATTGAGGGGATAAGCGAGCTGAGCGCCATTGCTGAAAGCGCCGAGAGGCACAGCAGTGCCAGCTTGCCGACAGGCGCAGCTACCGCCACATTTCCCCAAAGCATGCCGACAACATATGGAACCTCTCTCATCATCACTATGCCCACAGCCAGCCCGGCCGCGCAGCCGGTCAAGCCAGCCGCCATTGCCTCAGCCATCAGCATGCGAGCGACGCTTTTGCTTGCCATGCCAACGCATCTGTACAGTGCAATGTTGCGCTTGCGATCAAGAAAGCTGGCTGCCATGTTGTTGGCTATTCCCAGAAAACCGATAAGCATAGCGAAATAAGCGTAGGAATTGATAGCGTTGAAGATGCCCTCGACCTTGTCGGCATTGGCTGCTTCAAGCTCCCCCTTGGTCATGATGCTTAGCACATCCCCTGAAAGCGATCTTATAATATTGCGCTTTGCTTCAGCGGGATCCCCTTCAGCAATAGCCAGTATCTTGGTATAGCTGTTAGCGCCCATGTCGGCGCAATAATTTGCAGATGATATGTAGCCTACACGCCCGATCCCATAGTTCGTGTCTAAAAAGCCAGTAACTTTATATTCGCTTATTCCATTTTCCATGCGCACGCAGAGAGTGTCTCCAACCTTCAGCCCCAGCATTTCTCGCAGAATGTTGGTTGTAACAATGTTTTTTCCTTCATCAAGCGCCCTGAGCGCCCTAAGGGTTTCCTCGGGAATTTTTGCGTAGGAATACTCAAAGTAGCCAATGCTGTCGATTCCAATGACTGCATTTAAAAAGGTGTTGTAACCATCGATTTCAGCAAAGCTCTCGTAGGCTCCGCAGAATCCGGCAACTCCCGGCGTATTTGAGAGGACGCCAAGCGATGTATCATCTGTATTGCGCAGAACCAGGCTAATATCGTACCCTTCGCGGCGGTAGCTGCTGCGAAGGTCAGTGGCGAGAGTATTAAAGATTGACATCATGAATGCCATAAGGGCAATAACGCTGGCAAACAGCCGCACATTGTTGGCAAGTGCCCGATAATCTGCGACATTTCGTGCGCCTAGCTGAAGCTCGTAAGGGGTGTGGCGCATGGCAGCGACAAGGGCCCTGCATAATGCTGGGATGAACAGGTTAAGCCCGATCAGAGCCAGTGTAGCCATCACAGAGGCGGCAATCATGCCTGTTAAGCCCTTGCCGAATATTCCAGGCGCTATGATGCTTGGCAATGCCAAAAGTGCACCTACGGGCCACAGCTTCGATTTTTGGAAGCTTTGTTTTTGGCAATCATTGAGAATAATGTCCTTGACAGATGTGCGCATCACGCTGATTATGGGCAATATAGCGCTGGCAAGGGTTATCAAAACCGACAATAAAACTGTTAGTAGAAATTCATTAAGCCCGAACAGCATAGGAACTTGCATTACAGCTTCCTGTCCGGCCAGGACGGCATCCAGGGCAGCGGCGCCGCTGAAGTAGACGCTTTTTATAGCGTAAAGCACGCCAATGCCCAGCACGCTTCCGATAGCGCCGCCAGCAGCCCCTATAGACACGCTTTCGAGAGCAAGTATTCTAATAGCCCTTACGCGCGTGCTTCCGACGCTTCTTAAAATGCCGATAATATGAATGCGCTCGTTGACAATAAGGTTGAAAGACGAATAGATAATAAAGATGCTCATGAACACCACCAGAATGCTTGACAGCCAGAAAGGCAGCACATAGTTCATGATCTCGGCATTAATCATGTCATGGTCAATGCCAAGGAATACAGCGTACTGGGGAAGGCCCGTACGCAGCTGATCGCGAAGCTGCGTTGCCGAAATTGTTGCGTTGGTTTTGAGAAAAGCCAGGTTGCAGCTATAGCCGGTGATATCAGCCAGAGCCTGCCTTGGCATGAGAATGTAGCCTCCATCGGCGAGCTCCCGCAAAAACAGGCCTTTTGGCTCGCTGATGCCGATAACCGTGCATTCTGCCAGCGTACCGCTTATTTCAAGCTTCACTCGGCAGCCAACTGGCAACCCCAGCATCCGGGCATACGTTTCGCCAATGATGATTCTATTTCCAGACCAATCGCCGAGATTTCCTTCCTTGAGGGACAATGGGTTGTATGAGTTGAATTCTGCTATATCAACACCCAGTACTGTGAAATACAGCATTCCGTCGGAATCAGGGGCGTAGAGAGCATTAGTTTTGATCACTGGATAGCTGTATAAAAGCGACTCGCTCCAAGGCTCCAACAGGCCCATATCAATCCACTCCTGTGAGCCGGAAGCCTGTTTGGCTGTTATATACACTTCAGCGTTGCCGCACCAGCGGGTATCAGCATCATAGATCATTTGCTTGCAGGTTTTCTGGAATCCCATGTTTGCAAACAGCAGCGATGCACAGGATGCTATCGAAAAAATCAGGCCCAGAAAGCGAGCCTTTTTTTGCACAAGAGTGGATAGCAGCGTTTTAGCAATCATTGTTTTCCTCCTGCTTTTTTTGTTTTCTCAACTGTATCTGCCGGTTTATGAAGTTAACATCATTTCTGATCCAGAATAGATCAAGGACAATGGCGCCGGCGAACGCCGGAATAACTGATGCAAACACAATCAAGGCGCTGCCGGATGCATACCAATTCCATAGCCGGCCAAGTCCAAATACCGAGGCAAGCACCATCGCGAAGTTCATCAGGTACTTTAGCAAGTAGGATTTTACCGGCAGGCGCTCGATCAGCTGCTGAAAAAGGCAAATCACAAAAGTGGCAGCAAGCAGTTGCAGCACAAAAATCGAAATTTCCCAATATCCAGTAAAGATGGATGAAACGCAAAATACAGAGAGTACAACCAGCGCAAAGACCAGCAGCCATTGTTTGATAAATGCTTTCATAAGGCTTCCTCCTTAGATGTGAACGCGTCTTTTATGTCTGCCAGGTAAGTTCTTGAGACATGGATTTTTTCACCGTTAACCAGTGTTGCCTCAAGGCGGCTATTTAGCAAAGTGGTTAAAGACTCGAGCACATCGATATTTACAATACATGACCGGCTTACCTGAATGAAGCCATGGCTCTTAAGAATCCCATAAAGCTGATACAGCCGCAATTCCGAGCGGAACATAGCCTCTTTGGTATATATAAAAGTTTTCTTTTCTATGCTTTCTGCATAGTAGATGCCAACTACCGGAATTTTATACACTCTCCCGCAATCCTCACCGGTAATGGCTTGACCGCACTGCTCAACATGCCTGATGACATTGCGAACGTCATCGTCCATTTCCCTATAGCGGATTTCCACTTCAATTTCCTGCAGATTTTCAAGCTGCTTGTATATAATCTTCATGCGTTGTTGCCTCTGCGAATAAATCTACATGGCCTGAAAACATTATTCAATAGCAAAGCGCCCCAGTTACAGGTATTCAGCCCTGAATTGCACAGCTTCGGTATAGGTTGGTATCGGAAATAGCATGAGATCCGATAAACGCCACTAAAGATCATCTGGCGGAAATGTAAAAATGCAGGTTGTATACAAGAAGAGAGAGTACTTATTAGCTTAATGAAAAGCTGAGCAATTGCAGTTGGTGTTATCTATAATAAGGCTTGTTGGGCAGTTCTGTTGCCTTCGTTTCCATCAGCCCATCTGTATTATTTGCAGAACAGCCTTACATTTCTTGCCCCCTTCAGCAATCTTGCTGTCCACTTCGGCTATATAATCGCTGCAATATCGGCTCAGAGAAAGGCTGTATTTGCATTGAGCATGAAGAGCATCTGCAGGTTCTGTAAGGGGATTCAAAGAAAAATGATCACTAGCTTAAGCTAGCGTGAAAATACTTTGAAGGCTTTGTTTCCAATATGGGACTTTTGAACAAACGCCCTAAAGCCGATCACCTTGGCCCGTAAAGAAGCAATAAGCTGCGTTATGATTAGGAGGAGTTGGCTGAAATAGGTGGATATAAAAGGGGAATGCATTGTCGCCGGCTTTTTGAGGATACGGCTATATGCCCATTTCACGGATGTAAAAAAGTGATTGCCAAACAAGCTTCAAACATTGAAATGGATGGCATGCAAAGCGCAAGGCAGTAGATTCTTGATAAAAACATCCGGGAGGTTGGTTAAAATCTTCAATCAACCTCTTTTTTTATTAATCAGCTCTGCAATGCAAGCAATGCGCTTTGCATTGCACTAAATTCTCAGAATTGCTCTAGCAAGAGAAAAATAAACTATGAGGGCTAAGGCATCAATAATATTAGTAAGCAAAGGGGCTGCCATTACAGCTGGATCAACCTTAATCAGTTTCGCTAAAAAAGTGAGGAACACGCCTGTGAGGTTCGATATTATTATGGTAGCAAGCATTGCTAGGCACACGGTAATTGCCATAACCGAGCCTTCTCCGAAGAACAGCACAGAAACATAGGTAGTAACGAACAGCATAGCGCCAACGATGAACGAGACAGATAATTCCTTCCACGTTACTTTAAAAGAGTCTACTAACCCTATCTCCCCCAGAGCCATACCACGAATTATAACAGTGCTGCTTTGTGTGCCTGCATTTCCTCCAGTGTTCATCAGCATTGGAACAAAAGCAACCAGCGCAGGCAAAACAGCTAAGCTTTCTTCATATGATTCAACTATAAATCCGGTTATTGAGGCGAATATTGTAAGCAATAAGAGCCATGGTATTCTTTGCATAGAAAGTTTAAAGACCCCTGTGCTAAGATATGGCACTTCTGATGGAGAAACCGCAGCCATTTTCCTAAAATCCTCTGTGACTTCTTCTTCCTGGACATTAAAAGCATCGTCATAAGTAAAAACGCCAACAAGCTTTCTATCATCGTCCACAACAGGCAAGGCAATAAACCCATATTTGACTATGTCGCTCATTAGGCTCTCTTGGTCATCAAGAACATTGGCGCTGAGGACATTAGGCTCCATTATATCAACAACAAAGAGGTCCTGGTCAGAAAGAAGCAGAGTTCGAGCCGAAACCATCCCTATAAGCTTTTGGCTTTTGTTAACAACATAACAGGTGTAAATATTTTGCTTTTCCCTTCCAACTTCCTGAATATAAGTGAAAGCATCCGCTACTGTCATATTGTATATCAATTCAACATACTCAGTTGTCATTATTCTGCCTGCTGAATCTTCAGGATACTCCAAATTTTTTAAATCAGTATTATTTCCCATCATACTTCTCCCTAATTGTGCATAATGAGCTTTGCCAGGTTAAAATAGACTACAAGAGTCGAGGCATCTACTATAGTTGTTAGGATCGGTACCGCCATTACAGCTGGATCCAGCTTAAGCAAAACAGCGCATAATGGAAGCAGGGCGCCGAAAGTCTTTGCTAAAAATGTTGCTGTAAATAGCGCTGCAGATACGATCAATGCTATATTTGCATCATAGCCGAGAAGCACAACGCGTATATAGTTAATGATCGCCAAAACGACGCCGCAGAATAACGCGACGCGAATTTCTTTCCATAGAACCGCCCAAAAATCAGATATTTTAATTTCCTCAATAGCTAATGCGCGAATGATTATAGTGGAGCTTTGGCTGCCGGCGTCGCCGCTTGTGTCCATAAGCATTGGCAAAAAAGAGACAATAACAGGCAATGCGGCTATTATATTTTCATACCGTGCAACAATGGCTCCGGTTATAAAAACCGAAAAGTTTAAGAAGACTAGCCATGGCATGCGATTCTTAGCCATCAACAAAGCACTTGACTTAAGATATGGTTCCTCAGAAGGTGACATGGCTGCCATCTTCTCGAAGTCTTCTGTAGCCTCCTCTTCCTGCACCACAAGAAGATCATCGAAGGTGACTATGCCAACCAGAATTCCCTCGTTGTCTACCACTGGAATTGCTAGAAAACTCAACTCCCGGAAACTGCTTAGCAGCTCATCTCTGGTATCGTGGGTTGTAGCAAAGACAAAATCAGTCTTCATGATGTCTCTGATTAGCTGAGTTTTATCTGCGAGAAATAGAGTCCGGGCTGAAACAACGCCAATGAGCCGACGGGCATTGTCAGTGACATAACATGTATAAATCGTCTCTTTGTCTGTTCCTGTGCTCCTGATATGCTTGAATGCGTCGGCTACGTTCATGTTGCTTTTTAAATCAACATATTCAATTGTCATAAGGCTCCCTGCGGAGTCTTCAGGGTATTGAAGGAATTGGTTTATTAGGATTCTTGTTTCTGCTGTAACATTTGACAGCACTCTCTTGACTACATCTGCTGGCATTTCGTCTATAAAGTCAACAGCATCATCCAGGAAGAGCTCGTCAATTATGACCTTAATCTCCCTGTCGGTAATAGCTTTGATAATTGCTTGTTGGACACTATGATCCAAATGAGCAAAGACCTCAGCAGCTTTGACTTTAGACAGCATCCTAAAGACGATTATTACGTCTTGGCCATCTAATTTTTCAAGCTCATCTGCTAGGTCGACAGTGTTAGTGCTTTCAAGTATTTGTCTGAGTGAGTTGCGTCCTGGCTCTTTTAATAAGATTGCTATTTCCTTATCCACTATCTTACCTCCTTACTTGAATTTTGGAAGCAAGACATAAACCACGGACCCTTTGTCAATTTATGCTTAGCAGGCTGGTTCAGCTACGGAATAGCCTGTGTAAAATAATGAGCAGACGCAGAGCCCGTTAACGATACTTCGACCGTTAGGGTCTACGCTTCCACTATTGAATGTGTCCATTCATTCTCCTATTCATTTATCAGCTGCCATTTTGTGTCGATTGCACGCCCAATCTAGGCATGAATATAGCATTTATTTTTAAACTTGTCCATACGCTTTGCTATTTATATGATTCATGAATGCGAATATCGGTATTGCTGGCTTTACAGTTCCCGAAGAAGCCAGATATTATTCGTCTCGCTTTTATCGCCTGAATTAATTGCAACAAAGCGATGAAGCAAAAAAGAAGTTAGCAAACAAGCTTCAGGCGTATATTGACAGTCTGGAAATGGATGGAATGCAGAGCGAATAGGCAGTTGAATATGGACGAATATAGCTCCAAGGAGGTTGGTTGGCAATAATTCGATCAGCCTCCTTTCTTGATTAATGCTTGCATTGCTCGAAGCAAGAAGGGAACAATCGATTGTTCCCTATTCGCCTGTTGGGGCCAAAACAAAAAGCGGACCTGAAACCCGCTTATAATACCAAAAAAATGGCGGAGAAGGAGGGATTCGAACCCTCGAGGCGCTATCAACGCCAACACGATTTCCAGTCGTGCGCCATAAACCAAGCTAGGCGACTTCTCCTGCGTAATTGCTGACAGCCAATGCTTGCACTAGATCAAGACACGGCTAGCCTGCGAATTGTATTGTATCATATTATCTGCTTATTGCTCAACTGTATTCTAACATTATGCATTGCTTTGTGCTGCATTATAAATTTACTTGTAAATATCGCAATATTACTGATATTGTGAGCTGAATAATTATTATACGTTAGATATATTTATGCTCTTTTCTATATTGCACAACTATACAGTGCCTGCTTTCCCGCCAAGCGCTTTTTTATGCGAATGAAAACATTAACATAGCCTATTTTTCGCTTAACAGCGCATTAATATACGATTACTATTTCCTCAAAACACCATGTTTGGCACTACTTTTCAGCGGCTATCGACACCCATATAACAACCTTTAATGCCATATAATTATAATTCGATAAAAATTATAGAGATTAACTGTCTGTTGGCCTGCTTTTAACAAACAACAACTTTTTGCCTTTAACTCATTGTGGTATAATTAACAACAAATTCATCTATATTAAGCTGGCTACAAGCAGCGTTGCAATAGGCAATCTGCAAAAGAAATAATTCAACACGAATTGTCGAGCGTTTGTATCTGCTTAAGCAGCACATTATTAAAGGCTGCTTGATGGAGGCTGATAATGATCATTGATAACCAAACAGCGGTACAGATCTTATATAAGATGCTCATTACCCGGTTGTTTGAGCAAGAAGCTTACCGGCTTAAGGAGTCTGGAGCCTCAAAAGCCCCGCTGCACCTTTCAATCGGGCAAGAGGCAACATCCGCTGCTGTAATGGCGCTGTCGCCAGACGATGCAATACTGGCAGGGCACCGCAACTTCCATATCCTTATAGGAGCTGGCGTGCCTCCCGAAAAGCTCTTTCATGAGCTTATCGGAAGCCCGGAAGGCATCTGTGGAGGCAAAGGGGGCTGCTTTGCTGCAGCTGACAACATGCTCAACTTCTACGGATCTTCGCCGCTGGCAGCATCACAGTTCGGCAAAGCAGTGGGAATAGCCCTAAGCTTCAAGCTGCAGGGAAAGCAAAGCGTAGTTGCATGCTTTGGCGGAGATGGAGCCGCTGCCAGCGGCGCGTTTTACGAAGCGATAAATGCTGCATGCCTGCATGAGCTGCCGATAGTGTTCTTTGTGGAAAACAACTGCTATGCAGCCAGCATGCCAACAAGCCAGATACATAATGTTGCTGATATAGCAACAAGGGCGGCTGGATTCGGAATCCCCGGCATTGTCGTCGACGGCAATGACGCTATTGCCGTATATGAAGCTATGGGGCAGGCAGTTGGCTACAGCATTGAAAACAGGATACCTGTTATTCTGGAAAGCAAGACTTACAGGCTATCCGGCCATACAACAGATGATGCCCTCGAATATCGAGATGACTCGGAAATAGTCGATTGGATTGAATACGACGCTATCGACAATTTGTCCCGCTATATTATAGAAAACGGGGTAGGCTTGCTGGACGATCTCATAATGATGAGAGAGAGAATTGAAGCAGAAATGCAGCAGTTAAGCTCGCAAGCGCTCCTTAGCATGCAAAAGCCAATGATGGCGAGCCAAAGCAAAACTCTGGAAGGTGCGAATATATGACGTTCATAGATTTCGAGCAGGCTTTTTCAGAAACAGTGGCATCTGTAATGAGAAATGACGGATCTGTCGTTTACATTGGAGACAGAATGACTGATCTCGCAGAAGAATTTGGCCAAAGAATCATATCTCTGCCATATGGGGAAAACCTTGCAGCAAGCGCCGCACTCGGCCTTGCCATGACAGGGGCAAAACCTATCCTAAGAATACCCGGCGAGCTGCTTTTGCGCTATGCAGACGCTATAGGCAATGAAATAGCGCTTGCTGATACAGCATACGACTCGCAGTACGACTCAAGCGTAATAATAATTGCTGATATAGGCTATAAAGAATTCAGCGGCCCGCACCTGTCGCAGTCATTTGAAGCTGTCTTTTGCCAATTTCCAGGGCTTGCAGTAGTATACCCGTCCAACCCTGAAGATGAAGCCTCCCTTATTCGCTCAGCAGCGAGCTACAATGGCCCTGTGCTTATACTGGAAAACTCAGGCTTTGAGGCCGCATACAATAGCCTGCCCGGCCCGGCAGCAATGGTAGGCAGGTCTAAGCTGGTCAGGGAAGGCACTGACATAACGATTGCCTCATACGGGCCAATAGTCAATTCCTGCATAAGCGCAGCGGATCTGGCTTATGCAACAGGCATTGAATGCGAAATAATCGATTTAATATCGCTCAACCCCCTGGACTCACGGCCGGTTATAGAGTCTTTAAAAAAGACAGGCAAGCTTATTATTGTGCATGAGTCGCGCAAAGCTTGCGGGGTTGGAGCGGAGCTTTCTGCACAGATCGCTGAAAGCGATGCCCTCTTTTACCTTGACTCAAAGATACTTAGGGTATGCTCAAAAGATCAGCCTATACCATACAGCAAAGCCGATTTTTCCAAGGCAACCCCAAACGAGGAAGACATACTTAAGGCAATAATACAGCTTTCAACAGGCGAATAAGGATGTATAACAATGAGTAGTTACGAAGTGAAAGCTTCACCAGCTGCACGCAAGTTAGCCAAAGAGCTTGGCATCGAGCTATCTGATCTTACAAGCACAAGCAGCCCGGCGAAGATAATACAAATAAATGACGTTCTGAATGCCAGAAAAGCGGCATCAGCAGAGCCTCAGCAAGAGGCTAACCGCTTGCCAAGCCGCCCGATTGCGCCCAGGCAAAATGCTGTCTCTTCTGAGATAAGCCACACTCTTACCAACCCCATCACAGCGCCTGTGCAAAAGATACGCATGCCAGAAAAGCAAATTGCTGATGATGACGCTCCAGACAACCTCTTTGACTACAATTATGTCAAGGACAAGCCGGCATTTGAGAACATGCTTGATGCTGTTGAGCGAAAATCAAGGGCTTCAGCTGCGTATGTTGCCAGCGACTCTTTTGATCTGTTCCTATTTGACGATTTTACAAAGAGCCCTGAAATGCTCGATGTCGAAAAGGAATACATCGTTGATCAACTGACAAAAAACCTGGGCGTTGAAAATGACTTGAACATTCTTTACGAAGAGAGCGAACAAAGCACAGAAGAGGGGATAGAGGATCTTACGCTTGCAGAGGACGATTCATTCCTTTACCAGGAAGAGCCAAGCGAGCCGGAAAAGCTTGAGGAAGACACTAATATTATTGAGTTTTCCTCCTACTACGCAACTCCTGAAACGCCAACGCAGCAAGCGCCACCCGAAGAAGCGGTAACCCAGCCGCCATATGCATATGGAGAAGCTATGTTTTACAGCAGGGAGAATGCAATTGCGCCACAGGAAGCGCAAAGCACTTACCTTGCGCAGCAGCCTAGAACCTCAAATATTTCGGCTAAAGCCAGAATAGACGATCAGGCGATAATCGAGCTGCTGGCCAAGCTTAAGATCGGCTACAGGCTCGGCATAATAAACACTGTAGTAAAAGCAGTATCATTCGCCCTGGAAAAGCAAAATATCCAGCTATGCGAAAGAATAGCTGTTATAAACACCCAAAGCGCCTTCGAGTGCTATATCGTTGAACACGCGAAAAGCTCGCCAATACAGTCCATCACTTATACCGAATTTACGGATACCAGCTCAACAGCCGGCATACTTGCTACAGTGTGGGATCTTACTGCAACAGGCATAGACTCTTTCTCAGCAACAAGCTTGGAGGGAATACAGTTTTATGTCACTCACAGCGATGAAGCGCTGCATATCGCTATGGAAACAACAGATTCTATAATTGAAGCTTACCAGGCCATCAGGCTTATGGAGACTCTAAAAGAAGTTTTGCAAAAGCCTGCCCGCTTTTTATAGCATGCTGGCACGCTCGTGAAACAGTGATAATTCCCGGCACCGCCTGTGCCGCTTTGGCATGTTTGCCAAAAGCCTTGAAACAAGAGGGCGGTGTGTTTGTATGCATTAACCACTTCAAGCTGCCTGCAGTGCAACCATCCTTGTGGGCTCATTTTTAATACGGCCGATTTTAAGTCTTTCAAGCGCCTGCAGCGCAGCAGCCGTTTTGCCTGTTTGCCTTGGCCCGACAATAACTTGAATAAATTGGCGCTGCTCGTTCCCATTCTTTCAACAATTTGTGAAACCAGCATTCTACTGTACATGCAAACACCCCAAAAAATTTACTCAGTACAACTTCCTATTTGTATACTATAATACAAAACATTTAGGCCGGCTCCTGCCAAGGCCCATATTGCTGCTGCCTGGGCTTCTCCGGCTGTTTTTAAAGTGAAGCGCTTTATAAATGCTAAACTTCAGCCGGCCGCATAATGCGCAGTTTTCAACAATATTCAGGCGCTTATAACTGCGCATTGCCTTGCATATAAAACCATGCAAGGCCCGAGCATCCTTTAATTGTTTACGCCTTAGGCTGCAATAGCATTTACCGTCTCTCCCCCTTTTTTTCTCCACAGCCTTATGCTATGCTTAGACTTGGCAAATTTCCCGAAAGCAAGGTATTTATGCAATGCATCTTATAGTCGGGCTTGGAAACAAAGGCAGCGCTTACAGCCTTACCCGCCATAACATTGGCTTTGAGGCCGTAGAGCGCTATGCTTATATGAATTCGATGAAAATAAGCACAAAAGGCCTTTACTCGCATTACGCGAAAAGCGCAAAGCTGGTTTTAGCCAAGCCACAAACATATATGAACCTGTCAGGCCAAGCTGTATGGGCACTAGCCCGCTACTTTAGCGTAGCCAATGAGAACATCCTAATACTGCATGATGACCTCGATTTTGAGCCTGGCATTATAAAGATCAGAAAAAGCGGTTCCGGAGGCTCCCATAACGGCATCAGAGACATCATCGAAGTCTTTGGCACGCAAGACATTGCAAGAGTGCGCATAGGTATAGGAAGGCCGCAGGGCCCGGCAAAAAAGGACTATGTGCTATCGCGCTTTAATGAGGCTGAGATCCCGATCATGCAGCAAGCTGTGCTGGCTGCATGCGAGGCTGTTGACGCCTTTATATACGGAGGTATAGACTACGCGATGAATGAATGCAACAGGAAAGGCAGGCCAGGCGATAATGCCTGAGAAAGAGACACTCGAGTCACTGAATCTTTTTAGCGATTTGCCTGAGGCGAAGGATCTCTTGATCTATGGCGCAGACAGCGAGTACCGGCTGCTTTGCGCCATCCATTACTATAAGCAGGGCAGGCAAGTAGTTTTCGTGGCAAAAGGCGAATATGAAGCCAAGAAAGCATTTGAGAGCCTGCAGCGCCATCTTCCGGGTGATGCGTATGTATGCCTCTACCCAAGGGAGCAGCTGTATTTCACGCAAATGGACTCCTTCTCCCGTGAGTCTGCCAACCTTCGCCAGCAGGCAGCAAGGATCGCAAGAAGCGGCCAGGCTTGCCTTATGGTTGCCTCAATATGGGCGCTGTGCGAAAAGCGCCCTTTTAGCGCTTCTGCAAAAAGCATCAGCTTCACAGTCGGCGACGAGATAAATCTTGAAGAGGCGATATCCTTTCTCGTAGAGTCAGGCTATGAGCGCGAGTTCAAAGCCGAGGCCCAGGGCCAAATAGCGCTTAGGGGCTCGATAATAGACGTCTTTGCCGGCAGCGAAGCAAGCCCTGCAAGAATAGAGCTGTTTGGCGATGAGGTTGAGTCAATACGCCTGTATGATCCCGAGACCCAGCTTTCTATAGAGCAAGTAAGCTCGTACGCAGCTTTTCCGTTTGCCGATGCTGTCTTAAGCCCTACTGCCCGGGCAAAAGCCCTGGAGGGCCTTTCAGCTGAAGCTGAGGAGCAAATCTCAAAAATGCCGGATGATAAGCAGGCCGAAGCTCGCGAAAGCTTCGCAGAGTACTATGAAATGCTCTCTGCCAGCCCTGAGCAGGCTGACAGGATAGCATTCATGTACTCAGGCATTAATGCCATTTCGATAGCCGAGCTGTTCAGCGATGCCCTGTTTGCGCTAAATGAGCCGGCTGCGCTGATGGAAGGCTACAAAGCCATGCAAACATCGGTAGGCACGGACTACAGCATGCTCTCAGAGGACGCCAGAGCTTTCCCGACCCAGCTTGGCGCTTTCTACAGCTACCAGGAAGCCCAGATCATATTTTCGCGCCATGCATGCGTGCAGTTCTCAATGATGAAGCTGGATTCGGGCTCACTCTCATACGATGCTGCAGCTGTCTCGCTTACAGGCTATAAAAACAATGCAGCCTCATTTTTCGCTTTGCTGCCAAAGTACCTTGAAAGCGGCTATGCAGTATGCGCATTGTACGAATCACCGGATGGAGAGGGCCCGCTTCGCACGCTGTTTGCCTCATACGGCTATAGCATCAGTGCATTAGGCGCAGGCAAGATCTCTTTGTACGAAGGCTATTTGGGCTCGTGCCTCGATCTGGCAGGAAAAAAGATCCTGTTAGTGCCGCTATCAGCAATTTTCGCAAAAACTGCAAGGCCGCAGCCTAAAAGGCTTTCTAAGAAGGCAACTGACGCCTTCTTCTCCGATATAGCGCCAGGGGATTATATAGTGCATGATTTATATGGCATAGGCCGCTATGACGGAATACACCGCCTTACCCTGGACGGCGCTTCCCGGGACTATATCCGCATTACCTATGCCAAAGAGGATGTGCTTTACATCAAGACAGAGCAAATGCACCTTGTTGAAAAGTATATTGGATCCGGCGATGCCCCGCCAAAGCTTAACCGCCTTGGCACAGGCGAATGGAGCGCAGCAAAGTCAAAAGCCCGCGGCACTGTAAAGGAGCTGGCCAAAGAATACATTAAAATGTATGCCCAAAGGGCAATGATGCCCGGCTACAGGTATAGCCCTGACACAGAATGGCAGAAAGATTTTGAGGCAAAGTTTGCTTTTGAGCCTACAGATGACCAGTTGCGCTGCACTGAGGAAATAAAAGAGGACATGGAAAAGCCCATCCCGATGGATAGGCTTCTGCTCGGGGATGTAGGCTATGGCAAAACCGAAGTTGCCTTAAGGGCTGCCTTTAAAGCTGTAATGGAAGGAAAACAGGTAGCTGTGCTGGTGCCAACAACGATCCTTGCGCTGCAGCACTACAACACTTTCGTTGAAAGGTTTTCCGGCTTTCCCATAAAGATCGAAATGGTGAGCCGCCTGCGCACTCCAAAGCAGCGCAGGAAAGCTTTTAGCGACGCAAATGCCGGCGTAATTGACATCCTGATAGGAACACATGCAATCCTCTCAGAGTCAGTGGCGTTTAGGGATCTTGGGCTGCTTGTCGTAGACGAGGAGCAGCGCTTTGGCGTTGCGCACAAAGACAAGCTAAAGCTTCTTAAGCAGAATGTAGACACTCTGACGCTGACAGCAACGCCAATACCAAGGACGCTGCATATGTCGCTTATCGGGATAAAGGATATTTCCACTATAGAAACCCCACCGCAAAACCGCCTGCCGGTGCTGACATATGTAATGGCCTATGATGAGATAACAGTCAAGGAAGCAATACTAAATGAGCTGTCAAGGGATGGCCAGATCTTTTATCTGCACAACCGCATCCAGACAATCGACGAATGCGCGCTTCGGATTATGGCTATGGCGCCGGATGCCAAAGTCACAGTGGCTCATGCCAAGATGAAGCCATCGGATCTGGAAAATGCAGTGCTCTCATTCCTTAAGCAGGAAACTGATATACTGGTTTCAACATCCATAATCGAAAACGGCGTAGACTTTATAAACGCCAATACCATCATCATTGAAAACTCCGACCTTTTGGGGCTCTCACAGCTCTACCAGCTGCGGGGCAGGGTAGGCAGAGGCGACCGCCAGGCATATGCATACATGACATACAAGAAGGAAAAAACCCTGTCTGAAGACGCCTATAAAAGGCTTGAGTCGATAAGGGAGTTCACGAAGTTCGGATCCGGCTTTAAAGTGGCTATGAGGGATCTTGAGATTAGGGGTGCAGGCAGCATGCTGGGAGCGCGCCAACACGGGCACTTTGCCAATGTGGGCTTTGAGCTCTACACCCGAATGCTTGCAGAGGAAGTAGCTGATTTAAGCCTTGATGCAATAACCGAGCGCGAAGAGCAGGCAAGCTGCGAAATAGACATTAAAGTTGAAGCTTACCTGCCAAACGAATATATTGAGGGCGAAGAGAGCCGCATTGAGGCGTATAAGAGAATAGCAAGCATTAAAAACGAAGCTGACAGGGAATATATAGCATCAGAGCTGCTAGACCGCTATGGCAATATGCCGCCAAGCGTAAGCTCCCTATTGGACATAGCCTTAGCCCGCGAAAACGCGACACAGGCAAAAGTAAAGAAGATTATTCAGGTGGGAAGCTCCTTGTCTTTATATATACCGGAAGATGCGCAGGCAGCAGCGGATCTGCTAATGGCTTGCGCGGATTTTTCGCCTATATTGCGCACTCCGCCAAGGAGCGAGCCATTTATATCGATACAGCTTGGGGAAGATGCCCTAAGCGCCCTTAAATCCATTTTTATTTAGCATTTGGCAAAAATGCTTCCCGATATTATAATTAAGCATCTCGACAAAATCTGACTGGAGAATTATTTAATGCGCACAGCAAGAAAAGCAGCAGCATTAGTGCTGTCAGCGCTCCTGGCGCTCAGCGCAACAGGCTGCATAAATTTTGCCGTTAACCAAGAAAAGGATCTTGCAACAACGGTACTGTCAATAAACAATGAAAAAATAGCCAAAGCAGAGTTCCTCACGTTTCTTAAGGCAGCTAACTTCCTAAGCGAGGCAAATGGTGCAACAATTCCCACAGAGGCTTCAGAGCTTGAAGCGCACAAGCTTAGCGTATTTGAAAACTTCGCTGCTTACCATATGATGAAGCAAGAGGTCCTCTCCCAGGGGGAAAGCATAGACACAGCTGAGGTAAGCGAGCAGATCGATGAAATTATGCTTGCTGCAAGAGAGCACTTTACTGAGAGGCCTGAAGAGGAAGCCGATCCGGACGAAGATGGCCATGACCATGATGGCGATTCAGGCGAAGCCGATGTAAATGGGGATGAAACAGAAGGCGCAGATGCGCAGCCGGAAGAAGAAATATATGATGATCCCCTAACTGATGGCGATGGCGAAGAAGCTGATTCTGAGGAAGGCGATGATCTGGCTGTCTTTGACGAAGAAGCCTACAACGCCCTTATAGCCAAGTATGCTGATGACGAAGCCGGCGTAAAAGAGCTTTTGCTGGAAGCCCTTAGCCTGGCAGAATATTACACAAAGTTCATGGAGCTCGGCAGCCCGGATCTGAGCAAAGAAGCCGATTTGCCGGTGGCTACAGTTGGCGAGTCGCAAATACCGCGCTACGTTGAGTATTATTACGTCATTTACCAAACGCTGTCCTCATATGCATCCAACCAGGAGCCTTCATATGACACGAAGGCTGTATACCAGGACGCTACGCTTGCGGCAGCGCGCGACCAGGCGTATATTTCCTATGCTGACAGCAAAAGCTATGAAATAACCGAGACACAAATCGCCTCAGCCCTGGAAGACTCTCTTGACTATCTGGAAAGCCTGTTTGGGGAGGAAACGATCAAAAGCTTCCTCGGCTCTTACTACATTACGGACGATCAGCATAAAGCAGCTAAAGACTTTATAGGCAAATCAGTGATAGCCCAAAAGAGAATCGAAGACGAAGTTCGCGATTCCATAGCTCCCAGCGAAGAGGAAGTCTATAAATTCTACGACGACAACATAAGCAGGTATTCAGAAACCGTTTCTGCAAAGCATATATTGACAGAAGACGAAGAATTGGCAAATGAAATTCTGGAGCTTGCACTTGCGCTTGATGAAGAAGGACTGGAAACCGGCTTTGATGAGCTCATGGACACGATGAGGGAAGACGAGAGGGTAATCGAAGCAGCTGATCTTGGCAAGTTTGGGAAAACACAGATGGTAGCAGACTTTACAGAAGGCGTTTTCTCAATGCAGCCGGGGGAAATAAAGACTGTCAAGACAGAGGACTTTGGCTATCATATAGTATATGTTTACGATGCAAAAGATACAATAGACAAAGCAGAGGACATATTTCCCCAGCTTATAGAGGACTATATATCAGACAATGTATATTCCCCGTTAAATGCAAAGCTGAGTGACATTTACAGCTCTGCAAAGAAGAAAGAGGGGGATTACCTAAAAACCCCACAGGATCTCTTTACAAGCGTGCTTACCAAAAAATTTAGCGTAAAACAATGGCCTGGCGTGGCAAAACGGTAAAATGCCATTTATGCGCGGAAAGCAATAATAATTTTAGCATGATAAAAGCGGTGTTTCTTGATTTTGACGGGACTCTGGCAGCTACACAAATAGCCACATTGGCAGTGTACAATGAGCTTGCTGAAAAACACAGCTTAAGGCCATTTACAATAGAAGACATACCAATGCTGAGGACACTGCATTGGAAAGACCTTATTTCCCAATGCAATGTTCCTGTGCGCAGCATTCCGCGCTTATTAAAAGAAGGGCAAAAAATAATCAAAGGCCACATGGCCTACCAAAGCCTGTGCCAGGACAGCATACCCGATGTTTTGGCACAGCTTCGCGACGAAATGCCCGTTATTGGCATTGTTTCATCTAACTCAAAGAAGAACATCTCAATATTCCTCTCAGCGCACAACATAAACATGATGGATTTTGTAATGACATCCCCGCTGTTTTCAAAGGCATCGAAAATAGCAAAAGCCCTGAACAAGTATTCGCTCTCCAGCGATGAGGCTCTCTATGTTGGAGATGAGCTTCGGGATATTTACGCAGCCAGGGAAGCCGGAACGAAAGTTGCAGCGGCTACATGGGGCTTTAACGCAGAAGAGTTGCTGGTGGGGGCCAATCCGGATTTTTTGATCGGAAACTTTACTGAGCTGCTTCAAATAGTCGGCATAACCTAGGCAAAAGGCGGTGCAAACAAAGGAAATTTTTTTATTATTTCCCAAAGCTTCTGCTTGCGCTTATATGGGCAAATGCAGGAAGTGTTTTCGACAAATATTTCTCGCACTTTATAGTAGGATTTCCCTATCTGAAAGGGCGAGTTATGTCTTACGAAGAAGCTTATCAGAAAAAAAAGAAAAGCTCGCTGATTAAAAAGGGTGCCTTCAAGACACTAATAAGATACATATTCGTCGGAGCAGGGGCATTTCTAGTAAGCAGCGTTAGTATTTTAGACACTATTACGCCATTTCCTTTTGCTGTAATGGCGCTTCTTTGCTTTCATTCGCGGAGTATGGGCAACTTGGCAGTGCTGGCTGTGCTGGGGGCATATGCCGCAAACGGCCTGCCTTTTGCGCTGCAGTGCCTGCTGTGCCTTATACTATTTGCCGGGATTAGGAGTATATATAAAAAGCAAGTCCCAACAGCAGCAATAGCTGCTTTGGCAGCTATTGTGCCGGCGCTAATCAACTCCGGCGTGCTTTGGCTCCTGAGGAGCCCGCCAAGCGACTACATAAACACTGCTGTCACAGGCGCAACCGCCTTCGCCCTGACGCCTATCCTGGCACTGGGCTATTCCGGCGTCCTAAGCCTTGGCTCTCCGGACGAAAAGAGCGTGTTTGAAAGCATTTCGATAGGCTTGATAGCAGTGCTCACAGGCATTGGCCTGGCCAGCCTGCTGCCGGCGCTTTGGCATGTATACGCTGGCGCCGCTGCTTTTGTATGCCTGTATGCTGCATGCTACTTAAGCGGCATAGAGGCTTCGGCAGCAGCCTGCCTGCTGGGCGTAGGGGCAATAGTGTCCATGGGCGGCAGCTTTGGCGATGTAGGCATCTACGCTGTGTGCGCTTTAATAGCCTACTGCCTTAGGCAGTACAAGCACTTTGTTGTAGCATCAGCCTACCTTGCCGTGTATTCAGCGTGCCTTTATATTTCCGGCTCCCTTGGGCTGTACCGCGAAATGATATCTGCCGGCGTTGGATGCACGCTGTTTCTGGCTGCATCGTTTATCATAAGCCGTGTGCAAAAAAGGCCCAAGGCGATAATGGGCAGAGCAGCGCTTGCCAGCCAGGCAGCAAACCGCATTCTTCGAACAGAGATCGAGATCCAAAAGTCGATGATCAGGGAGATGGCAAGGAACATGACAGAGCTTGGCAAAAAGGACAGGAAAAGCGCTCCCAGGGAAGTCGCAAAGATGCTTGCCGCTGATATATGCTCCCACTGCTCAAACTACGAATCATGCTGGCATTCCGAGAGCGACGATGCGTATAAGGCAGTCAGCAGCATCGTTGCTTCATACCTGCGCGACTACTCGATAACATACGAGGATGCCAGCGCCCAGCTTATAGGCTTTTGCGAGTATTCGCCCCTGATGTTCAAAACCATCTGCAGCCTTGCAGACTCCTTTAAAGCCAAACAGCAAAGCGAATCTAAAAACAGCAGGTTTATGCGCCTGATGAGGGAGCAGTTCAGCCACCTGAGCAGAGAGCTTGACAAGATATACTCCCAGATCTCCCGGGGGCTTTATGTAGACCCTGAAGAGTCGGCGTATGGCCTTTCACTGCTTAAATCATCCGGCATTGACGCTGAGAGCATGATAATAATGGAAGACTTCAGCAAAAGGCGCAAAGCTTTCGTTACGGCCACAGAGCCTTTCACTACAGAAGTGGCCAGGGGCAGCATACCGCAAACACTCTCTTCAATGATGCGCACGCAGATCTCATATGAGTATGAGATGTCGCGAGGCAATGAAGTAGACTATATATACGCTGAAGACTACAGCTATAAGATTATTACCGGCGTTCGCTCCGGCATTAAGGAAGCTTATGATGCATCAGGCGATGCAATTTCGGATGTAGTGCTTTCAAACGGCCAGCACCTCATAGCCCTCTCTGACGGCATGGGCTCGGGAGACGGCGCGCATTCTATCTCAAACAGGGTCCTAAGCATGTATGAAGAGCTGATCAATGCAGGATTTGACGAAGAAACTTCAACCCAAATAATTAATACTATCCTGGTTCTTAATGAAGATGAGGAAATATTCGTTACACTGGATATGTTCCTATTTGATCTTGACAAGGGAGTTGGAGAATTCATGAAGGCCGGAGCCGCTCCGAGCTTTATAAAAAGAGCAGATGCAATTGAGAAAATTGAAATGGAGTCGCTGCCGCTGGGAATCCTGGAGCAGACCCATATACAAAAACAGAGAAAGCCATTTAAGAAAGGCGACTTTCTCTACTTCATGAGCGACGGTTTTTTTGACTCATTCAGCAATGATGATTCACTTATACGCGAGCATATTATAAAATATGATTATCGCAATCCGCAGAAAATTGCGGATTGCCTTTACGATGACGCCTTGGGGTTCACGGGCGGGGAAGCAATAGACGATATTACAATTGTCATTGCTAGAATTAGGTAAATTGGGTGATATATGTTATCTGTAGAGGCAAGCGGGCAATACAGCATTACTGGCACTGTATGGAAAGAAGACAACAAGCCCCACGCTGCTGGCATAATTAGCAAATGCTTTTCATTTGTTATCTCGGAAATAGAAGATGAAATAATGCAGCTTAACAGCATCGGGCGCTTTGACGAAGCTGAGGCTAAAGAGTCATTTCTGCTTCTTCTATACGATCCGGCATTTACAGCCGCTTTTTCAAAATACTATAAGCAAGATAAGCTTCCTATTGCAGAATGCTTGGAATACGCATGCGAAAAAACATCGCATGACTACCGCATATCCGAGCGCAGGATTTTCGATTCACTCGTATCCTTAGTCGAGGCTGCCTTTTCAAATGAAGAGTTTATTGATTTAAACGAGGCATTAGAGTACATTCTTTTCGTGAGAACCCTGACGCTGCAGACGCTTTCGCGCATAGATCCTGACGCGATTGTTGCTGTCGTGTGCGAGCACGGCTCGGCAAGCTCGCATGCTGCAATGTTTTTAAAAACTCTTGGAATACCTGCATTCTTTAATACTGATGAAGGCCTCTTTGACAGGCTTGTAGACGGGGAGATCGTCAGCCTTAAGTTCAAAGACTCCAACATGCTTGCCGATGGCGAGATCTTTTACTTTGACAAAGAGCGATCGGTTGGCGCGCCTGAAAATACGGCGACAAAAGATGGCCAGCAAGTCGAAGTTCTGGCTACTATAAACCAAACCCAGCAGTCAAGATCCGTTGGCATATATACCTGGGACGGCATTGGCCTTGTCAGGACTGAGTTCCTGTTTGCAAGAACAAGAAATGAGCCTAGCGTGCACCACCAGGCATTAGTATACTCCTCAATAGCAAAGTGGAGCGGCTCGACGCGCTTAATATTCAGGCTGTTTGACTTTGGCGAAGACAAAAGCGTCAGCTGGATAAACGACAACAACAGGCTTTTCGTATATGAAAGGCAGGCACGCGCCCTCCTCTCAATAGAAGGCATCGAGGAGCTGTCAATATTGATACCAAAGACAGCATCCCACAAGCAGGTCGAAGCTGTGCGCGAGATAATAACCAGAACTGCCAGCTTTACTGTGAAAGTGCATATAGGCGCAATGATTGAGACAATCTCAGGGGTTGCTGACGCTGAGCGCATAATTGAGGAAAGCGATTTTATAAATATCGGAACCAATGATCTGTCGGCAGAGTCAATTGGCGTAAGAAGGGATGAAGCAGCTGCAACAGTCTTTATGGAGCCGAAATTCCTTCTCAATATGAGCAAGGTGCTTGAACTGTCCCTTGCTGCCGGCAAACCGGTGACCGTGTGCGGCGAAATGATGAGCAGCCGCCAGGGATGCTATATGCTTATAGGCCTTGGCACTCGCGCAATGAGCGTAGAGCTAAGGAGAATACCCGAAACGAGATCATTTATATCTGAAGTAAATGCAAAAGAGGCAGCGGAGGCAATGGACGATTTGCTGCGCTGCGAGACGCAAGAGCAAGTGCACCTTAAGCTTCTTAGCTTAGTGTTTTAGATAAATGGAATGCTATCCGCCATGCTAGCGCATGGCATATTCGAACCTCTTTTCTATGGAAGCTAAGAAAGCTTCCGAAACCCTCAACTCTTTAGCAAGAGGCTGCATTGCAGCCTTTTGCGCTTTTATGGCGTTTATGCAATTTGCTTGGCTACGGCGCACCAAACATTAGAAGGCATGTTCATTGAAGTGCAAACGAACAGATAACGGCATAGTAAATATTCGCAAAGCACCAAGACAGTGTTTGCGAGCGAAGATCGCGGATATGACGGAGGGAAAAAAACAAAGTGCCGCAAACGGCTTATAGTAACTGGCATTATGGGCAATTTGCTGTCGGTTTTTGTGAATTCGGCAACGCCGCATTACACAAAAACCGGCATAGTGCCCACATTAAGGGCGTTTGCCAAATACACATCGCTATATGGCTCTCCAGAGACGCCGGATACCGAAAGTCTTGGGAGGAAGATTATTCATACAGGAAGCCCTAAAGGATTTGCTAGGCTCAACAATCGAAACTATGCTTAAGCAAAGATGCTTTAGTCCTTGCTTGGCGGGAACGAGCAACTGGGATATGAAAAGCATGGCAGGTCCGAAGAGAAGGAAAACTACAGGAATGGGCCTACTGCCTCAGCTGCTTTATAGCTATCTTGCACCTTCTGCTTTCATATGCAATGCCAGCGGCTACGACTGTGCTGTAGCCGGCTACAGCATCTGCATACCTTGTGCCTATTATCTGCTCTATGGCTTCTTCGGCTTTTCTTGCCAGGCTTTCATCGCCCTTTGAGCGCGTAAACTTTTCTTCTATTATGATTGCGGCATCGAGGCTTTCGTTTGTGCAAAGAATGTCTGCATACCCGTCGCCTGACTCGGCTTCGCTTGCAACATCCCAGCTGCCGCAGGCGAGAAGGGCAGTTGTTATAAGGTGGTATGGCCTTTCCTTGTCTATCACAAAGCTGCCGTGGACGACAACGCCGTCCCTTACGCTTAGGATTTCCCCAAACAGCCCGTTGATTGCAGCCTCTGCCCCCTCAGCATTGCCGCCAAGCAAAGCAGTGAGTAAGCCATCAGCCTTTCCCTCGTCAATTGGCATAGCAGACTTTGCCCAGGAAAGAGCGTCTTTTCTCAAAGCTTCCCTAACCTCTCGGTTTGGGGCCCTAAGCTCATACATATCATTGCCTGACTTTTTCACCCATGTGAGGTAGCCTGCCATGAACATCATGTCCCACACAGCCTCGCTGCCGGGGGAGTCAATGAGATCCCTGTATGTTGCCAGAATTGACATCCTTTTTTTGACTGTGCCCCCGCTAATAAGTTCCTCAATCGAGGTCAGCGCTTTCAGCCCGTCGCGCATAAGCATTTCTCGGACCAAGTCGTTGGACGCTGTATTGGCCCAGAAATTCTCAGGCGCTGCAGTCTTGGTCTTAGCCATGCGGCTGCACTGCCTGACAACTGACCATGGGTTGTACACTTCAATCCCACCCATTCTATAGCCGTCATAGTGCTCTTTCATGTCAGGCATGCGTGACTCAAGTCCGTAATAGCTGAGCATAGCTGACACTTCCTCTTCAGTAAAGCCAAAGTGGCTGCTAAACTCCTCGTCAAATGCAGTATATACTGCAATGTTGTTGAGATCTGAAAATATGCTGTCTTTTGATATGCGCAGCACTCCGGCCATCACTGCAAACTCTGTATATGGATTTCCTTTTAGCGCCTGGCCAAGCATGTTTCTAAAAAGACTAGCCATTTCATCATAGTAGCCTTTGTTATAGGCCTGGTTTATTGGGGCGTCGTATTCGTCAATAAGCACTACAGCTTTCATTCCATAGCTGCGGCTCAGGTCATCAGGTATATGCTGGCGGCAACATCGTTTTCAGAGGCGTTCGGGCTTGCAGCGTATTTTCTAATTCTATATGCTAATTGATCCTTATAGATGGCTTGAAGAAAGCGCTTTAAAACAATTCATATTAAGCATCCTTTTGATTTCATATGTATAAATTGTTCCGTTCAAACGCTTCGCTTTATTTAGTTTGGCATAGCTTCTCTATTCTTCTAAAGACTCAAACTGTTCAATTACTTTGCATAATAGCTCCATACCTTCTCTTTGATCAGGGCATTCTTTCATAAGCCAGCCGGCAGAAACATACATATGCCCGTTATAACTGGCGTATTCCACTCCGTCATAAGCCAGCATAAAATAAGCTTGCTGCTCATCTAAGCCGCATGCAGCAACGCTTAGCAAAGGATCGCTTGAGTCCGGGTCTACCAGAACGGTTCGTTTCCACGCTGGTGGTGAGATTCCATCAAATGTGTTTAGTGGAATTTCATAGATTTTATATTCACTCATTAACCTTTTCCCCTTAAGGCCCAGATCATTGCGATTCCCTTTTGTTTTATGCTTTTTGAGTATAAATGAGCTTCCCTCGAACGCAATGCCTGGTTCTTGCCCACGTCGGTTTTTTACAGGAATTAAGCAGTCTGCAGCCGAAGCAAACTGTATAAAAGCTCAAGGCTCTTGCGGGCCTTACTTTTTTTTAGGCTTTGTCTTTGACAGCAGTTTTAGCAAAACGCCTGTGGCAGCTGCAAGCGAGGCTATAAGCCCGCCAATGCCAAGCGGCGACAGCCCGTTAAGCCTTCCGGGCCCTGATATCACATCGGCTAAGGCATGCATCGGCATAAGCATCGCCATGGATAAGGCAGCAGATAAAGAAACCATGTATTTTCTGTTCACTAAATTTCGCTCCTTTTGTCCGGCATTTATCCCGGCATAAAAAATTCCTATCCAGTGTAGTATATTGCAATAAAAGCTGTATGTCCATACAGCAGCTCACAGATAAAAGGGCCTTTTTTCAGCAAACGAATAGTATGCTGCATCGCAAAAGATTATATGGTCCTTAACAGCTATATCAAGGATTTCGCCGGCTTTTTTTATTTTATTGGTAACACTGAAGTCCTCAGGGCTTGGCATCGGGTCTCCTGACGGGTGGTTGTGGGCAAGAATGATCGAATGGGCGCTCCTGGATATAGCCGGCCTAAACACTTCCCTTGCATGCACTAAAGATGCATTGAGAATGCCTATGGAAATGAGCTCAACTGATATAAGCACTCCTTTCGTGTTTAGAAGCATTGCGTAAAAGCATTCCTGCTCCGCGTGTTTGGCATTAGGGCTCAATGCCCCGTAGGCTTCAATAGCGCAGGTAATTTGATCGCCTGCTTTCTTCTTGCCCTTTGCTGCAAACAGCTCAAATGCCGCTCGGAAAGCTATTGCCCTTGCCTTGCCAATGCCAAGCTCCATCGTTTGATCGCAGTTCAGGGCTAAAAAACTCGTGATGCCCCCTGCCTCTTCTATTGCAGAGCTGGCCTTTTCCAGAGGGTACCTAAGCGCGAGAGCTGCAAGCTCGTCGGTGCTGAGATTGCTGATGCCATTTTTTGCTGCCTTTGAGTCCAGTTTTTGCAAGCTTGTAGAAATATCAGAATACTGCATATAATTCCCTTCCAGTGTCTGTATATCAACTTAATTCTGCGCATAATCAAGGCTTCCCCTGGCAAATTCATTTATTGATTGGATTTTTCTGGCGGCGCCTGAAGGGCAGGGGAGCGTTTCCGAACGTTTCTTGGAGCGCTAAATCGCTGGAAGCATCGCAAAGCTTTAGCGCTTCTGGCAGCACAGTCTAGAAGAATGAATTTTTTTTCGCAGCGAAAACCGCCTGAGAAGCCAGCTTCACAAAACACAAAAAAATACTTTTTCTCGCTGGTGTCTTAAGCGCACATTTTGGAGGGAACTGGCGAAATAAGAAGAAATAACAAAAAAAGCGCTCAGATAGCGCATTTATACGCTATCA
>WRIY01000026.1 GCA_009782515.1 Eubacteriaceae bacterium
TGTGATTTCATCGCCTGCTTTTACAGTTTTAAGCTTTAAAAAATCTTTTTCATCAGTATCAAGCCAGTCAATATAGTCTAACTCATCTGGATCGTCGCTAGGCTTTTTCAATAATTCATAGCCGACTTTAAGTTCATATTTTTTTGGATCTTGTGCTGGTAGTTCATACTCACCTTCATGACCATGCTTTACATTAAAGCTGTAAGCCCTATATGAGTTATCTGGAGCAGTAAAGTACCAGTCAATTTCATCTGACATGATGACATTTACTTGAGTTGTGTCAGCAATAAGGCCGATGAAATTGGTTATTCTTTCATAGTCAGTATCAGGGTAGTTCCCATAATTTGCATTAAAGAAATTGTAGTACCAATTTGCATCATATGCTTTGCTGACATAAATATAGTCATAGTCTTTGTACAATGTATCATTGACTGTGTTCAAGCTAGCAAGGCCAGCTGGCAATACAGGGTAAGGTACAACATATGCATCAGGATCCAGTGGCGTAAGGTTCGTGAGGTAAATGTCAACCTCAGAAATAATACCTTTCGCGAAGTAGTCCCTGATAGCGCGCTGCTGCGCATCAGTAAATGACAATACATCAGGCTGCTCGCCTCCGAATATCAAGACAAGCTTGTTGCCGTCTCTTATTGGGGCAAGTATTGATCCAACTGATGCAAAGTTGGCCCTGAATATCTCGCCAAACCATGCAACGAACTCATTGTCATATGTGAATACGACTGGGAGCCTTTGAGTTCCGATAACTATCTTCGGAACCAAATTATGGTACGGGCCTAGCGGTGTGCCAAGAACTGGCCCTGCTGCAAAAGCGCTTGCCGGCACAAGAGACAGCATCAGCAGTGCTGCTAAAATTCCCGCCAATAACTTTCCTTTTTTCATATTTAATTCTCCTTTAAAATTTAACATAAGGCATATTTAGTAAATGGATTCATGTTTCAAAATCTGGCATTATATGTCAATGAAACGTTCTCAAAAATTTGCTGGATTCTAAAACTAGCAAAAACGAACATGCCGTAGATAACTATAAGTTTGACAGTATCTTCATTGTTGGCTTGCTAATAAAAAGATGATTTCATATGCTCTAATGAAGCTCTAATATTTTAATTAATCTTGCTTTTTCGACAGTTTATGCTGAGGAGCCGATTGCTATAACACGTTCGATTTGCTTCTTCAATTGAAAAATATGAGTGAAAATGCTAACGAGAGGTAGCCACCTTGTTAGTACCATTGAAAGACATTTTGGAGTGGTTCGTTCTCTTTGAGTACTGCAACCCAAAGTCATCAATATAAATTATTGCTAATAAAATATATTGTTGTCATAAGCTTCCACAGCTTTATCAAGGTATAATATTAGTTGCGTTACTTGTAGACATGAAAGAATAATTGATATTGAAAAATGCTGTATTAGCGTGTGAATTTTGCAAGCAGCCGAGCCTTTTTAGCTGTATTGCATGCAATTCAAGAATATAGGAGAGATAATAATGTTTTGTGAAAACTGCGGAAAGCAATTATCAGATGATGCAAGATTCTGTTCTAGCTGCGGTAGGCCAACAGGAACGACGCAAGCGCAACCTCAACCAACGCCATACCAGCAGCCGCAGCAACATTACCAACAGCCACAATACCAGCCGCAGTCTGGCGGCTTATATAGCCCTCCCAATAGCATGCCTATTTCGCCGGGCGCCCATCAGATCCAGCTTCAGCCGGGGGAGCTGCTATATGCCGTACAATATGGATCATTGATAGGCCTCACGACTGCCTCCGGAGAAATGTACATAACTAACATGCGCCTGGTATGGGCAAAATCCCTGGCAAGGGCTCTCATATCAGCCCGTTCTATTGCCCTGGTGCAAAAAGATCAAGTAGTGATACCGCTCGAGTCTGTCGCATCTGCCGATGGATCTCGTGTGCGTGGCAACAAAAGCGGTTTGACGGTTATTACTAATGATGGCAAAAAGCATCTCTTTCTGGTGACATCAAAGATGGGATATTTCAACGAAGAGGCCCAAGCGTCGAAAGCGATAATGCTAAATGTCCTGAATTATGCTTCTTCTATTAATAATCAAGGAATTCGCTGATATAGCCAAACTGTCTTGCTAGACATATATTTATTCGGCGTGCAGCTAATATGGTTCTAACGAGCCATCAAAGAAATAGGGGAGAGCCGCCGAAGAATTTGAAAATACGCATCATGTTGTAAATCATGTAAATACCATGTAATATGCCCTCTATATATTTATAGACCATTCAGGGGCATATTTCGCTATTTTAAGCGCTTGTTTGCTAAAAAGGCAAGTTTCTTAATTAGAGCGCACAATGAACGTAAGCAATAACAATGCGTCTCACTAACAATAAAGATATATTTTCACACGCCGAAGGCCTGTCGCTAAGTCGGATCCCTTTTAGTAGGGAAGAGATCCATTTATTCAGGCCGCAATACGCCGATTAAGATATAGCGGGCATCATCAAACTCATAAGAGCAGGTGGATAAGACTACGATCTTATCATCGCTGCTATACTCTGACTGGCTTTTGAACGTTGTGTTTTCCTTTGCAAATGCCATAAGCGAAGCCACATTTTCTTCGTACATAAATGCCCGCTCCCGCCATTGGCCTGCTCCGATCACGCATCCATATAAAAGGTCTATTCTATAATTTCCATTTGCAGTGTAGAGGCAAAAATATGGATGCGCGTTAAAATAAGCCTGGCTCTTATAATTTGTCAGCGTGCCAAACATGCGCCCTGATTTCATGTTGTGGCCATACACCACGCTCAGCTTGCCGGTAAAATCAGATGGGTTATTATAGTCTATAAATAAGCTCCCATTCGAATTAAAGCTGCCATCAGCAAGCCGATTTAAGTAGTAGCTATAGTCACTCGCCCAAACCACAGGGTAATCAATTATTGTATTGGGGCACACAAGCCATGCCCTGATATCCGGATACATTTCTGTAAGCCTGGCAAAACCAATGCCCAGGTTGAAAGCACTTAGCGAGGCATCGGCTTTCGCCATTTCTCCCTTGCTTTCACTAGATTGTGCACTGGAGCTGCTTAATTCGCGAACAATAGCGCTGTCGCTCCGCATAAGCGCAGCCATATAGTCATATGCTGCGCTGCAAGCCTGATCGTATTGCCAGACTCTATACAGCATGTATCCTGTTGCAGCCATAACGCTCAAGGATGCTACAAGCAGCAGGCAAGCCCCGCTGTTTCTGTTCTTTTTTGCCTGAAAACTCCGCGTGGCTTTTGATAAGCGCCATTCAGGCTGAGTATTCTTTGAGATAAGCCTATAGCTGCTCCCTAAGGCCAAGCAGGCAAATATACAAAATATCAGGCTCAAAGTTTCGGCTTTTGAAATATCACCGGTTTTTGGCCCGTCGACTGGCGGCTTTGTATTCGGCGTTTCCTCATCAATGGGAGGCTTTTGGGACGGCCTATATGTATTTATAAAGGATAGTGACGAAACATTCCTATTTGCATTGTTGGCGATAACCCGGTTCACTTCCAAGCGCCCATCGACTTCTGTGGCAATGTCAGTGATGGTATATACTGATGCATCATAAGAGTAGCCTTCTTCGCCGGTGTTTACCTCATCGACGTAATAATAGTAAACGCCGGGCCGCTCATAGCTCCACGTGCCAAAATAGGCTTGCCCTGAGCCGGATATAGTGGCTATTTTAACCCCGTTTGTGCTGCCTTGCGGCATCGGGCTTGCTGCATCGGCCGCAGTAAGGCGAAAGCTGAACACGCTGGCAGTAGCCGGTTCGCCTGATACGCTCTTTACTACAGGCGGATCAAACATTAAGCCCGGATCGCTTGGTTCCAATACAGCGCAATACGAGTGGGAGTAAGATATTTCTTCAGCTTTGAGCCCGTCGCCTGTGCGAATAGCGATTGTGGCTGAAAGGCTGCTGTCAACTATGATTTTGATAGAGTATGCTTTTTCGTCAAGCGTATACCCTGGCGAAGCGTCTGACAAAAGAATAAATTCATATTCATATATACCGGTTTGGCTGTATGGGATAAAAATATCTTTGCCTGTTGTGCCGTCAAGCGCAAAAGCATACACACCGCCTGTGCTGTCTGGTGGCATAGGGCTAAAAGCGTCGCATGCTTTTAGCATATAGCTAAATTCTGCGCTTGGCGGCGGGCTTTCCCCCGTATTGGAAAAGGCTTGTTTTACCGTTATCGTTGCGCCTGCAGATGCAGACGCAGCACTTGGCTGCAACAATGCTGCAAGAAGAAAGGCGAGCAAAGCTGCCGCTAAATTTCTGCCAACCTGCCTTTTGTAATTGCGATATTTATCAGTGCTCATGCCCGTTGCTCTCCCTTGTTAAATATTTCATACATTCCTGCGCTGCGCTTTTTGCGCTGTGCGCGCTTGGCTATAAGCAGCAGCGCTATAAGCAGCAAGAAAACGAAAACAATCTTTGCCCATAATGGAATCTTGTTTAGCAAGCCGGCTAAAGCGTCAACTGCCGGCATTTGCCTGACGGCATCATCTGCCTTAAAGGCATCTTCAAATATAGTGTCTGTGATTCTTCCCACCAGGATGTCGCGGCTGTTAGTGGAAACTGCCGAGCATGTTGAGAGAAGCACGATGTTGCCGTCTATTTTTTGCGCCAGGCTGCGCGCGTGCTTTGCTGTTGTTAAAAGATGATCAAGGTAGGCTTCCTTCTCTGTTTCATCCGCAATGCGCGTTTTAAAAACCTCAGAGTCATAAGCGTCGCACTGAATAAATGCAAAGAATTCTATTCCGTGCTCTTTGCCATCGAAGTAAAGCATTCCATACTTTCGATCTTCGAAAAAACCCTTATGTGCAAATTCGCCTATCTCGGCAAACATAGCTTGCTTTTCCATGTGGTGGCCGTACAGAATGCTGCTGTAATCCTCAAAACTTTTGCTGCAGCGTGCATCCAGGAAGATTGCCCCGCATAGCGAATACTTTCCAAGAGCGTTGGTGTTGACATATTTCAAGTTATCGGAGGCCTGGCAAATGGGATAGTCTATCTTAGTTCCGTATACTGATATCCACCCGAATACCTCAGGGTTTATAGCTTTCAGATCCTCAAATGAATGCTTTTGGGAGGCCTCAGTTGGCTTGTAAATTTCATAGTGGGCAGCCTCTGCCCATTCATATGCCTGTTTGGCGTCCCATGCAGCGTAAAAGTCGATCGCAATAAGAAACATGAGTATTGCCAAAACCAGCGTATCGACAGCTGAGATCATAAAGTGCATCGCTTTTAAGCGGATTCTGTACGCTAGCCCCATAGCATCCTCCTTTATCTAAAAAATATGCCTGCCGCATCCTTTCGCTTTGCCAGGGGAGGGGAGAGGGGGCGCCCTTGCAGCGCCCTCTCCAAGAATCTCTCCTAGCCTTAGCGGCTAAGAGCAGCTTTGCTGTTTAGCTATTTGTGTCCGGATCTTTCTTGCCATAAGACTTGGCTGCGGAGTACACAGCATATGCTGCGATGCCCAGCAGGCTCATCCCGTATAACGGCAAGCTGGCAAGCCCAGTCTCCGGGTTAAAGTCGCAAATGTTGAGGAATGCTGCAAGGTTCACCAGCATCCCCTGGCCTTCGCCAGTATACTCTTTGCCTGTTGAAAGGCTCTGGCTTGTGCTGCCGTGAACTTGCCCTGCAGAAACGCTGCTTGTTGTAATCTGGTAGCTTGGCTGGAAGTACGGGTTCGCGCTTTCAGTAATTTCATATGCTGTGCCGACCGGAGTATCCATAAAGATAAGGCTCTGGCCAGGCTTCAACTTGAATGAGCAGACCTCGCCGGGGACAAATTTGATAAATTCGGTTCCTGCTTGAGGCTGCCCGGCTGCTATTGTGCCAATGCTGCCGGCTTCCGCATAATCTGACAGGCTTGTAACTATCGAGCCGTCAACGTCAACCACAAATGCTGCGAAATAATCAGGCAGCTCATCGACAGGGATGATTGATGGCGGCGTAACGCTCATCGCAAAGCTGAAAAAGCGGTTGTAGTCTTCGTCTACAATGGCTGAGCCGCCAATCTCTTTGCTTACGTTCAAAGACGCATCATTAGTGTCAGGATCTCCGGGATCGCCATCGGGTGTTTTCCAATAAGCGTTCTCAAAGATGATCTGGCTCCAGAAATACTCGGTGTCATCGCCTCCGGGGGTAATGACATGGACTTTGGCATTGCCGGCATCTTCGCCATCATCGTTTTTCGTCTTCACAACGCCAATGCCGTCAATGTAGAATGTTCCAGGGCTGTCCTCAGACTCTACTACAAACACAAACATTGAGTACTCAGCTCCCGACCATGCCATGCCCTCTGTGAAGTTTTCAGCCGGGGAGTAGCTGTTAAGGCTGAATGTATCGGCCTTTTCAGTGATTTTGTACTCATACTTGCCGGCAGATTGCCAGGATCCCGAGATCAGCGACAATATATCGCCAGTTTCGAGGATGTAGTATGTGATGCCGTTTTCTGTATAGGGATTTGTAAGCCCTTCAGAGACTGCCTCGGCTGACAGTACTAACAAATCGGCAGGGTAGGAAAGAGTGGCATTGCCGAAATCGGGCATGTTTGTCCCGTTGAAAGCTGCGCTGTCAACGCTGACGGGTGTAATTTCGAATTCAAAGTTTATTTCGGCCGGCAGCTGTGTGCCAATAGGCACTTTAAGCACCTTTGTGATAGCTGCCCCATCTGTGTAGGGATCGTCAGCAGCAAGCGCGCTTGGCGAAAATGCGCCGAAAATAAGTGCCAGAGCCAACAGTGCTGCTAATAACTTGCTTTGTTTCTTAGACATGTGTCTTCTCCTGATGTCGTTTTTTTATTTTGTCTAATAATGTAGCCGGAAATCTTGCGTGCAAAAGGCTTGCACGCCCTTAAAAGCCTTTTGCTTATAAGTTGTTTGGTGCTTTTAATGTTATAAGTTCCGCCTTCTGACTAAGGTAATTACCTTGCCATGGGCGCTTCTAATATTAACCGGGCCATATATGCGGCTGTCAGTGGCGCCTTCGCGCGCGTCTCCCAGCACAAACACTTCGTTTTCCTTTAAAGTCACGGGAAAGCTGATTCCTTGCGCGTAGCGCTGTGTTTTGGCTGTGATGTTTCGCTCCTGCTGGAGAGCGCCGTTGATTACAAGCCCGTTTTCTGTTATGTCTACAGTGTCGCCTGCTGTAGCTATTACCCGCCGCACCTGCTTAGTGCCTTCAAAGCTTAGAAGAAGCAGGTCCCTGGCTTTATAGTTTTTGCTCCTGCGCGCGTATACCAGCAGGTCTCCGTCCCTGACGGCGTGGTCCATGCTCGGGTCAATGTTGTAGTGCAATCCATATATGAATTTGAAGGCAACCAACGCAAAGCTTATAATGGCTGCTACCCGAAGCGCAAGCGAGCGCGCTTCGCGCCATGCATTAGCCTGGCTTTGAGGCTTTGCCTGGGGAGAAGGGCGGGCAGGCTTTCTTACAGGCTCTTCCCTGATCCTGTTTGTGTGGCGGCGGGCTGTTCTTTGCCTACTTGTTTCCACTCAGTTCCCTCCTTTTGCTATAAAAGCTGATATGCCTATCTGGCGAACTGCTATAAGAATGCAGGCGAGAAGCGCCATATAAGGGATTCCTGCCTGGCTGGCAACGCCTGTTTCCGGCACATCGCAGCGCTCATTTTCAAAGCTAAAGTGCCGAAGGGCAGACATTTCCCGATATCCTGCGCCGTTTGCGCCTGTGTCGCCACCGGCTTCGGTGGAATTAGGCGTTAGGCTGTCTATAAAAGAAGTGCTGTAGAAAACATCTGGCGCTTCAACAATTCTTATATAGCAGTCCAGCGGCACCCCTTCTATTTCTATATGTTGGCCGTGCTTGAGCTTAAATTGGCCCATGCCATTTACAAGGCTCATATTCATGGATGAGCTCTGGGCAGCGCCCGCGCTGTCGCTTACAATGCAGTTAAATGAGCCATCAAGCGGCACAAGGCCGTTTTCGTCTTCAAAGAAGTACACCTTAAACTCAAACTCAGTAGACTTATTGCCCATAGCGCCAGTAACTTTTTTGCTTATTGACAAAACGCTTTCTGCAGCCTGCTTATAAACAAGGTATATATGGGCATCTTGCTTGACGTTTGGCAATTGAACCGGCACAGAGCTGGACTGGGCAGCGCCATTAAGGCTGGTTTTCCATTCGAAATACTCGTAATTAGGAATACCGGGAATCTTATCAAGGCTTAGCTCAAAAGGCTCATCATATACTGCAGGATAAACAGCAGTTGACGGCGAGCCTATAGGCGCGCCATTCTCATCGACATAATGCACTGTTACATTGCATGATGCCATTGCGCTTACCCACACAGCGGCAACATCCCTTACATTTGTCGACAAGTAGTGTATGCCGGCATCGATCGTATCGGCATCGGGCAGAACCCCGTGCACTTCCGTGTTATTTACGGCAGTGCGAAGAAAAAACCGGTAATAGTGGTTTTTTAATATTGGCAACAGTGGTGACCACCTGTTGCCGTTAAACTCGTACACATCTGCAAAGCTTAAGGCAAACATAATGTCTTTTGTTTCGCTTCCCGCCATTTCTGTTGTCGGAAGCGAAAATGCGCTTGTAGAAGCATGGTTTCCCAAGTTTGGCTTTAAAGCGATTTGCTTCATGGTTGGCAGCATGCCGTAAAAATACCCCATGCGGTCTTGCAGGAGCGAGCCTTCATATTTAGACGTTGTCGTTGAAGTGCCAAAAGCCCCTCCCATAGGCGTAGATCCCTTTAGGAGCAGAAGGGCGCAGTTGACGCCGCTAACTGTCTGCTTTTTCATTACAAACCAATCGAATCCGTCGATCTTTACAGTTGTGTACAGCGCGGCGTCCCAAATATCAGTAAGCAGGCCGTATGGCGAAAAGTCCTCATCATCGTTATTTAATGGAGCTGGAGATTTTGAGGGCAATTCTTCATTGCCGCTATTAAGCGCAAGCGCATTGATAACTGCATCAATATTGTTAAGCGCTTGATTCTCGCCCAGCTGCAAGCTATTTGTGCAGGCTGAGAGTGGATCACCTGCCGGATCTGCAGCAAATTTATTGGCCTCGCTTATAGCGCCCGGCAATGAGAATGCGCTTTTGGCGCTTGCCTGCTGTATAAGGCATACGGTGTAGCTGCCCTCTGTGAGGCCTTCAAATATGTAAAAGCCACCTGCATCAATCGCAGCTTTGTCAATAAAGTGCGCTGGATTGCCAGATTCGCATAAAAATACCTCAAAGCTTTCGGATAGCAGCGCCAAAGCATTCTGGCCCGATTGCAAACCATCGATTATAATGCGGCCGCTAATGCTCCCTGATGGGGTGGCTGCCATTGCACCAGCGCCAGATCCTTCAGGCGAAGAAGGCATCTGCGCATTTCCGCCTGCTTCGCCTGAAGGCAGCTGTTCCGGCGCTTGTACATAAGCATGTTCATCGGTTGTCGGTTCATTAAAATGCGCTGCCTGCTCTTTTGCCCCATCGGCAGAAACAATAGAAAGCGGTATGCCAAGCAGAAAAAGCAAAGCCAGAATTATTAGCAGAATTCTTCTTGTATTCCCTTTTTTTATCATTTTATTAAAACCTCGCTTTACTGCTTTTATTCGTTTATTGCTTCTGCCATTTATAGCAGGGCGGCATAGCATGGAGCATATTTCTTTGTAAACGCCTCTGCAATACAGAGCTATTCGTTATGCAATTAAACAGTCACATTTTTTTCGTTACCAAGCTATCTATATTGATAAGCTTATGGTATGATGCCTTTGAAGCAGTGCTATGGCAGCATATTAGCATACATCGCTGAGAAGGTGTAGCCCTGGCAATCTGCATCAATAGCGTCACAGGACAATTTGCTTTTGACGCATTTGCGACTAAAATAAATACAATAAAAAAAATCTGGATCGAAGCTGTGAACGGCAAAAACAAATCAATCACAATTCTTATAAACTGTGCCTGTATATTGGAGGTTTGCTCTTGACCAATTTCGCGTACGTAATGGACTTATTAAAAATTTTTTCGAAACAATTTTTAGAAATAGGGTTTGACCACACGCTTATTAGCCGCTGGCGAAACGGAAAGCGCCGCCTTATGCCGGGGCGCCACCAAGTAAGGGCTGTTTGCGAGTTGTTCTGGCAAAAAGATGAAGCAATGGATTTCCCAATACTTGAAAGGCTGCTTAAAACTTGGTATCCGGCGCTGCCTTGCGTTACGCTTATAGAAAAGCAGGAGCTATTGGAACGTTTTTTGACAGAAAAAGGGCAGCTTGAGCTGGAATACCAGACAATGCGAAAAGTAAGGCTTAGCCGGTTGCACGCCAGTGAGAATGCTGTAGCCGTAGAGCCATACGGCATAGAGGCTGTGCGCCTGGGGCTATTGAGCTTTCTTGACCTTATCGGCGCAATGCCTGAGCCACAGCGCTTTTACCTTGTTTTTACAGAGGGTCAGCACATATATATATCAGAAGAGAATTTCGGCAAATTGTTTATGAGCAAGCTTATGAAGCTTTTCGAGGATGGCCACAGGCTGTCTGTGGCCATCCGAAGCGACCGCGTAACATCAGATATTTTATACTTTCATAAGACTAAGCTTTATGCGCACCTGAAAGGTTATATAACCACCCAGTATTTTGATGCCTTCAAGCCGAGCAGCGAAAAAATTCTTGGGATTGTGGGCAACCATTTTGCACTGGAAGCAAAGAGGGAGAAGCTTTGGGATTTCGATAATACTACAATCGACATTTACAGCAACCAAAAATCTGTCTTGGAAATTCATAAGCGCATTCACGAGTACATAGAAATTTCCCAGCCTCTAATGCGCTATGATTTTTTTGCGAGCCCTAATGGCTACCTGAGCAACGCGCACATTAATAAAGGCAGGCCGTGCAGCATCATAACTCGCATACCGCATTTTGGCATATTGCCAAGCGTAGAATTCGCCTCAAGTTTTACCCTTAGCGATGATGAAGTAGCCTTCATGCAAAGAGAGTACCAGGCAATTTTACTAGACCCTGTATTTTTTGATAAAAACGTTCGTGTGCGCCACATCTTTTGCATAGAGGCCATTAGCGAGGCGCTGTCAAAACAGCGCCACCAAGCCCATGAGCTCTCAGCAATGCTGGGGCGCAAGGTATGGATGGCAACGCCTGATCTGCTCAGCGCGCTTAAGAGAATCCAGGAGCTGCTAAAAACGCGCGAAAACTATGAAGTTTGCTTTCTTGATGAAAAGCATTTTGATGAAATATCCCTGCAAGCGGGTGTTTGGGGCAACGAAACTGTAATCACGTGGCTTGAAAAGGACACTTCTGCTGCAAGCATGGAATACCCGATCGTAGCAGGCATGCAAGCGTTCGCTTCTACAGTATGGGAAGAGATACCGCTTGAAATGCGCAGCAGGGAAGAAGCGAATAATCAAATAGGCAGATGGCTGAGAAAGCATAAAATGATGGAAAGAGCCTTTAGCCCGAGCTGAATCACCGTTTAAGAGGGTCGAGAGGGCATGCAAGGCCCAGCCTGCTCTGCCAATGGCTTGTAGGAAGTTACATACAAAATTATTGTGAATGTAAAGAATTGTAATAACGTGAAAAGTGTGAACGCTTAGTGCATTGCATCAAGCCTTACCATTCTGCAATCGCTTTAGAGTGCGGCGACCTGGCATTAACCCAGACAGCAAGCAAAATAACTGCTACCGCTATGGCAAGAGCTGATTGTCATCTTCGCCAGATTCCATTATTCTATTGTTAAAGCTAAAAATACCGCATACTAGGCATGTTTTGAAACATCAGTTCGAAGATTCGCGATTCCTCAATTGATCACTCTATTACTGATATGTACAATCTGTGTACTGCCGAATTTGGATTTAGTTTCTCCGAAAAAGCTTAAGTCTTTTACAGATTTAGCAATTGCTTCTTCTTTGCCTCAAATTCTTCCTGAGTGATAATTCCCTTGTCTTTGAGCTCTGCAAGTTTTTCTAGTTCATCAAGCGGGTTTGTTTTACTTGATGAAGGGGATAATGCTTCATTGATCATTGATATACAAAGGTACTTTTCTCATACATCCCTTCCTCCCTCAATTCTGCTCTCATCTAAGCAAAATATATCAAAAATGTCAAGAAAAGTAAATAACCGCTCATAGCTCTATTCTATATGGCGTCGCGCTTGTCAGCCTTTATTTCCACCTAATAGGCTTGGCGATGCGCTTAATCAAAAGTACAAGGCTGCATTTTCGCACTCATACATCGCATGCAAAACAAGCAAAGTGAGCCACACTGCCGCTACAAGCTCAACAGTAAGCCTTTATTAGCTGCTCAATGAAGCTGATCGCATCATGCTTCGGTATTGCCATCATTGCCGGCACATAGTTTTCAGCGAAATCGCTAAATGCCTCGCTTAGCTGCGCGTGCTGAAAAATGCAGTATGTATAGTCATTAGCATCATACTTGGGGTTAGTGCGCTCTATCACAATGCCATGCCCTTTAAGCGCAGTAACCAGAATTTCATCATTGCTGTAGCCATCATCCAGGATATAAAAACAGTACAAGTCTTTTGCATCCTGGTCTTTGTGTAAAATATTCTCAAAGACAGCCCTGATTTCATCTTTGTTAAAATGGGGAAGCCCAACCATATGATCAGAAAGCCTGCCTGTTTTGGCGAATTCGACTAACCCTTTTTTCGTGTAAACATCCACTTGCCTTCTGTATCTGGAAGCTTCATTCCTTGTCTTAATTGACTTAAGAAGCGACTCTATCAAATCGTCCTGGGTATTGTCTGCAGTTGGGTACTCCTTAAAATACGATTGTACAAAAGCATTCTTCATGTCATCTCCGGCTCTATTCTCAACACTTTGAAACACTGACAGTGGAATGCGGTTATAGCAAGGATTTGGCTTAAACAGGTAGGCATCATATGTGGTTTCCATCTCTTCGACATAATACCCGATAACCTCAAACTTTTTGCGGTTGTCTACAGCAAGCTTATAATCCTGAAACAATGCATCATAGCTTCGTTCGAAGAATTCATTAAGCATGCTGTTTCCGCCATCAACATAGCACACTGACAGGCTGTTGTCTAAAATGGCTATATAGTTAACGCATGAAACAGTGTCTCCTTGCTCTAAATACTCATACTCAACAATTAAAAAATCTGAAAGCATGCCTTTGCTATAGTTGCTTTCAGAGCCAGTGTAGTATAAGAGATAATTATCAGATAGCAATAAAGGCATAACTTCATACAAAACTTCTATGCTTTCGCTAAAATCGGCATTGGGCAAATTGACGAGGTGCTTAATCGTATATTGATCGCTAAATTCAGCTACCTCTCCCACAAAGGAATTAAGGGAAGAGATTATGCTTTCATGGCAGCAGTTTATTACGCGAATATTGCACGAAAACGACTCATAGCCGGCTTTGCCGGCAATGTTTCTCAAAATTTCGCTAAAAGTTCGGAAATAGCGCTCGTTGTCGTAGAAGTATACAAGCTCAACAGGCTCATTAGCTTCGTACCTTAGGCTGTACAAAAGATTGATAATAGCATCTTTGCCTGATATTGCTGTATTCTCTGTTGAGATGGCTAAGCTGCCGTAGTAGCGCAGCTCTTTTATTTCAAGATCGCTTAAGTTAAGCGCTGCAGATATCTTCTCGGTAAGATCCTCATTTAGCTTTTGCTCGCCTCTTAATACGCGGTATATACTTGACTTGCTGGCTCCGGTCATCTGAACAAGCGTGTCAACTTTAATCTTCTTTTGCTTAAGCTTTTCCTTTATGAAGGTATTAATGTTATCCAAATTATGCCTCCCAAAAAAATTATATATTGAAATACCGTCAATGTCGCATGAAATTCCCGAATATGACAAAATAATTCCCGAAATAAAGAAAAATCTAAAAGGTAAATTGACATCTATTCCCGTTAATGATATTAATAATATATGAACGTTAGAGGCACAAACGGCAATGATTAGCTACCAATTAGCTGTTGTATGAATGTCCTCAAAACAGCAAGGTGCTACAGCACTTTAAGTGCCCTAACAGTGCTTGCTGAAGAAAAAGTACATTTTTCAGCAAATAAATCTATACTAGCACGCAATATTCAAACCTCGAATCTAGACCGATAGCTATACTGCTGCCGATATCCGCCCTGATTCGGCAGCTTTGCTTTTTTTAAGAAAGCTTGCAGTATGCGCTTTGTTTTCAATCCGTATTCCCGGATCGCTCTATATCTACAATATCTTCTATTTAGTTCAGTATACCAAATGCCCGTTTATCCTGTCAAAGGCTGTAAAACTTCACTTGTTCGACTATGCGCTTTTACCCTGCCTCTAATGCAATTGCAGCATGCGCTCGCATGCCGCAATTAGGCACTGACAAAGGCTGCTATATGCATCAGATATGCTGGCCATATAACTGCATTAAGGGGCCGGGGAATAGGCATGCATAGCCGATGCATGCCTATTGGCTCTAGGCATGCGCGCTAAATGCCAGCCAGGGCGCATACACTGTGAACAATGCCAGTGCTGCTTTCAAAACTAATGCATGCTATTCTCTCTTTATACGGCAAAATACGCTATAATTACATGTCGAGTGTTATATATGGAGGGAAAAACATGAATGAAATGCTAAAATCCAGGGCTATTAAGTCTGAACCGATATACAGCTTGGAAGTTTGCATCCTGCAGGAGGCAGACAGCTTAAGCGATGCAGAGCTATCAAATATATCTGCATTAGTAGAAAAGAGAAAAGAAGACTTTCAATGCATGCTTACATCATACAGCGACAAAAGACTTTCCGGCTTTCTTAGCGATGTAGCGGAACTGTCAGCAAAAAAACTTCCTTTTGCAGAGAATCTGCCAAGCGCATTATGGGTATTCTACTATGATAGGTATGTATATATCTTTTCTCACGAAGATCAGATATACTGCATTCTTCCGGATGAGCTGCGCGAGATCTATGAGAATATGGGCTTGGAAAACAGCCTTTCCGGCAAAGCCCTCCGGACTAAAGAGATATGCGGGTATGCAAGCGCGCTGCTGTGCCTATACGGCGCATATGAGATAAAGCATTTTGTGAAGGTATGGAACCAATACCATACCGAGAAGATTGAAATGGCTGAAGCAGAGCGGTTCTTTCAAACATTTGAAGAGTACAGGGATGATTACTTTCTTGATGTTGGGTATTCAGTAAGCGAAACGCTTAGCTCAAGGCAGGTAGCAGAGCTAAAAGATACTGTAAAGAAGCTAAAGCTTGATTACTATATGCCTGCTGAAAGCGATATTGCAGCATTTATAGAAAACGAGCCCAAAGCCCTATTTGCCAATGCATCGTGCTTAAGCGAAATGTCAGATTTCTTAGCCGGGCTGTCAATAAGCCAGGAGAGCATTGATGAATTGCTGTCTATCATGTCAGAGCCTGTATCGCCTGCTTATCCGGCATCACTGCGAGAAGCGCTGGCAAGGGCTGCCTTCCCGACAGATAACGGGCAAGCTTGTGAATCCTTTGAAACGCTGTATACGAACCTGAACAGCAACAAGCGCGTTTGGCAGTACCGCGGCTATACACCGAGCCAAATCTCTGAGATGCGGGGGGTAGCAATCCAGGCTTACAAAATTTAGCTGTATTGCTGCATTACAGGCCGATGTTTCGCTTTGGAGGTTTATATGCACTACAAGCAGTATAAAACCACCATATCGCCAAAAGGCGGCATGAATATCTACAGAGGCTGCACCCACGGCTGCATATACTGTGACAGCAGAAGCGCCTGCTACAATTTTGATCATGATTTCGAAGATATTGAGGTCAAGCTCAATGCTGATCTTATTCTTGACAGCCAGCTGGCAAGAAAGAAAAAGAAATCCATGCTCAGCACAGGCTCTATGTGCGATCCATATCTGCCTATAGAAGAAGAGCTCAGGCTCACCAGAAGATGCCTTGAGGTTGTCTATAAGCATGGCTTCGGCATTTCTGTGCTTACAAAATCCTCGCTAATTCTAAGGGATGTTGATCTGCTGACAGCAATTCACAAAAAAGCAAGATGCGTTGTTGAGATGACTCTTACAACTTATGATGAGGATCTCTGCAAGGTTATAGAACCGGATGTAGCAAGCACAAAAGAGAGGGTTGAAGTGCTAAAAGCAATGCATAATGCAGGGTTGCCAACAGTAGTCTGGCTATGCCCGATACTGCCGTTTATTAATGACACTGAAGAAAACCTTCTTGGCATACTGCGCTACTGCGCAGACGCAAAAGTTTCGGCAATCCTTAACTTTGGGTTTGGCATGACCTTAAGGGAAGGCAGCAGAGACTATTTCTACACTCAACTGGACAAATTTTCTCCCGGCATGAAAGAGCGCTACAAGCAAGCATTTGGCAATTCCTACGAATGCACCAGCCCTGCAAGCAAACGCCTGTCAGATATATTTATTGAATTTTGCAAAGCCAACAGCATTATATATGGCACAAATGACGTATTTTCGTTTGTCAGCCGGTTTGAGCCTGCAGACAGCCAGATGTCTTTTTTGCCCGATAGCTGACAGCGAGGAAATGAATCAGAATGTTATTGCAAAGCCGTTCATTAACAGAGGCAAGCACAGCAAAGGTCTTACTGTTTTCATACACGAAGTTACAGCACCTTTTGTAAAGCGGCATAGCTTAACATTAATATCTATCTTGCGCCATTAGCTTTGGGTTCAAGCCTATATGTGCATAGAAACCGCGTTACAGCGGTTTTTAAATTCAACTAATACTGCATTCACCCAATGCAAACGAAAAGACAGCGAATTCCGCTTTAGTATCGAAGTGTGGAAGCGTTGGGGGAGCAAACAGGCAGATACATCATAACAGGCTCATTCATGCCAAAGCTGTTCAAATAGCTTTAATGTATTTCATTGGCTACATGCATTAGGTGGCTGAGGCTTTAGGCTAAGCCGCTAGGTACTATCGAAGCTCTACAAACATTGAACGTTATTTTAAATATCGCAAAAACACGACAGAACGATATTCAATCTACAGTTATCTATATGCTTGATTGTAGTTAGTACTTTTCTGCAATAAAACGCCTCCAGATTGATAGTTATCCACCTGATTCCTAAATTGCCATAAAATAAACTTGTACATTTCATTCTAAGTGTCATATAATGAAATCAATTGTAAATTAAGAAGGCATTAGCATGCCATGAGAAAATTTGAAGGGATAATGCAATGTTTGTTAAGAAGCTTCTCGTAACAGCGGCACTAACAGTTCTGGCAACAATAATGGCTCTCAACAATCCACTACAGCTAGCATCAGCAGCTGATAGCATGAGAATGGCCCCTCCAGCAGACATAGATTATACGCCTCCAGAAAGCGAAGGGTATGGCTGCTATATCGTTCGCTACATAGACATAGATACTTTAACCGATCTCTCAACCCCTACGATATATATAGATCTCATTCCCGGTGACTATATTGAGAGGCCTATGCCAATACCAGGCTATACTGCATTAGCTGATCTCGAAACGATTCCGGTGAAAGAGTGCAAGCAATCCGAACTGCAATTCTTTTATCTAAAGAACGAAGAGCAAGCAACCAGCGCTGAAACTGATGGCGGGCTCGGCGGAGGCGAAAGCATTGAGCCGGATGTATTCTCGCCGCCAACATTTGATGCAAGCAAAATTCTGGCTTTCGTTGCCATGCTTCTGGCTAACCTTTTTGCGTTAGCAGGGCTAAAGCAAAAAAGAATAGTAAATAACCGCTAGCACGAAGCATTTAAGGCTGCCCGGGCATTTGCCGCATGCAGCTGCTTTATGCTGTTTCATAGAATCTGTCGTATTTAGCCTGCGCTTATGCGCAGCTTTTTTCTGGCAGCTTGGTATCTATCGAACATATGTAAACAACATCCAAACATAAGCAGAATAGGCTTAAAAGCAAGGAGAGATCGAGCAGCATGAACCACTTTCGCTTTATCAAAAAATCAGGCAAAAAGGCGCTTGCCGTTTGGCAGCGTGTTTCCAGCATTGTTTTCACCATATTATTGCTGTACTGCATGATCCCGGGAAATTTCATATATAACCCGTATCCTCTGAAAGAAGAGAATACCCTTGAGCTTAATGCTTCGCCAGAAACCCAGCCGGATATTCTCAGCAGCGGCAGCAGCTACGAAATATACTTTGATCAAATTGGGTATGTCGACTTTGATGATTGGGAATACCAGCAGTGCGATTCATTTATGGCAATGCTTCCTGAAAGCGCAAAGCTGAAGTCCTCAGGCAAAACCAGCGCTTCATGGAGCATATACGGAGATGAAGCCACGCTGACTATTACTGTTCACGAGGCCATATCAGCAGGCTTGCTGGCCGATCAAATAAGAGAGAAATACAGCGCTAAGGACATTAAGCTTGGATCCGGCGATGCTTTGCTTTCTATAAGTTCCGGCGGCGCCAAATGCATATATTCAATAAACGCAGCATCAGAAAGCTATGTAACCCTTTTGCAGGTTGAGTATAAAGACAGCCACATCGCAAGCTTGGCAAAAACGCTGGCTAGAGTTACATCGCGAACAGTTATTTATTTGCCTCAAGAGACCGCAGTTGCGCAAAACAGCCAACCCCAGCCAGATTCAAATGCTGCCGGCAGCGACCAAGGCCAAAGCATCTCTGCAAATTCTGCTCAAAGCCCGAAGCCCGGCAATTCGCTTTCTGCACAGCCAAGCGCGCCAAACCAGCCGGCTTCACCGCCTGTGAGTGCGCCAATACAGAGCGAACCGCCCCAAGCAAGCACGCCATCCCAGCCTGTATCGCCGCCTGTGAGCCCGCCTGCAAAGCCTGAACAGCCCCAGCAGTCAGCCCCTCCCGTGCAGAATAAACCAACCAATTCACAGGCAAGCAGCAGCAAAACTGTATATATCACAAAAACCGGAGCGAAATACCACTTGGATGGCTGCCAATATTTACGGCTCAGCCAAATAGAGATTTCGAAAAGCGACGCCATAGCGCAGGGCTATGAAGCTTGCCTCGTGTGCAAGCCCTAAAGAAGCCCCACTGTCTGTTCAAAGCTTTTCACCGCAGCATTGCAGCAATTTTGCGATTATGTAACTAAATTCTAAAGCGGAGAGCTAACCCTTTAAATTAATTGCATATTCATTGCATAAAGCTGCTTTTTTATTGCAACTCACGCGCAAAGAGGCACAATAATCACCGGGCAACCAAAGCATGCAGCCATATAAATACTAAGCAGCGCTTGAAGAGAGAAGCCGTGGCAAGGTATGCGGCAATATTTATTCGTGTACAATATCGCCTCTGCAATTGCATGAAGCCAGCTTTCATAGCCGCATTGCCGGCCATAGCTACAGCAGAATTGCATTAGCTATGCTTAGAAAGCATCATTTAGGGCACCGCTTTGCCATTGCAAAATCCAGCCAATGCAAATAAATGTTAGGATTTTTTTTAGCTGAGGCCCTACCCAAGCTTTCCGATCTCCAAATTATTCCTAGGATACAGATTCCATTATTCTCCCATAATACGGCATAATATGCGCTATAATATATTGAATAACTCATCACGAGGAGAATATTTTATGTCTATTTCTACAGTATATGAAGAAGCAATAGCATCTGTAACAATTCGCACAGCACCGGATTATAGCTTGGCTGGCTGCCTTATAAAATATAATTTGCCGAACGAGAATATCTCGGATATATATGATGAAACAATAGAGCGTTTTAAACTAATGCTGGCTGTGTTAGATGACGAAGGGATGCTCTCTGCTTTAAGTGAGATCTCTGCGCTGTCTGCCAATAGGCAGCCGTACTCAAAAAGACTGAACCTAGACATGTTGTATATGCTAGTGCGCATGTTTATCTTTATATATAAATTTGAAGAACAGCAATATTTAGTTATGCCAGATGAGCTGCGCATTCTATACGAAAAATCAGATGATACTAAAATGTTCATTGGCGAAGCGCAGAACCTTATAGAGATGAAGAAATATGCCACGGCATGCTTGAATCTATATGGCGCATTCGAAGCAGGCCGGTTTGCTGAAGTCTGGAACAGATACCATAAAGAGAAAATAGATGAAGAAGAAGCTATGGATTTTTTCCTTGATTATCGCCTGTTCATTTCAAGTTACTATATTTTTGATGACTGTTATATCGTTCACACAGATCTTATAGACGAGGACTTGGACGACTTGCTTGAAAGACTGGAAGAAATGGATATCGGCTACTATATGCCTACAAAAAGCGTCATCAATACTTATGGTGAAGCAGGCATGAGGTATGAGAAAACAGAATACTTAATCAAGCTGAAAGAGTTCATTTACAGCATATTTACTGATGATGATGTTGCAGAAAATGTCTTGGGGCACATTACCCACCCTAATCTGGCAGGATATATAGACATTATTTATACTCACCTTGCTGACGCCGGGTTTCCATTCGAAAACGAGCAAGCAATAAATACATTTGAAAAGCTTTACGAAAGTTTTTATCTGAACATGCGCGACTGGGATTATTGCGGTTACACGCAAAGCCAGGTAGCATTGCTATTTGATCTGCGCACGCAGCCATTTAAATTGGATGGGAGCTTAATGGAGTAGAGCTATTCTTGGTTCACTCAGGCCACGTTGGCATGAATAGCCTTAAGCGCTTTGATTATTCGTATAGATTGGCAAGCTGAAGATATTTTAGGATGCCAATCTCTTTTGTCTGGCAAAGTTCGCTATAATAGTATTCAAAAGCTTCGTATGGAGAATATCTCATGGATTTAGAAAAGACAGTGGATCTGTTGGCAAAAAACACAACACCAGTATACAGTCTAAAAGACTGTTTAAAAAAAGCGGGCGTGCCGGACGAGATGCTCGTCGATGTTTACACTGATACAATAACAAGATTTCGCAGCATGGTATATGTCTTAAACAATGTAGCGGCAAGGATTGAGTTAGATGAGCTCTCATTGCTGACTGAAGGCAAGCTTGCCTACCCCAAAGATGCCTCCCCTATACTATTGTCTTTGCTTCTTCATATGTATGTTTTTGCATTCAAATATAAAGAAGCGCTATACATCGTTATGCCAGATGAGCTCCGTTCGATCTATGAAGAATCATATACATTTGAGATAATCTCTGATGAAGAGCGCCACCTTAAAGACATGAGTAAATATGCTATTGCATGCCTGAATTTATATGGTGTTTTCGATGCAGGATTGTTTGTTGAAATATGGAACAAACACCATATAGAAAAGATAAACATAGAAGAGGCTGTAAACTTTTTCATTGACAATCTTATATTTCTTGATGACTACTATATACAAGACGGCTATATAATAAGCACAATGCTAGATGAAAATGGCTTTAATGATCTGCTTGACAGTATAGATGATCTGGATATCGGCTACTACATGCCAACCAAAAGTGTCATCAACACTTTTGGCGAAAAGGGCATGGAGTATCGGAAAACAAAGTATTTTTTGGAATTGGAAGAGTTCATTGAAAGCATATTTTCTGATGCCGGGGTGGCAGAAGAAGTCTTGTCATTTATTACATACCCTACTGTGGCAGGGTATGCAGATGCTATTAGCGATTGCCTTGAACAAGAAGGTTTCCCATTTGATGACGAGCAAGCTGTAAATGCTTTTGAAAAGAAATACGAAAGTTTTTATCGGAACATGCGCGATTGGGATTACGGTGGCTATACAGCAACCCAGGTATCAATACTATTTGATAGGAATTTGCTGCCATTTAAGTTGGATAGGCCTGAATTGAAGAAGATCAATTCTAACAGCAAGCCAGGAAAGCAGCGATCTTAGCAATCGCTGCTCTCCTGGCTTCTAGCCTATGTATATTTCGCTCATTTCGGGCTGCTGCTTTAGCAGCCATTATTATTCTATCTGAACAGCCGATTCTGGGTTAATGGCCCAATGGCTTCGTCAGCAGAGAGCCCTTGATCCCTCTGAAACTGCCTGACAGCGGCTATGGTTCTTGGCCCAAAGATTCCATCAGGCACAACATCGTATGCCCGTTCGCAAACAAAGCTACCTGCATAAGGTATGTAATATTGCCTGATGCTCCAGGGCGAACACTTACTGTAGGTGCCCTTGTTGCTGCGCCGAAAGTTCATGTGAGCGCAAGGTTTCTGCCAAATAGAGTGTTAAACCCACCCTGAAGCCCTCTAATAAGCGCTGCTTTGGTTGCCGGCCCAAATATGCCGTCTACTGTCAAACCTACATCATAGCGAAGGTTAAAGGCCGTCTGTATCTGCCTTACAACCGGATCGCCAAGTTGGCAGGATATACAGACTTTATTGATATTAAGCTTGTTGATGCCGGGTTCCCATTCGAAGACGAGCAAGTAGTAAATTCGTTTGAAAAGCTTTACGACCGATTTTATCGGAAGCTGCGCGATTGGACCAAGCCAGGCATCGGTGCTATTTGCTCTGTAAGTACCGCCTTTTAGCTGGATGAGGCGAATAAGCTATTCTTGATTCATTGAGTGCAACTTAATAGCCTGGAGCACCTAATTGACATTGGGAGCGTCACGCTCATATTAGCTGTATTAGATGAGGAAGAGATGCTCTCTGCAATAAAAGAGATTTCTGCGCTGTCAGCCAGCAAGCAGCCGTACACAGAAAGCTTAAACCTATACACGTTTTATATGCTCGTGCGTATGTTTATCTTTTTATATAGCTTTGAAGAACAGATGTATTTGGTTATGCCGGATGAGCTGCGCATTATATACGAAAAATCAGATGATACTGAAACGATCAATGGCGAAGCGCAGCACCTTATTGAGATGAAGAAATATGCCACGGCATGCTTGAATCTATATGGCGTATTCGAAGCAGGCCAGTTTGCTGAAGTCTGGAACAGATACCACAAAGAGAAAATAGATGACGAAGAGGCTCTGGACTTTTTCCTTGACTACAGACTGTTCATGTCAAGCTATTATATTGTGGATGATTATTTTATTGTTAACTCAAAACTGGAAGATGATGACTTGGATGACTTGCTTGAAAGGCAGGAAGAAATAGATATCGGCTACTATATGCCTACAAAACGCGTTATTAATGTTTTTAGCGAAATAGGCATGAAGTATGAGAAAACAGAATATCTACTCAAGCTGAAAGAGTTCATTTACAGCATATTTACTGATGCTGAGAAGGCAGAAGATGTCTTTGGCCACATAACTCACCCAAATTTGGCAGGATATAATGACATTATTTATGTTATCCTTGTAGACGCAGGGTTCCCATTCGAAGACGAGCAAGCAGTAAATACGTTTGAGAAGCTTTACGACCGTTTTTATCGGAATATGCGCGACTGGGATTACTGCGGCTATACGCCAAGCCAGGCATCATTGCTGTTTGATCTGCAAGTGCCGCCATTTAAGCTGGATAGAGGCGAATAAAAATCTGCCCGCCTAAGGCAGCTAAGGGTAGGGCGGTGGTTGAGCCGCGAAGCTGGGTGGGCTGCTTGGGCGGGGGCAGGTAGACGCGACAGCAGTCGGGTGGCCTCCGGAAGGTTTTCGGTTAATGGCGGGTGACCCCTCGGGCTGAGGCACTCAGCGGTCAAGGGCGCGCTTTCGCGCTAGTATTTGGCTAGACACAAAATAGCGCCAGCGCCAACGAGGCAATCCACGAGATGCTTGAGGCGTATAGGAAACAGGCGAGGCTTTTGTGCTGTTTTGCGCGCCTAAAGCATGAAATTTTTGGATGGGCTTTGGCAGGAGTTTGACAGGGTGAAAACCGACCCTGCCACCCTTGGCCGTTTTGGCATCGTTTGCTAAAGTGCAGCAGGCTAAAACTAAATAAGAGGCTTATATAATCAAGCCAGGAGAGCAGCGATGCTGGCAATCGCTGCTCTCCTGGCTTCTAGCCTATGTAAATATCGCTCATTTCGGGCTGTTGCTTTAGCTGTCAGTATTTTCTATCTGAACAGCCGCTCCTGGGTTAATGGCCCAATGACTCCGTCAGCAGAGAGCCCCTGATCCCTTTGAAACTGCCTGACAGCAGCTTCGGTTCTTGGCCCGAAAATTCCGTCAGGAACAACATTTGCATGGCCGTTCGCAAACAAAGCTGCCTGCAGAAGGTATGTAATATTGCCTGATGCTCCAGGGCGGACATTAACTGTAGCTGCCCTCGTTGCTGCATCGAATGTACCTGTGAGCGCAAGGTTTCTGCCAAATTGGGTGTTAAGCTCGCTCTGAAGCCCTCTGATAAGAGCAGCTTTGGTTGCCGGCCCAAATATGCCGTCTACTGCCAAACCTGCATCGTATCGAAGGTTTAGCGTAGTCTGTATCTGCCTTACAACCGGATCTCCGGGATTTGGTATAGAAGGCCCCTGGCCATTCCCATTGTTGGCCAGATAAACTTCATATAGCTTATCCCATGTAGCCGGGCCTACCCTTCCGTCTTCTGAAAGCCCAAATCTATGCTGGAACGCTACTACAGCATTTCTGGTAGCCGATCCAAATGCCCCGTCTACATGCACATGGGGCAAGTCAGAATAATAATTGCTTAAGTAATCGAGCATTACTTGAAGCCTTGTTACCAAGCCGCCGGTATTGCCCATCTGTACTGTGGTATTAGGCGGCAAGGTGCCGGCTACAATAGTGTCTCCTTCGCTTGTCAGCTCTGAGAGGTTAGTTACTGCAGCATAGTACCTGCTGATTGCATTCCAGGTTGCTCTATCCACTATTCCTGTTTGAGGCAAGTTGGCAACCTGCTGAAATACCCTGACAGCATTGCCTGTGTCTGTGCCAAACACTCCGTTGGTGTATTGTATGCGCGGAATATTCGGCCAGTTATTGCCGATTCTGTTCAGGTACTTTTGCATAACCTCAACATCCGGGCCCTGCTTGCCTTGCGACAAAGGAATGCCGGGGAAGGATTCTGTGATAGCCTCGACCGGCGCTGTGTCAATCATTAAGTCGTAAGGATAGTAATACCTAAGGATATGTATTGCCTGATAGCCTCTTTCGGCTAATGTAACAGTGCCCCATTGGGACATGCCGGGGCAGCTTACCATTCTGCCATCGCAATATTCAGTAAAGTAAGGCTCTATGTGTGATGGCCTGCGCAAGTATTGCCCCATGACCCTGTCAGTTACAGCTGCTATGCTTGCAAAAATGTCCCTGCCATCGACAAAGTACTGGTCTTGTGCAGTAGAATTCGTGATATCAAAGTTATAGCCTCTGCCACGGTACCATTCTGTATAAACTCTGTTAAGGGCAAAGTTCATTATAGCCCTGATATTGGCTTCAAGCGAAGCTTCCGGCCAGGTAGAATAAATTTCGCTTGACGCTACATTCTTAACATAAAGCGAAAAAGGGACTCTCACATTTCGTGCAGAAGCGTTCGTATAGCTGCCCAGATGCACTGTTATGTAATCAGGGATAATGACTCTGTGCATTATTCTTGAAGTTTCAAATGGCCCGTCTGCCCACGATCTTGAATCTTCGCGAAGCGCTTGCTGGTGCGGCGGAATTACGATTACTTCACATGGGGAGCCGCCTTCTATTGCAGGGTGCATTTCAACCGGCTGCATAGCAGCCTGTGTATCAAAGATCTGCACACCGCTTATGATCACCGATGCATACTCCGGATAGCTTACTTCCACCCAGTAGGTGGAGTAAGCTTTTCCAAAGAAGCTGGGATCATAGGTTAGTGATACATCAGGCGCATCAAGCATAACCTCATCTGTTAATCCAGAACTGTTGGTTACAAGTGAATAGAGCTTGCTTCCGCTTTCGTCCTTAATCTCTACCTTAGCGCCTCCTATAGGCAGAGCTTCGTTAGCCCTATGGGCCTTGACTGTTAGATATCCTGTACCCATCTTTACTCCTTTGCTATTTGGTTGCGTATATTATCGGAACAGCATTTCCTGCGTGTTCGGCCCTACAATCCCGTCCACTGCCAAGCCTTGGCTCCGTTGAAACGCCAACGCAGCAGTTTCCGTGATCGGCCCAAATAGGCCATCGGGTATTACTGATTTATTGCCCCTCGTATACAGCCCGGACTGAATTATATAGACAAGATTGCTGTAAGGGTTGCCTCTGCGAACGCTAACCGTAGCGGCTTTCGTAGCCGGGCCAAAAGCGCCGTCGACAGCCAGGCTCGCACCATAGCCTCTATTCAGTTCAAGCTGCAGGCTCTTAACTATTGCGCTTTTGGTTATAGGCCCAAAATAGCCGTCCTCTGCAATGTTAAGGCCGTACAATTCGTTGATTTTCCATTGTATTTCAAGAATATTCGGATCTGCTTCATAATATCCTGATCCGAAAACTTCCATGACAGCGTAAGCTATTGCATTTGATATGCTGTAAATATCGTGGCGCATCATATCGTTTGAATTGTTTAGAAAGCAAACTTCAAGCAGGCTGGCAGGCGCGTACGTTTCACGGATTATTCCAAGATAGTCCCGCCCGCTGGTGTTAAGCATGATTTTTGGCCCCCGGTTTACATAGCCAAGGCTGGCTACGGCTTTAGTAAGGGCTGTGGCAAATACTTTTCCTTTGCCTCCATTTTTGGTATGGAAAGCCTCTGTGCCTGTGCCGGGAGTTCCTGCATTGCTGTTGTGGTGAATTTCCAGTACGCCATCAACATTTGATCTATTGGCTAATGCAATATCAGCTGTTAAGCTTCTATTCACATCCTCTGTTCGGTTGTTTATGACTTCAACGCCGTGGCTGCGCAATATAGCCGTTACTGTATTGCTAATTGCTAGGTTCTTTGTTTTTTCGTATACTCCAAATGCGACTGCGCCGGGGTCGGCTCCGCCGTGCCCGGCAAATACTGCGATCTTTGGCATGATGATCTCCTTAGTTGTAATTGATAATTCATAGTATTCAATTAGCTGGATTTCGACACTTATAACTTGCTTTGATTTTGAAGGCGCTAAGCCGGCCTGAAAGCAGGCTTGCGCGCTCTGCGGGTACCACGCCGGTGGGTGAAAGTGCTTTTAGTGCATGCAATGTCTCAGTATTGCAGCCATATATGCTCTATAATCATTAGGTAGGCATTTAGTGAAAATAGGAGGAATTTATGGCACGGGAAAAAAAATATTTAGCCATTGCGATAGCAGCTATGCTGGCATTGTGCTCTTGCACAGCAAGCAATAGCAACAAGCAGAATAATGGCGACACCGGCAACAAAGATGGCAGCGGCAATAACGAAGACAAGCCATACGCAGCTCTCAGCGATATCAGGCAATCATGTGCCTGGGCAGTATCAAATAGCGATTTTAGCGCTCTGGCAGCTGTTGAATATGCCAACGGCACTGATTTCGAAAAACTGTCTATAGCTGTTTGCACAAGCGGCATAGCCAGGATAGAGTATGCAGGGGAAAAGGAAGCGATAGGCGAAAACAGCCTGTATTACTCTACCTATGAAGGAGTCACAGGCCCAAGCTGGAATGTCGCCTCCAAAGAGGGTGTAGAGCAATCTTTCAGCTTCTTTCTGCTTGATGGAGCTATAGAAGAAAGCGTGTTTGGCATTGAGAGCGGGCATTCACTCGAAAGGGAAAGGGATGACTATAGCTCACATGGGCACTTGCCGGCAAGTGATGAAGACATTCAAGTAGCCATACAGCTTAAAGGCGGCAGGCAGGTAAAGCACTCTGAGCTGCTGGGCACCCTGTCTGATGGCGGGCGCATCTCAGTGTTTCAGTATGAAAACACTGATTATGCGATGATAGTGCTTGCGTATATAAACGGCGAAAAGGTGGTTTATAAAGACTTCTACTCGAATGTTTTCAACGGAACTGCTTTTTGGAGGGCAGACGCTGAAAGCGAAGACATTTGCATGTTTGACATTGTTGCGGCTGTGAATACCGATGAAGGCCTAATGATTGCATTGCAGTGGTCAGGGCCTGAGGGCGCTATGCGATACATCCTTGTTGAAAACAATGGCAAGTTTGCTGAGTTTATGGATGACTATTGGAGCCATGATGTTTGGGAAGACAAGTTTAACCGCTATGACGGAGAGATTTTAGACAGCGCTGTATGGCCTGATTTGGACGCAAATGCTCTGCTAGGCACTTGGGCGGGCGAATGGGAAGGCTTAAATGATGACATGCTTAAGATGTCTTTTACCTTCAACGCAGACGGCACCGGAGCAGAGTATATATTCCAGGAAAGCAGCCCCTTTACTTACCGGCTTGAAGGCAACATGTTTTTATACGGCAGGGAAGGGGATCCTAACGTTGACTTTTTAAACGCCAAGATCGATGGCGACAAATTAATTATTCAATACTACCCTGTGCTGATTAAGCAGCCTTAGGAGTGCAATTGGCATAAAGTGCGAAAACAACCGCCTTGAAAAGATGATGGCGACAAAAGGAGGTGGCGGTTGTTTTCTTCGTTTGAAACGATTGCACATATAGTATAAGAAAACGCAGCAACATTTTCAATTACGGCTATTTGGAAAACCTGGCAATCAATTGCCTGTTTTATTACAGTTCACGAATTTCAATGTATTTATCCCATCCGGAATCCTGCAGGTACTCTATAGTGTCAATAATCTCGGCAGCATGGCCCGGCTGCATTATAAAGACGAAATCCCTGACTGAATAGCGTTTGGACTTTACGCTCATGACGTAGCAGTCCTGATCTATGTAATCCTTTACTTGAAATATGCGGTTTAGATACGCTTCTTCAGGGGATCGGTCTCTATGGCAATAAACAATAACAGTGCTGCCTTCATGGAAGTAATCTGCAGCTTCAAAGTATTCTGCATATTTATTTCCGGCTTTTGAAGTAGCATTTATGCTCTCAGGCAGGAATCCGTTGTCCGGATCGAGAAATACTATATCCGAGCCTTTCAGGTGCATTAGGGCATTAGCATGCCAGTCAGCGCGAAAATCTTCCCTGTCTGCGCTGCTTGTTATATCAAAAGGCCTGCTGTAATGCTTTGTGCTGTAAAGCAGATCGCTATTGATTATCGCATTAACAGAGCGATCATTTCTTATGCGCACAATCTCATATAGCGATGCAAAGAGTGCGTTGTCATTTGTATCGCATCCATTGCTCAGATACTTTATGTGCCTGCCATCTTTTTTATCATCGTCATCAGGCGTTAGGTACCAGTTTATGCCTATCTTGTAACCGACATCTTCCATTGATCGCAATAGGCCCAGCTTAACATAGTCCCCAATATCACCGACGTATTGGTTTTTCATTTAATACATGCCTTTTTTCTTGTAATCATACCACATGAAAGCATGCTCATGGGATACAGAGTTGTGCATTGTGCTGGCAAATAATTGCTGGCATCAAATTAACAATGCTTATTGCAAATCATATGGCGAAAACAAAGATAGAATAGCGATGAGCAGGCAATTAATCTATAATAAGACATGCATAACCGCAATAAATGGACGATGGTAGCAATATATTCAATAGCGCACTTTCTTGTTGATTTGGCATGCGCATACTTAATGTTTCGCTTTTTTATTGGCACGCCAAATGCCGGCATGCTGACATTTGCTTATAATTACTGCGCATTTGCCCTTCAGATGCCATTGGGGGCTTTTGCAGACAAGCTCAACCGGAATTGGATGGTGGCTGCTGTCGGCATTATTATCGTAGGAGCTTCATGCTTTCTGGCTGCTATGCCGTTTGCTGCCGTTATTCTCGCTGGCATCGGCAATGCCTGTTTTCATGTAGGCGGAGGCATTGATGTGCTTAATGTCAGCAAGGATCAAATGAAGGCGCTGGGTGTGTTTGTCTCTCCTGGCGCATTTGGCATTTATCTTGGCACCATGCTGGGTAAAACAGCCACTATAGCGCCGGCCTTACTGCCGCTTATTCTCTTCTTGCCGGTTATTGCGCTTATACTGCTGCAAAAGGCCCAAAGCGGCTTAACGCAAAACGCGGCCTTTTCCCTACAGCCAGTTCGCAACAGGAATTCAATAGTGCCACTGGCCTGCCTGTTTGCTGTCGTCTGCCTTCGTTCCTACATAGGGCTGGCAGTATCTTTTCCGTGGAAGGCAGAAGCCAAATTTGGCGCATTGCTCATTTGCGCTGTTGTGGCTGGCAAGGCTGCAGGGGGCTTTGCTGCTGATAAGGCAGGGGCTGCCAAAGTCTCGATGGCTTCGCTTGCCATAGCGTCAGTGCTGTTTTTAGCGCCTCAAGTGCCGACTGCAGGCATTATATCGATGCTCGCTTTCAACATGACAATGCCTATCACGCTATGGTCTGCGGCAAAAATCATGCCGGGCGCCAAAGGGTTCGCGTTTGGGACGCTCTCATTTGGATTGTTTATTGGATTTTTGCCTGTCTATTTCTTTGGGGGGCAAGGCTATCCCCCTATATTCTTTACTGCGTTTGGCGGCCTTTCCCTTGCATTGCTTATATATGGCTTGAAGGGATCGAAGATATGAGCACTGCCATACTGCCATCGCTTTTTATATCGCTTGCATTGACGATAATTTTAGAAACAGTTTTCCTTTTGATAATTGGCGTGCGTGAAAAAGGCGCCTTAATGCTTGCAGCATTGGCAAATATTGTTACAAACCCTGCTGTTGTGCTGCTATACTGGATCGGGGAGCTTTATTTAAGCTTTCCGCTATCGCTGTATAAAGCGCTGCTCGAAGCTTGCGCTATTGCCACTGAAGGCTATATATACAGCACATACACTAAGCTGCGCCGGCCATACTTGCTCTCATTAGGGGCAAATATGTTTTCCTTTTGGTGCGGCGAAGCTATACAGATATTTTGGAGGGCACTATAATGCGTAAGATATTCAGATACTTAGCAGCGATTGCAGCAGCACTGGCTTTGATGCCGTTTATTGCTGTTATAGCCGATGTGATTTATGAGCCGGAAGATGCGTTTTACCGTGCTCACTCAGCCGAATGCGTTTATACCGGCAGGAGCTTTAGCGCAAATGGCGCTGCCATCGCTATGAAAGCGCCTAACTCATCAACTAAGGCAGGTGAGCTTAAGAACGGAGATGAGGTTTATATTACCTATACATGCCTATATAAGGGCAGCTACTGGGGATTTACTGAATCACTGCCTGCATGGATCAATATGGCCGATCTGCTGCAAGTGTATGACTATATATCCTTTGAGCAGGATCACCAGAGCGAATTCTATTCGTATAGCGGAAGCTATGATGAGATAGAAAAAGCCGGCTCTGCGCTGCTGTGGCCATGGCCGGGAGCAGACAAGCACTATAGCGTGCTCAGGGATATTGGCAGCGAGAAAGATTTTATCGGCACAGCATACAAAGATGAAAATAGCCGTGAATGGGGATTTGTTTCCTACTTATATGGCAGGCATAATGCATGGATATGCATGAGCGATCCTATGAATGAAGCGCTGCCGGCCTTCTTGCCTTCGCCCGCGCCTGTAAAGTGGATTGCCGATGCAGGCTATAAAGACATAGCCGAGTCGCGAAGCCCTATAACGGGAGGCAACATTAATATAGCAATGATAGCCGGGTGCGTAGGCGCTGTTGTTGCCAGCGCTGCCGTTATTATCAAAAAGTTTTTTAAGCCCGCCAGGTAGCTTGGCCTTGCCTTGAGGCGGCAAGGATAATCGCTCAATAGCCGAATATTCGGGCATAAATCTTGCCTTTGCTGAAACAAAAATCCGGCGCTATGTTTATAAATTATGCTGCGTATAAACATAGCGCTATTTGTGTGCATTGCCTTTTGGTTTCGAGTTGCATACAGCCTGTTTAGCCAGGCTATTATGCTGTTATGGCTGTTTGCTTTCCCAGGGCTTGCCAACAGGCTTAGGGAATATATCCTGATCCGGCTATGCTGTTTTGCTTACCGTAATATCAAATCCATTGCTGCTGATCGTAAGCTCTGACATGCTTTTATATGCATCATCAATGCATGACTGAATAGTTTCACTTTGAATGCCGTATGTGCCAAGCCATACACCCAAGTAGAACCTGACAAACTCCTCTTCCCTTAGCCTGACAGCGAAACGCCCTACATATGATACAAGCCTGCTTTTCAAGGCATATTCGATTCCACTAATCATAATAAGGCCCCTGCTGTCCATATTTTCGGGAGCATGATCAAGAATCGCATTTAAGAATTCCATTTTTGTGCCGGTGTAGCTTACTTCGCATACCTCGGATGCGAAGTGCCTTATCTGTGCTTGTGTGAAAAACACCCTCCAAAAAATGCATTCCTGCAAAAACAAGCGCCCAAAATCATCCAGCTCCGGAAACAATCCCTTTATAGCAGTTTCAATGCCGGATACCATAGACGAGTAAATATTGTAAGCCAAGTGCAGCTTGTCTTCAAAGTGATGATAAAAACTTCCTTTGTTTGTTTTTGACATTTCGATTATTTCAGACACGGTGGTATTGTTGTAGCCCTTTTCATAAAACAGAGCGCTTGCTGCGCTGTATATTCGCTGCCGATTATCCGCTGCTTGCATAAATCTTACCTCTGTGATTAGTGGGAATATTATACCATAGACCATAGTCTAGACCAACATCCACATGACACATAGCTTCCGTCTGTTTTTGTTGACAAAACTTTATAATCAGCATATACTAGACCGTAGTATAGACTATGGTCTAACATTCATATTGGAGTGGAAAGGGTTTATAAACATGAAGATAGAAAAAGCGCTGGAAATTGCTAGGGAAGCCGGGTTTGAAATTGCTGTACCGATGGATCCTCAAAAGCTGGAGTTTCGCACAGAGGTTAGGGATATGTGTGCTGCGTGCAAAGCGTACGGCAAAAAATGGGTTTGCCCTCCTGCCTGTGGAGAGATAGCAGATATGCCGGCGCGCTTTCATAAATATCAAGACGGCGTTCTTTTTCAAGTAATTTGCAGGATGAATGACGAGTTGGATTTTGAAGCTATGGGAGATGTAATGCAGCAACAGAAAAAGTCTATAAAAAACCTTCTTGAAGCAATTAATGCCTCTGATGAAGATATTTATGTGTTCGGCAATGACGGCTGTGGAAATTGTACCGAGTGCACATACCCGGACGAACCATGCAAGTTCCCTGATATCGCACATCCTTCGCTGGAATCATGCGGTTTGCTTGTGAGTGATGTTTGTAAGGACAATGATCTGCCTTATTACTATGGCCGAAATACAGTCGCTTTCACTGGTGCATTTCTGTTCAACCCAAAGACTGGCAAAGAGGAATGATCGCATGATTTCTCTGCAGGCAATACAGCCAGCCCATATAGGAACCCTATAAGGGTGAGGCATCAAGGCTGCTATATGAACGCATGCGGTTGGCGCACGTAGGCAAAATACTGCATGGCCTGTATGCTGCTCGCCTGCGGGGATGAAAAGCTGCGGGTGATAATCGAAGCCGAATGAGGCCTAACTATTTGCTCTCGGCTTCGCCTCTGCAGCATGGCTAGGCGCAGTCGTGCGTTCGATGTAAACCATTGCGAAAGTGCGACGAGGCAAAGCAAGGCTTCTCTCGGCTTGAAATCCCATATGGCTCATCTCAGATCCGCAGGCGTCGCAAATAGGCACGGAATCCTTTGCTCAATGACAGTTATTTTCAATCACGGCTATGCTGCTTTGGCTATGCTGCTAACCATGCAGGCATTGGCAGTCGCACTTTCAAGCAGTCGAAATACACGCAGCCATGCACAAAATGGTATGCATCCATGAAGCCAAAGCGAATCTCGCCCCTCTATGCAATTCTGATCAAAGGCTCAAGCAACTTTTAGATGAAATTATGTTCGGCTTGATCGGATTTCGGAAAGCTCAGGCATTTGTGAGGCTTGAAGCTTTGCCTGTATAGCCAGGCCCTTACTCTCTCGCAAGAGAGCGAAATTCCGTATCTTTTTTTGAATGCATATCCATGCTTGCCGGCGTGCTATAATGAGCATAGTCCCAGCACATATGTATGTATATGTGTATATACACTCTTTACCTATGGTAGCCTTAAGGCCGGATGTCTGGAATCGAAGCTAAAGCCCCTTATAACTCCTGCTAGCGACTGTCTTCACGGTAGCTTCAATGCTTGGCTGCTGCGGCTGCAGTTTATACAAATTTAAAGCAGCATGCCTGGAATCTAAGTCATTAAGAACCCGTACAAGCATGAACAGGCATATAACAAGATACCGCTTACTGCCAGTTTAGCAAACAGAAATTGCATTGCCTGATATAGTAAGGCTGGAGGCCTGATACTGATATGAAAAAGAATTTGCCAATTAGCACTGACGATTTCCAAACTGTCATTAATGGCGGATATTACTTTGTTGACAAATCGATGTTTATTGCAGAAGCTTTAAGCAATATGTCTGAGACAAAGCTTATATTGCGGCCTAGGCGGTTTGGAAAGAGCCTGAATATGAGCATGCTCAAGGCTTTTTTAGAGATCGGCTCCCCAAAAGGCCTCTTCGATGGGCTGGCAATATCAGGGCAAAAAGATTTTTGTGAGGCCCACCAGGGCAAGTACCCTGTTATTTTTTTGTCTTTCAAGGACATTATTGCCCAGGATTTCAGCCAAGCGCTTGAAAGGCTGGCGACTAGAATCGGCAGGGAGGCAAAAAGGCTTGGCATTAGCAGTTTTACAGAAATCGATGAAGATGATCTAGCGATCATCAGAAAGCTGTCAAATGAAACAGCAACAGAAACAATGTTGCTGACAGCATTTATATAATGTCTGAAGCTTTGTTTCGCCATTATGGCAAAAAGGCGATAGTTCTTATAGACGAATACGACGCTCCTATAAACGATGCATACGAAAAGGGCTACTATGATGATATGGCCAGGCTGTTTAGAGGGCTGCTTGGCCAAGCACTAAAAAGCAACCCATATGTGGAGTTTGCTGTAATGACTGGGATACTGCGGGTTTCAAAAGAGAGCGTGTTTTCAGGCCTTAACAACATATCTGTATATTCAGCCCTTGACGAAGGATTTAGCAGCCACTTTGGCTTTACTGAAGAGGAAGTGGCTGGCATGCTCAGCTATTACGGATTAGAAGATCGTATGCCTGATATGAAAGAGTATTATGACGGCTACAGGATGGGCGGGATCGAAGTATACAACCCATGGTCGGTTGTTATGCAGTGCAGCCGCATGGCGAAGAACAAAAGCGCAGATCCTGAAAAGTTTTGGATAAACACAGCTTCAAACGACTTAGTGCGGGATATGCTTAAGCAAGATGGGCTTAAGGCACTAGAATCAATTGATGATCTTGCCAATGGAGGAACAGTCAAAAAAAGGGTGTCAATTCTGGCAACATACAGGGACTTGATCGATATCCCCGCTAGCGAGGCTGTATGGGACATGATGTTCTTGGCGGGCTATCTTACGTGGGTGAAAAAGACAGGCAACGATATGTACGAGCTGAGAGCCCCGAACTTGGAAATCAGGGAGGCCTTGAGAAAAGACGCGCTTTTTTGGGCAATGTCGTCTATGCCAATAGACGAAGGAAAGGCGGAAAAGCTTTATGCGGCTTTGCTTGCCGGCAACTCTGTAGATGCGGAGGCTGTAATTAATGGCCTGTTTCAGAAAGTGCTAAGCGTAAGAGA
>WRIY01000027.1 GCA_009782515.1 Eubacteriaceae bacterium
CTCAGCCTCTACAATGGCTATGCTCAAATAAACGCGCAATAACCTGAAAGGGGCATAAAAATGCTTAACTATCGAGAGATACTCCGGTTGCATAGCCTTGGCTATAACAAAACGACTATAGCTGAACGCGCGCAATGCTTGCGAGACTCTGTGAGAACTGTATGCACGCTGGCACAAGAGCATGGGCTGCAATGGCCACTGCCTGAAAGCCTGTCGAACTTCGATATTTAAAAGGCGCTCTATCCAAGCAGGGATTTGAGGGCAAGGCGAGTTCCTGATTACGAGCAAATGCACAAAGAGCTAGCCAAGAAAGGGGTAACCCTTACGCTGCTTTGGTCCGAATATGCTGCGAAGTGTGCTACAGAAGGCAGCGTGCTCTACCAGTACTCGCAGTTTTCGGAAAAGTACCGGGCTTGGGCGCAAAAGACAAAAGCAACAATGCGCATTAGCAGAAAGCCTGGCGATTTTATGGAAGTGGATTTGGCTGGGCAGATGATGCCTGTTTATGATAGCGTTGCAGGACAAGCTGTTGAAGCGCGGGAGTGTATTTTCTTTTGTGTAAATGCTCTTCTTATAGCATAGCAATAACCTTCCGGTTATGATGCCTTATTGGTCGTTGACATCTGGATGCATTTGCTGGGAGTGAATTTGCCTTCAGAAAGCATTGTGACAGCTTCATCTATTAGATTCAAATCATAGCCCCTCTTTTTCATTAGCTTAAGGTCTTTTTAAAAGAGCGATGATGCGAATATTCTATATGCCATCCTCAATATCCTCAAGCAGCTCTGAAAAACTGTTGTACAGCTTTCTGTCAGGGTTTGCCTTTTGCTGCCTCACTTCATCTAGCGCGCTCAGCGTTGCCGAGTTTGGCGTTTCCAGCTCCATTGGAAAAGGGATCCCATTTTTTCTTAGCGAAGCTTTTGCAAAAATAATAAACGCTGTTGACATTGTTAGGCCCAGTTCACTGCACAGTTCCTCAAAATCGCGCTTTAGCGCTTCATCAATTTGAAAGTGAATATCTGTTTGTCCCATAAGATAGCCTCCGATTTCTATGTTGAAAATATCGCTGCTTGCTTTTGTTTTTTATAGTATAACAGATGAAGTAAAGAAGGCTCGCGGCGAGTTGGCGGAAAACTTCATATCTGAACTTAGGTGGTAGAACGGCTTTGTAATCGAATTTGATGAGCGGCTCTGGTTCACCCTTGTTAACCACTTACTGACCGTGACCTCATCAACTATACCGTAACAGTTACGACAGGATATAATGCCACACGGTTTAAGGAAGATGGCTTTAAAGTATTCACCATAAAACGTGAGTTGCATGAAGTTGGCATTACCCGGCTTTCGGCGATGTTTGGGCATGAGGTTGTCGTTTATGGATTAGAGCGTTCAGTCTGCGATTGCCTACGCAGCCGAAACCAGATGGATATCGCCGTAGTGATCGACGCTATTAAACGTTACGCTAACCGTAAAGATAAAAACCTAAACACTCTCATGCAAATGGCAGAGACGTTTAATGTTACTAAACTGCTTAGAAGCTATATGGAGGTACTGCTGTGAAAACATCAACCCAACTAACGGAGCGCAGTTAATCTGGTATTCTTTGCGAGAAACAATTTGTTTCGCTCATCAGAAAGCATAGTGCGCTCAAATAACATACGGTCGATTTGGTGTTCGAGTTCACGCTTTGAATTAGTTTTTCGGCTTCAAAGAAGCAAGTAAAACTCCCGTGCTTCCTCTGTCTTCACTCTCGACATTATCATTAAATTTTGCGGTCAGTTAATTTCTCGAACCAGCGGTAGCGAGTTTTTATTTTCTCAGTATGTTTCATAGAATTGCCGCATACGCCAAACATTTGAAGCGGAGAAGCCTTGATGTCCGGACGCTCTGTTTGTATAAATTGAGCGAAATCGGAAACGACTAATTTTCCCCCTCCACCATATTTAACCTTGTCGCTGATATAGGCGCTTATTACAGTTGGAGAAGAAACCTGCTCCTCAGAAGCCTTTGCCAATTTGCGTACAAACATCTAGAATCTCTTCAGCTATTACAGTGCGCAGCATTTTCTACTCGCCTTTAGTTTATGCCGATTAGCTCACCTTCAAGCTTAAGGCTGTCTTCGCGTGTATGATAGGTTTGTATTCTATAACAATCTCACACGTTCAGCAAGTATGATCAAGTTTATTTCTGAAGTGCTCTTTTACTTTATATACCATGTTGTTGTTGTTATGCTTTGGTTAACAGCTATCGATTCACTCCCTGAGTTTTGAGCATACACAAGAGAGCCGATTAGCTGAAAACGCAGCGTATTGACAACATTGCTATCAATTTGCGATTCTTCTTGTTGCTCCTGATATACTGCCTATTGAAGAGCTTTCCCCAGTGCCTATCTCCTTAGAAGTGGTGCGCTGTAAGGTTATTTGGTATATCGCCTTGCCATCAATCCATTTTATTCCAGTGTCTTGTTCCTTCGTCGAATAGCTTCTGTTGACAGCATTGCTGACAGCAAGTACTCCTTCTATGTTTCTATCAATAACTCCATTACGGGCTATTGCTGTTCTTTTATTTGTAAAAATCCTGCTGCCTGGATCTATGTAAAATGAGTCTACGGTTTGCAAAGTGTTTCCACCCCTGCTAAGAGTTACTGTTGGCGAGTCAATTATTATAGTTGAAGAGCTAAGTGCCTTTATCTGTCCCCCATACCCAGTTATACTGCATGTACCAGTAATAGTTAATACAGAGCAATTTACACTAACCCCTGCTTTAATGTTGTATCCTACCTCTGAAGCCATGCTTAGTGATTGCATGTATACACTTGCATTGTATAGCGTGATGCCATCATAATCACCATACTTATCACGGCTATCAGTTGTCTTTATAGCAGTAAGTGGGTAAGTGTACGCTATTGAGGCGCAAGATTTATGAATAATGGGGCCTCTAGCATTAACAGACCTGCTATATGTGCCTGAACCAACGTAGTTAGAATCAATCGAGCCGGCGTCAAGTGTAGCAGCCCAATTGTATGTTCCAACAAAGTTGGCTGAAAATGTGCCGTTTACAAACATAGGCACAGAAGTTTCAACCCATCTGTTTTTTGACAAATCGAGATTACCCAAAAAAATTATTTCCGTATTGGCATCGCCATTCGAAATTGTTATGCCCCCTAAGTTGCTAATGCTTGGCTCAGCTTCATATACTATTGGGTTGTATTCTCCGCAAACCCGCCAATATGCAGGTGCTTCTATATCTGGTAATTCGCCATTGTTGGGTTTCACACATACATAAGTGAGGTTGTTGAATTCGACAGTGTTTCCTAATTCATAGTATGCACTCTCTGAATACAGCCCATTAGTTGGCGCAGCAATATTTACATGCTTCCATGGAGTTGCCATTGACCCTGTAGGAGTGGTGCCACGCCCATCAGCAACCCTCTCGTAAACGCGGCCCTGGTATGTACACTTGTCTCCAACAATATAGTCTATGGTGGAGCTGTACACTTTTATTTTTGAAATTCCAGATTGGTATGCTGGAGTTTGGTATTTATTAATCTCAAGCGTAAAGCTACTATTGTTTTGCCTTAATTCCAAAGCTTTCTCTATGCTCTGAAAGCTTCTATCCCTGCTCTGGCCTAATGGTGTATATTTTGTATCGTGGCCATCGGCTGTTGCTATATAAACAGTTTCAATCATTTGAATTGTCCTTTCGAACTTATAATCATATTTTACAAGGTTGTGCATTGATTGGACATTACTGTCAGCTAACGCGCAAGCAAACATCTCGAGTCTATGTAAAATATATGATTTCTTCTGCGCGCAAAATGCCTGCTCTCGAAAAAGCCCTTGATACAGCGATTGTATGGGCATCATTGTAGCAAATTATGGATATAAAAAAAGCGAATTATCGTTCTTGATTCATCAACCGTAGCAAACGGGCTTTACTCTCTATGCAATTAAGATCTACGAGCGCCCTTCAGTAACCAGCAGAACTATTTTGGACCTCTACTGCCGCAACCCGCTCCATTGCGACTAGCTGTATGAGCATGTGCCTTATCTGGAGAAGCTCATACATGCACTCGTTTGTGCAGCGATCCCAGCTCCAGACATGCTCCATCCCGTGAAAACTTTTTTGGATTAAGAAGGTCTCCTCAATCAACCATGCTGGGCCTATTGCCGGCGCGCTCCTCGCTTTGTGATAAAAAGATTGTGTTGTTGGCAAAGCCGGGAGGCGCTTGGCTGCAGTGGAAGAGTTGGCTCGAAGCGCTCAGCGCCGGCTCTGTCCCTGCACTGGCGCTCAATCGTTGCTGTAGTGTCTTTGTGTCTGATTATGCACTATAGCCGTAATGCTCTATCTCGTCTATGGCTGGCCTTGAAACATACAAAGCATCCATTAAGAGCTCAAACTGCTCGCCAGGATAATAGAAAGCAAGGCATGCAAGCATTTTCTCAAGCGTTGAAAGCTCGCACTCTTCCTTGCCATCGCCGTCTGAGCCCCTCATTTGGACTGAAAACAGGCTTATTGCCATCCCGCCAATTATCAGCTTTGCCTCCAGCACGCTGTGATAGTATTCTGTCCATTCCTGTTTTCCATTCTTTTCGTTGTGCACTTTCGCTATCTTCATAATTTTCCTAAGGGCGATGTTTTAGCTGCCTCATAAGGGATTTGTTTTCTCAAAGCCCCTCCGAATTTGATCAGCAGCCCAATAGCTGCGTATATGGCATCGGCCTTGCGAAATCGAGAAACATACAACAAAGGAGCGCCAAGTAGAGAATTGGCTCTCTGTCTTGGCGCTCATAGGGACTTTTGCCATAACCCCTCTTTAATTGAATCTTTTACTTGTTATAGAACTCAAAGCCATATGTATCGACTTCGGTTGTAATCCAAGTATTAATCTGTGCAGCAATGTCCATTTCATCAGATCTGCCAAGGTATCCGCCAAGGAATGCATAAGCTCCTCCAGGGGCAAGCTTGTCAATAACTCCGCGGGTGAACTCTCTGACATATTCCTCTGAAACCTGGTTGTAGTTTATGTCAGGAACAAAGTCAAAGCCTCCTACTATAACAAGCCTGTTGTTAAACTTGGCTTTTACAGCAAGCAGATCATTTGTTACCTGGGCTGGATCCCAATAGCGAACCCCTACTTCAAAGTAGTCATCCATATAGATCTCGCATTTGCCGCAATCATGGAAGTGCACCGGAAGGTTCCGATCGCGAGCCTCTGCGCCATAGTTCATGTATGTCGGAAGCAATGTTTTTCTGAATGTCTCCAGCGACACGAAAGGCGCATACTTGGAGGCATTGTCATCGCCCATGCTGTATATGTCAGGCTTAATTGCTTCTATTGCGCGTTTTCTGTATGGTTCATAGAATTTTTGAAGCCAGTCAAACATCTCACAGCAAATTTCAGGCTCTTCCACTAATGCTATCAAGCCTTCAGTGAAGCCCATGAGGCTGGTTATGAAGCCGAATGGGCCATCGCCCATGCCAAAGCTGACTGCCTGCTGCTCTCTGTCGATAGGCTCAAGCGCTGCTTTTGCCAGAGCTTCCCAGTCATACTCATCCGGATCCATAGCAATTTCGGGCCTTTTGACAATCGTATCCCATTTTGTGATGTCATCCAAAATGAAGTTGTCCGGCTCTGGCAGGCCAGCGAAATTAGTCTCTGCGTTTGTAACGAATGGGACGCCCCACATGTTGGTAAACGAAGCTGGAGGGCCGCTTGCTCCCGGTTCTGGCCTTCTAAAGAAGATTGGCAGCATTGCGCCTCTCGTTGGATCGCGCAACGTTTTTGTTCCTGATGGAGGCCATGCGCCGCCCATGGTGTAGCATGGAACATAATCTGGCATTTCGCCTCGGCCTAGCCTAAGCCAATTTTCTTTAGGCGTAAGTGTTGTTGCCATTTTTTTTACCTTCCTTGTTAATTTTTTTAAGCTAGCATTATAAAAAACGAACCGAGCAAATGCCCGGCTCGCCTAGCTTCAGTCGTAGAATGTATATCCGTATGAATCAACTTCCTCGTTAATCCATGTGTTTATCTGTGCTGCAATTTCCTGTTCGTCAGATCTTCCGAGGTATCCGCCGAGGAATGCATAGCCGCCATCTTGGGCAAATGTGTCAAAGGTGTCGCGAACCTTTTGCTTCATCTCCTCTTCGGTAACTTGGTTGTAGTTGACATCTGGCACAAAGTCGAAAGCTCCGGCTATTGCAAGCTTGCCTTTGAAATCGGCCTTCACCTGCAACAGATCATTTGAGGTTTGCGCCGGATCCCATACCTTAACTCCAATATCAACGTAGTCAGCCATGAAGTCTTCACACCTGCCGCAGTTGTGGAATATAATCGGGATTTCCCTCTCAGCAGCGATCTTCGCATATCGGGCGTAAATCGGCTTAAAGATATCCTTGAATACGCTCAGTGAGAAGAATGGGGCATACTTTGCAGCTGTATCGTCCAGCATGTAGACAAAATCAGGCTTGTAGTGGTCAAGTATTGGCTGAATCCATGGCTCATAGAAATCTGCCATCCAGTTGAGAAGCTCTTTGCATGCTTCCGGCTCTTCTACCAGCGCTACCAGCCCTTCAGTGAATCCCATAAATCCCATCAGAGCTTGGAACGGGCCATTGCCTATCATTGAGACAACGCCGATGTTCTCGCGGTCGATGTGTTTTACGCCCTCAACCGACATTGTTGCCCAATCTTTGGTTTCAGGGCCGTCAATAACTGGCTTGACGATAACTTGATCCCATTTAGTAACGTCTTCGAGTATGAATTCGTTCGGCTTGGGCAAGCCTTGCCAGTTGGTTTCAGCATTCGCTTGGTATGGCACGCCCCACATGTCTTTGTATTCTGTTGGCCTTCCGAATGGGGTTAGGGGGACTCCCTCCTCCGGCGGGGATGGAGGCGGGCCAATCATTGGGCCGCCCATTAGCGCAGGGGGCCTGTCCGTTCTCTTGCCGCTTGGCGGCCAGATACCGCCCATTGTCCAGTTAGGGATATAATCAGGAACTTCGCCAGCGCATAGCTTGATGAAGTTGTCCTTTGGGGATAGCTTTAGTTTAGCCATAAAATCCTCCAAGGTATTTATGTATCTATTATACACTAAAATCAAGATGTGAAAAGATTGCAATTTTCTCAAAAATATAACAGTGAACAATAGCATTGGACAAGAAAGCATAGGCTCGGCCAGTGGTGGAGTTTTTTATGCACATGAGCGGGAGCGAAAACGGCCGCTAAAGCATGCAGGAGATTTTTGCACTGCTATTTGCTTCAGATATCAAAGCTAAGCTTTGCAGAGGCTTAATACTCGGATTTTTGATGTATTCTTGAGTAAAGGAACTTCCGTGCCTCCTTTCGCGAATTTGCACAACAAGAAAGCCCCCGGCCGCTCTCGAATGAATTGAGAATGGCCGGAGGCTAAATTGGCGCTTGTTTTATGGTATTATCCCTAATAAGAACGAGGAAAGGGATTTGAGCATGTTTAACGAGATTTGCATATACGAAGCAAAGATAGATAAGCAGGACGAGATAGAAGCGTTAATGAAAGAGGTCGCCGAGTTTTATTTAGCGCAACCCGGCGTTATCGACGTCAAGTACATAAAACGAACGCACCGCCAGGAAGATTTCAACGCTGTCAAGGAGGGCAAGCCTCCCATAAGGCTTACCCGGTATGTTGGGAAAGTTACCTACATGCTATATCTGTCCGTTGAAAATGAGGATGTACACGCGAGTCTTTGTAAACCCGGATTAGAGAAGTTTTACAAGAGGTGGAACCGCTGCCTGACGACGATGCCGAAGATATATCTTGGCGAAAATATTGTATAGCCGCCTATGCCATCCTTCCTGATAATGATAGGTATCCTGCTGGATAAATCCGAATTGCATAAAGGCCAGAAGCAGCTATGTTTTAGAAGCAAGCTGCGCTTATTGCATGTGTTTTATCGCTGCTTATTATTAAATCGGCAAAGCAATTTCGTGAAGATGTAATGGCCGACTTTTCTCAGTATCACGGAGCGATTTACTGCCTGAACTGCGGTGAGCAGATCGCAACGCGGTATATTACTGAAATGGACAAGAAGGAAGCCTAACGCCTTATGCCATCAGCGTTCAACAATCGAAAAGCATGAGCCGCACCTCTCAATATCGTGCATGGAAAGAGAGGACTAATACGGCTTAATCGCTTATCCTTTAATTGAGGTTTGATATATGGAATGGATTGAAAGGCTGAATAACGCCATCGGCTATATTGAGGAGCACATCATCGAAGAAATCGACTACAGGAAAGCAGCTGAGATCGCCTGCTGCTCGTCTTATCACTTTCAAAGGATGTTTGCCTATTTAGCGGATGTGCCATTGTCTGAATATATACGCCGGAGAAGGATGTCGCTTGCTGCCGCAGATTTACAAGGCGGAGATCAAAAAATAGTAGACATCGCATTGAAATATGGCTATTCTTCTCCGACAGCGTTTAACCGGGCGTTTCAGAGTGTTCACGGAATAGCTCCATCTGTTGCTAAAAGTGACGGAGTATCCTTGAAATCATATCCACCGATCAGCTTCATAATAACTGTCAAAGGAGTCGTGGAAATGAATTACAGAATCGAAAAAAAGGGCGCTTTTCGTATCGTTGGTGTAGCCGAGCCGTTGGAGAAGGAAATTGAAAAGAACTTTGAAATCGTACCGAAGATGTGGGAAAGGGCTTCCGCCAACGGCACGGTGCAAAAGCTGTCTGAAATGATGGACAGCCAGCCTATGGGGATATTAGGCGTCTGTATCGGTATTGACAAAGAAGAGGACAGGCGATATTTTATTGCCGTCGCAAGCAACCAGAAAACAGGTGGCTCTTTTGAGGAATATACTGTACAGCCATTTCTTTGGGCGATTTTCCCCGGAGAGGGCCAATGCCCCTCAGCTATACAGGAATTGGAGAAACAGATTATTACCGATTGGCTGCCAACGTCCGGTTACGAATACGACAACGGGCCGGATATTGAAGTCTATCTGGACAATGACCCGCTCAATGCGAAATTTGAGGTATGGATACCAATCGTAAAGAAAAAATAACTATTTGGCTCTTTTGCACGGCAGCGCTTTCATTAAACCTGCTCAGCTGCTTCACGACGGATATATCCGTCGCGGTGGCCTCGGCGAGCATATCCAGCGCCAACTCGGTGTTGGCCATGCTGTCACGCAGGTTTTCTTTCTTCAATCCTTTATACCGTTTGTATTCGCGGGTAGCAATGCCGCTCCACGTTCTGCTCATTATCACCTTGAAGGAGGCCGCTTTTGTCCCATTCGTCCGTTAGCGCCTTGCGTCCGCGGTATTTTTGAATGGTGCGCTCGATTGGCTGTTCATGGTCTACCGCTTCATCAATGCGTTCGCTGCCGGCTTTTGCAAGCCAGAGCTTGAACGGATCAGCCTTTTTGCCTGGAACGGACTGGATAAAGCGCAAAATCTGCTTGCTGTAAAATAAACCTTGAAAAGACATAACAGATTATGGCCTTCTGCAGCATCATAGCGGGACGGTACGCCAGAGAAACGAGCCACAAAATACGTACGATATTCGGGCAGGGAGCGGCACAGGGAAAGCCCGTTTCAGGTACATTGCCCTGCGGTTGCCTACCCTGCCCGAATGGCCGCAGAAAATATGTCGATACAATTCATTACAGCCGCAACATTGGCCTTGCTCTTTCACATGCCGTGATTCATGGAGGCTGAAAGAAGCCATACACTTTTTATGGCATAACACTCACGCCTCCCCAGCCAAGAGCAATGGTTGCTGACAGAGCATTCGCTGCCCTCAGCTCCCGGAATCGAATCTGTTTACTCTCTCGATTATAAAATCATAACACCCCAGCGATTCCGCAGCCTTGCGAAAATCTTCACTTCTGGCTTTCGCCGCCAAAGAGCTGATCAGCTCCGGGTAATCACGCCGCATGTTCTCATACAATTCTTCAAATGGAAAACCGCCAAAGGGCTTATTGCTGTTGCCGTAGTAGTAGAAAGCGGAGCCCTCGCCCATGAACCACATGTTTTCCTGTATGCAGAACTCGTTGTCATAGAGAGGCAGCAGCGCCGTGATCGCAGGCTGTTCATCTAAGGCGAGCATGTAGTTGCCTGAGTTCCTCGACGGATTGTCTGTGATACAGTCAAAGTACATCATCTTCACGAAGCCGTACTCCGCGGTTTTCGGCAGGTACGGCAGCAGCCCCTGAAATGACATCTCAACAGGGCTGCCAAAAACCGGCGCACCAGCTTGGGACTGCTTGTAGTTGAGCAGTTTGCCACACGTCGGCAGATGTTTGCCTGTGACAATCCGGCTGTTATATCCTTTGCGGATATCCAGGCTTATGCATCCGGTCTTGCCAAACAGCTCGCCTACAAGTATTTTTGCACAGGGAATCTCCAATACATCCGCCAAATTGGAAGCTGCATATTCATAATATGAGGCTTCTTGTGACGGGTTGTTCTGCTCAATAAACCCTCTGCTGCTCGACATGAAAGAGAGATCCCTTATTGACTTGAAGAAGCCGGTTTCTTTCGTCATCTTGTTGGCAACCATGAGCATGTCTTGCGTTGTGCCCGTACCCTCAATGCCGGATATCACCCACTCATCAGGGTTGATTCGGTCTTTCTCATCAAGCCAACCCATTTGCATCCCTCCCGTTTGTGTGCTCAGATGCTTTGTTAACAACGTGTTTTTTTGCATTTGCAGGCATTTCGGGGTAGAAGTAAAACATCTGGTGTGAATCGCACAATGGGAGCCCGTCGCTGCCCAGCCGTTCATGTTGGGCTATCAATGATTCCAACAGCGCCCATTCGTCGTACTCAGCCACGCCAAATTGCTTCATCATTATATCGGCTCCCCAACTGCCTGACTCCGGTATGAGGCAGCCCAGAATATGCTCCTTCACTTCATCCGTGCCATATGTCCTGCCAAGATCATTCATTCCCGGGATCACCATGTACCACTCCGGGAAACTGTCCGCCCCGATCATGTAGCTGAACTGATATTTGCCTATGTCAATCTGTATCAGCTCACCCATCAGATATGGCCCGTTTCCGATGTCTTTCGCCATTAAGTAATATTTGCCAGCCATCTAAAATCTCCACTCTTTTTACTCTGTTTCAGTATACCTGTTGGCTTTATTGAATAGTAAAAGATAATGTTAAATTACGCGGCCCATAAGTGTTAAACAGCAAATTAACATTTGCTAAGATTATGGCATTCGCCCGTATTGCTTAAACTCCGTTTGCATTGATTGTATATTGTGAGCCGGTTTGAATGATCATCACCGCTTTTTGGCAGCGTGCCAGGCAGCATGAAAACACTGGCTATTGCGAGACAAACGCCATTTTCGCAGACGAAAATGGCGTTGGCCTTTCTTGCTAAGCACGTTTTTTACGCTCCTGCCAGCAAGCTTTTGCGCGGTTAAAAAAAACGGCCCTGATAAAAAAGCCCGAATGAAAAATATAAAGCGCCATTATCGCTGGCGCTTAAAATTAAAATGCATTCCTTCGCTGTGTTGGCCGCTTACAGCGGGTTTGGCAGCTTAACTTTTATCAGGGAGTCTATCTCAAGCTTCAAGCGCTTTATGGCAGCTGCGTATTCATATGTTTCCGCAGTAGTGTTCATGTGAATGTACTGATGGCGCTCCTGTGCACAAAGATCGCTCTTTTCAAGGCTTTCTTTTAGCATTTCTGCAAGCTCGACTGCCGGATCTATCAGCTCAATTCCGGGGTAGAGCTCTGCTATTTCATTTTGAATTATAGGAAAGTGGCTGCATCCAAGTATTATCTTGGATACAGAGCTGTCTTGCTCGAGTATAGGATCGATAATGTATTTGATATGTTTGGACAGCTCCTGCCTGTTGTCAAGCTGGCTGTCGATTATCTTAGGCAATGTTTGGCTTGATCCCACGATAACATTTATATCAGGCCTCAGGCTGGCTATGGCGCGCTGGTACATCCCGCTGTTCTCTGTGGCGATTGTTGATATAACGCCAATGCTGCTGGAGGGCGCAAGGCTGAGGCTTGCTCTGGCTCCCGCCTGGATTATCGATAAAAGCGGAGCATTGGATTTAAGCCTGTCTATTGCTGATGAAATGGTATTGCAAGCAATAAGGATTGCTTTAACGCCCTTTTCCTCCAGGAAATCCACCATAACCTGGGCAAGTTTTGTGAACTCCTCCGGCGGCCTGTTTCCGTATGGCATATTTAATGAATCGCCTATGTAAATGACACCCTCATTGGGCAGCTTGTCAAGCACCGGCTTTATAGCTGTCATTCCTCCAACACCTGAATCAAAGATGCCTATTGGCTGCTCTCTATGCATAAGACCTCCATCATGCCGTTTCATGTCTGGCAATGCTTCTCTATTTTGCTGCCATAATAGCCGCTTTCTATTTTAACACTACAGGGCCTAAAAAAAAGCAGCTTAATGCTGAAAGCATATGCTGCCAATAAAAGTAATGTAAAAGCAAAGTTAATGAAACTGTTTTTCAATAGAAAACAGATCTCTTTATTAATGCTTTTTTATACCACAAACATCCTGCAATAACGAAAGCTATATGAACATACAATCGATATTTTTGTGGTAAAATGTCGTATAACAATGCAAGGAGGCTACACAGCATTGATAACAGTTATTACTGGAAGGCAAGGAAGCGGCAAAACCACCAGGCTTCTTGAGATGCTGGCTAAAGCCGAATCGCACTCAACGCTGATAGTGCCTGAACAGTATACATATGAAGCCGAAAACGGGCTGCTCGAGGCCCTTGGCTCAAAAGCATGCTTTGATGCCACTGTTACGAGCCTTGCACGCTTGGCATCAACTATCCAAAGCCGGTATGCAACAGGGCTTTCCCTAGTCACCGATGAGGCGCGGCGCATGGCAATGAAGGATGCGGTTATGTCGAATGCGCAAAACCTGCAGTGCTACGGGCCCATAGCCGGCACTGACGGGTTTTGCGATCTGGCGCTTGCCCTTGTCGACGAGCTGACAAGGGCCGGCTCCAGCCCGGAAGATGTTGCGCTTTTAGGCTATGGCAGCGACAACAGCTCCTACAGCGCAAAATTCTCTGATATAGCATTGATATACAAAGCATACCAGGAAAGGCTGGCAAGCGGCTCAGCTGATGAAGCATCCCTGATGATGGCTGCAGGCCAGCTCATAGCCGAGCACAGCATTTTTAAAGGCGAGCATGTATTCTTTGACTGCTTCTTCACATTTGATGCTGCCAGCTATTTTTTGATAGAAAGCATTCTCTCCCAAGCAGCAAGCGCAACATTCAGCCTGCTTTGCTCCGAGCCATCACTTTTTGAAGCATCAAAAGCCACCCTTGCCAAGATCAAAGCTGTAGCTGCAAAGCTCTCAATTCCGTTCGAAGAGATAGGGCTTGGGGCCAAGAAGGCTGCCAATTTGTCAATGGCGCATCTTGAAGAGTCTTTTTATTCTTCAACATACCTGGCATTTGAGCAGGAAAGCGACATCAAGGTATTTGCAGCGCAAAGCATCCAGGAGGAAACCCGGTATGTAGCTGCGCAAATCTCCAAGCTTGTATGCGAGGGAATGCGATACTCAGATATCGCAGTGGCATGCCCGTCTGATGACTACAGCGATGTCATCAGGGAAATATTTACTGAATATGGCCTGAGCTTCTTTCTGGACGAGAAAAGGGATGTCTCATGCCTTGGCCCCATCAGAGCTGTACTGTCCCTGCTTGAGCTTTTGGATGTTGGGTTCAGCACAGAAGGCATAATCGGATACCTTAAATCCGGCTATTGCCCTATCGCAGCCCGCGATGCAATGAGGCTGGAGCTATACTGCGAAGAGTTTGGAATAAGAAAGGGATATAGCTGGGAGAAGGATTTTAGCCGCAACAGGGATGGGTACTGGAACCTTGAAGAAATAAACGGCATAAGGGAAATGGCTGCTTCAGGGATCTTTAAGCTTCGCAAAGAGATCAGCGCCATGCCCGGCGCCGGCGATAAGTGCAAAGCGATATTTGTCTGGCTGATGGATTCCGGCTTTTTTGCGCAAATCGCCTCAGATGCAGACAGGCTGTATAACGAAGGCGAATACGAGCTGGCAACGATATATGCCCAGCTTCCGGAGGCGATATCGGCTGCTTTTGACAGCCTGTACCGCTTTTTTGCCCATAGGCAGCTTTCAGCCGGCGATATCTGCGCATTATTGTCCTATTCATTTTCAAGGCTGAAGATCGGAGTTATCCCGTCGCGCTCCGACCGGGTTAATGTTGGCGATCTCAACCGTTCCAGAATACCGAAAGCAAAGGCGCTCTTTTGCATGGGGGCATCTGAAGGCTCGTTCCCTGCATACAAATCCCAAAGCCTGCTTACAGATGACGAAAGAAAGGCGTTTGGGAACGGGACTCTGCATACACTAGACTCCCGCAGGCTTGAAGGCATGCTTTCTTTATACGCTACGATATGCAAGCCATCCGAAATGGCGTTTTTCTCCTATTCGGCAAACGGCCCTTTGGGGGAAGCCCTCTCCCCTGCCCTGGCGCTTAACCGAATCATCGCGCTGTTTCCGAAATGCAAAGCCGGCTATGATGATATTGAAGCCTATGAGTACAGAAGCCCAAACAACGCAATAAAGCTTCTTTCAGAGCCCGATGCCCCTGACTGGCTATTGTCAGCTTACCCGAACCTGCCTGTCAAGCGCGCTGCCTTCACCAATGCCAGCAGGATAGGCAACAAACAGGCGTTTCGCAAGGCGCTTGGAAAGCCTTTGTTTGCTTCTGCAGGGCTTATTGAAAAGTATAACGCATGCCCGTTTGGATTCTTCGCAGAGTACATTATCAAACCCCACATAAGAAGGAAGCCTGACTTTGAGCCGACAGACGTAGGCAGCCTGCTGCACGTGATAGCCAAAAAATTCTCAGAAAAGCTGGCATCAGGCTATAGCGAAGGCTTTTGGGAAAGCAGTGAGGGCTTATCCGAGATAGAAAAAATCACCAATGAAGCAATCGAGTCGAATGAAAAGCTCAGCTATAGCCCTAATAAAGCCTACATAGCCCACAGGGCCCTCAGGGCTGCAATGCTAAGCTGCCAGGCAATTTCAAAGCAGCTTGCATCTGAGGGCTACAGCCTTTCCCTGGCCGAGGCATTCTTTGGCAATGGCGGGGATTTGCGCGGGGTGCCGGCTGTACAGGGGCAGGCGCTGCTGCAGGGAATCATAGACAGAATCGATACTGCCGGCTCCGGCTACAGAATAATTGACTATAAGTCAAGGCAAGCCAGCTTTGATCTTGCCAAAGCATACCATGGCCTTACAGTGCAGCTTATGTCATATTCAATGGCAGCTGAGCAAAGCCTGGGCATACAGCAGGCTAATGGCGTATATTATATGCGCCTTATGCACGGGCTTGAGAAAATAAAAAAAGAGCAGTCTGCTGCTGACATCGCAAAGCGCTTAGACAGCATGGCCGGCCTTCATGGCATAAGCGTTATAGGGGAAGGCGGCATTGGCAGCGAAGCCTATAAGGCGCTGCTTAATCGCACAGAGGGCGTGATAGCAGCATCGCTAAACGGGATTCTTGATGCCAAAATTGATATTTCGCCCTCGGTATTCAGAGGGCAAAGCGCTTGCCAGTATTGCAGCTACAAAGACATCTGCTCATACAGCGCTGAGTTTTCGGGAAACAAAGAGCGCTACTTTGCGTCTCTGAGCGCCAAGGAAATATGGAGCAGGCTACTGGAGGATTACAATGCCACAATGGACTAACCAACAGCTTGACGCTATTCAAAGCAGAGGCATAAGCCTTCTGATCAGCGCAGGGGCCGGCTCAGGCAAGACGGCAGTATTGACTGAAAGGGCTGTAACGATGTTCGGGGAAGGCCTTGATCCGGCCAGGCTGCTTGTCGTTACCTTCACGCGCGCAGCTGCCGCAGAGATGAAAGAGCGCATGCTCAGCGCCCTGTTCAGCCGCCAAAGCCTCTCAATGGAGTATAGGGCAGCTGCAGACAGAATATCAGATGCACAGGTTTCGACGATCCATGCATTCTGCCTGTCTGTAGTGCACAGCTATGCACAGCTGACAGGCATTGATCCGGGCTTTTCGCTGCTTAGCGAAGCGGAAGAGAAAATGCTTAAAGAAGAGAGCCTGCAGGAAGCGCTTGAAGAGTCATATGAAAAGCAAAGCCTTTCGTTTATACGCCTTGCTGACAGCCTTGACGCATCTACAGGAAGAAATGCTCTGTCCAGTGCAGTCTTAAGCGTCTACAGCTTTGCCCAAAACCAGCTCTTGCCGGAATCATGGATAAAGAGCGCCCTTGACGGGTATGAGCCTGAAGCCGCCATGGCCAATGCTCTGGCACAATGCTCTGAGGCCATACAGGAGGCCCTTATTGCAATTGGCATGGCTCTTGAAATCCTCGAAAGCGATCCGGAAACAAAGAGGAAAGCATACTTTGATCAAATGAGGTATGAGGCAATAGCCATCAGGGTTGCCTCTGAAGCCGGGTTTGAAGAGTTTTTGCAGAGCATTAAGGGATACAGGGCAGCCCGCTATGACATGAGAAGAAACCACCACGACAGATCGGCCGAGCTCTCCTGGCTTCAAAAAAAAGCAAAGGCTGCATTGTATGATCTCAGGGACAGCTTCGGGTTTGCATACGCCTCCTATATAAGCCACCTTGCCGAAGCAAAAGTGACAGCACAGGCGCTGCTTGAGCTTGAAGAAAGCTTCAGGTCCAAGTATGCGCAAAAGAAGGCAAAAAAGCAGGCAATCGACTATAGCGACCTTGAGCACGGCTGCCTGGCTGCTTTAAGGAACGATGAGGCAAGAGAGGCAATAGCCGGCTCATACGATGAAATAATGGTGGATGAGTACCAGGATACAAATGAAATACAGGAAGCTATTGTAGAAATGATCTCAAGGCCGGGCCACCAGTTCTTTGTAGGCGATGCCAAACAGTCTATATACAGATTCAGAGGCGCCAACCCTTCCCTGTTTCAAAAAAGATACAGCATGTATGGCGAAGGCGAAGGCGGAGAGCTCGTTATACTTAACAGAAACTTCAGATCAGCTGCAGGGGTAGTCAGCGGGATTAATAGAATATTCGACCCGCTGTTCTTTGAAAGGACAGGCGGCGTCGATTACTACCCGACCGAGAGGCTCATTGCCAACGAGGATAGCGATATTGATGGAAGTGAAGCTATTGCTTTATGCCAGGCGCATATAGCAATAACTTCAAGCAGGGCTGTAAACAGCGCCAATCCGGATGAAGTCAGCGAAGCTGCCATGTCTGCTTCAGAGTTGGAGGGGGAGCTGATTGCCAATCTGATTGCAGAGCTGCTGACAAGCGGGAAAACGGTTGTTGACAAGGAGAGCGGCGAGCAACGGCCAATTATGGCTTCAGACATAGCAATACTGTCCCGGCAGCTTATAAACACCCATGCTTCATATGAAAAAGCTCTGAGAAGCGCCGGCATCTCCTATGAAAGCCCTTATTCGGAAGCCTACTACAACCAGGCGGAGGTATCGCTTATTCTGAACCTTCTCAAGGTGGTGGACAATGAGCTTGATGACATTTGCCTGCTTGCAGTGATGAGAAGCTTTGTGTACTGCTTTAGCGAGGATGAGCTATTCGAAATACGCTCTATATCCGAGGGCTGCCCGTTCCATGAAGCTGCAATCGCATACAAGGAAGCAGGCGGCGACGACAGGCTGCGGGAAAAGCTTGAGTCTCTCTATGCTGACATAGACGATCTGAGAAAACAGTCCGAGAGCCTGCCTGTATCTGCGCTGACAAGGGCAGCTGTAAGCCGCACCAATGCCAGATCGCTGATACTGGGGCTGCCCCGGCATGAGGCAAGGCTGGCCAATCTTGACTACCTGTGCTCTCTGGCAGCTTCGTATGAGAAAAGCAGCTTTAAGGGCCTATACCATTTTCTCAAGTACGCTGAAGCCAGAAGGGAGTCGGACGCAGAATCCCGAAGGCCGATATCTGAAGGCGGCAATGATGCCGTTAAGCTGATGACGATACATAAAAGCAAGGGGCTTGAGTTTGAATTTGTTATCATTGCGGGGGCTCACAAGAGCCTTGCTTCAAGGGAGAACAAGGACAAGATAGTGTGCGACAGCGAGTTGGGGCTGTGCTGCGACTTTATTGATCTGGAGAACATGGCATACACTGAGTCGCTGGCTTCGTATGCAGCAAAGAAAAGAATAGAAAGGGAAAATGCAGCTGAGGAAATGAGGCTGTTTTATGTGGCCTTAACGAGGGCAAGATCCGAAGTATATGTCGTTGGGGCCCAAAGAAAGAATCCCTTTGAAACAGAATACTATTCAGAGCCTACCGAATACGCTGTTCTCAATGCAAAAAGCTATCTTGACTGGATGGCCATGGCCCTTGCTTCTTCCCAGGGCCCTGGGCTTGATTCAGCCCAGAGCCCCTGGGAAGCTTTCGTGCATATGCCGCCTCTGGGATATACGGTGCTAAGCACGAGCATAAAAGCTGCTGAGAAAAAGGGCATTGACTGGGAAAGCCTGAAGAGGGCAATGGAGTTTTCGTATCCTTATGAGAGGGCTCTTGAGGTGCCTGCCAAGCTCACTGCTACACAGCTGGCATCAACTATAAGCACAGGGGCTTTGAAAGGCGATCAGGCAGGCACATGGGATGGCGCTGCGCCCATAGATGAATGCCTTCCCTCATTCCTGCAGGAGGAGGCTGAGCTTAGCGCAGCAGCTATGGGTACGCTGGCCCATGAGGCGATTAAATCAGTATCTATCGAAAAACTCAGGAAAGCCTGTGAGTCCGGCTCGGTTCGCCAAGCTATTGAAACGGAGCTTTCAAAGCTTGGCTACAGCCTTGATATGTCGCTGATTGCCGACTTTTTTGAGTCTGATCTCGGCACAAAGATGATTCAAAGCGAAGAGTGCCACAGGGAGCAGGAATTCATGCTTTCACTCGGAGCAGAGGAACTCAGGGATGAATGGGCCGGCATTAGCGAAAAAGTAATTGTGCAAGGCATCATAGACTGCTACTTTTTCTATGGGGGCCAACTGTACCTGATAGACTTTAAAACAGACAGGGTGTACAGCAACAGTGCCGCCTACCTGGCTGCCCAAAAGCACTCGCGCCAGCTGGGCATTTATAAGAGGGCGCTTGCAGAGCAGTATGGGAAAGAGCCGGATTATACTTACGTTGTGTTCCTGTCGAGAGGCTCATTGGCAGTCAGGGCATAGCCGGCATTGCCGGCAGTTTATTGCCTTTATTTTTAACGGGAAGCATAGAGGCGCCTGGCTAAGGCAACAATATTTCTGGAGGGGCCAAATGGAGAAAAATAGCGATTTAGCCAGCGCAGCAATGAATTGCCCTGCTTATTCGCCCAGAGCACGCTCTTGGCTGTCATCAACCGCTAGCGCATGGGGTGGGCTTAGCTGCAGCAACTGTGAATATTTTCGAAAGAATGTTTGCCGAAAAAAGCTGCTAAAAAGCATTCTTTCAAGCCTGAAATAATTGTTAGTCCCTACAGCTTGTGCTTCATTCCAGTGTAACCACAAGATGTGCTGATATATTAATAAAAAGTATGTAGAAAAGTTATTGCTTTTTATTTTTAACAAAGTTATAATACCTTCGTAAGGCAAAGGACTAGCCACCCTTAGCCTACAATACAGTAAAAGCCTGCCATGTAACTCGCTTGGGTCAAACGGGAATCCGGTAAAAGCCGGAGCAGCTCCCTCGCTACTGTAAAGGCATTTAAAACCCGCAATTCACTGAGAAATTGGGAAGGATTGCACCAGGGTGCCTTAAGCCAGGAAACCTTTCTCAAGCAGAAAATTCACTGCTTCGGGGGAAGCGTGACTTGAATACATATATTATTTTGATGTATTTTAAGCCTTTCTCCGATGGAAAGGCTTTTATTTAACCGCAAGTGGCACCGGGGATTGGCGCAGCAGAGCTGTGCAAGCATCGTAGCAAGCCACAAAAAGGGCGTAGCCATTGCCCTATTATCCTCCTAAGTGCAGCGGAGGCTGGTCATCAGCCTCCGCTGCCGTGTTTTGTGTAAGCGTTATGCGCTTAGCATTTAAATATAAATAGAGGTGGAAATGAAAAAAACATTAGCATTACTGTTGGCGCTTATGATCGCATTTGCTTTTGCTTCATGCGGCGGACAAGCTAACAACAACACACAAAACAACAGCCAAACAGGTTCTGCGTCTACAACATATCCGCTATCTCTCACTGATGGCTATGGAAACAGCGCAACTATTGAAGCCAAGCCTGAGAAGATAGTGTCTTTGTCCCCGGGAGTAACGGAAGCGCTCTTTGCCATAGGCGCAGGCCCCCAAATGATAGGCAGATCTGAGTGGTGCACCTACCCTGCTGAAGCTGCTTCGCTGGCAACAGTGGGAAATGCATATGCTGTTGATATCGAAAAGATCATAGAGCTGCAAGCAGATATCGTAATAGTTTCCGGCATATTTGGAGGCGACTCTGTGAGCGCTTTAAACCAGGTAGGCATCCCGGTCATATCAATTAATTACGATTCCATCGATGCCCTTTACGAATCAGTTGCTATGCTTGGGCAAATATCAGACCGCTCACAAGAGGCGGAAGCGCTTGTAACCTCCCTAAAAGCTGACTTGGCTGCACTGGAAGCGGCATGCGCCGGCTTTGAGGCCAGAAAGGTGTTTATGGACTTAGGCAGCCTGTATTCATCAAGCAAGGCTGACTTCCTTGGGAATTCAGTTCAAAAAATTAATTGCGTAAATATTGCATTTGATTTTGACTTTTCATCACCTCAGCTTTCGGCAGAAGCTGTAATAGAAGCAGATCCGGATGTATACATCGCAACATACGATGAAGGGGCTGAAACGCATGCAGACGGGTTTGAGGAAATAGCTGCTTTTAAAAATGGCGAAGTTTACTACATCCCTTATGTAGATGAAAGGGCAGACATGATTTTGCGCCAGGGCCCGCGCTTTGTCGAAGGGCTAAAAATCCTTGCAGCGATGATTCACCCTGAAGCACAGCTATAATTATGCTAGCAAGCCTGGCGCTTAAGCGCCGGGCTATTTTTTTGCATGATCCAAAAAAATGCTGCCGTCCCGCCCCCGGGCGATAAAATCAGGGCAAGCATGCCCCGCAATAAAAAGGAAAGCAAAACTATATGGCCGGAATTAATAAATCTTTCGAAGATCTGATTGGAAACACGCCGCTTGTAGAGCTTACAAAAATCGCAGGCAAACACGGCCTTAACGCAAGGCTTGTTGCCAAGTTAGAGTTTTTCAACCCTGCGGGCAGCGCAAAGGACCGCATCGCGCTCTCAATGATCCTTGACGCGGAAGCTTCAGGGAAGATATCCCAGGGCAGCATCCTTATCGAGCCGACCAGCGGCAACACCGGAATAGGAATTGCTGCTGTTTGCGCATCAAAGGGCTATAGGGCTATATTGACTATGCCGGAGACTATGAGCATTGAGCGCAGAAAGCTGCTTAGCGCATACGGGGCTGAGATCGTTCTTACTGACGGGGCCCTGGGGCTTAATGGCGCTATTGAAAAGGCCAATGAGCTGGCTGAAACAATGCCAAATGCGATCGTGCTCAGCCAATTTGGCAACCCTGCAAACCCGAAAGCGCATCGGGAAACAACAGGCCCTGAAATATGGGAAGGCACAGACGGGATGGTCGATATCTTTGTTGCCGGAATAGGCACCGGAGGCACGATAACCGGTGTGGGCGAGTACTTGAAGTCCATGAAGAAGGAAGTGAAGATCATTGGCGTTGAGCCTTCCGATTCGCCTGTGCTTACCGAGAAGCGCTCCGGCTCTCATGGAATACAGGGCATCGGCGCAGGGTTTGTGCCAGAAAACCTTAACTCTGAAGTGCTTGATGAGGTTATTGCTGTGAGCCTTGGCGACTCATATGAAGCTGCAAGGGATCTTGCTGCTGCTGAAGGGCTCCTTGCAGGAATATCCTCCGGCGCTGCCTTGTGGGCAGCTGTCCGGATCGCTAAGCGCGAAGAGAACCGGGGAAAGATGGTGCTCGCACTGCTGCCCGATACAGGGGAAAGGTACCTGTCAACGGATCTGTTTGGCTAAGACAGGCAAAGCGCTGCAATCGCAGCGCTTGTAGTTTCATACTGTTTTTATCATTATGAATTCGTCGCCTGTTTTAACAAAGCCGTATTGCTCATATAGTCCATGCGCATCTCTTGTTCTAAGCATTCCAGGCAGCTGTCTGAATATCGGGCTTGATGTAATTGTCTCAACGAGCTTTTTGCCAACTCCCTGCCCGCGATGGGCTTCATCTACGGTTACATCGCACAGCCAGTAGAACGTAGAGTAGTCTGTCACAAGCCGGGCAAACCCTATCTGCTCGCCGGTCTGGCTGAGAAACGCTCCGAAGCACTCTGAGCCTTGCAGTGATTTTTCCACTGTCTCATCAGAGCGCGACATGCCCCAGTACGTCGACTGTACCAGCTTGCATACTGCTTGAAGCTGCATATTTTCAGTGCCTTGCTTTATTGTAAAATCCATGGGCCCTCCTGCTACTATAGATTGTATCGGATGAATTAATTCCATGCAACAGCTAGCGTGGCAGCAATTTGGCCAACAGAGAAAATACCGCAGATATTTTGGCACGCAGCAAGTGAAAGCAATAACGAATAGGCAGGTTTTATGATGGATGATATCAATAAATCAAGCGATGACAGCTTGATAGCGTGGGAAACAAACGCTGATTTTTGGGACGAGAGAATGGGTGATGCATCAAATGCATTCCATCGGGAGGTTGTAAGGCCGCAAACGGAGCTATTGCTTGATGTTCACGCAGGGGATCTGGTGCTGGAAGCAGCATGCGGCAACGGCAATTACGCAAGGCGCCTTGCACAGCAGGGCGCGAGAGTGGTTGCATTTGATTTTAGCGGAAAAATGATCGAAAACGCCAGAAAGCGGCAAGCTGAATACCTGCGCATGATCGATTTTCACGTATGCGATGCAAGGGATTATCACCGGATAAAATCCCTTGGATCAGATGCATCCTTTGACAAAGCTGTGTGCAATATGGCTGTTATGGACATATCTGATATAAAGCCTTTGTTTCAAGCGGTGTTTGCGCTGCTCAAAGATGGCGGCGTTTTCGTGTTTTCAACCCACCACCCTTGCTTTGAGAGGCCGGCAGACAATTACATGACTGGCAAGATGCATAAGGGCGAGGCTATTAACGGCCAGCCGATGCTGCAAAATTACTACCACAGATCAATGCAAGAGATATTTTCATGCTGCTTTGGCAGCGGTTTTGTTATCGATGGCTTTTATGAGCAACCCGACAGCGATCCTGAACTGCCGGTGATAATGATCGTGCGGCTCAGAAAGCCCCAAAAATAATTTAAGCGAGATTGGAGAGAATATGGCTGTTAGCCGAACCAATGCAATATGCTCATACAGTGGAGGAAAAGACAGCGCGCTGGCGATTTATAAAGGAATCGGGCTGGGCTTTAAGCCGGTAAGCCTGCTGACTACATATAACGAAGAAGCGCAGCGCTCATGGTTTCATGGAATCCCGCAGGAAGCCCTCGATAGCGTTGCGCAATCTATGAATGTGCCGCTTCATCTGGCCAAAGCAGGAATGGGGGATGAATATGCTTCTGATTTCGAAGCAGCCCTCACGCTCCTAAGGGATACAAGAGGGGCCGGTTCGTGCATATTTGGCGATATAGACATCGAGGAAGGCAGGATCTGGTGCAGCGATCGCTGCTATGCTGTTGGCATAGAGCCGGTTTTCCCATTGTGGCAGCAGAGCAGAAAGCAGCTTGTATTTGATCTGATAAATAACGGCTTCAAGTGCGTCATCACCATTGTAAACACATCCAAGCTCTCAAAGCGCTTTCTCGGGCAAGTCTTAACAGAGCAGGTAGCTCTTGAGATAGAGTCTGAAGGCGCTGACATATGCGGGGAAAATGGCGAGTACCATACATTTGCGTTTGACGGGCCGATATTTTCAAGCCCTGTGAAGTACGAGCTTGGAGCGCTCATGACAAATGGCGATTCTGCAATACTGCCAGTATCGCTCAGGCAGGCACAATAAAGCTTGCTGCTGCCAATATACAAACCTGTCACCACAGCCGGAATCATGAAGATCTCAATAGAATAGAGAAGCAAAACCCGATGAAGCTGCGCGGCGGCATCAAAAAAGCATTTTCTGACGGCCTAAGGCCATTAATTTATACATGCCTCAGGACTGAAGAGAACCCATATAGCACGTCAGTGCGCAGATCACCGAAAGCAGCCTGGTGCTCAACACTTCTCCCAAGTGCAAGGTTCGCATATGATCCTGAGAGAAGCGATTTAAAAGGCAGTTTACTGCCTTTTAAATTTGCTACAATGGCTAATAGAGCAAGAGGAGGCATATGGAATGGAAAGAAAAATCAAAATCAGCGTTAAAATTGACAGCGATATTTTTAGACGGAAGTTGTCTTAGATGGGATAGGCATTGATGTAAGCACGGCAGTCAGGATGTTTTTTATTCAGTGCGTGCGCAGCAATGGGCTGCCATTTCTGCCAAAAGCCTTGAAAGGCGAGATTGAGCCAGAATACTCTGATCGCATGCTTGAGTCTGTTAGGCAAATGCAGGAAGGGCGCTTTGTAGTAAAGACAATAGAGGAGCTAATTGCAATGGAAGACAATTTCCAATGAATATATTTTTTACAGACAGTGCTTGGGAGGATTATGAATACTTGCAGAGCCAGGACATAAAAACAATGAATAAAATCAACAGTCTCCTAAAAACCATAAGCAGTGGCGGCAGCATTGGAAAAGCTGAAATCTTGAAGGGGAGCATGTCTGGCTGGAGCATGTCTGGCTAAAGAAGCACTCGCATTGACGAGTAAAACCGGCTTGTATATAAACTTAGCGGAGGCGTGGTCGAGGTTTACAGCTGCAAAGGCCATTACGGAAAATAAGCATATGCTTTTGGCGCAGGGCAATATTTACAGTAGGCAAGCAAGCGCCTTTTTTTAATTGGCGCTATGCAGTTGGTGCTATGTGGGTTCGTGAGATTTTCTCTGGTGCGCCCAGGTAGGGCGCTATAGCAAGCAGATGGAACTGCACCGCAAGACAGCGCGGGAACAGCCTGCCTAACCGAAAGGCGAAAGCTGATGCCAAGCAACTGTGAGTGTATACAGAGATCATTCATAGCTGTCAAAAAAAATTGCTTGATGCCTGCAAGAGAGCCTTTGGATAAGAAACGAAAGCATGCCCGGCATCCGCCGCGCTAACTGGGGTTGTCTTAATGGGAAATAGCATGCACCCTTGCATATTTTCAAGATTCGTAGCGAGATCAGCAAATTCTTTTTGCGAGTGACGTTAAGCATATGCTCCGAATAATGCCAATGAAATGAACTCAGAGTTTTCAAAAATGCAAAACGCTGATAAGCGCTTGCCGGCTATAGAGGCTAGCTTAGAATTTTTTTTAGCGCCCATAAAAGGTATAGCGGGACCTGGTTTGCCTCATTGCTCTCAAGCGATGAGGCAAAGAACTTTCCGGGCTTATATTGCTCAATGTATTTATCAAGCGAGGCGCTTTGCATGTTGGCGCCTTCCTGATTCATGGCGATGCCCGTGTAGGTAATAATCGGGATCAGATCAAACCAGTCCTGTATTACAAGCACAGCCCTGTCCCATGAGCTGGAGTGCCAATACTTGGGCATCTCTTTATATAAATGCATTAGCTCGCAGAAAGCATAGTTCTCTGCCAGCGGTCCTGCAAGCATCCGGTAAAAACGGGCATTGCTCTCTATAAGCTTGTCTGCCTGCATGCCGGCAATGCGCCTGAGCATGCCGACATCCGGCAAGTAGAGCCTGTAATGGCCTTGCTCGCCTGATGGCTGCGCAGGAAATAGCGGTTCGCTGATTTTATCGGCCTGGTATGCCAGATCAGCGCTTAGCAGCCAGCTTACTGACTCCTGGAGATCATTGGCTCTATAAGCAAATTTATTGGGGCTCTCCCAAAGCTGGTGCACTATTGAATGCCATATGGCCAGTATTGCGCTATCATCCGGCTTCGTTTCTGTAAGCAGGCATATAGCGTTTTCATTGCAGTCGATTATTTCCTGAAGCTTTTCATCCAGCCTTCTTGCGCTTTTGGTTTCGAGCCATGTTTTCACTGCTTCAGGCATGCCGCCGACAGCCATGTATTCAAACAATGCAGCTTCAAAGTTTGCTGCAATGGCTTCATTTATTTCAGCGCCTTTTGGAAGCTCCATGATATACTCAGCCATCATGCTGTGCCCGCTTGCTGACAGGAACTCCAAAAATGTCATCGGAAACAGGCTAAAGACATCTGCTTGTATGCTCCTAAGATCATAAATAGCGCCTAAGCAGGCGCCTGTGCATGCGATATGGTACTCCGGCAGATGCAGCGCGAACTCTATAAGCGACTGTATAGCGAACCGGGATAAATGTATGTCATCGAAAATTATAAGCGTTGTGTTTGGCTGTATGGGCCAGGCATGCCTTTGCCTTGCAAAGGAAAGCACATCATCAGGCTTTGGGCTTCCCAGCCTGAAAAAATCAGCCAGCTCCTGGTTTTCTGCAAAACTGAAGTATGCAGTGCTGGCATAGTTGCGCTTGCCAAACTCTTTAAGGGCCCAGGTTTTCCCTGCGCCCTCCATGCCCTTAAGCACAAGCAGCTTGCGCTGCTTGCTGCGCTTCCATACAATAAAGTCAAACAAAATGTCTCTTTCCATCTCATATCTCGCCCGGCAGTTTCTTATGGCATTATTGCCAAGCTTTTTTTACGGCATGCCGATAATTATGGCAGGCATACGCTGCATGGCTTATATCCGCTCTCGATAGCATCCCTTCTCAGCTTGAACTCCATCCTGTTGGCTTCAGACGGAAGGCTTGAGCATTGTGGAGTATGCAGCACTTTTGATCTGGAATTGCCAATAAACAGGCTTGGCGATTCGCTTGATGACTTCCCTTTTGATGTATGAAACCATACTCCATAGCCATCGCTGTAGCAATATATGTCGCCTTGTGAATCGGTTCTATATACGCTTGCGCCTTCGTCATAGAGCCTGTCAAGGGCGCTTTTTGTTGGATGGCCATATGAATTGTCTGTGCCAACGCTTATTACTGCATAATCTGGCATGACTTCGCGCAAGAACGGATAAGTGGAGCTGTTTGCTGAGCCATGGTGGCCAACCTTCAGGACAGTGGAAGATATGTTGGCGCCGCTTTTGAGAATCTCAGCCTCAGCTTCCCGCTCTGCATCGCCCGTAAACAAAAAGCTTGCGCTTTTGTATGTCAGGCGCAATACGATCGACATATTGTTTATGTCGTCTGCCTTCTTTATCGGGCCCAATATTTCAATGCTGGCAGATCCCAGAGAAAGCACCTGGCCTGCTTTTGGCAATGTAATTTTTTTGTTTTGCTTTGCCAAGCTTTCAACGAAATTATTAAAGCTTCTTGAGCTGTATGCCACAGTCGGGCATAAGGCAGTTCCCACTTGGGCAAAGTTAAGGGCTCCGTTTAGCCCCCCTATATGGTCTTCATGAGGGTGGGTATTGACAATATACTTCAGATAGCGAACATTCCTTCCCTCAAGGAATGAATAGATAAGGCTTGACTCGCTTGAGTTGCCGCCATCTATCAGCATGGCTTCGCCTTCGCACTCTATGTATATAGCATCAGCCTGGCCAACATCGATAAAGCATACCATGAGCGGCGCATCTGATGAGCCATCCCCGTTAATATCACTGGATATGGCAGTATCATTATTGCCTAAGATAGAGAGTATATCAAGTGCCAGGTCTATAAGCTCGCATGAAGCGAGCATAAAGGCCATGGCCACAGCGGCAAGCAATGCAGCCAGTCTTCTTTTTGTGTTTTTATTCTCCATAATTCCCCCAAAACATCTCGTTGCCATAATACTACAGGTATCCACATTTCATGTCAATTTATCTGCCAAAATCAATTTGCTTTGCCATAAATATGATGGGTATATCGAGAAAGCAGAAAGCACTCTATGATATGCTGTGAAGTTTTTTATGCCAGAATTGGCGCTCAGCGAAAGGCTGCACGCTGCCCCGAACCGGCCGCTGCAGCCAAGGCAGCTTCGTTAGCCTCAGCCATAAAATGCATGCAAATGATATAATTGCTTAGTGGGAAAATGCCAGTTTAGAATCTCATGCAGGCGATGTGCCGCATTAAGCCGCTTTTGAAGCTTATGCTGTTCGACAGCCTGCATATTCTGATTGCTTGGAACGCGGGAAAGCCAGGTGCAATTGCCAAGATTGCATTGGCTCAAGGAGGCACATATGGATTTATGGCATATAGCGCTGGGCGCATGCCTGGCTCTGGCTGCAGGCGGTTTTTTCTACAATGCAGCCATTCTCAAGAGCATTAGGCAGAGCATAGCTGACGGCGAAAGCTTAGCGGGCAAAAGCAATGAGCTGATAAACGGGATAGAAGCCAAGCTGCGCGACGAAATGGCGCTAAACAGAAAAGAAATTTCAGCTTCAGGCAAAGAGAGCAGGCAGGAGCAGTCACAGTCATTCGCTACGCTTGGCAATGCGATGGAGGGCAGCATAGGCGCTCTGTCAAGCACTTTGTCTTCCCAGCTTGCTGTGCATGCTGACAGAGTGAAGGATCTTGCCGGCGCTGTAGAGGAAAAAATAGCGGCCTTTCAAGAAATGCTCTCCTCTTCTGAACGGGAGAGCCGCAGCCAAATGGCCACCTCGCTGTCAAGCTTTGAAAAGGCCCTTTCTGAAAATATCAATGCCTTTAACACCAGGCAGAGGGAGCAATACAGCGATCTGGCGCGCCTTCTCAGCGCAACAGACACCAGGGTCAGCCAGCAGCTTGCCGCTATCAGGGCGGAAAGCTCAGAAAAGCTCGAAGAGATTAGAGGGACTGTCGAAGAGAACCTCAGGGACACTGTTGAGAAGCGCTTTAATGAACAGTTCGGCATTATAAGCGAGCAGCTGGACAGAGTCCATAAAGGGCTGGGAGAGATGCAGCAGCTGGCTACAGGCGTTGGCGATCTCAAGAAGGCTCTGACAAACATCAAGCAAAGGGGCACAATTGGCGAAATACAGCTTGGGGCAATGCTTGAGCAAATGCTGGCGCCAAGCCAGTATGAAGCCCAGGCAGCAATATCAGGAAAGGGCGAAAGGGTTGACTTCGCTATCAAGCTGCCCGACAAGAATGCCGCCGGCGGGCAGCTTCTGCTGCCTATTGACAGCAAGTTCCCGATGGAGGGCTACCAGAGGCTGCTTGACGCTTACGAGGACAGCAGGAGCGAGGAGGAACTGAGAAAGGCTTCAAGCGCTTTTGAGCAGACAGTGAAAAGGGCAGCAAAATCCATACACGACAAGTATATTGATCCGCCAATTACAACAGACTTTGCTATAATGTTCGTACCGACTGAAGGCTTGTACTCTGAGGCTGTAAAGAGGCCGTCGTTGTTTGAGTCTATACAAAGGGATTATAAAGTTGTTATCGTAGGGCCTACGAATCTATATGCATTCCTAAACAGCCTTCAGATGGGGTTTCGCACTCTGGCAATTGAAAAACGCTCTAATGAGGTCTGGGTTATGCTTGGCGATATTAAGAAAGAGTTCGGCAAGTTTGGCTCCACGATTGACAGCGTTAGAAAGAAGCTGGATGCAGCAGCAAAAGAGATCGATCATGTCGGCACCAGGACAAGGGCTATCAACCGGAAGCTCTCTGCAGTTGAGCTGGCATCCGAAGATGCTGAACTGCTCGCTGCTGAAGAGATCGCAGCTGTCGAGGCGCCTGAGTAGGCAGCAATAAAATGTGAAAGGCGGAAGCATATGCCTGAAGGCAGCCAAAGCAAAGTATTTGAATTTTTAGACAGCCTGGCTATTGAATATAGCGTGCAAAGCCATCGCGCTGTTTTTACCATTGAAGATATGGAATCTCTGGAAATGGAGCACATTGACAGAGTGGCAAAAAACCTTTTTGTTCGGGATGACAAGAAGGAACACTACTATTTGGTTGTTATAGCTAAAGACAAAACTGCCAATCTAAAGGATTTGCAGCATAAGATAGGGAGCAGGCGCCTTAGCTTCGCCAGCGAAAATGACCTGGATAAATACCTGGGCCTGAAAAAAGGCGAAGTGTCCCCTTTCGGGGCGCTTAACGACGAAGCCAATGCTGTAAAAATCATAATCGATGAAGACCTGGCCGGCTATGAGTTCATCGGCGTTCACCCTAATGACAACACCGCAACTGTATGGATTTCTGCAGGCAATCTTGTTGCTGCGCTGGGCTGCATTGGCCATAAAGCCAGCTATATGCGCTTGTAGCAAGTCTTATCCAGACAGGAAAATCGATTGAAAACAAAACGAAGAGCTACTATAATAAACTCATAACGTACCATCAGATATTTTATAGAGAATTATCTGCGCAATTACGGTATATTGCAGATCGCTGCAGTGCAGCAATGTCTGCATTTTATAATATTTCATAAATTATACGGAGGAATTTATGTCTGATCAAGCTCAACAAGAGCAAACTGACCAACAAAAAAGGCTGCCATGGATATTTTTTATCTATGCTATTTCCGGCAGCTTTAACACTGTCGTTGCCATGCAGTACCTTAGTATCTTCGTCACAGAATATACGGGAATTACTGCGGCATCACTGGCCAGCGTCCTGACAGTAGCGCGCTTTCTGGACTTGGGGGTATCGCTGTTTTCAGGCGCCATTGTGCAGAAATCAAACACAAAGACCGGAGCATTCCGCCCTTGGGTTCTTTTTTGCCCTCTGGTTACATGGGCCGGATGCGTCATATGCTTTATCAACCCTAACCTCAGCGCGGGCGTAAAGCTTATGTTTATTGCGGTCGGCTACTGCATGACCCACTTCCCGATGAACTTCCTCACTGTTGCGCAGAACGGCCTTCAAACGAAGGTTGCCGGATCAAATCCGGAAGCCAGGCTTGCTATTGCATCCAGAAGGATCCAAGGCATGCAATTTGCCAGGATTATTACATCAGCTGCAACTTTGCCTTTAATCAATACCTTTATGGCAACAGACCTTCCACTAAATGCCTACCTTATCGTAACAATACTCTTTGGCGTTATTAGCTTTGCAGGAGCTTTCCTTATTTACGCCCAGACAAAAGATTACGATCTTTACGATCCCAACGCCAAGAGCGCCGGCTCAGCTGCCAGCGTAAGCATTATTACAATGTACACACAAGCGCTGAAAAACCCGACAGTTGTGCTTCTCATGGTTGTTGACATCCTTCGAATGGTCGCAATGCAGACAGTTGCCTCCTGTGCCGCTTATTATTACAGGTATTCCGGCGGGGACATGAACTACATGACTGTCGCAGGCGTTGCTGCCGGGTTTGTTGGATTCTTCTCTGCTCTGTTGGCTACCCCTGTAGCGCGCAAGATTGGCAAAAAGATGTCCAGCATCGTCTCAGGGTTTACTGCCGGCGGCATATATGTGTTCATGGGGCTGTTCTGTGATGGCAATCCTTTGCTCTACATAATCCTTACATCAGCAATAACTATTGGCCTTGCTGTTGTTGGCGCTTGGGGCGTTAATCTTTATCTTGATGCCGCTGAAATCCAGCTATACGAGACCGGCATTGACAATCGGCCATTTATAATGTCGCTGCAGAACGTGCCTATAAAGCTGGGCTTTATAGCATCAGGCCCTGCACTTGCATGGCTGCTTGCACAGGCAAGGTATGAAGCCGGAGTTATGCCTGATACTGCAGTATTTGTTCGCTACCTTGGCATTGTGCCGGCAATTTTATATGCAATATCATCTGTATTGGTTATGGTTGGCTATAGAGTTGATGAAGCCCGTGCAGCAGAATGCGCTGAGCTCAATGCAAAAGCAATGGCTGAAAAAGCCGCTAATTAAGAGATATTCAGATAATTGGAGCGTTCATTTATGGGCGCTCTTTTATTGCCTTTGAAGGTATGGCATGGCTGAACTGCCGGGAAGATATTCATAATGAATAATAGCATAACAAGTAAGCGCTTGCTTAAATACAGATCGCTTGACAGCAGCCATCCGCTTTAGGCAGTGGCAAAGGCAATTGCAATTGCCCCGGCAGCAAACTGCCAAGCTTCGTGCAGAACTTAAAGACCAAATGAATCAGTTTAAAAATAGAAAGGAGGTGGCGTAAATGGCAAGAGCAGACCTGTTATGCGACATCATTAAATACGGCCTGAATAACGGCAGTAACAACTTTCGCAAAGCAGCGGAGGCGATATGCGCCGAAGAGCGTTCCAATCAACACTACGCCTTAGCAAAGAAGATTGTAAAGGACACCGTTTCGCTGCCTTCTCGTAATGGCAGCGGCGACAGCATCGTATCAGAGAAGATTCCAGTAAAGAAGCTCGAACAGTTGCTTTTGCCACTGAGTATCATTGACAACTGCAATGAGCTGATAGAAGAGCACCAACGACAGCAGTCGATTGAACAGTTTATAGCGGAATGGAGGTCAGAGAAGTGGCCTTAAATGAAGCTATAAAAACCATGGCAAACGATATTGTGTCTATCCTCGCCGATAACAAACCGACGATCTATATTTTCGGTTCGGTCGCGCTTGACGATTTCAAACTTGGCTGGAGCGATATTGATATTGCCGTTTTGACAGAGCATGAAATCACCGAGCAGCAAGCGGAAAGATTGGTCGGGCTTCGCCAGGCTATGTTGGAACGCTATCCTGGCAACCCATACTTCCGTTTATTCGAGGGTGGTATGCTTTCAATGGCCGCCTTTTTGAACGGCAAGAACGAGCGAACGGTATATTGGGGGACGAGCGGGCAGCGTATAACTGATAACTGGAAGATGGACAGCTTCGGTATACTTGAGTTGCTGGATAGTGGCATCTTGGTTTACGGTGATGATGCACGCCACCAAATGGCTTATCCTACATACGCGCAATTGCGCGAGACTATTGCCCATCATGTTCAGGCAGTACGAAAATATGGCGATTCGGTGGGCTGGATGCTGGACATCGCGAGGGGGATATATACGCTCCGCACGGGGAAAGTTATCGCCAAAACCGCCGCCGGGGAATGGGTGTTAGAAAACGAATTATGTCCCGACCCGGACGCTATGCAAAAAGCTGTCCAAATAAGAAAAGACCCGACCAAGTATTCAAAGGATGATAAGAAAATAGAAGCCGCTGTTGTCGGGCGTTTCGCGGATGTAATAGACGCGGAGTTTGCGAAAACCATCGGACGCTTCGCGGAAACCGAATTAACCCGAATGAACATCGCTTTCAACAATCTATCATTGATCCGCGATAAAGACGGCATTTCGGTTTGGCGCGTTACTGCCGACGATGACAGCTATGTGATGAAATGCTTTGACAGGCCGGAATACCGCCGTGAAATTGCTAATTATCAGCTTCTAAATACGCTCTGCGTTCCTACGCTGAAAATGATCGCGCATACGGACTGTTCCATTGTGATCGAGGACATTGAGCGAAGCACCTATCGGTTGGGAACGATGGAAGATATAAACAATCCGAATATCGCCGAAAAAATCGCCTTGTGGTATAAGGCCCTTCATAAAAAAGGACGGGACTATGTGAACACGCACGATTTCATTGATGAATATGACAGCTTTACGCTTGATAATACGCGATTGATTCAAGAAAAAACAGGGACAAGCGGATTGCAAGTATGGCAAGTCATCGAAAAACATTTTAAGCAAATCCGCATTGCCGTGATGAACTTGCCGCGTACCCTCGTTTATACCGACTTTCATTATACCAACCTCGCGGTGGCGCGTGACGGCTCAAGCGCATTGGTTTTCGATTATAACTTCTTTTTCAAATCCTATGCGTATTCCGATATTCGGAATGTATGCGGTAACATTTACAGCGAAGAAGCAAAAACCACCCTTTTATCTGCATATGGCGAGTTCGATGAGCGCGAAATGGTGGTTGACAATGTGGTGAGTGTATTATCGGCGTTGCTTATCGCTTGTTCGCGCAAAGTTTTTCCGAATTGGGCAAATGGATTGCTGGACAAAGTGAAGGATGGTAGATTGTTGGCGGCAGTTGAAAGGTTGTTGGATATAACATGATTACATATAAAAAAGTTGACCGTACTTATTTCCCGCAGTACGACATGATTCCCATGCGTGTTCACGTTTCAAGTTATTACCGGATTGAAAAAAACAATCTCGGTTTGGGTGGCTTTCATCTTGTCGAAACTCCCGTTGAACCGTATGTGAAAGATTTTTGTACCGAACATGATGCAAATTTGGCGCGTTGGGAAAAACGATGGGACATTTCAAATTGGGCAATTTTTATGGCATTTGACGGTGAGCGGTCTGTCGGCGGAGCAACGGTAGCATCTCGAACCAAAGAAATTAACTTGCTCTACGGCAGGGATGACCTCGCTTCGTTATGGGATATTCGTGTTGATGACGAATATAAGCAAAAAGGCATTGGACAGGCATTATTCGATATGACTGTTATTTGGGCGCGGGAGCAAAGTCTTGTCCAAATGAGTATCGAATGCCAAAACAACAATGTCCCTGCCATAAAGTTTTATCACAAACAAGGTGCTGTCTTGTCGGCGATAAACGAATACGCCTATTATAACGAGCCGGAATACCGACATGAAGCGCAGTTTATTTGGTATTTGGATTTATGCGAGCAAATAAAAGATTTTCCTACAATGCCTGCTATACCGCGATTTATCGTTGAAAAAGAACCTTCCAAAAACACGATAACCCAATTTGTTTCTGTGATACGGGCATACGCAGGAAAACACTTTACGGATAATTTTGCCGATGATGTAGCCATTGACGCACAGTATCAAATGCTGTGTTATTTGAAAAACGGCGACGAGCTTATATCCGGCATAATGTTCACCTGTCTTGACGGCTATCCGCATATCACAGCAATGGCAACGAAAAGGGAATATCAGGGCAAAGGTTATGGGAAAAAGTTGATAAGCCATTTTATTGAATATGTGTCGCAGCTTGGATTTCACGACATAGAAATATACGCATGGTCGGAAAAGACAAAACCGATATGCGCCTCGACGCAAGCGTTTTACAAAAGCGTC
>WRIY01000028.1 GCA_009782515.1 Eubacteriaceae bacterium
AAAAGGGCTTCGAATGAAACCCCACGAATTCGACATTTATTGCCTGGATGATATAGCTTAAGCTGTAAAACCAGGCACAGAACTTACGACTCAACAGTTCTTTTAAAAACTCGCAAATTTTCTCGGAGGCAACGCTACTGCTGCCGAGATGCTTTTGATATATATCGCATATTTCACTCTTTTTCAATAAGGCACAATAAGAAACGTACTTCAGCGCCTGCCAAACCACGTCACGCCCTGAATCATCAAGTTTATTCTCAATGATTACAAGGTTACCTTCGGTGTCGAGGGCAAGCAAATCAAGCCGCTCATTCGTGTCGGAGAAGCCAGCAAACTCCTTTTGAATGATGAGCAACTTTTCGCCGAGGATTTCTGGATTCCCACATATCCATTCTTGCAGGTCTTGACGCTCTAAAAATCCAAGTTCAGCAAAAGTCTTCTTGGCTACTGGTGTGGCTCTTTTGTTTTTCGAGTCAATTATAAACATATTTTCCCTCCGTCATCTTAATCAATCAAGAAACAATTCAGGGGTGTTTAATCTATCGTCTGCCACTTCATTTTCGATGCTGATTTTACCACATTCTGATTTTGATTTTCTGATTTTTGGCAGAAAACGTCTTTGCGTACCATTGCCACTGCAACCCAGCATGGAAGGCTAGGAAGGCACGAAAGATTTGACCAGAATGAAAAGTTAAGCATAGGCGGTTAGCCCAACAGCCTATTTGAGCTTGTTTATTGTAATCTTGCACTTCCTGCTTGCATACGCTATTCCAACGGCAACAACCGTATCAAAGCCCTCAACGCTCTTTGCATACTTTTTCTTGGCTATCTGCTCCATGGCCTCTTGTGCCTTCTCTAAAAGGCTTGCATCATCGCTTTTGGCAGAAAACTTCTCTTCAATTACGATTGCTGCATTGGCAGCCACGTTTGTGCACAGCATGTCTAAATAGCCATCCCCAGACTCTGCTTCGCTTTTAGCCTTCCAGCTGCCGCAGGAGAGAAGGGAAGCTGTTATCAAGTGGCAGTCCCTCTCCTTCTCTATCATAAAGCCGCCATGGACAACAACTCCATCCCTTACGCTTCATACATTTTCGAGCAGATCGTTTATTACACCCTCCGCCTCTTCTGCATTGCCTGCAAGCAAAGCCGCACACAGCTTATCAGCCTTTCCCTTGTCTATCGGCATAGCTGACTTTGCCCACGAAAGCGCGTCTTTTTTTATAGCCTCCCTTATTTCCAGGTTCGGCGCCCTTAGCTTGTACATGCCATTGTCTGCTTTGCCCACCCATGTGAGGTAGCCTGACATGAACATCATGTCCCACAGCCTCGCTGCAGGGGATGTCTATCAAGTCCCTGTATGTTGCCAGAATTGACACATCTCTTTCAATAGTGCCCCCATTAATAAGTTCATCAATTGGTTCTAGTGCCCTAAGCCCATCTTGCTTTAGCATATCTCGCACTAAGTCGTTTGAAGCTGTGTTTATCCAGAATTCTTTTGGCTCAGCGCTTTTGTTCTTTGCCATGCGGCTGCACTGCCTTACCACTGACCATGGGTTGTATACTTCGATCCCGCCCATCCTGTAGCCGTCATAATACTCTTTCATATCAGGCATGCGCTCCTCTAAGCCGTAATAGCTGAGCATGGCAGCCACTTCCTCTTCAGTAAAGCCAAAGTGGCTGCTAAATTCTTCGTCAAGGGCTGAATATACCGATATGTTGTTAAGGCCTGAGAATACGCTTTCTTTTGAAACCCGCAGTATTCCGGTCAATACAGCGAACCCTACATATGGGTTGCTCTTGAGCGCTTGGCTAAGCAGGCCTCTAAATAGGCCAGCCATTTCATCATAGTAGCCCATTTGGTATGCCCGGTTTATAGGGGCGTCGTATTCGTCTATAAGAACTATCGCCTTTTTTCCATAACGGCGGTAAAGCGCTATCGACATAAGCATTATGCTGCTTTTAACATCATTTTCGTCTGCCTGCTTTGCAGACATTCTATCGAACATCGCATTTTCGCTAGTCTTTAGCTCTGGGCAACCGCACCCAATTTCGAGTTTGTCCGCTTCTCTGCTAATAACCAGGCCAAGCGCATCAAGCGCTTTTTGAAAGCCACTGGTTTCCACGTCCTTAAACGAAAGAAATATAACAGGATATTTGCACTGGTGCGCCTCACAAAAATCTTTTTGCTCTGATATTGCCAGCCCATCGAAAAGGCCTTTAGGGGAGCCGATCTCTAGGAATGCCTTGAGCATGCTCATGTTCAGGCTCTTTCCAAACCGCCTCCAGCCTTACTATATCAGGCAATGCCACTCTTGCTCCACTAAAACTGGCAATAAGAGGCATCTTGCTTCTCATTCGTATAGCCTTGAGAGGAGCTGCTGCTGTAGGCTTGCTGCTTTCTCCCTTAGAGAATCTAAGCGCATCATGGCTTATTTTTGCCTCAGAAATAGCCTTAGAGCCAGAACATGCCCTTCTAAAGCAGGAGCTTCTCATGCGCCCTGCGCTGCAGGCTGACAAGTCGAGGCTTCAGGTATTAGCTGGGGGCAAAGAGCGAAAAAATCCTTCTCATTCATGTGGCAGTACCGAACAGCGCCAAGGGATACAGCGCAGATTGTGCTTTTCGAGTACAAGCCGGGCAGGGGCGAAAAGTGCCCAGAAGCGTTTCTTGGCGGCTATGAAGGGCTGCTGTCAACAGATGGGTATGATGATTGCAATAGGCTTGGGCTGCTAAGATCAATATGCATGGCGCATGTTAGGCGAAAGTTTATGATGAGTGCAAGGCGATAGGCAAGAACGCCTCAGCAGAAAGCCCGGCGGCTGTTGGGCTTGCATATTGCGACAAGCTGTTTGAGCTTGAGAGGGGCTATAAGGGCATGGACCCTGAAGAGCGCTATTATCAAAGGCTGAATAAACCGCTGCATGCTTTGGCGCGAAAGCTCTATGCCATAGCGCGAGAATAATTTTTCAATTCGGTATAATGGCAAGCCATCATAGAATAGCAAATGAATGCGAATATGCAGAGCTGTTAATAGAGATAAAGGGCCTAGGAATAGTTACTGTTGCAACAATCCTTTGAGAAGCAAGCGACATATCTGGCTTTGAAGCATAAAGGCAATTAGAAAGGATTGATTAGCTTGAAGGAAAACAGCTCAGGGCAGTCTGTTTGTATTTTGCGCATTCAGAGTCCCTGCTGCTCGCCTTTGGGCTTATTCTGGCCAACACGCCGATCGGCTCCTTTGCCAATAGGGGGGGCTGCATCCCTCGCCTCTGCATATAGCTCATTTAGGCGCTCTTGGCTGATCCCATTCGCCTTTGCCAATTTCCGTACAAAGGCGAATGGAATCTTTTCAGCTATTGCATTGCGCAACGATTCTTCTCTGCCTTCGTACCTCAGCTCGTCTTCGCGCGAGAATATAGGTTTGAATTCCACGATAAATTGCTCCTTGTAAATTGTTCCCTCCAGGTAGCCAGACTTTATGCTTTCATTGGCTGCATAGTGAAAAGCTTGCTCGCTGGAGGCGCCTTGATCTTTGTATTCATTATATTGCTTGTAAAAAAAGGCATACCCTGCCAGAGAGCCCTTAGGCCCTTGCTCTTTAAGGCTATCGAACTTGATGTCCAGGAGCTCTACTCTGGCAAAAATAAAACTGCCCTCTACCGCGAGATTAAAGCCCAGCCTGGCCGGTTATTGCAGCTGGAAAAACAAGCATGGCAGAAACACTGCATTTATGGCATCTATGCTAACAGTATCTAAAAGCCTCACAGCATTGCAAGCTCAAACTTGCATATCTCGCCTTCAGTTTCATTCAAATTGCTTTGGCCGTAGCCAACCGAGCAAATCCTGCTTTTAAGCTTAATGCTCTTTGCGCCCTTTAGCGCCTGGCCTAAAATATCCCCGCCTGAAGCGCCCAGCGCAAGAAAACCGTACTGCGAGCCGGCGCTTGCTATCTCTGAAAGCATTGCCTTTAGCACACCCGGGTTCTCGCCTCTTGTTAAAAGAAAGCTTATATAAGCAAAGTTTGCAGCTTCACCCTTTTTTGGCAAAGCAGGATAGCGAAAAAACTCAAGCACCGGGCCTAAATATGAAGCAAGCCTGTAAAAGCCGCTATAGCCCATTGCTATATACTGCTTATACTCCATTTGGTTCCATATCGCGCCTGCAGCTGCAATTCCACTGCTGTCCTCAAAGATATAAAAATCAGAAACGCTAAGGCCGGAGTAACTGTTGAGATCCGAGATTTCAGGAAAATAATCGTGTTTTGAGCCAAACTCCCTGTAAAAGCGCACAAGCCTGCCCTCATCTTCTTTTTGGGCACGGCGAAAAGAAAAGGCGTGCTTTACCGGCTTTATTGCACACGGGTGAATGAAATACGTTGTATAGCTGCATATTGGCTTTAAAATGCCACGCCGTGCAAACATCGTATAAACTGCTTCGTTGCCATCAAGCACTGAGCAGTAGTATTGGCTTATCGGCGTAGTTTTATCACCCGCATCAAGCATTCTCATTATATTTGCGCGCTTGCCAACCGATTGGTGCAAGCCGTTGATGTAGCCAATCGTTACTGCTTTGCCATTAAAATAAACGTTTACCGGCAAGCAAGCCACCTGGCCAAGCAGGCTGCCTGTATCCGATACGCACAGCATTATTTCTGAGCCGGGGTTTTCCTGCTTGTAAGAGCGGTAAGCATCAGGGCGCCTGGTGTAAATAATGTTCATGCCGCCGCTGCTCGCATGCGACTCTATCAGCTTTAGCATTTCAAGACCGTCAGATGGCTCAGCAAGGCGGTAGATCATTTCTTTGCCTCATCCAGGTTCATGCCTACCGGTATGCCAAGGCGCTTGTCGACTTCGAAATGAAAGAGTATATTGATTAGCCAGTACGCTACATGCAGCTTCCAGTTTCCTGTTCGCGAAAACAGCGGCTGAATTCGCTTAAATATCGAGCCAAAACCATAAAACTTGCGCTTATAGCGCGCACACAGCATGCTGAGCTCTTCAGGGCTGAGGAGTGCAGGCCGAAAAGAGATCGTTCCGTATTTATAGCCATCAGCCAGCCACCACTTTTTGCTTTCAAGGCGCCCTTCCCTTTCGAACCTGCTGTACGTCTCAGTGCCCGGAAAAGCAAGCAGATGGTTAAAAGCTGCCACAAAAAAACTATGCTTCATGGAAAAGGCCAAAACATCGGCAAATGAATCTTCGCAATCATCATCAAACCCAAACACAAAGCTGGCATATATGCTTATTCCTGCATCGTGCACTCTCTGCACAAGCATGTCACGCTCGCCCAGCCTGCTGCTCCAAGCTTTGTTCATCTGGAGCAGGTTGGCCTGGCTGACAGACTCAAATCCGATCAGGACAAGCTCACAGCCGCTTTTGCGCATTAGCGCGAGCAGCTCTTCATCACGGGCGATGTCAAGCGTAACCTGGGTTGTCCAGGTTATGTTTAGCTTTGCGACTTCGGCAAAAAGCTCCTTGGCAAACTTTTTATCGGAGAATATGCTGTCATCCACAAAGAAAAATATCTTGTGGCGGCACGTTTTGATCTCCTCAATTATATCCGGGATCTCCCGATGCCAGTAGCATCCCCTGTAATACGAAGAAATGCTGCAGAACTCGCAATTGTGCCTGCATCCCCGCCCAACCTCAACTAAAGATACCGGCAGGTACTTTTTAACTTTGTCAGCATATATTGACCGATCCGGTATAATGTAGCCCATTGAAGGCTCGCCCTCATAGACGCTCTTAAAATCGTTTCTCTCAATATCGCCAAGCATCTCAGCCCATATCGTTTCGGCATTGCCGCAAAGCACAGCGTCTGCATGGGCAAGAGCGTCTTCAGGGCACAAAGTCACATGATACCCGCCCATAACAACAGTCTTTCCGCGCTGGCGAAACTTATCAGCGATTTCGTATGCCCGCTTGGCTGTGTACGCCTCAACTGTTATAGCAACGATGTCGCATTCACTGCTGTAATCAACTTCCTCCACCCTGTCATCAAAAAATGCTTTGCCAAAGCGCTCAGGCGTAAGCCTGCTTAAAACAGCTATCGTGAGCGGCTCCATTAGCCATGACTTAAGATATCGATCCCCTTGCTTCTTGCCAATTCCCGGAAGTATAAATAATATTTTCATTTTATCCTTCATAGCCAAACGTGATACCCTGCTTATTGAAAACTTCCCGCCTGAACAAGGGGTTGTAGGCTGCATATGTAGCAAGCCGGGTAAGGCTCTTCATGTTGGTTTGCGGTTCAAAAGCGCGCTTTATTATCGAAGAGGGGCTGTTAAATTCCCTTCTGCACCAGAAAGCGGTTTCTGTAAGCTCGGCAGCGCTCATGTTCATGGGCTTAAATGATGCATAGTTAAACCTGTATTCAGGGTGAAGCCACCATTTGCCATCGTAGAGCAGCCGCCCGTCAGCTTCAAGCTGGCTGTAAAAGGGAGTGGCAGGGTACGGGTTGAGGATGTTGAAAGCCGCAAATGCAAATTTATTGTCCATTGCAAACATGCACGTTTCCCTGATGCTTTCTACAGTGTCAGCATCATGGCCAACAGTAAACGCAGCCCAGGTCTGAAGGCCATAATGCCTAAGCTCCTTAATCGCATACTCATACCTGTCCCCGATGTAGCGCTCATTCGTACTTTTGTTCATCGATTCGATCCCGTCAGCCTCTATAGACTCAAAACCTATAACATGCCCGAGGCAACCGCTTTTCATCATGAGATCCATAAGCTCGCTGTCTTGCAGCATGTCCATTGACGCTTGGCTTACCCACCTCACTTTAAGCGGTATAAGCGCCCGAAACAGCTCCTTTGCAGCTTCTTTGTCGGCAACAATGTTGTCATCGACAAAAAATATCTGCTTGCGGTTTTGCGCTTGTATCTCGCGCACAACCTCGCCGGGCTCGCGAATATACTGCTTAGCCTTAAAGAATGCGCTTGATGCGCAAAAGCTGCATTGGTTTGTACAGCCTCTGGAGAACTGCACAAGCGACAGGGGCAAATACTTTTTGCCCTTAAACAGGCTTCGGTTTGGCAGCGTGCCATTTTGGGGGCGCTTTGCGTGCTCGCATGAATAGCGCTCCTTGAGCTGGCCTGCCTGCAAATCCGCAATAAGAAACGGCCATGACAGCTCAGCATCGCCAATAACAAGCGTATCAGCATGCTCAGCCGCTTCCTCAGGCAGCAAGCTCGCATGAATGCCGCCAAGCGCAACCCGAACCCCTCGCCTGCGAAATTCATCAGCTATTTCATAGCTGCGCCTGGCTGTATAAATCTGGACTGTTATTGCGACAAGATCGTAGGGCTCGCCGTATTTTATTTCATCAATGCGATCATCGATAAGATCTATATCAATATGCCCGGGGCTTAGCCCTGCGATAACTGCCAGCCCCAAAGGCTCCATGCAAGCGCCGTCCATAAACAGGCTGTCGCCCCTTCGCCCGATATTCGGGTATATCAATGCTATTCTCACTTCAGCCTCCCAGCTTTCTGCCTTGCTTTTGGCTAATAGAAATGCCTGAAATAATATTGGCAAGCATGTATGCAACGGCATGCGCAATATTTCTTATGTTAGCTCCTCGAAAGCGCTTAATAATGCTTCTTGCTGAATAAAAGCCAACTCTTGCTTTGCGGCATGACTCAGCCAGCTCCTCCGGCGTCATAGCCGCAGGTTTGTATGCCGTGTCGCCATAGCAATACAGGGGATCATTCCACCATGCCTCATATAGCAGCCTTCCCTCTGATGCCAGGCGATCGTACAAAGGAGTGCCCGGCGTTGGTATCAGCGGATTGAAGTTGGCGATGGCAAAGCGGTGCTCCTCTGCAAAGCTGACAAGCTTGCCTGCTGTCTCGGCTGTATCAGCATCATAGCCAATAACAAATGTGCCGTAGATCATCAGGCCTGCCTTGTGAATATTCGCTATGGCAGTTTCATAGACAGAAGACAGATTGGCAGCTTTTCTCATCTGGCGCAAGTTCTCAGGCTCCAAACTCTCAAAGCCGATAATAACCATGATGCACCCGCTTTGCCTGAGCTTCATGAGAAAGCCGGGATCCTTGGCGGCATCAATGCTTATCTGGCACACCCAGCGCCGCTTAAGCGCCCTGAGAGCTGTTAGCAGCCTTTCTGCCTCAGCCTGGTTTGAAAACAGGTTGTCATCGGCAAAAAACACTATGCCTTTTGGCAGCTTGCCAACTGTTTCGGCTACAGCGCTTACAGGCCGGGTTCGCACCAGCGACCCGTGCAGCGCATGCACAGAGCAAAAGTCGCACGCATATTTGCAGCCTCGAGTGAATTGGGCTATCATTACAGGGTTGTACTTCTTGCCGCTGTAAACTGAATAATCATATGAAACTTCACTGAGCTCAATGTTGTTTTCGCTAAAATAGCGCTTCATTAGAGCACCCTGCCTAAGATCCCTGACAACAAGCCCCCAGGTGTCCTCCGCTTCGCCAATGACAATTGCATCAGCATGCAGGGAAGCCTCTTCAGGGCAAAATGAAACATGAATGCCGCCCAAAATGACAGGAATGCCTTGCTTGCGGTATCTGTCTGCCAGAAAATAGCCCCTTTGCGCTGTAAATGTATCGATAGATATTGCAACAGCTGAGCAACTTGGCGATTTCGGCACCTGCTCTATATTTTCATCGTAGAAAACAAGCTCAACATCAGGCGGGGTTAAGGGCAGCAGTATGGCAAATAGAAGGGGTGGCAGCGCGTCTTTAGCCTTCCGGCCAAACAGGCTTGGCTTAACAACGCATATTTTCACAAGATTGCCTCCGGTATATCTGAATTGTCAGCCATAATGCTGCTGCCAAATATCTCGTACTTGCGGGCATACTTTCTGTAGCCAAAGTTGGCAAGAAGGTACAGCCATCCGAAAGCAATCAGCTTGGGGCTCCAGCTCCACCGCTTTAAAATGCTTTTAAATGAGTACGAATCTTTCCATGCCCTCTGCATCCCTTGCTCAAGCTCTTCGGGCGCCATATTCTTCAGCTCGAAGACAAGGTGCTCAACATCGTACAAAGCCCAGTTGCGCTCAGTTATGCGGCCCTGCGCTTCAAGATAGTTATAGTAGTCTGTTTTCGGGAACGGCGTAAATACAGCATACCTGGGAAGATCGATTTTTACTTCGTCGGCAAACCTGACAGTTCTGTCAAAGACATCAGGCCCGTCCTCGTCTGCGCCAAAGGCAAAGCAGCCCATAACCATAATTCCATGCTTATGCAGCATTCCCATCAGCGCTTTATAGTTGCCCGGCTTGTTTATCCCCTTGTGCATCTGCGCCTGGCTTGATTCATCAATAGACTCAAAGCCTATCAGCAGCCCCTTGCAGCCGCTCTTTTCAAACAGCTCTACAAGCTCCTCGTTAAGCGCGATGTCAGAAGTTGTCAGCCCGAACCACCATTTCTTCAAAGGGATCATTGCCCTCAGCAGCTCCTTTAAGTAGGCCATGTCAGAGAGCAGGTTGACATCAGGGAAAACAACCTCTTTTCGGGGCAATGACTTTATTTCATCTATAACGTCATTGACAGGGCGCGTGAGCACCCGCTTGCCAAAAGCTTTCGGGTATGCGCAAAAGGAGCAGTTCAGGTGGCAGCCCCTTACAGCTTCGACAGTGTTTAGCGTTATATATGCCCTTTTGTCAAGCAAGTCCCTGCGGGCAATCGGCCGGCCTGCAATATCTTCGCACGGATCGCTTGAGTAAAATTCCTTAAGATCCCCTTCCCGATAGTCCAGCAGCAGCCTCGGCCATGAGCTGTCCCCGAGCCCGATTACAACACTGTCTGCGTGCTCTTTGGCTTCATCAGGGCATAGCGACGGGTGTGGGCCTCCAAGAGCCACAACAGCGCCGCGGGATCGATAGTATTCAGCATATTTATACGATCTTGCGCTGGTGCCGGTTATACAGGTAATCCCGATTATGTCAGCTTGTATGTCCAGCGGAATTGGCCCTGCAGTTTCGTCATATATAGCAATGTCGGCTTCAAGCTCAGATGGCACAAGGGCAGCAAGCAAAGCCAGCGTCATTGGCGCATAGTGCAGGTTTTTTGAGAACAGCCCGTCATGGCGGTGCATAGCGCCTGCAGGGCTGAGCAAAGCAATTTTCATATTTATCACCTAAAAAAAGGATGCGACAGCCATTAGAAGGTACATTGCGGCAATTATGCCCCTGAGCAAAGAGCTGTTGGCATGCCTGCCCAACAGCGGGCCATCAGAGCCTGCAACAGCATTCTTGTAAGCAGGCACAGCCATGCATGCGACAACTACAGCAGTAGCCCCGCCTGCTATCTGCATCAGGCCAAGAAAGCCTGACACCGGCAGCAGTGCCAGCACTAATGCCGGCGCTACGCCGGCAAGCCATGCGCTAAAGCGGCTTGCCTTGAAATATTCCTTGGTCATGTCCGAGAGCTGCATAGATATCGACCAGAAAGTCCCAAGCATTGACAATGCAATAAACATCGATCCAAATATGCGCATAGTCCCGCCGAGCGCCTCTGCCCAGCCGACAATAGCAACTTCGCTCACCGGATCCGAGCAGGCGAGCGTGCACAGCGCTATTAGCGCCATAACAAGCAAGTTTATAAAAAGCCCAAGCATTACAGCCAGCCTTAGCTTTCCCTTAGAGCCTGCAAGGCCGCATGCAGCCTGTGGCACAGCAAAGAGCGATGAAAGGCTAAACATCGCCATGCCATATACTGCCAGCAGCTTTGATGGCTCCCATGCTGCCTGGGGAAAAGGCTGATGGATTTCAAGCAGTGCAGATTTAATCGAAAGCGCCAGCAGAAAGCCAACCATTATTCCAAGAGCGCCTGTTTCATTAATCGCCACACGCTTTAGGCCGAGAAATACGATTATAGCCGCGAAAGCAAAGAATAACAGCTCTCCGGCCAGAATGCCTATGCCAAGCAGGCCTGAAAGAATCTCTCCTGCCCCGGTTATATACGCAGCGAGGTTGCATGAGAGCACAATTGCCATAAGCGCGTAAAATGCGCTTCTGGCCCACTGGTTCCAAAAAAGGTGCTTTGTGAATATGCCAAGCAGTTCGCTTGCGTTGTCTGTCCTTATTGACAGTTCAGCAACCATGATATGCAGCACTGCTGTCACTATATACGCAACCAGCATTACCAGAAAGGCCGGCAGGAGCCCTGTCCTGTAAACAAGGAAGGGCAAAGCCATAACTCCCCCTCCGATTCCGGCGCCGGCTATAAGGCATACTGCTTCAGCCAAAGTTAAATTTCGCATTTGTTTTCACATTGCGGCTGCAATTTGGCATGCAGCCTATAAGCTTTATTATACGGCATATATCGACGCTTAGTGCATTGCGCTTTGCTGCATGCCATGCCATATAATTCTAGGCTTTGAATACAGCATTTTTGGGGCATAAGCGTTTGCCGCACTGCCTGCCGCATGGCCGCTAAATGGCGGTCTTCGCAATGTGGTATACTAAAGACGCTGCCAAACAGCGTCCCCAATGCACTTAACCACAAATCAGCTTTGCGCTGATTAGCTTTGCCCGAGCTATCCGCCCCAGCATGGCGGGTAGCTTTTTTTGCAGCATTCCCAATATGCCGCCCATATTGGCCACGGCGCGCTTTTTTTGCTGCGCAATGCGGATTTGTGCAGAAAACAATAAACATTATACTATTTGGCATTATTGCAGCCTGCTATCTATTCCGCCAACGCGCCTGCGCTTTGGGCCCACAGATCAAAACAGCCAATTATATAGCCCTCGCTTTAAAGCTGCAATTGGCTTTTAGACGTGTATATCGGCCTGCCTGCAGGCACTTTTCTGCAAGGATGCAGCAAATTATTAAGAACTCAGAGAAAACGGTAGGCGAATTAGCAATTTAGTGATAAGATGGAAATGTTAGGAAGTTATCCGATATTAGTACAAAAGCACTATCTCTGCATGTTTGCTATTTTCGGCATCCGGCTTCCTGGCGATGCAGGCTAACTTTGGCTTTGGGCAATATAGACATGCATGCTGCAAGGGGCAATCTGTTGTAGCCCTGCCTGCAATTGCGCTGGAGCCTTAAGCAGGCACAGCGCCGAACACAAGCCTGGCCATCATCATACATTATAATTCGGCCAGAGCAGCAAAAGCGCCGCCAAAGGGCGCTGCAAACATTTATTTTGAATCATCTATCAAAGGAGAATTGAAATGACTGAAGCAAAAGAAATGCCAAAAAGCTTCCCATGGCTATATTTCTTCATGAACTTTGGGCAAATGTTCGGCCTTGCGGTAGCGATGAGCTTCCTTATGATCTTTCTGACCAATGTAGCAGGAATCACTCCGGCTATCGTGGCAACCATCCTCACCATTTCGCGCGCTGTTGACTTTGTAGCTTCAATAGTGGCAGGGCCGATGGTGCAGAAATCAAACTTTAAGATGGGCCAGTTTCGATCGTGGATTATGCCTTGCGTTATAGCTGTGCAAGTGGGCGTATGGCTCATGTTCCTGAACCCGAACGTATCGCCGGGCGTTAAGGCTGTTGTTGTCGGCGTTGGCTACATACTGCAAAATGCCCCGATGAACTTTTTGGTCACAGCAACAAACGGCCTTATGGCAAAGGTATGCGGCCCTAGCATGGAAAACCGCATGGCTATCTCAGCAAAAGTTATGCAGGGCATGAACGCAGCAAACATCTGTGTTTCAATGATGACCCTGCCGCTTATCAACTATTTAGTTGGCCTGGGATCAAACGGGTATTTCATCGTATCAGTGGCATACGGCCTGCTCATGATCGCATCCAGCTTTATCGTTTTCCTAAAGACAAAGGAATATGACGAGTATGATCCGAACTTTAAAACTGCCGGCGGCCCGAGCGTAGGCCAGATATACGGCGACCTTCTCAAAAACCCTATGGTATGGGTGCTGCTGTTTGCTAATGTTTTGTCAATGACAAGCATGATGACCATAGGCGGCCTTGGCATGTACTACTTTATGTATTCTGTCAAAAATATGAACATGCAGCCTATTTCAATGACTATAATGTCCGTTGTCAGCCTGGTTGCAGCTGTTATAATGGCTCCGGTTTCGCAAAAAATCGGCAAAAAAAATTCTGCTATTCTTTCAACAGCCATATCTGCCGGGGTCCAGCTTTTAATCGGGCTGTTTGCCGACAAGAGCGTGTGGATTTATATCGTGCTGTCAGCCGCCAATGGCTTCGGTGCTGCTATACTCGGCGTTGTCGGCGTAAACCTCTGGCTTGACGCCGCTGAATACCAGCTGTTTCAAACGGGAGTTGACACTCGCCCGACAGCTATGTCAATGGCAAATATACCAATGAAGCTTGGCATGGTTATATCAGGGCCTATAACGGCAATGATCCTGAATGCTTCAGGATTTTTTCAGGACTTTGCCCCTGACGGGTCTCTGCTTGGCGCTGATATGACTAACCCGACGATGTTTGTGCGCATATTTGGGTTCTTCCCGGCGGCTTTCAGCCTTGCGATATGCCTTATCTATCTGTTTGGCTACAAGATCACTGACGAGAAAGCAGCTGAATACGCTGCAGCCAACCAGAAAGCCATGATGGAGAAAATGGCTGCTTCCGGCGGAAACTAGAGCGCACAGCAATTTACTTAAGAGTGAATTGCCATCTGGCCCTTGCAGCAATAATAATCAAAAGGCAGATCAAAGCCGATCTGCCTTTTGCCGTTTATGCAGCAGCACAAAAGAAATTAAAGCAGGCAAAGGAAGGCTTGTATGCAATTTGAAGGCTTTGGCATTAGCCATATAAAGGCGGCAGAGCAGATCGCGCTGCAAAATTACGAGCAAGCGCGCAGCCATGCGCCCGAGCTGCCCCGGATTGACTCCAGTGATTTTTTTGATCTTGGCAAATATGCACAAAACGGGCTGGGCGTCGCTGCGATCAGCGAAGGCGAGCTGGCAGGCTATTTGTGCAGCGTTTCGCCTATCGCGAATGCACTTGGAATAAGCGGCGTTACAGGCGCATTTTCGCCACTCGGCGCAAATGGCGCAATTGGAAGCAGCCAAGCCGGCATTTATGCACGAATGTACCAAGCAGCAGGCGGGATATGGGCTCAGGCGGGAGCCAGCAGCCATGCTGTATGCCTATATGCACATAACAAAGATGCATTGGCCCAGTTTTTTCGCTATGGATTCGGGATGCGCAGCATTGATGCAATCCGCTCTGCAGGCGCAATTGCAGCTCCGGAAAACAGCGATTATATTTATTCAGAAGTATCCGATGAGCAAGCCCTTGATGTCATGGAGCTTGAAAACCTGATGCACCAAAGCTTCTTGGAAAGCCCGGTTTTTTTGCGCAACACTATACATACCGAGGCGCAATGGCTGGAGTACTGGAATGCTTGCCATCCCATATGCTTTGCAGCAAACGCAAATGGAAAGCTAATAGCATTTATTCTTGCTGAGCGCACCGGGGAAAACTTCATAAAAGATACCCAAGGCTATATGCATATCACCGGGATGTTCTGCTTGCCTGAACATAGAGGCAAAGGCGTCAGCCAGAACCTGCTGAATCTTGTACTGCAAAAGATAGGCGATGATGGATGCGCCCGCCTGGGCGTAGATTATGAGAGCATAAATCCGTCAGGGTATGGGTTTTGGAGCAAGTATTTTACAGCGTATTCGTACAGTGTCGTGCGCAGAATTGATGAAGACGCAGCCCGTGCACAGACAGGGCGCACTGCAGCCGAGTAAAGTGATATCGATGATGTTTCAGCAACGATCATGGGCCAGGCGGCTGAGATCCTTGCCTGAAGTTTATCAAAATCATGAAACATGGCCCAGCTCCCATACATGCTACATTAATGGGAGCTTTTTGCCTATTGCATGTTTAGAGAGCGAAATGCACAATAATAACAGAGCCAAACCTCATTGGAGACATCATGTATAAAGATATCGGCAAGCTTGCCCTGGGTTATATTGCACTGATTGCAATGCTGTTTTTTCCTCTTTCCTGTATGATCAGGAACTACCGTGAGGCTGTATACGAACCAAACCCTTTCGACGTTCCCCTAGTTACACTAAATGAGCCTTCCAACTTAGTGATAGAAAAAATTCTCCCAGCATTGATGGAGCAACAGCCCTGTACCCTCTATACGCTTCCTTTGCGCTAAACACATACCCGGAAGATGAATTCAATTATATAGGAATATATGATCACATGCGTTATGTAGAATGTTCTTCTACTACAGTGGCATATGAGCGCCTAATAGCAGGGGAAGCAGATATTATTTTTACCGCAGGGCTTTCTGAAAGGCAGCTTCAAGCCGCAAAGGACAGAGGAGTTGAGCTCACGCTAACCCCAATAGGCTGCGAAGCTTTCGTATTTTTTGTGCACAACGACAACAGTGTTGACAATCTTGACATAGAAAGCATTAAAAAGATATATTCGGGACAGGCAAAGAACTGGAAAGAGTTTGGGGGAAGCGGCAGAATAAGAGCTAACCAGAGGTATGAAGACTCCGGCAGCCAAACAGCGCTTATGTCATTTATGGCAGGCACAAAGCTGATGAAAGCTCCGGGGAAAACTACAATGTCTACGATGGGAGGCATAGTAAGAGAGGTTTCTTTGTACCGGAACTACGAAAGCGCAATTGGCTTTTCATTCCTGTTTTACACTGCTGAAATGGCCCAAAACAGCGACATCAAGCTTTTGAAGGTAAACGGGGTATACCCCAGCAGGGAAAGCATAGCCAATGGAACATATCCTATTGCCTCAAAGTTTTATGCTGTAACAGCGGGTTCAGACAACCCAAACGTAAAAGCGTTTATAGATTGGATACTTTCCGAGCAAGGCCAGTACATTGTTCAGGAAGTTGGCTATACTCCTTTATTCCCAAATGAAAATATAAATGAATGACAGAAGGGTGCAGCCGTTAGCCCCGCAAATGCGCCTGAAGTTTCCTGCATGCCATTCGGGCTCAATGCACAATAATAATATCGAAACAATTTTTTGGAGGCATCATGAAAAAAGGCACCGTTGGCAAGATAGCCCTGAGTATAATTTCACTGGCTGCAGTGCTGTTTTGTAGTTTTTTCATTAAGTTTTTTTCGCTTCTGCTTGGCTCCCCGGCAGTTTACTTTCTCGTGCCAATATACATTTTTGCCATTGCCGGCTTTTGTGCGCTCAACTCTATTTGGAAGTTTTTTGATGACAAAAAACAGAGCAAAATTTTATTATGGTCATCAGTTGCCGCTATAGCATCACTCGGAGCCATCGAGGCTGCACGCTATTACAATAACAGCCATGAGGCTGCATATGAGATAGACCCTTTCAGAATGCCTCTGGTTGCCCTCAATGAGCCTTCAGAGCTGGCGATTGCGAACGATTTGCCCCGTATTGACGGTGCAACCGCCCTATACCCCTTATACGCTTCCTTTGCGCTAAACACTTACCCAAAAGATATCGATGCAACATCCAAATACCATCAAATCCCCAACATAGAATGCTCTACGACTACAGGGGCATATGAGCGCCTAATAAGCGGAAAGGCAGATATTATTTTTGTCGCAGGGCCTTCTGAAAGCCAGCTCCAGGCTGCCAGGCAGGCCGGTGTTGAGCTCAAGCTGACCCCAATAGGATACGAAGCTTTTGTTTTTTTCGTGCATAAGGCCAACAGCGTTGACGGCCTTGACATTGAAAGCATTCAACGGATCTATTCAGGGAAGGCAACGAGCTGGAAAGAGTTTGGCGGAAGCGGAAAAATAAGGGCCTACCAGAGGAACGAAGGCTCTGGCAGCCAAACAGCGCTTGAATCGATTATGGCAGGCACACCGCTTATGCAAGCCCCCAATGAAATATATTTATCGGCGATGGATGGCATGGTCAGGGCCATTTCCACATACCGAAACTACAAAAGCGCTATCGGCTATTCGTTCCTGTTTTATATTACAGAAATGGCCCAAAACAGCGACATCAAGCTTTTGAAGGTAAACGGGGTATACCCGAGCAGGGAAAGCATAGCCAACGGAACCTACCCTGTAGCATCTGAGTTTTATGCTGTTACAGCAGGTTCAGACAACCCTAACATTGAAGCGCTCATAGATTGGATACTTTCAGGCCAGGGCCAGTACATTGTCAAGGAGGTTGGCTATACCCCGCTGTAGGCAGAGCCCCGGTTATAAAAGAAGCCTGTCTATGCCCATGCCGCTTATAAGGCAGCGCTCTTTTTTGTTATTTGCCAGCCTTTGCGTCCAATCAACGAAGCCGCCATCAACAGCTACATATCTGCTGGCCCCGTTTTCCATATAGATTTTATAGTTGATGCCAAGATAATAATTGTTATCCTCATTTGCAGGGCCGCGCTCTACAGCTATGCCAAATACGCTCTCAGCCTGTTTAGCCATAGCTTCATAAAAACCGTCTGAGTCTTTGTATCCACGCCTTCTCCTCAGTTCCACTGTTAACTTTGAGCCACGCTTGGCAGAAAAAAGCTCCTTATAATAGCCCATCTGTTTTGCAAACAATTCAGTTTCGCACGCATACGATCCTGTATCCTTGCCTGATGAAGCAATGCAAAACAATCCAAAGTGGGCAAAAAGATCTTTTGCTGCCGGGAATGCCTGCGCCCTGACAACCCTTGCAGTTGCGCAGTAGTGCACAGGCGTTATATTGTCGATCTTTTTTTGCATAATATCGTCAGCAATTATTATCGCAAGCATGTTTGTGGGATCTGAAAGCGCCTCAGTTGAGCGCACTGAGCTTAATACATTGTTTTGGCTTACATACCCAAACGCAGAGCAGCTGCCAAGGAGGGCAGCCGGCGACAGCAAGACAGGCTTTATTCCGATATCGCGGGCAACAGCCAAAAGCTCTGTTTCCAAAGCGCGGTAAGCAATAGGATCTATATCGCTGGGCCGTGCGAACCTGTTTGTCTGAAATGCTCTCAGAAGGCCTGCCGGGTTTGTTTCCTGCTTTTCAAATACATAAAGAAGCAATGAAGTTAAGTCAGATTTGCTCAGCGCCAGCAATTTTTCTGCCAAACCATTGTCGCCAAGCTCATCTTGAATTCTTTTTATTATCTTTTCCATATTGCCTTTATTATGCATTATTATTGCTGGCTTGCTGCATTTTTTTAAATGCCTTTAGCAATGAGCATCTTTAGCAGCGCTTAAAAGCCCAAGCTGGCGATTTATCGATTAGGATTCTCCGATATTTCGGCAGAAAATCGCCTTTTGCCAAAGCAGTTTGCGCTTTAGGCTGCTGTGTGAAGGCGCTAAGAATATAACTCAAACAGGCTGAGGGCATAATATAATATTATTGCCTGCATTTAGCAGCTGCTGCCGGAAAGCAGCCAGCCATGCAGCGGAGCGCAATATACATAAAAGGTTAAGGGAATTTGGAATGTGGGAAAAGTTCAGCAGTTTTGCACGGGAAAGGCCTATTGCATGCGCTTTTTTGCTAACGGCGCTTTTTTTTGCCCTGGTATCGGCCGGCGGGCTGCCGCTGATGGCCAACCCAAATATGGGCCAAAGAATCGGAATTCCGGTTTTTTCAATGTACCAAACTGCTATTGCAGCTTTTGGGATATTTCTTATGAAGAAAGCGCAAGTATTCGACAGCAGCGACTTTGCCCTTAAAAACACCGGCAAGGGCCTTATGCTCGGATGGGTTGATTTCCTGCTAATGGCTGTAGTCATAGCAACAGGCATCCAAAACCGCTCTGCATACTTCATAAAGCCCGAACCGCTGTTTCTTTTGGCAGTAATATTATTTCCGTTGAGCACAGGCTTTCTGGAAGAAGCAGTCTTTAGAGGGCTTGTGCTCAAAGTGCTGCTGCGGCAATTTGGCGGCACAAAAAAGGGCATAATTCAATCTTTTATCATTTCAGCCGCACTGTTTGCGATAGTGCATTCAATACATGCCGTATGGCAAAATCCTCTTGATGTTGCTTCAGATGTACTTTTTGCAGCTGCAGGCGGCATGTTTCTCGGGGCAATATACATGCGCACCAAAACGCTTATAGCGCCTATTCTCCTTCATTGGCTGCACAACCTGTCAGCAACCATTTTTATTGCATTCACAAGCTCTGAATACCAGGCGCCCGAAGCAGGCCTTGATGATGTGCTGACACTCATTGCGCTCGGCGTTTTGCCTTTAGTGGCTGCAGCGTTTGTATTGCTTAGAAAAGCAGAGCCGGACTGGGCTTTGGCCAAGTAGGCGTTCAAAACAGCCAGTGCTGCATTTTATGCCAAAGCATTAGAGCGAAAAAAGCCCCTTGAAATTAAGAGGCTTTTGTTTTGAACGTTTATAGCATATGGTTCCCGGCAGCTATTTGTTGTAGAACGCTCTGCCGTAATCGTATGCTTCTTTCTGCAGCACTTCGTTCCAGTGCGCTGTTCTTTCATCAGTTGTTGATCCAGGCGTGTAAGCAGCAGCAAACATAAATCCGCCGTTCGGTGCATACTTATCCATAGCGTCTCTAACTGACTGCCTAATCTCTTCGTCAGTAACATCAGGCTCTGTGAGGCGCCCGCGGCCTTCCCAGCCACCGCCGATAACAAGTTGGCGCCCAAATTTCTTCTGTACTTCAAGGATGTCGTTCTGCAGCTGTACAGGTTCCCATGAAGTAACGCCGATTCTTACAAGGTCATTGAACAGAACTTGAGATTTTCCGCAGTTGTGGAAGTTAATGGGTATTCCACGGTTGCGCCCAAGGCGGGCAAAGTCATCATAGAACGGCAGCAATAGCTTTCTGAACAGTTCCGGAGAAATGAACGGAGCATACTCAGAAGCAGTGTCGTCTCCAAGAGAGAGGACATCAGGGTTAACATAATCTATGTATTTTTGCGCTATTGGAAGATAGAATTCGTGCAAATAGTTAAAGAGCTCGAGTACTGCTTCCGGCTCTGAATACATTGCCATGAGGCCTTCATTAAAGCCCATGAAGCCCATTAGCATCTGGAAGTAGCCTCCGCCCGGGCCATAATACATTGCAGAAGTCTCTCTGCTGTATGGAAGAGCTTCCAATGCTTGCTTTGCAGTCTCTTCCCAGTTGACATGGGAAAGATCCGGAGCTTTGATTATGTCAGGCCAGTCATTGATGTCTTTGATTATAAAGGCATTTGGCTCAGGAAGCATGAATCCGCCAACTTCTTCAACTGCTTTGTAGGGTACGCCCCACATGTTCTTGAAAACGCCAGGCTCGTCAGATTCCATTCTAAACGGCAATGCAGGATTGCCAACACTCATGTTAGCCGGATCTTCATCAACTCCAGGCAACCTGCCATAATATGAATACGATGGGACCCACTCTGGTATTTCTCCGCTAAATAGGCGAAGCAAGTTCTGTTTTGGTGTTAAGTGTGCCATAACTGTATCCTCCTTGGTATAATAACGAAATTGGTTTGCTGCATTGCACAGATATGCAATGTTTCGCTCTGAAACGCCAATTGTCGGCAAGAATGCTGCTCGCAAAGATTTTTCACTGTAGTACCAAACAATCAGCGAAAAAGGCAAATTTTTGAGTGAATCGCCGCCGATATTATCTGTTCCAGCGATTTTATTATATCTTTGATTGCCATTCATGTAAATAGCATATTTATGCTGTAGCGCAATAGCTTGAGTTTTTTCGCGAATTATCTATTTTTGCATGCATTTTACTTGATTATCCCTCTGTTAAGCTTCAGCTGTATGATTTTTAAGGCGCTTTCGTTTATTAGCTCCTCACTGACTATGCCGCTTTTTATTGCATGCATAACACCGTCAAGAGCCTCTGAAACGCTGTCAGGCATTAGCAGCATGTCAGCTCCTGCCTTTATTGACATAACAGCAGCTTCGCTTGCTGTATACCATGTTGTGACAGCTCCCATTTTTAGCGAATCTGTGATGACAATTTTCTTGAAGCCAAGCTCATTTTTTAGCAAATCCGTGATGATCTTTGGCGATAGGGACGAAGGCAGGCTATCATCTATGCCAATCGCGCTCATATGAGATACCATAACAAAATCCGATCCTGCCTTAATTCCGGCGCTAAAAGGCAATAAATCCTCTTTGCGGAAGTCATCAAGGCCCCGTGAGCTTACAGAGCGGCCTAAATGGGAGTCGGTTTGAGCGCTGCCGTAACCCGGAAAGTGCTTTATAGTCGAGGACACAGCTGCATCCTGCATGCCCAAAACTGCCTGCTCAACCATTTTTGAGACAAGGCTGGCATTGCTGCCAAACGATCTGTCGCCTATCTCAGAGGCGTTGCGGCTATAGGCAATGTCAGCTACCGGCGCAAAGTCCACATTGAACCCGAGCCGCCTGATGTTTCGGGCAATCTCAGATCCTGCTTCATATGCCTCTTTCGGGTTGCCTCGATCCCCTATTGCAAGCATAGAATCTATTTCCCTAAAGCCCATGCCTGTATTGCCGCTGATTCGGGCTACACTGCCGCCTTCTTCGTCAACTCCTATAAATAGGGGAACCTTTGAAAAGCTCTGTGTCTGGGCTATGAGTTCAGAGATTTGGGTTTGGCTGGTTATATCGTTTGAGAAGTAGATAATTCCGCCCACCGGGAATTCAGCAAGCGCTGCTTGCATGCCTCTGCCGCCAAACGCTATCTGTGATGGCTCAACGAAAAGCATTTGGCATACTTTTTCCCGAACAGACATCGAGCTGACAATATCCTGGGCTCTGCTGCCAATTGCCAGATTAAGCCTGCTGCGCTTAATTTGAAGCTGAAAAGCAAGCTCGGCTAAGTCTACAGCATAACCATCGCTGTTTATGGCCTTTAGCTGCACGCTTGCTGCACCAGGCAGCGTTTGAGAATCCACAATAAATATCCTTGCTGCAGCTAATGCAAAGCACGAGATAAAGCAAGCGAGAAGCGAAGCTTGCAGGAGTGGCTTATATTTTATTCCCATTAATACACAATAACCGCTTTTCTATGCTTTTTCAACACCAAGACAGATTATTATTCTAATTTATATGCGACTTTTTATATCATTCGGCATTTCTATTTGATCAAAACGCATAAATCGAGGCATTTGAATAATTGCTGCTAAACAAAAAAGCTGCTCCAGGGTGATGCGCAGCTCGCAGCAGCCCCTCATGCTTATTCATGCTACTTGAGATTTGCTTTTGCCCTGGCATAGTATCTGTTTGCAGCGCTTTCCAGCAAGTCATGCCAGCATACATGCTATGGCAGTTTTCAATGAATGTGCTTTGGCTCAAGGATATATGGCAAATCAGCAACCAAAATACAGCGCTCTCTTGATCTGATGAGATGCTGCCAGTAGCGCAAACTGCTAGTTATGGAGGGGTATCAAAATAGTTGGGCATGTAAAACGCACAGATTGTGGGAATAATAAACGCAATTACTTAAGGAGCATTTTGCATGGGAACCCTAGCAAGCCAGGACTATAGCAACGTTTGAGCCTGCTTTAAGGAGCAGGCAGTTAAGTTTGCAAACGAAACAACGCCATCCAGAGCAGCACAGGGCCTATGGGTTCCTCTAAACACTCTATATGGATGGATGAGAAAGGCTAGGCTGTATGGCGAAGGCGCGCACGTTGGCAGCGGGCATGCACGCCCTAGCATCCAAAGCGACACTGCTAAAGACACACGCATTAGAGAATTAGATAAGGTAGTCCAAATCCTAAAAGACGCGTAGGGTTTATTCGTCGGGCGCCAAAGGAAGTAACCAAGGGAGAGCTGTTTGGGTTTATGCACGCTAACTGCGGCAAATACTGCACACAGCTTATGTGCAGGGAATTAGGGGTGAGCAGGCAGGGCTATTAAATGGCTTAAGGGCCAAGGCAGGCATGAAGCTCTTTGTGGTGTTGGACGCTTGCGTGTTGATAATCATTACGTTGATGCCGCTGTTTTGCGAAAATTCGTTAGTTGATGCAAAATTGGGATTTCATTCGGCACCACCTTCCTTTTCCAACAGAAGTCGGCGACCGGTATTCGGCAAGAACAGCTCTGATATTTTCGTAAACTTTTGGTCTGCTAGTACAGTAAATGTCTCTGCTATCTGCATGAGAGTGATTAGGTTTTTTTCTTTACGTCTGGCGTAACGCTTAATGGCGTCGATCACTACTGCGATTTCCATTTGGTTTCGGCTGCGTAAACAATCGCAGACTGTACGCTCTAACCCATAAACGACAACCTCATGCCCAAACATCGTCGAAAGCCGGGTAACACCAACATCATGTAATTCACGCTTGATTGTGAATATTTTAAAGCCATCTTCCCTCAACCGTGTAGCATTATAACCTGTCGGAACTGTTACGGAATAATTGATGGGGTCACGGTCAGTAAGGCCATGCAGAAATAAAGCTGTTTCATGCGAATAAATGATTTTCGGTCGGCGCAACTGAGCCGCATACATTTTATCAGCAAACTCATCGGGTAAAATATATACGCCGAATGAAACCCGCTAAAATCAAGGGCGAATTTGATTTTTATGCTCGTGTCGAAAATGATATAACCGCAAAAATCAAAAAAACATGAATGCAATAATTATTGCTACCGTGTTTTTTTGATTTTCGGCTTAATTAAACCGTTATCTCCGTGCCATGAAAGTAAACCGCACGTCGTTTTCACTGTAGGCCGTGGCGAAATCCACAAGACTGAACATACGCCTATTGCCGCTTCGGCTTTAACATGCATTATTAATAAAAGCGCAGCTGCAGCGTTTGAGGCACAAAAGCGGGAGACTAACATTGCTATAGCTCATCCATGCTTCCAGCCCTATACCCCAGCAGGTCAGCTGAAACAAAGCTGAAGCCATATTCCCTGAGCTGCGCATATATTTGGCTGCTGTTTTCAAACAAGGTTTTTATGCCTTCGGCTGATGCCTCTATACGCGCGGCATTGCCCGGGTGCCACCTTACTCTGAAGCCTTTAAGGCCAAGGCCCATAAGGTATGCCTCTGCGCTTTCCACCATTGAAAGGTTGGCCTCGGTTATTGCCTCCCCGTAAGGAATCCGGGACGCAAGGCATGCCATTGAAGGCTTATTCCATGTCAAAAGGCCCAGGCTTTTTGACATGGCCCTTATTTCTTCCTTGGACAGGCCCGCATCCATTAAGGGCGTTTTCACCCCAAGCTCGCGTATTGCCCTGCTGCCGGGGCGATATGCTCCTGCGTCGCTTGCATTGCTGCCATCGAGCAAAGCGCCCAGATTATTTAAATCCGCTATTTCCTGCATTTGCATGTACAAAGCCTTCTTGCAGTGGTAGCAGCGGTCTTTGGGGTTTGAAGATATCCCTTCAGCGCTAATGCCGAAATCAAAAACTATATGCTCGGCGCCAAGCATAGCGGCAATTTCCCTGGCATCTTTTAGTTCAGCCTCAGGAAACAATGGCGATACAGCAGTAAGGGCAACTACATTGCCGCCGGTAGCGTCCAGGGCTGCTTTTAAAAGCAGCGTTGAGTCAACGCCGCCTGAAAAGGCGACTGCCGCCCTGCCAAGCTCTTTAATTTCGCCTTGCATGCGAATATACTTATCTATTGCATCTTCATTCATAACATTTTAGCCAGCTTCTCGATGCTCTTTTCAAATAGGCAATAGTATCCAGTTCTGTACGGAAACCTCACAAGCCCCCGTTTTTCATAGCCCATAGCAGAATACAGCCTCATGGCTGCTTCATTTTGCGTCAATGTATCAAGCCTTATTGAGTGCGCCCCGCACTTTGCGGCAAAATCTTCGATTAAGCGCATAGACTGCTTTCCGATGCCCTGGCCCATATATGATGCTGTAACGCAAAGCCTGTGTATGCACATAAAGTTCTCGCCGTACAGCCAGTACCCCTGGCCATATTCAGGCGATTGCTCGCTATTAATAGCGGTAATTGCCAGAATTTCGCCATGCGAAACGGCTTTGTACAGCTCGCCTAAGTATATGTCTTCTGCTAGAATGTCTTTTGTAGGATAGAAATCGCCCCATTGAAATACGCCTCGAGAGTGCATTTCTTTAATAGAGCCCTGGTAAATTTCAAAAATATTGTCAAGATCGCTTTCAATTGCCTTATGTAGCACTAAACCGTCCTGCATCTTGTTACGGCGCCGCTAGAGGCTTCGGCAGACAATAGGCAGAATATGCCCGTCCCAACGGAGTGTCTGTATAGCTTCTGACTCTTGCGGCAGTAGCCTCCTTAGATTTTAGGTCTATAGAATAGGATATTGCACTTTGGCCTGTCAGGTCAATAGATTTCCACTCTTGTTGCGACATATACGATAGCTCATAGCCATTTGCGCCAAGAACTGGCTGCCACGATAAAAGGCCCGAAGCGTCTGCTTGCAGCCCGAATGGTATATTTGGCATCGGAACTGCATGCACACTTCCGCTTAAAGGGCTTTCATGCCTTATCCCGTCTTTTGATGAGTAAAACGCTGAGGCTTTGTAATAATATGGCTTGCCGGCAATCAAGCCGGTGTTTTCAAATACAGCTGTTTCGGAATTTACAAACCCTATATACGAATATGCCCCAAGCTCCTCGCCTGATCTGTAAAGGGCTATGCCGTCTGCTCCGGGCGATGCCGCTACAGCGCGTGTTGAGTTATAGTCTATGGCATCAACAGCCAGATTGGGCATCATAGGCGCATATCGCGCACCTTTTGGCTCGCTGTAGCTTGAGTATACCCTCTTTGGGCCTATGTCCACAAATGCTCTTGCCCTGTACAGGGCCGGGGATTTGTTGCTTTTCAGAGCAAAGGCATATTCAGGCTTTGCCGATCTGCCTGCAAGGGTGTAAACATCCCCTGAGCTTGAGGACTCGATCTCATAGCCGCTTGCGCCTTCAACAATGCTCAGGGCAATTGACATGAGGCCTGAATCCTGCGTGCTTATGTTTGTAATTTCAGGCGCATTCGGCTGCGGAATGCACATGATCGTATTCGAAAAGGACGTATAGCCTGAATCGCTCGAGACAGCTCTAAGCATGTAGTAGTATTCCGAGCCGCAGGTTAAGCCTGTGTCGAGATAGCTGCCTTGATCATAATCGCACTCAGCAATCTTTGAATACGCCCGCTCAGGCGAAAGGGATCGAAAGATTTCGTAGGAGGCCGCAGAGCTGAGCAGATCCCATTTGAGCTCAACCGCGCTGCAGCCGGCAGGCGCCGCTGCGCACAGGGGCTTATAGCTTGAATGGCTGGTTGCTATAACTTCGACGCTGGCTGAGGCCCTGGCCCCGCTGAGCGTTATCACTGCTGTGCCTTCCTTGTGGGCAAACCCTGTCAGCGAGCCTGCAATGCTGGCAACCAAAGGGTCTGATGAAACAGCATGCAGGGTTTCATTGGCAAAAAGCGGGCTTACAGCAGCTTTAATATCAAAGCTTGTTCCGGCTACTGCATAGATTTTCTCCGGCAGCTTTATGCTCTCAGCCATGACGCCGATATAGGAAGCGCTAACGCTGCACACTGCGATGTGTGGGCCATACTGCGCGCTCACTTCGCACTGCCCTTCGCTTAAGGCGGTAACTATGCCGGCATTTGAGACTGCTGCAACATTTTCATCTGAAGAGGCCCATGCCGTAGGCTCTATTTCAGCGCTCTGTGGAAATGCCGCCAATTCCAGCTGCCTGCTTTCGCCTATTTTCATGCTGAGGCTGCTTTGGGAGAGCTCTATGCCGGTTGCTGTGCTAAAGCTTACAGCACGGCAGCTGCTTTTGTAGCCCCCGTCGCTTGACACAGCGGTAATTAAGGCTGTGCCTGCGCCTACTGCTTTAATGGCGCCGCTTTCTGTGACAATAAAGGCTGATTCATTCGATGAGGAAAGCCTGTAGCCCTGGTTTGTTGCGTTTGCGGGCCCAACTTGCGCGCTAAGCCTCAAGCCCTCGCCTATGTGCAGCGCAACGCTGCTTGCGCTAAGGGATATTGATGCAGCTCTGACTGGAATAACCTCTACAGAAGCTGTTGCGCTGAGGTTGGTTCCGTCTGTGGTAGTTATCGATATCTCGCAATTGCCGGGGCTGACAGCCTGAATGAAGCCATCACGAGTCGCTATAGCGACGCTCTCGTCGCTTGATGCGAAATTGGCAGTTTTAATGGTTGCATTTAAAGGCAGCAGCGAATATTTTATTTCCTGTGAGTCCCCTGCTTTTATCCTGTATGCCTTCTTCGTTGCTTTTATAGAGGCTGCTGAGGCCGTCACTGTTACTTTTGCTTCCCCTTTTGCGCCTGATCCGTCAACAGCGCTTACTGTGACAACTGCTTCGCCCGGAGCATGCGCGGTGATAACGCCGGAAGAGGACACGCTGGCAACAGCCCTGTCAGAGCTTGCCCATGACAGCGTCCGGTTAGTCGCGTTTGAGGGGGCCACAGTGGCAACGAGCTTGTCTGTGCCTCCGGCAAGCATCGAGACATTGCTCTTGCTTAGCTGAATGCTCTCTACAAGCCTGTCAACGGTTATGCTGATGCTTGCTGTCGCTTTCGGGTTTTCAGCTGCCCTGGCTGTTATTACTGCATGCCCGGGCGATGAGGCAGTAACGTTGCCGTATGCATCAACAGATGCAACTTTCGGCTCGGAAGAGGACCATATGATCTTGCTCTCTGTGTCTGAGAGTGGATATGTTGTGTGCTTAATGCTGTATCGGGTGCCCAAGTGAACGGTTGCCTGCTTGGCGGCAAAGCGAATCTCAGCAACCCGCACCACGGTAACGGCAATCTTTGCGCTCGTGTCGCTGCCATCTCCGGCAACAGCTGAAATCGTCACTTTTCCCTCTTTTACTGCAGTTATAAGGCCTTTATAGTCAACAACAGCTATTTCCGTGTTTGAGGACACGTACCTTAAGCTGTCAATAAGGGCGCTTTTGGGCATGATCGATGGGGAAAGCTGGAATTGCTCTCCTGATCGCATAACTATGTCAGGCCCCAGATCGATCTGGGAGGTGCTTTCAATGACATTTACCGATATATACCCTTCAAAGTTGCTTCCATCGCTGGTTTTGACAATTATCTCGCATTTTCCCTGCGATAAAGCGGTAATTTCGCCTTCCTCGCCTGCTTTTGCAATCGCCGGGTTTGTCGACATAAACACCAGCTTCGGGTTTGAAGCATTTTCCGGCTGCACTGCAACTCTGGCCAAAGACTCCTCTCCCACTCTCATAAGCATATACGTAGCCTCAGGCTTCAGGCCGACTACAGGCTGCAGCGAATTCACTTCGCAAACAGCCTCAAATTCGCCGGACTTGGCAGTTATCGTTGCTTCACCGGGGCCTATTGCCCTTATATAGCCTCTTTGCGTTACTGTTGCAATCGTTTCATCGCTGCTCGCAAATTCTATTGGCTGGGCTTGGGCGCCTTTGGGCAGAAATACTGTCTCAAGCTGCCTGCCCTGGCCCACCTTTATTTCAAAAACATCAGGCGACAGCTCGATCTTTTCAAGCTTGTAGGATGATGTGGCTGCAACTGATGCCGAAGCCCCGCGCTTGTCCTTTGAGCTGGCGGTTATAGTTGCCTTACCGGGGGAAATGGCCGTTACCGTCCCGCTTTCGTCCACTGTTACTGCCTGGGGGTTTGAGGACGACCAGGCCAGCTCGCTGCCAGCGGCGCTCTCCGGGACAATTTTGGCCTGCAGCTTTTGGGGCTGGCCAATATATACGCTCAAAGCTTTTGCATCAAGCTCAATAGACTCTATCGGAATGCTTACGCTAATCTTTGATACGGCAAATGCCTCTTCATTGATGCGCGCAGTGATTTCGGCTTCTCCCTGCATTGAAGCTGTGACCAGGCCATCTTGCGATACAGTGGCAACCCTTTCATCGGATGATGACCATTCCACCATACCGCTTTGGGCTCCAACCGGAGCAAGTATGGCTTTCAGGCTCAAGCTTTCGCCAACAAAAAGAAAAGCTTCTTTCTTGTCGATGCTCACGTCATACGGGTGTATTGCTACAACAGCATTAATTGTTGCAGGCTCGCACCTTGCACTTGGCATGCTGGCAGTAAGCACTGCCTCACCCGGCTTTAGAGCCTTTATTATGCCATTTTCAACTATTGCAACGCCGGGATCAGAGCTGGTCCATTCAATCAGGCTTGCCATGCTCTCTATGGCGTTTGCCCCGGGGGTCTTGGGCCATTCGTTAAGGATCAGATGCTCGATAGAAGCTGATGGCTTGTATTCATCGCCTGCATTCATTTCGATATTTGATATGTTTAAAACGATCTTTGATGTGTAGTCAAGGACCTTTACGCTCAACGAAGCAACACTGCCCGGCTTATCAGAAAGCTGTGCCGTGAGCATTGCTTCGCCAGCGCTTACAGCAGTTATAATCCCGTCTTCTGAAACATCAGCGACATCTTTGCTGCTTGACGAATAAACGATTTTTGCGCCGGTAGACCCTTCTGGAAGCACTTGCAGCGGAAACTTTGCTTTGCTTGTTGTGTATAGCGATATGCTTGGCTCCAGCGCCACAAGGCTCTCAGCCTCTCTGAAAACAGTGGCAACAATCTGCGCGGATGCCCCGCCCCCGTCGCAAGCGATTATGGCTATAAGCGCTTTGCCAGGCTTATGGCAGCTTATATACCCGTCTTGTGACACAGACGCTACCGCCGGGTTTGCTGAGAAGAATGTTACGGATTTGTCAGTTGCGCTTTCAGGAAGCACCTTGTAATCAATTTTAATGCCGGGTCCATTTATGTCTATATTGAGCAGCGGCTCTGTTGTTATGGACTCGGACAGCTGCAAAACGACGAGCCTGAATGGCGCGCTGATTGAAGCAGCCTCAAGGCATGAGATCGTAATAACCGCCTCGCCCGTGCTATGGGCTGTAATTTTGCCGGATTTGTCAACGGTGGCAACGCTCTCATTTGATGATGAGTAGGCAAGCTCCTTGCCTGTTGCGTCATCCGGCTTGACAGATGCCTCAATCGTATAGCTCTCGCCCAGGTAAATCATGTGTGCAGGCTTAGCCAGCTCAATCGACTGTGGCTTTCTGATGACTTCGACAGTATATGAGCCAACAGCGCCGCTGCCGTCCAAGGCGCTTGCATATATCTCGGCTTTGCCCGGCTCCAGCCCCCTCACTATGCCCTGATCGCTTACAATTGCCACAGATGTATTGCCGGAACGGTATGACACGCTCTTGTTGGTAGTGCTTTGGGGCAGCACTTCAGCAGGCATGCTGGCAGTCTCGCTTGTATAAAGCTTTATTGACTCGCTTGAAAATGATATGCTTACAGCCCTTTGCATGGCTGTAACTTCAGCTTCTGCATATATTGCAGCCTCAGAGTCGCTTTGCGCCCTGATGACTGCCTTGCCGGCTTTGTGCACTGTTATTGAGCCGGTCCTGTTAACGCTGGCAACGCCTGAATCAGAAGATGACCATGTTATGCCTGTATTGTATGCATTGGATGGAATCAATACAGGCGTAATGGTGTCCGTTTCGCCTACATAAAGGAGCAGTTCAGGCCTGAGAAAGCGCAGGCCTGTAAGCTTTGTGCGCACTTCAACAGTGAATTCCGCTGACAGGTTGCTGCCGTCTGAAGAGTATGCGCTGATAATTGCAGAGCCGTTCTTAAGCGCCTTAACCGAGCCTGCTTCGCTAACAGTGGCTATCTCAGGGCTTGATGAGGCAAATATAAGCGGTGATGCGCCCTGCGGGCTCAGCACTACTTTCGGGGTTGTTTCCTCGCCGACATACATCACAAAAGGCGACGGAGGGGGAGTAATGCTCTGTGCAACAATGTAAGCGCTTATGCGCCACGTGCACGATGCCCCGAAGCCGTCATTGGCAGTCGCAGTAATAGTGCATTCCCCTGCGCTCAGCATTGTGGCGACGCCCTGGGCGTTTATGGACGCTATCTGGGGGTTTGACACCTGGTATGACAGGCTAAGATCAGATGCGTCGCTCGGGAATGCTATTGCAGACAGCTTCTCAGAGCTGCCAACAGGAAGCTGCATTTCCGCTTTATGCGGTATAAGGCTGTCTATGCCGCGCAAAACTTCTATCGAAACAGATTCAGTGACCAGGCTGAAATCAGTGGCAACAGCTGTAAGCACGGCCTTGCCGGGCCTTAGGGCCACAACCTCGCCGGTTTCGCTTACAGAGCAAACGGCAATATTAGAGCATGTCCAGCGTATGCTTTTGTTGGTTGAGTCTGACGGCAGGGCTGTTGCTTTCAGGGACAGGCTCTGTCCGGTATACAGTTTGGCCTCTTTTGGCTCAATAGCCACGCTTTCGACCTTTTGCATCACAGTTACATTTACTTTTGCAGCCGCGCCGGCCCCGTCATCTGCCGTTATTGATATAGTTGCTGATCCTGCCTTGACTGCAGTGACCATTCCGGCTTCTGATACAGTTGCTACCAGAGGGTTGGACGATTGAAAAGAAAGTCCTTTGTTCGAAGCGTCTGCCGGAAGCACGCTGTATTTTATTGGAGTCTGGCTTTTGGTATATATTCTCATAAGCGAAGGCTCTGCTTCAACCTTTGTTACATACCGAATAGCCTCTATTTCGATCTCAGCCTTGGCGCCTGAGCTGGCAGCAACGGTTACTTTGGCTTTGCCGGGCGAGACAGCCAGCACGTTGCCCTGGCTGTCAACAAAGGCTATGCGCGAGTCGCTTGATGTATATGTAAGGGTTTTGTCTGTGGCGCTGTCAGGAAGCGCTACAGCATTGATGTTTTGCTGCTTTCCTGTAGCAAGGGATATTTTTTCAGGCGCGCTGACAGATTCCACATGCTCAAGCACTATAACAAGCACAGAGTCGCTTGCGCTTGAGCCAACTTGGGCTGATGCCTTTATTTCAGCCTTTCCTGCCTTAACGGCCGTAACCAGCCCGGTTTCAGAAACTGTGGCAACGCTTGCGTCCGAAGACTCGTAGGCAACCTCAGGGAACGTTGCATCCGCCGGGTATACAGAGCTCTTAATCTGGGACTTCTCGCCTTTGTATATTTCTATCGCCTTCGGGCTTATGCTGACAGAGCTGATGTTTTTGTTTGTTACTATTATTGTCCCCGTCGCTCTTGCTTCTGAGCCGTTTGCAGTTATTATCAGCTCGCACGTGCCTTCCTTTATGCCGCTTATCTGGCCTGAAGCGTCAACGCTTGCTATGCTGGGATCTGAAACAGAGAACAATGGCATTTTCTCCGTTGTGTCTTGCGGAACCACAATATATCTGGCCAAAGACTTTCCGCCCGGGTGAAGCCGGTATTCCGACTGAATAATTTCTATTATCTCTGCTTTTTGAATAACAGTAAGCGACATTTCAGAGCGCTTTGAGGAGTCATCAGCACTGATCGCCTCTATTACAGCGGTGCCCGCTTTTAAGCCGGTTGCAGAGCCGCTGGGGCTGACAATGGCTATGTCAGGGTTTCTGGATACATAGGCAAGCGTTTTGTTGGAAGCGCTTTCCGGAAGGGCGGAAGCATTAAGGCTTATCGACTCCCCTTTGCTGATTTCAGCGGCGCTAACTGGAAACAGAACGCTTTCGACAGCTATAAAGCCTATTCTTACAGGGATGACAGCGATAATCGCGCTGTCTATTGATCTGCGCACGATCAGATCGCACTTGCCCCGCTTCACGGCAACGAGGCTGCCGTCCTTTACAACAGCAATAGACGCGTCGCTTGTCGCAAAGAACAGCTTGGCGTCCGGAACCTCTGGAAGAGCGGTTATAGATATAGGGATGCTTTCGCCTTCATTGGCCCTATACTCTGCAGGGGCGCCTGAAACGGCGTTCGCCCTATAGCTGCCCTCGTATGGGCTTGTTGCAATCGCAGAAGCCAGGCTGGCCTCTGAGCGCCATGGCATGGCCATCGCAATAAATGCGCTGCAGGCTAAAACTGCAAGCAATGCAATGTAGATTTTTTTCATAATTTTCGTAATTTTTGCGTATTTTGTAAGTTTCGTATAAATTCTAGCGAAACTAGCAATTTTCAGTTTTTTGTCATTATAGCATGTCTCAGCCATTTTTTAGGGGTTTTCAAAGATTAATTAGAGGCAGATTAATGTTTGGCAAGAAGTAATTATATATAAAAAAAGGGATTTGTATTATTTTTGTATTTCATGCTAGTCGATAGCGATCATTGAAAGCATTAGCGTTTTTTGCAATTGTTTTGAGATACTATAAGCCATATGTTTGTATGAAGCCGGAGTTTTTATTTGAGCCGGCGCCTGTTTTTGCAATGGCGGCATGCTGGAAAACTGTAACGTATTAATGCGCTAATAGCACTAATTCGCTTATAGATTATTATTGCTATTTAGAATCCATTGCAGGGCACTATTAATGCGAAGGCCACATTCGCGACAATTTTCCGAAGTATATTGTCACGCTGGATGAGTTTGACATGAGCCGGGAAGGGATAAAGCACAAAAATATCAGGGACTTCCTGCTGGAGCCTGACTGGAACTAGACTGTTTAGCCGAATAGCGCCGCAAGGAGTGATATAAGCGCTTTTGGCAGAGCGAAGCTTGCTGCCGCCTAGGCTTTCTCAATCTTTTTAACGCCCTTTTCAAACTTTGAGCGGCTCAGCATGACTATGCGCCCGCAGCCTTGGCAGCTTATCTTTATATCGGCTCCAAGGCGAACAACCTCCCATAAGTCTGATCCGCAGGGATGGGGCTTTTTCATTTTTACAACTGTTCCCAAAGAATAATCGCTGCTTTGCATATTTACCGCCTTTTATCGCCTGCTAAAGGCACGAAAGCTTGCGCCGGTGCAGCGCAAGCTTGATATTTCGAGTATTGGTTGCCAAGCCAACCGGATATTGCCGGCAATTTAAATCTGCTACACAAACGCCAAAACGTTTCTCAAGCTAAAAAAGCCAACCAGGTAGGACGCGTCGCACAGCTCCTTTATGTCTGCGAGGCCTGAAAGTGCAGCTATGTACAGAGCGCTTGAGAGGATAATGCATGCAATAGCGCCTTTGGCTATGCCTAGCGCTATGCCTGCAAGCTTGTTTGCCTGCCGAAGCACGGGCAGCTTCATAAGCGTGTTCAGGAATGAGCCAACTAGTGAGACTGCTATAAAGCAAGCTGCATATATGGCAATAAACGATGCTATCCCTATCATCAAAAGCGCAAGCTGGCGCACTGCAAGCGCAGATGACGCAATGCCTGAAACTGCAGATTCAAAGATTCCAAGCACGCCGGGATTTTTTGCAAGCTCTGATGCAACTCTTCCATAGTAAATATAAGACACAAAAGTAGAAAGCACAAACCGCATATACTTGATTATTGACTTTGCAAATCCACGCTGGTAGCCATTTAGCGTAAACAGTAAGAGGACAACAACGAAAAGTATGTCTAGTAAAATTTTGGCCACCCCCTAACAGTTAAATCCTGTTGGTATAATTGTACTTTTCTGAGAAGCAAAAGTCAATGCGCCCCACTAGAACAAAAGGGCGCATTTTGTCAGATAAAAAGGCAGCATATGCCGATTTGGCGCTGCCTTCTGCTTTATTTCAATTGCAATTTTTCTTTGGCTGTGCTTATACTCTTGGATGCTACTCAACAACCTCAGTGACAACGCCGGCGCCAACCGTCCTTCCGCCTTCCCTGATGGCAAAGCGAAGCTCTTTTTCGATTGCTATCGGCGTGATCAGCTCAACTGACAGCGACACATTGTCGCCCGGCATCACCATCTCAACGCCCTCGTCCAGGTCCACTACCCCTGTAACGTCTGTTGTCCTGAAGTAAAACTGCGGCCTGTAGCCGTTGAAGAATGGCGTGTGGCGCCCGCCTTCCTCTTTTGTCAGCACGTACACTTCCGCT
>WRIY01000029.1 GCA_009782515.1 Eubacteriaceae bacterium
AAGCGCAGGATCAAGCTTTCGAATAAAGCTTCTTGATGGAGACAATGAAGCAGAAATCCCTATCGCCGGTATAACTGAAAACTACCTGAACCATTATATCTACATAAGCCCAAAGCTGTATGAATCCAGCTTCGGCAAGGAGCATAAGCCTACCCAGGCAATTGGCCTTTTGAAAAAAGGCGGCGAATACGATGCCCCGCTGGCGAGCGCGCTTCTTTCGCAAGAGGGAATTGCATCAGTTTCATTTTTGTCTGACACCACAAGAGACGTTGGCAATATGGTCAACGCGCTTCAGTATGTGATGATCGTTCTTATCACATCATCAGCTGCATTGTGCTTTGTTGTGCTCTATTGCCTGATAACAATATCTCTTGAGGAAAGAAAGCGGGAAATCGCTACGATAAAAGTTCTCGGCTTATACGATCCTGAGAGCGCGATGTACTTGCTGAGAGAAAACATTCCTATGATAGCAGTAGGCATCGCATGCGGAATTGGGCTTGGATATCTGCTTCAGCGCTTCGTCATAACTACAATCGAAGTCGAAATGCTTATGTTCAGCAGGGACATTCTGCCGAAGACATATATATTATCTATTAGCCTCACAGCGCTGTTTGCAACGCTGGTGAGCATGTATATGTATCGAAAGATCGCCCAGGTAGACATGATTGCCTCTCTGAAAAGCATTGAATAAAAGCAATGCAGATCTCTGCACTGCACCGGCTCAGTTGCTTATTAAAGCCAAACACCTGCTTTTTTGAAAGCTGGCACCCGGTTGCCATAAGCGCAAATTAATAGCCAAATACTCTAGCAGCAACACCGAAGCAGTGTTGCTTTATGCTTTCCAAAGCTGCAAGCAATAAAATGTGCTTAACTCATCAAAGCTGGCAGTCATTAGTGGGGTTAGGCTGCCATCAAACAGATGATGCAATTTCATTATTCATTCAAATACAAACCAGTGCCATAATGAGCTGGTCAAGCCCTATATCTCTCAAGCGCCATTCCAATTATGCGGTCTGCTTCATCCGCTAAAAATATCGGAATGTTTAACAGGTCGCCATCGAGCTTCAAGTTTTGCATTGAGAAGCGCACTCTAAGCTTGGTTTCTGGAAAGGATTCCTTGTATTTGCGCAAACTTTTGCTTTCAGTGTTAGTTTCGGATTTGACTTCTACAGGAAGAATATCGTTCTCCCGCTGAATGATAAAATCAACTTCATACCGGGGGTTATTGACTGACCAGTAACGCGGCAGCAAATCCAGCTGCGGCGAAAGCGCCTGAAGTATATAATTCTCTGATAATGCGCCTTTAAATTCAGTAAACAGGCGGTTTCCTTCAGCAAAAGCTGTTGGCGCCAGTGATGAAAGCCTTCGCAAAAGCCCAACATCAGCCAAATATAGTTTGTATGCTGAAATATCATCATACGCAGCCAGTGGCAGCCCTGGCGCTGAGATCTTGAATATTTTATATACTAGCGCAGCATCGACTAGCCATTGCAAAGCGTCTTCATATTCCCGAGCCCTTGCTCCGCCCTTTACAGATTGATACAAAAACTTCTTGTTTTCCCTTGCCAGTTGGGAGGGTATTGATTTCCATACCAAGGAAAGCTTTGGGTGGTCTTTAGGCAGCGAGTATTTTGAGAAATCGAGTTCAAATGCATTGAGTATATTATGCAGAGTTTGCTCTACGAGGCTAACATCACGCAGCTCAGCCCATGCACGGACAGCTTCAGGCATTCCCCCTGTTATATAATACATCTTAATCTTTTCATAAAGCTGGTTATAAAACGCATCCGGAATTGGTTCGATAACATCAATAGCACCCATGTAGTTAGCTAAGTTTTCGTCACCATTGGCAATTAGGAATTCAGTAAAGCTCATCGGGTGAAGGCTCATAAAATCAACTTTGCCCACAGGGAATGATGCTGGCTTAGACAATGCTATGCCCAGTAGCGAGCCAGCGCACGCAACATGGTATTCAGGCGCGTTTTCGCAAAAATATTTTAGGGTATTAAGAGCCTCGTTGCATTCTTGGATTTCATCAAAGACGATTAGTGTTTCCCCAGGCCTTATTGTTTGGCTGCTTGCCATTATTAGATTTTGCATTATTCGAGCTACATCTTTTGTTGTTTGAAAAAACTGCCTGTATTCTTCGTTTTCTTCGAAATTGAAATATGCAGTGTTCCGGTAATGCTTCATGCCAAATTCTTTTAAAGCCCATGTTTTTCCTGATTGCCGAATACCGGTTAAAATTAATGGTTTTCTGTTAACAGACTCTTTCCAAAGCAGCATTTTTTCCAGAATCAACCGTTGCACTAAAACTACCTCACATTTTTATTCAGATATATGCGATCATTCTCACATGATTATACAAAATACTGTGGTTTCTAGATAGAATTTTAATTGCTTTCGAAACTTTGACAAGACGCTACTATATAAAGGCAAGCTGCTAGCTGGAGAAAAGGCAGGCACAATATGTGCTCTTTGAGAATTTCAAAGCCCCTTTACAAGCTCCCAGGCAGAGCGCGATATTCGCGTTGCCAAAGCCAAGGGCAAGGTTTCAGGGGGCACGCGCTCTGCAGTTGGAGCGCAGGAGTTTGCCCAAAACCCTCTCATGCATCTACACATCCAATAAAAACAGCTTGAATATTTGAGTTCATGTCTAGCGCTTTTAGCGGAAAAGCCCTGTCGCTAGGCGTATAGCCTGAATAGCCGCCATGCATAACGCTTTGCATCCTTGTATGCCAGCATTTTATCTATAAGGCCGCATGATCTGCACTGTTGACATATACAATCAGATAATACATAATTAATTCAATACAATGCACTCGGAGAGGTGATAAGACATGGATGCCAAAGAAAAGGCAGCTTATAGGCAAAAGCTGTTAACTGATTTGTACTCTGGCATTATTCCTGACAGAATACCCGTGAACAATGCTCTAAGCCTTGAGCTGTTGATCGAGTATGCTGGCAAAGACTTAATGCTAACTCAATACGACTACCAATATGAAGAGCTCATTGAGATTTTCGAAAAGGCAATGGAGATCAACATTGGCGACAACTTTGGGGCTGCATTTGCACGAAACGCTGTTGCATGCCTGATAACAAAGAGCAATCGGAATGTTATGAGCTCATCAGGGTTTATTCAGCACCCTGAGCGCAGCATTATGGAGGCGGACGAATATGACCAGCTAATCGCCGACCCTGAGACGTTTATCGGCGAGGTGCTTTTTCCCAGAGTAAGCCCGCTCTACCAGCAAAGCCCGACAATGTTTGCAATATCATACCTGAGAAACTACTTATCCAACCAAAACCAAAACATGGCGCTAGGCCGCGCTTCAGCAGAGATTGGCGAAAAGTATGGCTATCCGGCTGCAGCTGCACCGGGCAGTATGACAGGCGTGCCTTTCGATGAAATTGCAGACTCATACCGGGGCTTCATTAATATGACTATTGACATCAAGCGCAGGCCCCAAAAAGTGCTGGATGCCATGGAAGCGTTGATGCCAAAAAGCATTGCAAACCAATATGTGCCGTCGGTAGACATAAGGCAGTCTTCATCAATCATGACTCATATGGGCGTTTTCCTGAATACGAAGGATTTCGAGACTTTCTACTGGCCATGCTTTGCCAAGCTGTGCCATATAGCCGGAGAGCGCAACCTGCATATGTTTATTTTTGCAGAAGGGGACTGGTCGAGGTTTTATGACCATCTTTATGATCTTCCAGCCGGATGCCGATTTATGTTTGAATATGGCGATGCCCAAACCATCAAGGACAAGCTTGGCAAGAAGCATATTATTGGCGGATTGTACCCTGTTACATACCTGAGAAGCAAGACTAAGCAGGAGTGCATCGACAAAGCAAAGGAGCTCATGGACATCATGGCCCCCGGCGGCAACTACCATTTCCAATTTGACAAATCAGCTGTTTCGGTAAGAGACATAAACCTGGATAACTATGTCGCTGTGCTTAACTATGTTCTCGAGAATGGAAAGTATGAAAACGCAGGGCAAAAAGCTTCAGGCGAATTCGACTTCCTCAACTTCCAAGACACTGTAAAGCCTTATCTAAAAGACTATCCTACGTTTGTATCAAAGTATGATTTGCCTTTTGATGAGTTTGTGAAAGATTTCCCTGTGCCGCATGAAAGGGCGCTTCCTATTATGCAGGCTCAATACGAAAAATATCAAAGAATGGTTCCATACCCAAGAGGATTGGGAGGCTGATGGCATAAAACAAGCCATTCAGATCCTAAAGGCCCCTAAGCAGCTTCAGATGCTGTTTAAGGGCCTTTTATTTTTATTTATGCAAGCCCGTATGGGGAAATAGCCCTATTGGCACTAATCCGGCTTCACAGAGAGCGAATCTTTGCCCATTTCACGCCTTCTTGCCTTTTAGCTTTGCTGCAAGCAGGCATGCTGCTATCACTATTGAGGCGCCAAGCATGGCCAGTGGAACAGCAAGGCTGGCTGTTGCTCCGGTTATCGGGTTTTTTACGCTTGCCTGGCTGGCGCTGCTTACATTGGCATTGCCTGCAGCGCTTTGGCTATCGCTGCTGCCATTTGCATGGGGCGATCCTGAAAGGCCAACATAGCTTCCATTTTCATCATAGCCGATTCTATCGTATGAGCTATGGCCTTGATCGCCATTATGGCTCTGGCCCGATGGGCCTTGATCTGAGCTGCCTGCGCTTTGGCCTGGCGAGCCTTGATCTGAGCTGCCTGCGCTTTGGCCTGGTGGGCCTTGATCTGAGCTGCCTGCGCTTTGGCCCGGTGAGCCCTGAACTGGGCTGCCTGCGCTTTGGCCCGGGTTAGAGCCGGATTGGTTGCCATTTTCACGCCATTCTGAGCCTTCAGGCAACGGCGACTCAATAATTCTGGCCTCTGAGAGCGAAGCGCTAAACCACCCTCGCTGAATATAGCTGCTTAGTGCGCTAAAGCATCCGATACTGTCTTGGCATTTTCGGGCGCTGTTTAAAACAGGGTAATCAGGAAGTGCGGCCAGCTGGCTGTTGATGGCGGCTGTATAGCTTTTCTTCAGATCAAGCGGCTCGCCTTGCACTTGAGTGTTGTATACTCTCTTGCCCATTGGCATACTCGGATCATAATTGTATTTAACACCGCTAACATGAAGCGAAAACGGCTGTGGATCTGAGGCATTAGGCTGTTGGGCGTGCATGGCTGTCTGCGTGCTTTGCTCAAGAACGCTTAGCACCTCATCGCCCGTAAGGCTTACAGTGATAATATTGCCGCCCCCAGGGAGCGCATTTAGGCTGTCCCTGTATGAAAGAGTGCCTTGTGGAAGCGATTTTCCAATAGCTTTTGAGCTTTCAAAAGCTATGTCAGCATTAGTGGCAAATCTATATGAATCGCAAACGAGCCTTCCAAGCGTTGTTTCTGAACCCGAGCCGTTCGTTTCGTTAGGCACGCTAATAAGCGATTCGCCTAACGGGCCGTCAAGCGCCTGATTAAACTTAGCTTCAAAGCCTGCTATTGACTTAGCTACATCGCTTGTTGCTTTAGGGGCCATTTCATATGCCTGGTTTCTCATAAGGCCGGCATACAGTTTTTTTTGGGTTTCGCTGTATCGCATTTCAACCAGGCCAAAGCTTGATTGGCGGCTGCTGCCAAGAGTAATAACAGGGCCATTTATGCTGATATCATCGCCAGGCGCTATAAGCAGATCCGCAATGAGAGAAAGCTTGCTGATAAGATCCTCATCATATGTCTGGCCCAGGCAAACAGCAGCAATGCAGCCGTCCCTTTTCAGCTCGGAAGCGCAGCTTTCGGCGAAGCTCACAGGATCAGCATAGGAAATGCCTGCAAGATAGCCATCAGGCGTCAGGGCAGCCATATCTTCGCCGATTATGCCAAAGACTCCGATTTTTATGCCGCTCGCCACTACTGCAATATACTTAGTAGAAAAAAGAGGCTTGTTTGAAGCAGTGTCAATTACATTTCCTGCAAGGATCGGCACGCCTGAGCGCTTTTCAAGCAGCAATAGCTGCTCTTTGCCAAACAGCCAGTCTCTCGGGCCAAGCGCCATGCCACCGTATCCGGCTATAGAGGCCACTGACGCAGCGTTTTCGCCATTGGCAAGATCCGAAATGGGCGAACCGTTGTAAAAGTTTCCGAAATCCAGCAAAATGTCGGCTTTTTCCCCGACTGCTGCCTCATAAAAGGCCCCTAAACCAGCTTCTCCCCCATCGCTGATAAGAGCGCCTGAAAGATTTGAGGATATAGCAACGCGGATAACAGGATCTGTATTTTGCGCTGTAAACGAAGGCAGGAGCGCTATAATGGCAGCTGCCAGTAGAATAGCAGTTTTTCTTCTTAAATTATTCCTAGCTCCCATATCTATAATTTCCTAATCAATTGGTTGTTACTTTAATTATATCATTTTTGATTATTATGAAATGCAATATCTGTAAGTAATGGATTATTCGTTTGATAACGCTGTTTTTATAAGTCTGCTATATGCATTAATATTGTATTTATATACTAAAAACATAACATCAATACAACTGGTTTTTGCAGATAAAGAACTCTCGCATTGAACCAATAAGGCTCAAAGTAGAAAAGCTGCCTATATGATAAAAAAACGCAAAATTCGTGGTAATTCTACAGAAGTAAAGAAAAGTATGCAAATAAAAGCAAAACAAATGCATTGCAGCCTGTATTCGCTTTAAGCGCAATGCTCAATTATCCTCAGTTTGCTCACTGCTTTCAGGCGCTAAGCTGCGATAGTCATTAAGGGCGGCTACGTAAGAAAAGCTTGGCCAATGGTAATTTCGCTTCACCGCCTCTTTTAGTATTCGCTTCGAGCTTTCCGCCTCGCCGCGCTGCTCAAGCACATGGTATAGGGCATACAAAATAGTGACATAATCGATATCGCTTTTTTGCTCTTTAAGGATATCAGCTATTTGGGCATAGCTGTATTCGTTTCGAAACAGCCCGAGCGCAGTGCGGTATGACTCATGGTGGCCAACATTCATGCCTGCCTCGATATCGCCCAAGCTCCCTTCCCCGCTTTTGCCGCTTCTCATCATAGCCAAATAGCGCCAGTAGACAACAGCAACCAGCATCTCGCCGTTTTCAGACAAATCGCAGGCTTGGTCAAACAGCTCTATGGATTTTTCAAACTCTCCGAGAAAATACCAAAGCATGCCTATGCGGTAGGTAAAGTCGAAGCGCTGTGGAAGCGCCATTGAGCAAACGCTGTAATCAGCAAGTGCCTGGTAAAACTTGTGGATGCTTAAATACCTTTGGGCCCTTTTGAAATAGCCGGTGATATTTTTGGCATCAAGCCCGATAGCCATCGAATACTCATCAATTGCCTCAATATACCGAAGCTGGGTGCACAAAGCGTCCCCAAGGGCAATTCGAGCCTCATAGCTAAAAGGCTCAAGTGCCAAAAGGTTTTTAGCCGTCGCCACTTCATCGCTGTCGCTGACAGTTGGCTTTGTGCCAAAAAGCTGGCTTTCCATGCTTGTGCGCTCAACGCTTGCGGATGCTTCGCTATAGTCGCCTTGCTGCAAATCGCTCATATAAACACCTCATATTGTGCAATTATTGCTGAAATTAGTACTAATTATATTATATATAACGATGCAATGAGAAATATTTGAAATAATTCTAGCATATCTAGAATATAACTACAATAAAAGTGCAACAAAAGAAAGCCTGGCAAATGCCAAGCCTTCTTTTGCTTTATGCTGTAGCTACGCGCCCATTCGAAAAATCGTTAGCTGCGCTGATCGAATCACTGCCAGCTCATCGTCCTCTGCAGTTAGCTGCAGCTCAATCTCATCGCTTGCATTCAGCCTTGCATACGTTGTATGCAATATTGTAGCCATAGCGTTCTTTTTAAGCTCGATGCAATATGATGCTGAACGAATTGGATTTCCACATGCCAAAACCTGCGCATTGGCTATCGTATATGACCATGAGGTAAGTGTTATCTCATAGCTTATCTGGTATACACCGCTTACATCCAGTGCCAGCGTGCCGGGCACAAATGCTATTCCGGACAATGGCAGCGCAGTATCAAATTCTATAAGCTTTGGTTTGGCGCCAAGCGCCAAGTCGAAGCATTCGCTACTGTACATTCCGCCAAAATATGTTTGAAAACCGGTTGGCGCCGCACTGTAATCCGAATAGCTATCAATCTCTGAAGGAGCGAGCTCTAAGCCGTCGATATCCTTGGACACGGCGAAACCTCCATTAATATAACCAGAACTATAATAATAATATGCAGCTTGCCCCTTTTGGGAAACACGCTTTTGTTGCCCATTTTCTACATTATCCGCACGTATGCATTTTGAAATTATCGCATAAAGGCATTGCATTTTGGCAATTATTAGAGCATGGCGTTTTTTAGCTCATTGCTCGAAAAAAATAAAAAAAGTATAAAGTGGGATGAAGCTTCCCTGGCATTTGCCAACGACATTCTGGCAATAAAGTCAAGCTTCCAGTTGAGCGACGACTTTGTGTGCAGGGAATTTACGAATGCCCTTGGCAGCCGCTGCGCGCTATTTTTCATAGACGGAATGGTTGAGCAGGCTACAATAAGCAATGCAATTATGGAACCGCTGATGATCGAAGGCAGAAAGCTTTCAGGCGATGTCGCAAATGCCAAAGACATGCTTGACAAGCTGCTTACAGCATGCGAGGCAACTATAGAGGAAAGCGTGGAGCCGGCAATAAAGAAGGTTCTTTCCGGCGATACTATGCTCATTTTTGAAGGCGAGAGCCTTGTTGTTACTGTCAACACCAAGGGATGGGAGAGGCGTTCTGTGTCCGAGCCCCAGACTGAATCTGTGGTAAGAGGCCCCCGGCACGGCTTTACTGAAACCTTAAGAACAAATACTGCAATGCTCAGGAGAATAATCCAAAATACGAATCTGGCATTTGAAAGCGCAGTGATCGGCGAGCAGACAAATACTATGGTGAGCATTGCCTATATAAAAGGAATAGCAAATGAGAGCTTGGTCAGCAGCGTTAAGGAGAGGCTGTCCAGAATAGACACCGACGAAATATTAAGCAGCGGCTATATAGAGGCTTTCATAGAAGAGGAAAAAACATCGCCCTTCCCAACAATTGCATACTCTGAAAAGCCTGATGTTGTTGCCTCAAAGATACTTGAAGGCAGGATTGCTGTTATAATCGATGGCTCTCCATTCGTACTCACAGTGCCTATGCTGTTTATTGAGCACTTCATATCTCCGGAAGACTATACAAACAGAACAGCAGCAGCAACATTCCTGAGGCTTATACGCTGTGCATGCTTTTTCGTAAGCCTGCTTACCCCTGCTGTTTATATCGCATTGATAAACTTTCATTATGAAATTATCCCTACTTCCCTGCTGTTCAGAATAGCAGCTGCAAGCGAGGGGCTTCCGTTTCCGGCAGTCTTTGAGGTATGCCTGATGCTGCTCATTTTTGAAATACTGCAAGAGGCAGGCCTGCGCCTGCCAAAGCCGGTTGGCCAAACAATCAGCTTTGTTGGAGCGCTTATAATGGGCCAGTCAGCAGTGGATGCCGGCATTGTCAGCCCCCTTGTTATGATTGTTGTGTCGCTTTCAGCTGTCAGCGGATATGTTATACCGACCCTGGCAAGCACCCTTTCTGTGGTTCGCTGGGCGCTTCTGCTTATGGCAGCCATGTTTGGCAGCATAGGGATAACTATAGCTTTGTTTTGCATATACCTGCATTTGTCGTCGCTTACATCATTTGGCGTGCCTATTGGCTCCCCGTTCAGCCCGTTCGAAAAAAGCGATATAAAGGACACGGTTGGCAGAGTGCCACTATGGCGCATGAATGCCCGCCCGAAATCAATAATGCCGCAGGATCTTGTGCGCCAATACATGCCAAAGGAGGGCAGCGGGAAATGAAGCGCGTTTTAGCGTGCCTGGCATCAGCGCTTGCCCTGTTTTGCATGAGCGGCTGCTGGTCAAGCGTGGAGCTCAACGACATCAGCATCGTGCTTGGCATAGGCATAGACGCGAGCGACAGCAACCTCGGCGTTTACGATGTTTACTATCAATTCCCCAAAAGCAAGCTGCTGGCCGAAGCATCAGCCGGCGAAGAAGCTTATATAACTACGATTGCGCATCCACGCGGAATCGCTGAAGCCCTGTATGAAAATTCGGCTATGTCAACAAGGCAGATATTGCTAAAAAACAATCTTGTGATTGTTGTTGGCCGCGGCCAGGCTGAAAAGGGCATTGCCGAGATCATTGACTATTTTCTTCGAAGCAGCCAAAACCGCTTAAATACCAGCCTAATCATTTCACAAACAAGCGCCGTCGATCTGCTGGCATCAAATGCCGGAATCGAAGCTGTACCTGCAATTATGCTTCATAAAACCCTCGCTGCGCAGGAAGCCGGCGGCCTTGCTTCATCAGCAACGCTGAATGAATATGCAATTGCACTGGTTTCGCAGACAAAGAACCCTACGCTTCCGCTTATGGCTGCAGGGCAAAGCTCAAGCGGGGTTGAAAACACAGCATCTTTCATCGGAATGGCAGTTTTTGAAGGCAATAAAATGGTTGGAATCCTTGATCAAAACCAGACAAAGATTATGCAAATGCTGACAGCCAGCCCACACCGGCACAGATCGCATTTCATCTCCAGGCCCGCGAGAGGGCAAGAGCTTGAGCTTTCATGCGACTCGATTGCATCAAAGCTCACGGTAGGCTTTGGCAGCAGCGGCAGGCCGTTTGCCAACTACGATATCGCAATAGACTGCCATTTTGACAGAATAAGCAATGCAGCAGGCATGAGCAAAGCGCAGCTTGTGGAAGCTTGCAGAATTGAAATCGAAAAGGAAGTTGGCAGCTTTATTAAGCATATAACCAGCGAAAACATTGATGTTCTCGGAATAGGGGATGAATTCTACAGAAAGCTCCCGAAGCGCAGCAAGGCCTTGCTGGATGATTTCAGCTTGGAGCATATCGACATCGCCTGCAGCATTAGCCTGAAGCTTATTAAAGATGGAGCAATAAACGATGCGATTTTTCCGAAAGGCGGGTTTTAAAAATGGCTGACAGGGAAATAACCCACCATGAGTTCGTAGCTTGCGGGGTCGCGCTGGCCCTCGGATCAGTGCTTCAAATGGGCATTGCCAGCAGCCTTCTTGGAAATGAGGCGTGGATCGCAGTGGCGTTGGGGTGGATACTGTTTGCCCCATGCATTGGAATTTATGGCGCTTTGGCCAAAAAGCGCCCGTCCCAGAGCTACTTTAGCATGCTTACTGACGCTTTTGGCAAGTATATCGGCAAAACAATTGCATTTATATACCTTATATTCTTTTCAATAGTTATGGGGCTTAATGTATACCAAACATCAGTAATGATAAATACGCTTTATATAATGCGCTCCCCAACGTTTGCGATTGCCTGCCTGTTTTTGCTGTGCAGCGCATATGCCTCCTTTAAAGGGGTAGCCTCATACGCAAGGGCTATTGTGCTGCCGGCGATTATTGCCTCGGCCTCTGTAATAACAATATTTTTTGTTGTCATTGCTGTTGGCCGGCCTGAATTTTTACTGCCGGTGTTTCAGCGCAGCGCCAACGCTTACCTGTCTGCCAGCCTGGCGTCATTCACTGTGGCATACGGCGATAGCTTTATTATGATGATGTTTCTGCCCTACATTGCGAAAAAGATAAATATTAGCAAAGCTTTTTTTGATATAAGCATTTACATTTTCGCGCTTTTGCTTATTATTTCTATAAGAGAAATACTTATGCTTGGGCCGGTCCTGGAATACTTTGACAACCCTACCTTCGAAACACTAAAGGCCATATCAATTGGAGGGCAGCCTGCACGCCTTGAGAGCCTGTTTATTGTTATATACAATACAATGTCTTTTATTAAAGATGGCTTGTTCTTTATCGGCATTTTATATGGTTTCGCTGAAGTATTTGAAATAAAGGCCAAAAGCAGGTTTGCTTTCAGCCTGGCTTTGCTGCTGGCGGTATTTAGCAGCACGATTGACGAAGGCTATGAGCGCATAGGCTACTACAGCGTTAATACAGCTCCTGCTTTATGGGCGTTTATGTATGTTGCGCTGCCATTTTTGCTGCTCTTAATGCCCATAAAAAAGCAGAAGGCTGAAACAAGCGCATGAAGTATTTGGCTTTGGCAGCCGCCTATATATATATCTATTTAAAAGACGGGCGCAGCATTTCAAAAGTAGATTCCAAGCGGGAGCGCATTGCCTTTTCCGTTGTGTATTGCCTCAGCTTTGCCTATACTGCCCTTTTTCTTGCAGGGGTATCGCTTCCTTCCCTGTTTGAGGCGCTTATGCGGCTAATGGAAAAAGCAAGGATCCTTAATATTATTGCAAAAGATTAAATTTTCTATTGACATTGCTAATGTTTGTAACTAAACTGTTAAGGGCTTAATAATAGTGATAAGCCCAACTATCCAAATAATTTTCGGTGAATCAATGGAAGACGGTATAAAGGATCAATTTCTCCACGCATTTTTTCGTTTTAAGAGTGTAGACGCTTCTATGCACCCTATTATGGCTAAGATGGCTGGAACCAAAGACATGAGCATTTCAGAGTTTGGCCTTCTTAACAGCATAAGGGACAATTCAACCTCAGACAGCGAAAGAAATGTTTATATGTCAGACATGCCCCGCACCCTTTTTATTTCAAAAGGGGCTATTTCGCAATCCCTTAGCTCCCTTCATACAAAAGGGTATATCCACAGAGAAGCGAACCATCGCAACCGAAGGCAGCAGATCATAACTCTCACTGATAAAGGCATTGAAAAACTCAGCAAAGCCGATATGAGCATGAGCCAGCTTAACGATCTTATTGTGGAAAAAATGGGCGAAGATGACGTAAAATCTCTTATTGTTCTCTTTAACAAATTTGCCGACGTTCTAGAGGATATCAAAACCGAACTTCAGGAAGAAAGGAGCACGCAATAAAAGCCAAGCAAGCGCTAGCGCAGCCTTTCATTGCACTCGTTTTTTTGCTATTCTAGAGCTTAGATCGAAAAATGCATGCGCATCAAAACTACTTAGTTTGGCTAAAGCAGAACATCATCATGAAACTACACACAGAGAGGGGTGCGGCTCAAGCAGCCGCAAATGTCGATGAAATACTACCTTAAGTACATCAAACCATTTTTAGGTGGAATTGCAGTTGCTGTTGTTTTCCTATTTGTACAGAACATTGCTGATCTTGCTTTGCCTACGCTAATGAGCAACATCATAAACGTAGGTTTGCAGCAGGGAGGGCTAACCTCGTCAGCTCCACAGGCAATTTCATCAGAAGCTATGCAGACAGCCCAAATATTTATGTCTGCAGAAGAGAAGGGTATTGTTGCAAGCTCATATAAGCTTGTAAAAACATCTGATACCAATGAAAGCTCTAGGCCTTATAGCGAACTATACCCTGGTGCTGCAGAGTCGCTTTATATAAAACAGCAAGACTCAGATGATCTAGGCAGCGCCTTTTCGCATTCATTTTCAGCACTAATGCATTACAGGCAAAAAGAGCAGGGGCCAGCGCCTACTGACGAATTGCCAAAAATGCAAGACTATATTGCCCTTATGCCAAAGCTTGAAGCTTTAAGCGCAGGAGAGGCAGCGCAAATAAGGATTGAAGCGCTGGAATCAACGCCTCCCAATGTTGTTAGCCAAAGAGGCACAGCACTCTCCAGATCAGCAATGTCTGATGTAGGCGTAAACGTCACAGCGCTGCAAAGCCGCTATATCTTAAGAATCGGCGGAATGATGCTGCTTGTTGCCATATGCAGCGGCGCTGCAACAATAACTGTTAACTTTATGTCTAACAGGATTTCCACAGGCATGGGCAGAAACGTGCGCAGGGCAGTCTTTGAAAAGATTGAAAGCTTCTCAAATGCTGAGATCGATAAATTCTCTACTGCTTCGCTAATAACCCGGTGCACCAACGATGTCCAAACATTCCAAATGGTAACGGGCATGGGCATACGAATGCTGTTCTCAGTCCCCATTATGGGTATTGGAGGCATTGTTTTGGCCCTTAGGACATCTGTGTCCATGAGCTGGATAATAGCGCTTGCTGTTATCACACAGCTTGGGCTGGTAGGCATTATTACTTCGATTGCTTATCCAAAATTCCAAATAGTGCAAAGGCTGACAGACAGAATGAACCTTGTTGCAAGGGAAGCGCTCTCAGGCTTGATGGTTGTCAGGGCTTTTAACACCCAGGAACGCGAAAAAGCCAGATTTGCTGATGCAAGCGGCGAATTCCTGAGCACAGAGCTTTTCATCAACAGGACAATGGCATTTATGATGCCGGTCATGACCCTGGTTATGAATGGCCTGTCGCTTCTCATTATATGGGTTGGCGGGCACCAGATTGCACTGTCAAGGCTTCAAATAGGCAATATGATGGCATTCACCCAATATTCAATGATGATCCTTATGTCATTTAGCCAAGTATCAATGATGTTTCAAATGATACCAAGGGCAACAGTGTCAATTAAGCGCGTACAAGAGGTGCTTGACACCCAGGCTTCAATTGTTGATCCGCTTGCCCCGGAAGAGTTTAACGAGGCTGACAAGGGCATCGTAGAGTTTGAGAATGTTTCATTCCGCTATGAAGAAGCTACCAATAATGCAATATCCGAAATAAACTTCACAGCATTGCCAGGCCAGACCACAGCTATTATAGGCTCTACAGGATCCGGCAAGTCAACTATAGCTAACCTTATGCTTCGGTTCTACGACGCAACCGAGGGAGTCATTAAGGTTGGAGGGAAAAACGTCAAGGACGTTACCCAGCATGATTTGCGCGACAGAATTGGCTATATACCGCAAAAGGCAGTGCTTTTGTCAGGCACTATAGACTATAACCTGCGCTATGGACTCCAAGACGCTGAGCCTGACGTCATTGAATGGGCAGCAGCTATTGCCCAGGCAAGGGGATTCATAACTGCAAAAGAAGAAGGCTATGACCAGCAAATAGCCCAAGGTGGATCGAATGTATCAGGAGGGCAGAAGCAAAGGCTTTCTATTGCCAGGGCTCTAGTTAAAAAACCTGATATATTCATTTTCGATGACAGTTTTTCCGCCCTTGACTTCAAGACAGACAGCGCCTTAAGAGCAGCCCTTAAAGAGCAGCTTGGCGATGCCACTGTCATAATAGTGGCACAGCGCGTTTCCACTATTATGGGAGCCGAGCAGATAATCGTTATGGATCAAGGAAGAATTGTTGGAAAAGGGACACATAGTGAGCTCTTAAAGAACTGCGATGAATACTTTGAAATAGCTTCATCACAATTATCGATGGAGGAATTATCTGCATGAGCAGCGACAACAGGGATAAAAACCCTAACCCTACAAATATGAGCGATACTGCTGCAGCCCAACAGGAAGAAGCAACGAAACTGCCTGACGGGCAAGACAGTGAAAATAAGACAGGCGGTCCTGGGCCTGGCGGAGCCGGACCCGGAGGCTTTGGCCCTGGTGGCCCTGGACCTGGTGGAGCCGGTCCTGGTGGACCTGGCCCTGGTGGAGCCGGTCCTGGTGGACCTGGCCCTGGTGGAGCCGGCCCTGGTGGATTTGGCCCTGGCGGACCCGGTCCTGGTGGAGCCGGCCCTGGTGGCCAAGCAAGGCCTGGTGGAGCCGGCCCTGGCGGGCCCGGTGGTCCCGGCGGTTTTGGCCCTGGCGGGCCTGGGCCCGGCGGACCCGGTGGACCCGGCGGTTTTGGCCCTGGCGCCCCCACAGCTGCTGCCTTAGAGGAAGGCGAAAATGATGCCCCCGCCGGAAGCTATAAGCCACCTGGCGGAAGCCGTTTGTCAGATGAAGAGCGCGCCATGCTCGCAGATGCCCCTCAAATGCAGCGCCAGATTAGGCGTGGCGGCGGTCCTGGCGGCGGTGGCGGCAGAGGCGGCGGCGGCCCAATGATGATGATGATGATGGGTGGTGAAAAGCCCAAGAATGTTAGGGGCACCATTTTCAAGCTGCTAAACTACATCGGAGCATTTAAGCTCAATTTAGCCCTCGTAGTTGTAGCTGTCCTGTCAACATCAGCCATCCACGTTATTACTCCCAGGATTCAAGGCCAAGCCATTGACCAAATATCCAGGGGCAGCGCTCTAATCATACAGGGTACAGGCACAATAGATTTTGCAGCGCTAGGCAGGTTAATTATTACCCTGTGCGGCTTTCATGCAGTAAGCATGACCATAGGGTATCTGCAAAATATCTTAATGGGGTTCACAACGAACAGCGTTGCATACCGGCTTAGAAATGAGATCTATGGAAAGATCCACAGATTGCCATTGTCATATTACGACAAAACCAGCCATGGCGATGTTTTGTCACGAATCACAAATGACGTTCAGACCATCACAATGACTATGAACCAATTTGTGAGCCAGCTGGTTTCGTCAGTAGTGTCCATTGTCGGAGTATTTATTATGATGCTCACACTGTCATGGCAGCTTACGCTCTTTAACATGCTCGTTCTGCCGCTGTCTACTGTAGGCGTGACATTCATTGTTAAGAGATCGCAAACCCACTTTAGAAACCAGCAGGAATTCCTTGCCAGAGTAAATGGCCATATTGAAGAAATGTTCGGCAGCCACGTGGTCGTAAAGGCGTTTAACGGAGAAACTGAGTCGCTTAGCAGGTTCAGCGTATATAATGACGCTTTGTACAACTCCGCTTGGAGGGCAAACTTCCTTTCCGGCCTTATGATGCCCATGAACTCCTTAATCGGCAATATTGCCTATATTGGCATATGTGTTTTAGGCGGCTACTTCTCATCAATTGGAAGAATGAGCATTGGCGACATTAGCGCGTTCCTTACCTATTCACGCAACTTCCAGATGCCGATCAACCAGATATCGAATGTATCCAACATGATCCAACAGACAGCTGCTGCTGCTGAGAGAGTGTTCGCATTCCTTGAAGAGGAAGAAGAGCCTCAGGATGCTGAAGACGCTCTGGTTGTTTCTGATGAGACAAGAGGCGAAAACATTGCGTTTGAGCATGTGCGCTTCGGCTACCTGCCTGATACTGTAGTTATTAAGGACTTCTCTGCCGCGATAGATGAAGGCCAGAGAATTGCTATCGTCGGCCCGACCGGCGCAGGCAAGACAACGATCGTGAAGCTGCTTATGCGCTTTTACGATGTTGACAGCGGCCAAATACTGCTCAACGGGATTAATATCAAAGATTACAAGCGCAACGAGCTGCGCAAAGTCTTTGGCATGGTTTTGCAGGACACTTGGCTGTTTAATGGCACAATTGCTGACAACATTAAGTATGGCAAAGAGAATGCAACTGATGAGGAAATGATTACCGCAGCACAAGCTGCCCAAGTCGATTTCTTCGTAAGAACTCTGCCAAATGGATACGATCTTGTGCTTAATGAAGAGGCTGACAATATATCACAAGGGCAAAAACAGCTTATAACCATCGCAAGAGCATTGCTATCCGATCCTGATGTTCTAATACTTGATGAAGCAACATCAAGCGTTGACACAAGGACTGAGATACTGATACAAAGGGCAATGGGCAACCTTATGAAAGGGCGCACAAGCTTCATTATCGCCCATAGGCTGTCAACCATCAGAAACGCTGATCTGATTCTGGCCATCAATAATGGAGATATCGTTGAGCAAGGATCGCATGAAGAGCTGCTTGAAAAAGGTGGATTCTATGCCGACCTTTACAATGCCCAGTTCGAAGAGGCAATGGTAGAATAGCCAAGCCACATTTTGGCGGTATAAAAATAAAGATATAATTTAAAACAAAGGCAGGGAGCGCTGCAGCTCTCTGCCTTTGTTTGGCTTATGCCAAAGCCAGCTCTAAAGGCGCTGTGGCGCCTGGCACCATTCTGCTTAAAATCTGCACTACTAATCTGCCTGCCGCAATAAAGTTCAGATTGCATTTAAAAGAATTAGGCCAACTCTGCTGCTTTTGCGCGAAGCGCCCTTGCCCATAGCATGATGTTTTATAAAAGCGAGGCTGCGCCAGCCAGGCCATTTTTGTACAAACCTGTCCGATATATAACCTTACATAAATATAACATATCTTTTACAAAACAATGGTATTTGCTTTTGCAAGCGAAATTTATACTAAAATCATTAGTGAAAAATGCAAAAGCAAAATTAATTAAGAGAAGGATATGGTAATAATAATGAAAAAGCAAACATTCATCAGAACGGCTGCTAGCCTTCTGCTAATAGCAGCAATAGCAACAGGCCTGGCAAGCTGCTCTTCCACACCGGCCAGCCAGAGCAGCTCAACTGCTGAAACAAATGAGCAAAATACAAGCCCCATTAACATTGTCTGGTATCCGAATGAATCATCAAATACACATGACGATATACGCGCTGAAGTCGGCCGCCTAGTAGAGCAGGCTACCGGCAGAAAAGCTGTCAATCTTACAACTACCGACTATACTATCGCCATTCAGTCAATAGCAAGCGGCTCAGCAGACATTGCTTTCGCAATGGGCGCAGTCGGCTACATAGAGGCAAAGAACAGAAACCCGCAAGTGGATGTGCTATTTGTTAACAGCGATAAAAACGGATCCCTTGACGAGGCAAAATACTTTTCCTGGATATGCGTTCCCAAAGCAAATGCAGACGAATACAAAGCCGGCAGCGATTACTCCATTGACAATATAAAAGGCAAAAAGATGTCCTTTGTGTCAAACAGCTCAACTTCAGGCTTCAGGGTTCCAACTTCCTCGATCATTGCCCACTTCGCAAGTGACGCCCTGACAGAAGACGATCTGCTTCCTGATGGCAGTTTCTTTAGCGAAGTCTATTTTGGCCAGTCCCATCAAGGCTCAGCCATAAACTTGCTCACCGGCAATGCAGATATAGCTGCTTACTGCGACATTGAGCTCCAGTCATATATTCAGCTAAAAGAAGGAACCGAAAACACTGTTGGAGCAGTGTATGAAATTATAAATGGCGCGGACGCCCCATTCGACCAGCATGCCGGCGAAGAGTTTGTTGTTATAGCCTGCACTCCGGTTTTCAACGGCCCTAACGCTTACAACCCGCAAAACCTAAGCGCAGATGAAATAAAGGCCATTCAGGATCTGTTTACTTCAGCAGAAGTGGCTAGCAATGAATTGCTGTTTTACGACGCTGATGTAGAGGGCGCATTTGGGCTTTATAAGAAATCGTCAAGCTATGGCTATGTTTTAACAACAGATTCCTGGTATGACGCATACCGCTAGGATAGCTGGAGCTAACCAAAAAATGCCTATCTTAGAATTTCAGAATGTAAGCAAAGTATACAATGGCGTTACAAAAGCGCTTAGCAATGTATCATTTTCAGTAGATGAAGGCGATTTTGTATCAATTATCGGGCCGTCAGGCTCAGGCAAATCAACCATTCTGCGCTGCATCAACAGGCTTGTTGACGCAACGCAGGGTGAAATCTACTTTGACGGCCACGACATAAACAAAGCTGGAAAGCAGGAACTGCGCGAGGTGCGCAAAAAAATAGGCATGATCTTTCAGCACTATAACCTCGTTGATCGGCTTAGCGTCATTGAAAATGTGCTGCACGGGAGGCTCGGCCATAAATCAACAATTGCCGGGGTGATCGGAGCCTATACAGAGCAGGAAAAAGAAACTGCGTTTAGCATCCTTGCAATGCTCGGCCTTACTGAGCAGGCATATAAGCGATGTGATGAGCTCTCAGGCGGCCAGAAGCAGCGTGTCGGCATAGCCCGCTCCCTCATGCAGGAGCCAAGGCTGATTCTGTGCGATGAGCCTATTGCTTCCCTTGACCCAAGCGCATCAAAGGTCATAATGGACCATTTAAGCGAAATCAACAAGGCTTTGAAGATAACCTGCATCGCCAACTTGCACCAGGTGGATGTTGCAATGAAATATGCAAAACGAATAATAGGCCTTACGTCCGGCCAGATCGTATATGACGGGCCTGCGCAGGATCTGTCAAGATCAAAAATATATGAAATATACCAATCAAATGAAGGTGAGCTTATCACTGATATCAGGTACAGCTATGAATAATTACACAAAGCAGGCGCCAAAGCCTGTAGGCCAGACATCAATTTTTACAATAAGAAAGCGCTCGTTTGCTTTGGTTTTTGCGTTCGTTGCCACTCTGTTTGCGCTTTCATCTGCTGTTGCCAATTTCAGTACAGCTAAGGGCCTTGAATCAATACCAAAGGCAATTATATGGATGGCAGCAAATTTCGTGCCTGACGAAAAAGCTATCTCGCGCCTGCCTAACATCCTTTCAAAACTGGCAGAAACCGCGCTGCTTGCTGTTGCTGTTACGGTATGTTCAGCGCTGTGCGCATTTTTCTTCAGTTTGCTGGGAACAAAAACTACGAAAATCAACCCGTGGATAAGCAGGGCAGTAAGGGCCTTTGCCTCCTTTTTCAGAAACGTGCCAAATATCGTATGGGCAATACTGTTGATGTTTTCTTTCGGGCAAAACATCCTCACAGGCTTCTTTGCGCTATTCTTTGCCTCATTTGGCATGCTGGTGAGAATGTTTATCGAAACAATTGATGAAGTAAGCTCCTCATGCGTTGAAGCGCTGCATGCCACCGGGGCCACTTTTTTGCAGACGGTGTTTCAAGGCATAATTCCATCATCTCTGCCCAACATCATCTCATGGGTTTTATATATGGTTGAATATAACATCAGAGACTCAGCGCTTATCGGCCTTCTCACAGCAACAGGCATTGGGAATCTATTCGACTTATACTACAAAAGGCTGGACTACGCTTCGGCAAGCCTGGTCGTTATCTGTATCGCTGTTATGGTCATTTCCATTGAAATTGCGTCAAACAAAATTAGAAAGGTGATTATGTGATGGGTGAGCTTGCTATCGCTCTGCATTCTATTGATCTCTCTGAGCAGAGCAAATACATGAAAAAAACGCGAAAAGGCAAAATTAGGACTGCAGCAAAGACGAAAAGCGCAGCAGCGCTCAAATTGACAGTTATTGCCTTGCTTTTATTGACAGCTATAGGATTTTTAAGCTTTGACTATAAAAAAGTAAATGCAGCGCAAGCTGCTTTCAGCACAGTGCAAAACGCCAGAGTGCTGTTCGCGCAGCCGCGCCTGTCCTACAACACTGTTGCAGGGATAGCCAGGGCGCTGTTCGTTACTTTTTCGCTTGGAGCCCTTTCAACAATATTTGGCGCAATCTTAGGTTTCTTTGGCGCGCTCATGTGCGCCAGAAACATATCAAACCCCACCCTGTCAAATATCGTAAGGAGCTTTGTTGCGTTTATAAGGGCAGTGCCCACGATCCTATGGGTCTTGATACTCACGGTAGCAGCAGGGCTTGGAAGCGTTGCTGCAGTAGTCGGGTTGACATTCCACAGCGCTGCCTATTTAGTTAAAGCCTATTCTGAGTCTATAGAAGAAATAGACTCTGCAGCTATCGAAGCGCTAAAGGCCAGCGGGGCCAGCTATTGGCAGATAATTTTCCAGGCAGTTGTCCCATCCTCAATCAGCTATATGCTGGCATGGACCTTTCTAAGGTTTGAGATAAATTTCACAAATGCGATTGCCGTTGGGGCAGCAGCAGGGGCCGGCGGAATTGGCTACGATTTGTTTATGGCAGGCAGCTTCTATTTCAGCTTGCGGGAGCTGGGCTTTATTACTTACGTGGTGGCAGCCGCTGTTATAGCGCTTGAAGCGCTTTCAACAAAAGTAAAGGCCAAAGTAGGATAGCTATTGCCAACAAAGCAGCAAGGAGCGCTCATGCAGCAAGTTTTTTATGATTTTACCGCATTTGGGATAATGGTTGGCAAAAAGCCGCTGCTCGTATGCGACGGCGCTTTTGATATGCTGGGCATAAATTTGCCCTGCGAATACACCAGGTTTAGCGGCTTTGGGCCAAATCCGCGCTATGAAGACATTTTAAGCGGAGTGAAGGCGCTTGAAGAGAATGGCTGCGGGTTTATAGTGGCTATTGGCGGCGGCAGCAGCATCGACACTGCCAAGGCAATCAAGCACTACAGCAAAGCCGGCGTGCCAATAATGGCTGTGCCAACAACCTCTGGCACAGGAAGCGAGGCAACGAAATTCGCTGCGCTTTACAAAGATGGCGAAAAATACTCCATAGAAAACAGCAGCCTGTTGCCTGATTATGTTGTTTTGCAGCCAGACACGCTTAAAACCCTTCCTGTTTACCAAAAAAAATGCACTATGCTTGATGCGCTTTGCCAGGCAATTGAATCATGGTGGTCAAAAAGAGCCAATGCTGAGAGCATAGAGTTCTCAAGGCAGTCAATTCGCTTGATAACGGGCTATATGCACAGCTACCTGGCCAATGAATATGAAGGCAACAAGAACATGCAAATTGCTGCCAACCTTGCCGGAAAAGCTATCAATATTACAACTACAACAGCCCCGCATGCAATGAGCTACAAGCTTACTTCACTGTATGGATTGCCGCATGGGCATGCTGTTGCGCTCTGCTTGCCAAAAGTATGGGCCTATATGGGCGGTTTTGATGATATAGCCAATGAGCTGTGCATGAAGCCGGCTTCGCAAGCTGTATTGTATTTTGAAAAGCTGCTTGAGGAACTGGAGATATTCCCTCCGAAAGAGGCAAGCCTTTCTGATATTGAGCTTTTGGCAGGCTCGGTCAACGAGCAGAGGCTAAACAACAATCCTGCAGTTCTGGATTCGGGCGCTATAAGGGAACTATATATGCAAATTCTGGAGGTATGAAATGGCAGAAAGAATAAAAGCAGTTATCTTCGATTGGGCAGGCACCACTATTGACTATGGCTGTTTTGCACCAATAAAAGGGTTTATTGAAGGGTTTAAAAGCATTGGCATTGGCATTACAGACGAAATGGCCCGCGAGCCAATGGGCCTTTCAAAGCTCGATCATACTCGAGCTATTGCGCGCATGCTGCCAAGCCCTATTGCTGAAGAGGAAATCATCGAGGCATACAGAGTTTTTGAGCAAACAATGTTTGAAAGCATAGGCGATTACTGCGATGTTAAGGATTTTGTTGTTGATACAGTAGACGCCCTTCGGCTGCAAGGCATTAAAATAGGCTCAACTACAGGCTACACGCCGGAGATGATGGATCGCATTTTGCCAAAAGCAGCAAAGCAAGGCTACTCCCCTGATTTCTGTGCAGCCCCGCTCAATTCGATAAAGGGCAGGCCATACCCCTACATGGTATGGAACAACCTCATTGCTTTTGAAATAATCGATCCAAGGGAGGCTGTTAAGGTTGGCGACACTATCGCTGATATAGCGGAAGGAATAAACGCCAATACCTGGACCGTCGGGGTAATTATGGGCTCTTCTGAGCTTGGCTTATCACGCGATGATGTCGAGCGAATCACGGGCTCAGAGCTCCAAGCGCGCAAGGATACAGTCAGAGCAGCATATTACAAAGCAGGTGCGGACTATATAATAGACGACATGAACGAGCTTATTGGCGTACTGGCCGACATTAACCGCAAGCTGGCGCAAAATGCCGATCGCAAGCTGCTAACGCCAGGCCCTTTGAGCACCAGGCATTCCGTAAAGCATGCAATGCTTACTGACCATTGCACATGGGACGATGAATACAAAGAAATTACAGCCAGCGTGTGCCATGATATTGAGCAAATATCAGCCAATAGCGATTACGCTTCAGTTTTGCTGCAAGGCAGCGGCACTTATGCTGTCGAAGCAATGATAAACTGCCTAAACGGCGATGGCGAAAAAGCTTTGTTTTTAGTAAACGGCGAATATGGAAGGCGCATGCTCGAGATTGCCAAAAGAGCAGGCAAAAACTATGATTGCCTGGAATTTGGCGATACTGAGCCGATTGCAGTAGGCGCACTTGAGCAAAAGCTTATGCAGGACGAAGGCATAAGCACAGTCATTTTTGTGCATTGCGAAACCACCACCGGAATCATAAACCCCCTGGAGGATATTGCAAAGCTGGCAAATTTATATGGCAAAAAAGTTTTTATTGACGCTATGTCCAGTTTCGGCGCATACGAAATAGACATGCCTGCGCTCGGCATCCATGCACTTGCTGCAAGCTCAAATAAGTGCCTGGAGGGCCTTCCCGGCCTGTCATTTGTCCTGGCAAGAAAGGATCTGATAATCCAAAGCCAGGCACAAAGCAAATCCCTCAGCCTTGACTTATACAGCCAATATAAGGAGCTATACGAAGGTTCAGGCAAGTTCCGCTTCACTTCGCCTACGAATATACTTCTCGCGCTGCGCCAGGCTCTTGACGAGTACAAAAAGGAAGGCGGCCTGCAAGCCAGAAAGCTGCGCTACATAAATAACCACCGCGTTTTAGTTGACGGGCTCAAAGAGCTTGGCATTAAGCCTATTATTAGCCCCGAAAACCAGTCATATATAATAACTACATTTGAGCTTGGGGACTTAAGCTTTCCAACACTCTACGAAGCGCTCAAGCAAAAGGGGTTTATTATATATCCAGGCAAGCTGACCGACATGCCTACATTCAGAATAGGCAATATTGGCGATGTATACCCCTCAGATATGCTTTCCCTGGTGGCCACTATCAAGGAAAGCATTGCCTTGGCATATGTTAACGCATAGCCTCATAGCATCTAAAAAGCCCTGATTTGAAATGCCTACCCGAATAGCATAATCTGCTATCCATCTTCGCTCGATGCACAAGCTGCATCGGGCTTTTGTTTTTGTAGTATAAAAGCGCATTTTATTACAATTTGCTGCATCGGGTTAATCTTTTGTAATGCGATGTTTATATCGCTATAATCTTTGCTTGCCATCATAAGAATGGCAATGGCAAGCTTTTTAGTTTAGGCCTTATGGCATCAAGCACATAATGCGAGAATTTTCTCCTAATATGGCATATTTAGCACTCATTTGAAGTTTTTACAAAATCACGGGCATGTATTGTTGGCCTTTGTGGTATAATGTAGTCATCATTTGCCAAACTGGTGGGAAAAATGGAAGTCAGTATACATAATTATGAACCGTTATGGGGCTCATGGAAAATTGGCGATATCATCGGCGAAGGGCCCTATTCAAAAGTTTACCACGCACACCATGAAGAGCTGGGCTTCAGGTATGAAGCGGCAGTAAAGCATATCTCATTGCCGGTTAGCAGCTATTCCAGCCAAATGCTGCTTTCAGAAGGCCTAAGTGAGAAAGACATTAAAGCGTTTTATGCAGAGTGCGCACAATCAGTGCTCTACAGCATCCATAAAATGCTGCAGCTCAAGCGAAGCAAAAACATAGTCTCGATTGAGGATTTTAAAGCTATAGAGCGGACAAGCTCTCTGGGTTTTGATATTCTGGTTCGAATGGAGCTGCTTGACAGCCTTGCCCGGCACATCGCCAAAACGAAAATGGGCGCTCGCGAAATTGCAAAAATGGGCCACATGGTAGCCTGTGCAATTGCTGAATGCGAGCTGGTCGGCATTTCGCATTCAAGCATAACTCCATTTAATATATTTGTCAGCCAAAGTGGCGACTACAAGCTTGGGGATGCTGGAATTTCCAATTCCCTATATAGCGCCAAAGCGCTATATCCAAGGGAGAGAAGCTATATTTACGCATCTCCGGAACAGCTTAATTCCCAGGACTCAGGCGCAAAAGCTGATGTATATGCATTAGGCACTGTTATGTACACCATAATGAATGCCGGAACGCCGCCATTTTTTAGCCCGGGCCAGCAATATTCGCTAAAAGCCAGGCAAAAAGCTGTTGCAATGAAGCAAAGCGCCCAGCCGGTGCCACTGCTTGGGCAAGCAGATGCAAAGCTATGCGAAATCATTGCCATGGCGCTTGTTCCGAATCCGCAACAAAGGATCACAGCGCAAACGCTTGCTGAATATCTTGAGCGCTACCTGTCGCCAAGCTACAGCCTGGGCAGCGATAGCCAATTGCAGCAAACTAAAACCAGCGTTATCGAGAGCATGGTATTAGTGGACGAGCGCAGCAGCGAGGAAGATTTAAGCTTGCAGGAAGCTATATTTGAAGACATGCTTGCTTTCGCTGAACTGGATGATTTAGCTAAGCTTGGATACAGCGACAGCCCATATGACACAACGCCGCTTAAAAGCGATCGAAGCTTTTCAATAGCTGAAAAGATTCAAAGCGAGCAGCCTAATAGCCAGCCGGAAGCAGCCACTGAAGCTGAGGAGCAAAAAGAGGCGGATCACATAAGCTCTGAGAGGTTCGCGGATGAAAGCCCTCAGAGAGAATTCAGCGATAGCTATTCATATAAAAGCACGAACCCCGGCGCATCTGAAGGCCCTGTTGCCAAAAGCTTTTCGCATACCGCTACTGCCAGCGCATATGAAGAATTAGCGAATGCGATTGGCACAAAGAGTGCAGAAAGCGACGAAGAAATCATTGAGACTGCCCTAAGCGATGGGGCATTTATAGAAATTAATGCTGAAACTGTGATGAACACTCCGGATTTCTCTTCTGAGCTGTCTGCAAAGATCGATGCAGCCTTTGATGATGCTATTGGCATCAGCTTCGAAGAAGACCCTTTTGAGGCTGCTTCTCAGCGCGCTGCTATCGAGCCTGCTTCGGCTGATCATGAGCAAACAAGCATTGAGAGCCGGCCAAGCAGCAATAAGAAGCTGCTTTCGCGCAGGCAAACAGTTGCCGAAACAGACAGCCAGCAGCAACAGGCCAATAATCATGATGAAAGCTTTGAGGGCTCTGTGGCTGAAAGCGATATTGAACAGACAGGCTTAATATTAAGCGACAACCCTTTTAAGGCCTACACAAAAGTTACGGAAAGCCCTAAGCTTGGGCCATGGATTGTTACCGCATATTATTTCCGAAAGCCTATCATAAACTGCACCGGAATAAGCCTTGAGCTCACATTGGTGCCGATGCCGAATGGAGAGGCGCCTGAGCGCAAGTCAAAAAGCGCCTATTTTAATGTTTTCATACAAGACGAAACAGGGCTTTGGCTCAAAATCGGAAAGATTAGAGGGGCGGGCATAGGAAAGACGGTAAGAAAAGAATTCACATTTCGAAAGAAAACGGTATGCGCGTATGTGGCAACGCCAACTAACTCTGCTACCGCTGAAACTTACTATTACTTGACAAGCGTTGATCGCGCCATTGTATAGGGCGCGGCGGGCAAGCTAAGCGCACAGCGAAAAGGCATCAGAGAATGCTTTTGATAAATTGCTGTGCCCTTTCATTTTGGGGGTTGTCAAAGAAATCAGCAGGCTTTGCCTGTTCCATAATATAGCCATCAGCCATAAATACAACCCTGTCCCCGACATCCCTTGCAAACCCCATTTCGTGGGTTACAACAAGCATGGTCATGCCGCTTTCAGCAAGCTTTTTCATAACATTGAGAACTTCGCCAACCAATTCAGGGTCAAGAGCGCTTGTTGGCTCGTCAAAAAGCATTATTTTAGGCTTCATAGCAAGCGAACGGGCTATAGCTACCCTTTGCTGCTGCCCGCCTGAAAGCTTTGAAGGGTACTGGTTAGCTTTTTCTGAAAGGCCAACCTGGTTTAGCAGGCTTTCCGCGAGATCCCTGGCTTCCTTTTTGTCTTCTTTTTTTACATGCACCGGGGAGAGCATGAGGTTTTCTATTACAGTCAGGTGCGGGAACAGGTTAAAGGCCTGAAAGACCATGCCCATTTCAAGCAGCATGCTTTTATATTTGCTTTTATCGACTTTATAAATGGTTTCGTTGTTCTCTCTATGCAAAAAAAGCTCATCGTCTATGTAGATCTTCCCTTTTGAGATTATCTCAAGCTGGTTTAGCGAACGAAGAAACGTTGACTTCCCGGCGCCGGACGGGCCAATAATGCAGACAACCTCCCCTTGGTCCACTTGCATTGTGATATCAGCAAGCACCTGGTGATCGCCAAAATTTTTATAAATGCTCTCAGTTCTGATGAGTGACATAATTATACCAATCCAATTAATAATAAACCGAAAAGCGCTCTTCAAGCTTGTTGAACAGATATGTAAAGAAAGCCGTTATTATAAGGTAAATAGCCATTGCAGGCAGGTACACCAGCGCAGTAGCGCTTGAAGAGGATATAGATCTGGTAACATGCGTTAAGTCTGTAAGGGCTATCATCGACACAAGCGATGCATCTTTTATTACCATGATGAATTCATTTGCTACAGGGGGAATCAGCCTTCGTATTGCCTGGGGCATTATTATCAGCGACATCGTCTGGGCATATGAATGGCCCAGGGTCTGCGATGCTTCAAATTGGCCCTTGTCTATTGAAAGGATTGCAGCCCTTATTATCTCTGCACAGTAAGCAGCGGAGTTCATGCCAAAGGCAATGAATGCGGCAAGGAATTTATTGTTTATAGTCAGCACCGGCGATATTGTAGGAAGGCCATAATAAACGAAGAACAGCTGCATTAGCAGAGGCGTGCCTCTAAAGAAAAAGATGTATGCTGAACAAGCGGCGCTTAGAGGCTTAATTGATGAGATTTTGCCAAGCGCTAAAAAAATGCTTCCTACAAGCCCCGCGCTTACTGCGGCCATTGTAAGGGCAATTGTGATCTTCGTTCCGTTTACTAGCGCAGGCAGCCATAAAATAATGTCTGATAAGTTGCGAAAGGCGCCTTCTTCCGGCAATTCGTACAGCTTGCCCATAAAGCCTATAAAAGTCATAGTTCTGCCTGTGCGCAGATTCTTGCCTCTTGCAATGTTGAACGCATAATAGTTTTGTTCAGTGAGGGCATAGCGAGATCCCGCATCTGCTACAAATTCTTTTGGTATAAGCGAAACGAGCTCTTTGGGATCCGGCCTATTAAATGAAGCAATAAAAATAAAAATACTCGCAGCCAGCAAAGCTGCCATAATAGTTATGTTCTTTTTCGTAAAGAGCTTTTTCATGTTAATACCTTCTTGCTATTTGCACTCCTTTCGAATATTTTCGGTAATTTGCACGTGCATTGGGCCTATGAATAATTTGGCAGCGGCTCTGGAGCACAAAGCCGGGATTGCATGCCTGCTTTGTGCAGGCTATAGCGGCAGTTTATAAACTTTAGCCGCCCGCTATAGCTAGCAGCTTTAAATCAATGCTGGCCCTGTGCAGTTTTAAGCGCAGAGCCAGTATTTGTCCGGCTAGAATATCGAATAGCTGGCTTTGATGCTGCCTAAAACTCCGGATGCTTCAATTTCGTTGATTGCATCATTAAGAGCGTTTACCAGCTCAGTGTTTCCTTTGCGAATAGCAATGCCTATTTCTTCAACAACGGCATCATTGTCTTCTGATTGTGTCCAGGAAATCTCATACATGCCAGGATCCTGCATGGCGTAGTCAGCAGCAACGATGCTGTCAACTAAAGCTCCATCAACCCTGCCATTTTTTAAGTCGTCAAAAACTTGGGTAACTTTTTCATAAGGGTGGACTGTGCATGATACACGCCCTGTGCTTATAAGCTCATCGATGAATATCTCTGATGTCGTTGAGGCCTGAACAGCAATATTCAGCCCCTCCATTTCATCAATCCCTGTTATGTGGGGCGTTCCAGCCTTAACTGCCAGAGCCTGCCAGTTGTTAACGTAAGCTCTTGTGAATTCCATTTCCCTGGCCCTGTCAGCAGTTATAGTAACGCATGATATAACAATGTCATACTTGTAGGTGTCAAGGCCCTGGAATATTCCATCAAATGATGTGTCAAAAAACTCCGGCTCAAGGCCCAGTATTTCTGCAAGCGCCTTTGCCATGTCTACGTCAAAGCCGGTTGGAGTTGAGCCGTCATCTTCAAAAAACTCCATTGGCGGATAGTCTATTTCAATGCCAATCTTTAATTTGCCCTCTTCAATAAGGTTGAGAGGCCCGCTGACTTTGCTCTCAGATCCAGTGTTGCTGCTCCCGCCGCCTCCACCGCCTCCGGTGCCGGTGCAGCTGCAAATGGACAGCATTAGCAGCATTGCTAATAAACCGCTAAAAATCTTTCTCATTTTTTTTCTCCTCTATAAATAAATATTTGGCATACAATGGCACGCAAAAAAGCGCTTCCACAGTGCCAACTTGCCTATAATAGATTACACTAAAATAAACGCTAGGTCTACAATATTAGCAAAATACTCATGCAAGTTGCATGCATATTGAGTTTTTTTGTATATCTATGCATTTCTCCCATCTTTCGTACTATTGTGGTATAATTATAGAATTCTAAAAATTACTGGAGGCAGTATGCTAGAGCTTCAAGGAAAGCACAATACAGCAAAAGTTTTCGCAACAAACGCGGAACAGTCGGCTATTTCCCAGATAATCAACCTTTTAAACCAGAAATTTGCAGCAGGCTCAAAGATAAGGATTATGCCGGACATGCATGCAGGCGTTGGCTGCACAATCGGCACAACAATGACAATAGCCGACAAAGTCGTCCCCAACCTTGTCGGAGTTGATATTGGCTGCGGAATGCAGGCAGCCAAGCTGCGCAATGGCTTCCTTGAACTTGAAAAGCTCGACAACACTATCAAGCGGCTTGTTCCAGCCGGGCCAAAAACCAGGAAAGCTCCACATGATTTTGCATCTGAAGCAGGCATCAAGGATCTGGTATGCAAAAAGAGCGTTAACCTTAACAGGGCTGAGCTGAGCATCGGAACGCTTGGCGGCGGAAACCACTTTATAGAAGCGAACCAGGCAGAGAATGGGGATCTTTACCTTGTGGTGCATTCCGGCAGCCGCCACCTTGGCAAACAGGTAGCTGAGCACTATCAGCGCGAAGCATACCTTGACATGCAAAAAAAGGGATATGCGCCTTCACAGGAAGCAGGCGAGCAGAAAGGCCGCCAAAGAGAAGCCCAAAGCGAAAATGCAGGCTCAAATGAGGAAAAATTCGACAAGAGCCTTGCATATTGCGAGGGAGCCCTGTTCGATGACTACATTCATGACATGCAAATCGCCCAGCACTATGCAAGCCTGAACCGCGAGGCAATCATTGATGTTATTGCCAGGGAAATGAAGCTGAAAATAGATGAGCAATTTACCACGATCCACAACTACATTGATATTGAGGAGATGATACTCAGAAAAGGCGCTATATCTGCAAAAGCAGGGGAAAAAGTGATAATTCCAATGAATATGCGAGATGGAAGCCTCATAGCAATTGGCAAAGGCAACCCCGACTGGAATTATTCTGCCCCGCATGGCGCAGGCAGGCTAATGAGCAGATCGCAAGCCAAGCAGTCTTTTACGCTAAAAGAGTTTCAGGAATCAATGTCAGGGATTTATTCGAGCACTGTAAATAAAAGCACTATTGACGAAGCCCCTTTCGCTTATAAGCCTATGCATGAAATTACAAGCAATATCGGCGATACAGTAGATATTATGATGGTTATTATGCCCATATACAACTTCAAGTCTGCTGAGTAGCGCCCTGTACCTGGGCAAGCCTATGCTGTCCAGTTGCATCAAATAAAAAAGCTCCCCTTTGCCGATTGCCATAAGCAATGCAGGGGAGCCTGGATAAATCCATTTATTCAAATCCAAATATCTTTAATAAAGCGCTAAACAGCAGTACCGCAGCCATCATCGTTTTTGCCTTCTATAAGCGATCGGGCCGGATCATCGATAAGCATTATGATGGCATCTTCGAATTCTATGGCTACTATACTCTCCCGGTTAGCCGAAATACCTTTCCAACAGCCCCTTAAATGCCTTTCCATGGCGAGCTTCGTCTCTAGCCATTTCATGGACTGCATCATGAATCGCATCTAAGTTTAATTCCTTTGCATGTTTCGCAAGCTCAAACTTTCCAGCAGTTGCGCCATTTTCAGCTTCGACGCGTTTAGCAAGGTTTTCTTTGGTGCTTTCCGAAACAACCTCGCCCAGCATCTCTGCAAACATAGCTGCATGTTCTGCTTCTTCCCAAGCAGCTTTTTCCCAATACAAGCCAATTTCAGGATATCCCTCACGGTGGGCAATGCGAGCCATTGCTAAGTACATTCCTACTTCAGTGCATTCACCTGTAAAGTTTTGGCGCAAGCCTTCGATTATTTCCTCAGGCACGCCTTTTGCAATGCCAACTACATGCTCTGCAGCCCATTGCATATCTGTGGTTTGCTCTTTGAACTTATCGGCAGGAGCGCCGCATGTAGGGCACCTGTCGGGAGGGCTGTCCCCTTCATGAACATAGCCGCAAACGACGCATACAAACTTTTTCATAACAGTTTCGTCTCCATTACTTGTTTTTTTTAAGCTTCTTAACAAAAAACTGACAGCATCCTTTGGAAAACCAGGCTCGTTGATTTCAGCCATATTTTCAAGCAAGCTTCGCACTTCATCGCTCTGCGGGAGCAAGAAGCCCGACTCTCGAAGGATGTCTTCCGCCATTCGGCGGTTTGATTTTGCGACAGCTTCAAATATCTGTCTTGCTGTCGCGCTTTGTGTGGATACAGCAGCAGCGGTTGCAGCGCTTTCCTGCTCAACTTTGCTTTTTCCAAGCGCTCTTTGGGCAGCCACTACAGATTTTGCTTTGGGCTGCGGTGGCGGGTATGTATCGGGAACCATTGAAATTGCTCTTGAAGGGCATGCATTTACACAAGCCATGCATTCAATGCACTTGGATTGATCGATTATGCTGTTCTCTGTATCCGTTGCCCCGCTTGGGCAAACATACAGGCACATGCAGTCTTTTGTGCAAAGCGAAACATTTCTGTATGCCGGCATCTCACTGCCTCCTTTCCACCTCAATTATTTTCGTGCTTGGCACCTTGCATACAGGGCAAATATCAGGAGCGGATTCTCCTATATAAATGAATCCGCAGATATCGCAAACATATATCTTTTCATTCTCAAGAATGCTCTCGCCTTCATTTATGTAGCGGGCAAGCAGCGCCTCAAGAATCAATGTGGCTTTTTCGCTCCATACAAGAGCGCGCAGCGCGCCTCTGTCGCCTTCAGCTTTTGCTGCAGCAAAAGCTGCAGGCATAATATCTGATAGTTCATCCTCAAGCATCCGCCTGGCGGCTTGAAGGGTGTGGGCCTCTTTGGGCGGCGCTTGAGCCTGAAAATAGAAGCCTGCTATTTCAGCGAAGGCTTCCATTTCTTCATACAGGCGCTGTTTTTCGCATGCTTTAGCCAAGCTTGAGCATATCGCAGAGATCTGGCCGTTTGTCAATTCTGTGCTGCCCTCTAATAAGCCGGCACCAGTATTTATATTTATATCGAATGGCGCTGCTATGCTTTCCTCATTAACAACCTGTGCAAACAAAGCCTTCGGCGCTTTGCATACAGGGCATAAAAAGCCATCAGAAACATCATCCCATTTCGTCTCCGGCATTATGCCAATGTCTATAATGCCGTCGGCTTCGCTATAAATATACCCGCAAATCGGGCACTTATAATTTCGCAACGCAATCTCCTTTCGCTATGCTCCAAAATACTTAAATCCAGTTATACTTATCATACCAGATTCCTTAATGATAATCGTACTTTATAAGTAAAAAAATTAAATTGGTATAAACTTCGATATATATTTATTAATGCAGACTATTTTTGCAAACCAACTGCATTTTTAATAATATTATGCAACAGCAAACGCCAATAATCAACTTCTATGCGCATAACTATGAATTATGAACGGCCAAACCGCATTTATCGCCATAATATTGCGCATGAAGGCATGCCAAATGCATTCGGCTTCCGGCTTACAATCTGAAGAGTCTTCGCTGGATGCGCACGCCAAGCAGGAAGAGGCCATCAGAAGGCGCTATTGCAGAATATATGCAGAGGCGGATTCTTGCAGACATTGAGGGCTTCAGCCATTTGCCAATAATGCGGTATATA